>NZ_AOFQ01000001.1 GCF_000495915.1 Stutzerimonas chloritidismutans AW-1
GGGGAGCCTCGATTACGATCTGATGCTGATCGAAACAACGAACCTCGCATCCAGCCAGCGCCGCGAAGAGCATGTAGATGCTCTATCAAGACAGGTGCAATGTCTGGGCTGTAGCACACGACGCGGCTGCGTTTGCCTTTGGTCGTTTCCGCTCGCACCGAGATCAGTCGGTGTGCAACGTCTAAATCCTCAATACGCAAGGCCACCAACTCGGCACGGCGAAGAGCCCCGAAATACGCCAACGACAGCATTAGTCGATCACGGATAGACGACCTGGCCGCAATACTGAGAAAGTGTCGCCACTGCTCATCGGTGGGAATGTCTGGCAACTTAATCAGCCGTGGGAGCAAGCCCCTGACAAACCCTCCATGTCCAGGCACTTGGGCCAGCCGACCATGCTGTCCGCGGGGCACGGGGTTGTGCTCGCAAAGACCCTGAAAAACGAGGTGGTCGTACCACAACCGGATAGCAGTAAGCCGCTGGTGCAAGGTTGAATTCGCCACCGCGCTCTTTGCGCCAGGTAGCAGCTCACGGATGTAGAGCGTGACTTGTTCGAATGTCGCGGATTCGGGTTTCAGCCCACTCCCTTCGCAATGCAATAAGTAATGCGCAAGGGCACGGCCATAGGCGTCAAGGGTGGCCGGCGCACGCCCCAGATTACCCAAGAGCTCCAGCCAAGCTTGTACACTGGAATAACGACTTAACACTTGCTTGTGCAATGGGGTGGTGGTCATGGGCGCCCCCTGAGCGTCAACGGATTCAGCCTAGCTCAAAAGCATTCCACCTAACTTAATAGAGGGCGTAGTTGCTGCTGAAGGCGACGATCCCATGGCGCTTGAGGTCGCCTCTGATCTCGTGGAAGAGGGCGCCCATTTTCACGAACGGCTTGGCATCGGCAGAGCGGGCAATCACGCAGCCGTCGTTGTTGCTGAGCACCACGATGGGCGTGCGCAACAGATCCGGACGAAAGACACGCTCGCAGCTGGCGTAGAAGCTGTTGCAGTCGACCAGTGCGTACACAGGATCAGCCATGAGTGAGGTGGTTCCGCAGGCTGTGAGTGACGACGCCCCAGATCGTCAGCTCATCGTTTTCCAGGATATAGCGCGGAGAGTAGGCCGGGTTCTCCGAGCGCAGGATGAACTGGCCCTGTTCTTGGGCCAGGCGCTTTACCAAGACATCGCCGTTAAGGCAGGCAACCACCACATGCCCCGGCCTTGCTGTGATAGCGCGGCTGACGATCAGATGGTCACCGTCGAAGATGCCGGCCCCTGCCATGCTGTCACCGCTAACGGACACCACGTAGGTGTGCGGTGTTTGCAAATCCAGCAGCGCATCGAGCGAGAGCTTGTGTTCCATGTGGTCCAGCGCCGGGCTGGGAAAGCCGGCTGGAACGCGTGCATCAAAGAGGGGGAGGGCTGTACGGCTATGCTGTAGCGGACCGATGATAAGTGCGGTGCTCATAACTTGCTACTCGTAGTGCTGTTTATATATACAGTAATCGGGGCTTTCCCATTCCAGCAAGGTATGTTTATCGGGAGGGTGCAGTCAGGTGCTGCATGGATTGTTTACAGGCGAAAAGTAGACAGATCGCCATGCCAGAGAGTCTTGGTTATGGTCGACCGCAATCATGCTTGGAGATGATGGCATTCACTGCCGTTATCTAGGGCTGTAATAGGCTTCGACTATCCGCGCTTGATAATCGGAGGCAAACATCAACTGATTGTTGATGAAATCCGGATACTGTAGGCTGCAGTACATTTGCAGTAGTGTCAGGAGAGGCTATGGCCAACAGCAAAACCGCCACGCTGACCTTTCGGATCGATCCGAGCTTGAAGGAGGCATTGCGCGTCGCAGCTCACGCGGAGCATCGCTCCATCGCGAACATGATCGAGGTCTTGATTCGTGGCTACTGCGAGCAGCGAGGCATTGCCATCCCCGACTCCGAAACCGAGAACAAGAGTGGAGAGCGTTCATGATCAAGACGGTTAAGCAGGCCTGCCGGTTCAATCCGGTCATTCAAGACTACCGGATGAGTCAGGGCATCGAGAACCTGGCCGATCTGATTCATGACGCGGGTGACGGTCGAGAGTTCTTCTCGCGCAACTTCGTCACGCACGGCATGGAGCAACTCTTCCGCGAAGGCCTACTGCGCCTGTCCGGCAAGTCTGATCAGGCCGTCTTCGAACTGACCCAAGCAATGGGTGGCGGTAAGACGCACATGATGATCGCGCTTGGTCTGCTGGCGCGGCATCCTCATCTGCGTCCGGAAGTCCTTGCCACTGACTTGAGTGATCGCGTGGATTTCGGTCAGGCCCGCATCGCCGCTTTCAACGGTCGCAACAACCCCGACAACTACATCTGGGGCGAAATCGCGACGCAGCTAGGCGAAGCCGAGGCCATTAAGCCCTACTGGGTCAATGGCCCCAAAGCGGTCGACCAACGTCAGTGGAAAGAAATCATTGGGGACAAGCCCACGCTGATCTTGCTCGACGAGTTGCCCCCCTACCTTGACAACGCCAGCACCCAGGTGTTTGGACAGGGCACGCTCGCGAACATGGTGGTTTACAGCCTCAGCAGCTTGATGAGTGCCGCGCTTGAGTTGCCCAACTGCGCCATCGTCGTCGCCAACCTTTCCGGCAGCTACAAAGCGCAGACCAAGGCTCTCGGGGATGCCATTTCCAATCTGCAGCAGGAAACCCGCCGTCAGGCAATGACGATCACGCCGGTGCAACTGGCCGGTAACGAGATCTACGAGATCCTCAAGAAGCGACTGATTGACGAACTTCCCGACGAGCGCATCATCGCTGACATCGCCGACGAATACGCCCAGCAGATCAAGAAGGCCGAAGATGGGGGCTACATTGTCGCCGCCAGCCTGGAACAGATTGCCGAGCAAGTTCGCGAGACCTATCCGTTCCATCCCTCATTCAAGCATCTGGTCGCCCTGTTCAAGGAGAACGAAGGCTTCCGCCAGACCCGTGGCTTGATGCAGTTCACCGCCCGGTTATTGAAGAGTGTTGCGGAACGGGAAGCAGACGACGTTTTCCTCATCGGCACCCAGCATTTGGCACTCAATGACGATCAAGTCAAAGACGAGATCGAACGCATCGCGCCAAAGTTGATGCCAGCCCTCACCCGCGACATCGCCGACAACGGTAATGCCATCGCGGAAACCATCGATGACGAACTGGACGGCGATGCCGCCCAGCAAGTGATGACGCTGCTGTTGGCATCGTCCTTGTCTCGCGCAGTCGGTGGTCGGATTGGCTTGTCCGACAGCGAGATCATCGAGTTCCTGGCCGCGCCCAACCGCAAGGCGGATGAATTTCTCCAGGCGCTGCAACGACTCCGTGAGCACGCGTGGTACCTCCACCGCGAGGATCAGCGTTTCTTCATCAAGGAAACGGAAAACCTTTCGCGTCAAATCGAACGCAACGCCAAGGAAGTACCGCAGCCCAAGGTTGACCAGGCGCTCATTAACCGACTGACTGGCATCCTGCAGCCCGAGCGGCGCAACGCCTATCAGGATGTGCAGGTACTGCCGAAGCTAGACGAGCTCAAGCTCACCGGGCCGCGAACGCTAATTGTCATTAAGCCAGATGGCAAGGTGCCGCCGAGCGAACTGCAGAGCTTCTTCGACTACCAGCAGGAGAAGAACAACCTGCTTGTGCTCACAGGCCAGGACAGTCATATGGCTGATGCGGTCGAGGATCGTCTGCGGGAGCTCTATGCCATTGAGCAGATTCACAAACGGTTGAAGGCTGGCGACACGCTTTTTGAGGAAGCGCGCGACCGAATGGAAGAAGCCGAAGATCGCTTCGAGAAAGCTTTGTCGGCGGCCTACAACCGCGTCTACTTCCCCAGTGTTGATGATCTGGATGGACGCGAGTTTCTCGCGCCGGTCACCATCGACAACGGATTGAAGCTGGGCAAAGGAGATCAATCGGCTGAGGCTCAGATCGAATCCCTACTCGCCAGCCCGCGCGCCAACTACAAGCTCGCGGCCGATCTCGCCGAGAACTTTAACGAGTACTTTGCGATGGCTGAGGAATACCTCTGGCCATCAGGCAAGGACAACCGGCGCACCCCGTGGAAGGACGTCGTCAGCCGTGCCAAGAGCAATCCCGTTTGGCCGTGGATGCCCGGCAGCGGCGGTATGGACACCCTCAAGACGGAGGCACTGAAGCAGGGCCGCTGGCGATTGGGTGAGGATGGGTACGTCGAGAAGGGGCCGTTCCCCAAAGACAAGACCACTGTCAACGTCTCCGTGGTCGGTAGCCATCCCGACACCGGCGAGACCATTTTGAGTCTCACTCCTCGGCATGCAGGCGAAAGCCCATTGGTCGTTTATGCAAGCCGGCCAGAGGAACTGGTTACCGGGAAAGCGGTGGACGATCTCGATAGCTTCACGACCGGAGAAGGCACGCTCTACTTCCTAGCCAAAGATCAGACCGGCCAGTACGAAACTGGTGCGCCTGTTCGGTGGACTGCCGATCTCAAGATTCGCCACCAGGTTGATCCAGCCGCTGACAAGCGGCGCATCACCCTGGCGAGTACGCCCAAGGCAGATCTGTTCTACACGCTGGATGGTTCCAATCCCAAGGACGGCACGCCCTACGAGGGTCCGTTCGAGATCGGGCCTCAAGCGGTACGCCTCTTGGTTTATGCACGCGCTGGTGAAGCCAACAAGACAGCGGACTTTCAGGTTCCTGCAAGTGGCGACAAGACGGTTCAGATCGTTGATACCAAGCCGGCCAAGCTGCAATCCAAGCGAGTCGCGCTCGACACCACTGACCGTGTCTATGGCGTCATCAACCGCTTCCGCGATCAGCCGGGCACTCGCTTTAAGGGTGTCCGCATTGAGATTGGCGAGGGTGAAAACACTGTGACCATTCGCTTTCAAGAGCGAGAAGTAACCGCAGCAATGGTTGAGGGTGTGGTGAACAGCCTTCGTCAGGTGTTGAACGAAGACCAAGCGCCGGTCGCCATCACCATTGCCGATGGCATCCAGTTCGACACCGGATTTGCTGCCAAAGAGTTCGCCAAGCTGGTGGGCATTGAGCTCAAGCCCGGCGACGTAATTCAGGAGAACTAAAGAGATGGCTCAATCCAAGGCGGCAAGCAGCGCGGCAAAAGGCAAAGCGGTAGGACAGAAAAGTCTGCACCCTACGCTTGGCTTTGGCGTGCCTGCCACCTCGGACCCGCATCACTTCAAGGTCATCATTCCTCGGAGCAACACCGGGCGCGTGCAGATAAGTGAGTACCTCGGCATGCAAGCCACCGCCGATGAGCACGCGGTTATCGACCGCGTATTGCTGGATCGACCACGCTGGACGGCCATCCGCTCAGAAGTTCAGCGCGCATTCAATGCCCGGCTCAATGGGCACGGGCTCAAGCCTAGCGCCTGGAAAGTCGGCGACAACCCAGTGGACAGACTGTTGGGCAAGGAGCTCTGTGTCCTCGCGTGGGCCGTGGAACACATGGAGATTGAGAAAGTGCCGGTCGCCGTGAGGAATTGGCTGGCGCTGCGCCCCGAAGAGCGCTGGTGGCTCTTTGGCATGACGGCCATGAGCACAGGCGGCATCAACGACAGTGACAAAGGTTGGCGGTTGGCGTTGCGCCACGCGCTAGGCGACGTCGCACAAAGCGAACTGCTGCAACCCAAGGCGCGGCGTCAACGCGCGGGCGACGACAGCGACCGCCCGACCTTGGACCTATTTGGGAACGAATGAAAAATGAATGAAGCGGTAAGAACAACAACTCCCCTGGCTCCGCTGGCGCTCAAGGACGCACCGGCCCTGATTGAATCGGTGTTCCCTGCGCAAAAAGTCTCGTTCGAGGCGCAAGCCGAACGTAAAGCGGTTGCTGCCCAGACGCTGACTGGGTTGGGTTCCTATTGGAAAGGGCGTAAACCTCTGATCCTGGTGCGCGCCATCGTGCTTGGCAGCCTGCTGCCCGCGACTGACGACCCTGAACAAGACCTCGCGGTGTTCGAGAAGTTGATGGCTTTCGATGAGGAAAGCCTCGCAAGGCGTGCGCTAGCTGCTAACGCGCTGTCCGCGACGCGCTTGCAGGAACTGATCCCCATCAGCGACCCCGAGCGCTATTTTTCCGGACGGGGCTGGCGGCGCGACATCACCGACGATGACAAGCTGGTGCTCTATCGCAGAGCATTGGTGACCTTTGGTAGCTACGAGGAAAAGGCCGGTCTGGGCAAACGCCCCGAAGAAGTGGATCAGGAATGGCTTTACGCTCCGGCGTGGGAGGCCGTTAACCAGCATTACGCGCATTTAGGCATCAACGCCAACAACATTGCCGAACTGGTTGAACAACTGGGCATGCTGCGCTACGGCCATCGGCCTAGGGCCGGTGATACATTCAGTGGCGGTGGTTCCATTCCGTACGAAATGGCCAGAATCGGATGCGATGTTTACGCGTCTGATTTGAATCCGGTCGCTTGTATGTTGACCTGGGGAGCGTTGCAGGTTATCGGTGCAGATCCGGATACCCGCACACAAGTTGAAAGAATGCAGCTTGATGCTCTTGCTGCGGTAAATAATAAGTTAGTCGAACTCGGTGTCGAGACAGACGAAAACGGCAATCGTGCAAAGGCCTTCTTGTACTGCCTGGAGACGCGGTGCCCAGAAACAGGTTGGATGATCCCACTATCGCCGAGTTGGATTATTTCGCCAAAGCATGGCGCTGTAGCCAAACTCATCCCAGACCCTAAAAATAAGCGCTTCCATATTGAGGTTGTCACGGGCGCCACTGCGTCAGAGCTGTCGGAGGCAGCTTCGGGGACAATTCAGGGCGCAGACATGGTCTACACAATAAATGGCCGCACATACCGAACGTCAATTAGCACCTTGCGTGGCGACTTCCGTGATTCGGATGGCATCACCAGAAATCGGTTACGTCGATGGGGAATAAATGATTTTAAACCGCAACAAAACGACATCTTTCAAGAGCGCCTTTACGCTATCCAGTGGATAACTAAAAATTCTGTCAATGCGTCACGGCAGGTTTCCTATTTCGCCACGGTGACTGAGGCTGACTTAGGGCGTGAGCGAAAAGTTGAAAAAATCGTGGAATCTAATCTTGCTCTCTGGCAAGCAGAAGGGCTTGTGCCGGATATGGCAATTGAGCCTGGGTACAATACGAACCAACCAATACGGGAGCGTGGTTGGACGTATTGGCATCATTTATTCGGGCCAAGGCACTTGTTGATCAATGCGCTGTTTACAGAACAGCTAAAGAAAGACCCTCGTGCTTGCTTATGGCTTCCGAATATTCTCGACAACAATAATCGTCTTTGTCAATGGCTCCCGAGCCAAGGGGGCGGGCTTGGTGGACCTAAGCATCTATTCGTAAACCAAGCCTTTAACACGTTCTGGAATTATCCAGTAAGGACATCTTCGTCTTATGAAACCTTGGTTTTTAAGCCTAGGCTTGATCGATTTACCGAAGTTAACACTAAACTACAGGTAATCAACGCGAGCGCATCAGACGTTCGTGATCAAGTCGAAATTTTTGTGACCGACCCGCCTTACGCTGACGCGGTAAATTACCACGAGGTCACCGAGTTTTTCATCGCCTGGCTGCGCAAGAACCCGCCCAAGCCCTTTGACGAATGGGTGTGGGATTCACGCCGCGCGCTTGCCATCAAGGGTTCGGGTGAGGACTTTCGGCGCGGCATGGTCGCCGCCTACAAGGCAATGGCGGATCACATGCCCGACAACGGCATGCAATGTGTGATGTTCACCCACCAGGACACAGGTGTTTGGTCGGACATGGTCGGTATTTTTTGGGCCGCCGGACTGCAGGTAGTTGCTGCCTGGTATATCGCTACTGAGGTTGATGCCGCTCATCGGAAAGGCTCTTATGTCCAAGGCACCGTAACGCTGATGCTGAAGAAGCGTGCTGCAGGTGATCGTGCAGGCTTCAAGCAACGCATCCTCCCTGCCGTGCGCAGCGAAGTGCAGCGTCAGATTGAAACCATGATGCACCTCAACGACGAGGTGAAAAGCAAACACGGCGAGCCCGTTTTCAACGACTCCGATCTGCAGATGGCGGGTTACGCCGCGGCGCTGAAGGTGCTGACGGCATATACCCACATTGGTGGTGAAGACGTGACGGCTTTCGCACTGCGCCCACGCGTGCGCGGCGAGGTCACAGTGGTCGATGAAATCGTCCAACAGGCGGCAGAGGCGGCCAACAGCCTGCTGGTGCCCGAAGGGCTGGCCGCCGACACCTGGGCCAAGCTGACAGGCATCGAGCGCTTCATGCTGCGCATGATGGACATGGAAACTACGGGTGCGGCCAAGCTAGACAACTATCAGAACTTTGCCAAAGCCTTCCGGGTTGAGGAATACAGCCGGGTCATGGGCAGCATGGCGGCCAACCAGGCCCGACTGAAGCGCATACCCGAGTTCACTTCCCGCGACTTGACCGACAGCACTGAGCTCGGTGCCACCCGACTCGGTCGCTTGATCATTGGCGTGCAACAGGTGTTGGCGGAAACCGAACCGCAGGCCATCGTCAGCCAATTGCAGGCCGAAATGGCTGACTTCCTCGAAGTGCGTCCGATACTGGTTGATTTGATGGCCTTTATTGAACGCAAAGCCCCGGAAGAGGAAGTCCGCGCTGCTGCCGAGGTTCTGGGCGCACGCCTTAAGAATCTGCGATTCGGGGGCTAGTTGAATGTCGATCCGGCGCTTCTCCTCCCGGACCCATCGGCTCGACGCGAGCTTCCTGTTGCAGCATCTGCAGGGGGCTCGCAGCTATAAGCGCATCGCTGGCTACTTCACGAGCTCGTTGTTTGAAGTCGCCAACGAACTGCTGGAGACGATTCCCGAGGTCAAGATTGTCTGCAACGTGGACATTCACCCCGATGATCTGAAGGTAGCGCACCTACGCGAAGCCAAAATGATGGGGCGTTGGAACGAGAAGGCTATCGAAGCAGAGGCCTTGCTCAATCGAGATCGCTACCGTCGCTTAGACACCTTCTTGCAGAAGCATGGTCAGGCCGTGCGCGTGGCTCCAGACAACATCTGCGGCTTCGTGCATGGCAAGGCGGGAGTCATCGAGCTGGCTGACGGTCGCAAGTTGGGCTTCATCGGCTCGATGAATGAGACCCGCAGCGGCTGGCAGCGGCACTACGAGATATTGTGGGAAGACGAGTCCCCCGAGGGGGTCGCCTGGATTGAGGAAGAGTTCGAGTTTTTGTGGAATGCGGCTCGACCGCTTCCGCAGGTGGTCATCCGGGAGGTCCATCGGCGTGGCTACCGCCGCGAGGTGTTCTTCGACGAGATCGACGAAGAGGAGAATCTCGCACCAGCGGCCTTAATCGAATCGCCTCTTTACCGCGAGGGATTGTCTCTACAGCCTTGGCAGCAGGGGTTTATCACCGAGTGCCTGCGCCACCACCAACAGCACAAAGTAGTGAGGCTGCTGCTGGCCGATGAGGTGGGGCTCGGAAAGACGCTGTCCCTCGGTACCGCAGCGCTGACACTTTGTTTGTTGGCGGATCGAGAAAACCAGGCGCGCAAGCCAGTGGTGATCTTTGCTCCGGCCACCCTGTGCGAACAATGGCAGACAGAGATGATCGATAAGCTGGCGATCCCCTGTGCGCGCTGGGACACCTTGCGCAAGGTTTGGCTGGACACTGATGAACGCGTAATCTCACCTGCAGGCCGCGAGCAGATAGCCAAGTGCCCCTTGCGGATTGGGATTGTCTCCACTGGCCTGATGATGCGGGACTCCCTGGAGAAACAGCACCTCCTGGGCCTTCGATTCGGTTTGGTCATCCTTGATGAAGCCCACAAGGCGCGCAGTCGCCAAGGCTTCGGCAAGGATGCTGGCTCCCCGAATGAGCTGCTTGCGTTCATGCGTGAGATTGCGGCGCGCTCAGATCATGTTCTTCTGGGCACTGCTACGCCGGTTCAGACCCAGCCCGAGGACTTATGGGACTTGATCGGCATTCTCCACCAAGGCAAAGGCAACTTTGTCCTCGGCAATGACTATGCGCCGTGGTACCGGCCTCGTGAAGTGCTGCCTATCCTTTCCGGGGAGCAAGAGGTCACTGATGTTGGATTCGCTTGGCAACTGCTGAGATCGCCTTTACCCCTGGTTGACTCGACCCAAGAACCGCGAGCGAGAAAGCTGTTCAGCGCTATTCGTCAGGACTTGGGACTCGTCAACGGGGAATGGCAAACCACCAAGACAGCTACAGATTTGACGGAGGACACCCGGGAGATCCTGGAAGATGAGTTGGAGCGCCGAATTTCGGGTGCCACCTTATTCCAGCGTGAGAATCCATTGGTGCGTCACGTCGTATTGCGCAAACGCGTCAGCCTCGAAGAGGCTGGACTGTTGACAAAGGTCGGTGTCGACGTTCATCCAGATCGCCAGCTTGTCGGCGACCCACGTTGGTTCGATGCCCTATTTGAGGCCAAGGCGCTGCGAACCAATGATAACTTCCGTGAAGCCTATCGAGAGGCGCGCTTGTTTGGCAAGGCGCTCGGTAAGCGCGGTAAGGGCGGCGGGTTCATGAAAAACCTCATGGAGCAACGCATTTGCTCCAGCATTCAGGCAGGACTCAGTACCGCCAGGATGCTTTTGGAGGGCCGGACGATCCACCAAGAGGAAGATGAGCAAGAAGCTGATCTCAAGGTTGAAAGCGGCGAAGAACGCGAGGTTTTGCTCCGTCTGATCAGTCGCCTAGAGCACATTGAGGAAGACCCAAAACTCAACGCCGTTATCCATTACCTGGAAAGAGAAAAGTGGCGCGAGCTCGGGGTCATTATCTTTAGCCAGTACTACGACACGGCAAAGTGGGTCGCCGACGAGTTAGCCGCGCGGCACCCGGATGAAGCAATTGGCCTGTACGCTGGCGCAGGCCGCAGTCGTTTGTATCAACGTGGCGACAGCGTGACGTGCGAGCGGGAAACGCTCAAAAAAATGGTGGCTGAACACGAGATCCGCATCATGGTTGCTACAGATGCGGCCTGCGAAGGTCTCAACCTTCAAACGCTGGGCACATTGATCAATATTGATTTGCCGTGGAATCCGACTCGCCTCGAACAGAGGATCGGACGCATCAAGCGCTTCGGCCAGAAGCGCGAAACCGTGGATATGCTCAACCTAGTGAATGAGCAAACCGTAGACGAGAAGATCTACGAACGTCTGTCGGAGCGGATGCGCAATCGCTACGACTTGTTTGGATCAGTTCCAGACACCATCAAGGACGAATGGATCGAGGACATCGAAACCCTCGGGGAAAAGATGGACGAGTTCATCAATGCTCAGAAAGAGGCGACGGGATTTGACCTGCGCTATACGGGCACGATGGAGCCGCCGGAGAAAGACTGGCGGGATTGTTCGGAGGTGCTGTCACGGCGAGACTTCGCAGTGCTGATGACCACGGCTTGGACGGGATAACGATGCTGGACGAGTACTCGATAGAACAGCGCGCGAGTCAAATCTTCGACGCGCGCAGCAGGGAATATTTCTCCGAGGTATTGAGCTGCTACACGGGGGGCAATTACCGGTCGGCTGTCGTGATGCTGTGGTCGGTGGTGGTCTGTGACCTTCTGTTCAAGCTCCAGCATCTCGTTGATCTCTACGGTGACGACAAGGCAAAGGCTATTCTGGCCGAGATCAGCAAACTGCAGGAGGCCAACGAACGGTCTTCGGAATGGGAGTCGAAGCTGGTGGAGTCGGTGGCGGAACAGACGCAGTTACTGGACATCGCCGAGCGAGAGAACTTGCTGCATCTGCAACGCCAGCGGCACCTTGCGGCTCACCCGGTAGTCAACGCCAATTTCCAGTTGCATCGCCCGAACCGTGACACAGCCCGTGCCCTGATTCGCAACGCGCTCGATGGGCTGCTCACGAAGGCGCCGATCTTATCCAAGCAGATCGTGGGTGATCTGGTCGAGGATCTTGAGCAGGCATCGGGAATCCTGATCGACGACAAGAAGCTGAAGGCGTACTTGGAAAGCAAGTATTTCTCGCGCTTCAATCCGGAGGTCGAGAAGGCCGTCTTCAAAGCCTTGTGGAAGTTTGTGTTCCGGTTGACCGACGAACGGTGCGAGAAGAACCGCACCATCAACTACAGCGCATTGACTCTGCTGTATGGCCGCAACCCGACGCAGTTCCAAACGCAAATCGAAGCCGACAGGGATTACTTCAGCACGATAGCCACGGGTGGCGCGCCCCTTGTGTGCCTGATTCACTTTCTATCGCGCTCGCCACGAATCTACGGGTTACTGGCGGATCACGCCAAGACCGCGATCCTGCACACTGCCGAGCAGGAAGCTTCCGCTCACTGCTTGGCGTGGTTCACTTCCAGTTCGCTCGAAGAACACGCCGCGCGGCTTGGTGAATGGATAGCGAGCGCGGACTATCCTCAGATTGATCAGGGAACATGGGACTCTTTACGGGAACTCTCTGATTCGCCGGAGTGGGCCAAAGCTGTGATTCGATTGACGAACAAGTATTACGTTGCTAGCGGGAGCTATAACGCCGCCGATCAGCGGTTTGCGGAGGTGATCCGGCCCGCTCTTGGACGGTATGTCATTGACGATTGCATCGATCTCATCGAGGGAATTCAGAGCAACAGCCAGACATGGGAGCGGGGGCGCGCACGTGGAGATCATCGACTGCTGCGTGCCAGAGCAATGGAGCTCGACCCGTCGTTCGATCCAACACAGTACGCAGTTTTCAACCGACACCTCGACTGATGTTGCGGACAGAGTCGAATGTGAATTTTCGGCGCCATTGATTTCTGATGACGGTTTTGGCCAGAAGGCTTTTCAATCTGCTTGTATCCTGAAAATCCATTGCTGTAACGCCTTCAATTGTTCTGTGTTCACTGGTATTTGTCAGCAGTTAAACGGCATGCGTTAACTGGGTCTTGCTTGCATGGTTTCTGGGAAGCGTTGGCTAAAGGAAAAAGAAAAAGTGAGAGCCATTGCAGGCAGTCTATCGACTACCCACGCTGGCCCACCGCTTAAAGGTTCGTGCTTACTTTCTGCCTCCGGTAGATCCAGCACGCCAACACCACGGCAATCAGCAATGGTGGAAAGCGCACCATCAGAATCACCAGCAGCAATATCGCCAGACAACCGGCCAAGATCCCGGCAAACATGAATGCCGAGGCAACAGTCCGTAACAGCAGTTTCATTGGCACCTCCTTACAGGTAGCCGCGCTCAGCCAGCGACACACAACCCTCCTGGCCTACCACAACGTGATCGAGCGTTCTGACTCCGACCAGATTCAGTGCGTCCTGCAGTTTCGTGGTGAGGTTTCGATCCGCCATGCTGGGTTCAGGGTCACCCGAAGGGTGGTTGTGCACCAGGATCAGGGCAGCGGCGTTGTGCTCCAGGGCGAGCTTCACGACCTCCCGTGGGTAGACGCTGGCGCTATCCAGCGTGCCGCGAAACACTTCCTCAAATGCGATCACTCGGTGCCGGCTGTCGAGCATGAGCAGGGCAAATACTTCATGCTCATAGTTGGCCAGCAATGTTTGCAGGTGGCAGAACACGTCCTTGGGGGAAGTCAGTGCTCGGCCCTTGCGCAGGCGCAGACTGGCCAGTTGCTTGGCCATCAGCAGGATGTCGTTTTCCGTCACCGGCGACTCGACCAGGTAGGTGCCTGTCGTGTCACTGGCTTTCAGCTTGTGCAGGCGCATGGCGGCCTCCTTGGTTTTGGTCTGTGGGTGGGGTTTGACGTGCAGCCTGTGCATCGAGCTTTTCAGCCAGGCTGGGTTTGGTGGGGTTGAGTTGAGACATTGTTGCTACAGCAGTTGCTTCACCCTCGGGGTAGAACTCATCGACGATGGCGCCGACATCCTCCTCGCTGTCCTCGAACGCACCGTTGCCGAAGCCGCGTCGTGCCGCCTCATCCAAAGCGGCCTGATTGAAGCCTGCAGCCTGACGTCGTGAATCGAGTTCATTGGCTGTCACCAATGCTTCGGCCATTTCCATGCCACCGCGTACCGTCAGGTCGGCGTAGAAGATCGGCGTGCCATGACTCTGGCGTGTCGACTTGCCACGCAGACGTAGTTCCAGTGGCAGGCAGGCCAGGCGGTTGCCCGAGATGGCCTGGAAGTAATGCAGGCGCGCGGCCAGGGTGCGGATGCTGTTAAAACCGGTGGTACGGAACACGAAGCTGCCCAGCGGATCCTCATCGCCAATGACTACGTTCAGTCGGCCGTAGGGCTTGCAGGCACTGCCTTTCGCCAGTGGGCAGACATCCGGTGACGGGCATGGCAGCGACTGCATGCCGTCCTGGGTAACCCGCTTGCAGGTTTCGCCATTGCCGACGCACAGCGGTCGTCCGGATTGCCGGTCGAACAGCGTGTAGTCAGCACGGAAGTTCAGTTCCGGCTCGTTGAATAGAAGGCGTACCGGAATGCTGCGCAGCTTGTCGTCCTTGCCTTGGCGCAGCTCATCATTAAGGGGATGCACTAACCAGCCGTCGCGGCTCTGTACCTGGGAAGTGATGGTGAACTGATCATCCTTTTCCGGCAGGCGCTTGCCGTTTTTCTCGATGACCTTGCCGATGGAAATCCGCCCGAGCACCGGCGGAGTAATAGCCAGACCTTTGAGCATGGTGGTCTCCTGAAAATGAAAAAAGGCCAGCCCAAGCAGCGCGAACTGCATGGGCTGGCCAAGGGGAGGGAGTGATGAAATGAGGTTGGAATCAGCCGACCAGGAAGCGCCGTGCGCCGGGTTTAACCAGCGAGTATTTGGCTCTCAGGTGCGGTCTCTCCTGAAGTAGCCGGGCCACGTCGAAGCCGACGCTGTCTTTGGCTTTGCGCCAACTGATGTACCCATTGGTGAACTCAGCCCGACTGGCCTCGCCCATGGCCTGTTGCAGCATCTGCTTGAGCTGGGCCTCACGCTTTTCCTTAACGGCAATCGCTTGGCGCAGTGCTTTGAGCTCAATGTAGGCCGCTGACAATCCAGCATGAGCGCTGAAATCCACGGTCTCGCCTGAATCCGTTGGGAACAGGCAGCGCAGCGCGGTCTCGGCGGAAGCTGTGCCGTCGGCGGGTGGTGGTGTATCGGTTTCCACGTACTGCCAGAAGCGCCGTTCGAGCTCGATCAGGCGAGCAATCATCTGCTCATCCCGCTCTATGCGGTGGATCTCCAGATGCTGCCCTCCGAGTACAACCGCCACATCGGCAGCCTGCTTGCCCGTGACGGCGAGCTGGTGCATCACCTGCAACTGCACATATTCGGGCACGCCCTCTTTCCAGAGGCGTGCCCCGTTTATGCCGGCTGTCTTGCATTCGAGGATCTGCACGTCATCGGCACCGATCACTTCTCGGTCAATATTTGCGAGCATCCATGGCAACTCAGGATCCGGGTGCTGTAGTACCGCATTGATGCGACGAACCTTGTTCTTGGTGCGCTTGCTGTAGTGCCAGGCCACGATGGGCTCTAGGACGTTGCCCCAGTACATCGGGCTGTCCTCATCATCAGGATCGGTCTTCGGCAATCCGGTATCTCGCCCGGTCTTTTCCAGCCACAGTTCCAGTTGCGATTTGTAGGGGTTGAGGCCGACGGCAGCGGCTGCATCGGAGCTGCCGATGCCTTGCTTGCGGACTGCCAGCCAATCTTCGCGAGGCAATTCCTTGGTGCTGATCAGACGCAAAGCCGGACGGGGTTTGCTGGTACTGCGGTTCAATGAGGTTGCTTTCATGCTGTTCACCTTGCAGACATAAAAACGCCCAGCCAGCGCGAAGCTGACCGGGCGATACGGTTGAGATGGGGTGACGGGGGTTAGGCAGCGAGCTGAAGAGCGGTATCCAGGGCGCGTTGTTTGATCTGTGCGCCTTGGCCGAACCAGGCTGAATCAAGCCGGTACTCGGTGCTGCGTGCACGCCGTTCGTGATCTACGTATTCGGTCACGGCATTCAGCAGGCCCCAGGCGGTGCCCTTTGCCGATTCCAGCTGACTGCCCCGGCCACGGCCTTCGTACAGCTCCTGAACCTTGCGCAGGGCGCGTTCGTTGGGTAGCTGTTCAGGAAGCTGGCCAGTCGGACTGACCTCGCACATGACGTTCATAAAGAAGCCCATTGCCTCATGCCACTGCACCTTGCGCTCAGCCAGATGGCGCATGCGGTACATGAAGTCGTCCCATTGCGAGACGGCGATGCCGAGCTGCTTCTTCACCAGATTCGGATCGAAGCGAGTGTTGTGCGGCACCTTGATCGCTCGGCTGGTGCCGTCCAGGGCGATGGTCAGGGTGTTGTTGCACACCACGCGAACAGTGGTCGGTGTTGCGGTGGTGGCCAAGGTGCCGTCGCATGACGTAGCCAATAGTAGGTAGCCGTTGACCTGGTCGTTACCCTTGATTGCCGTGCCTTGCCCAGTGCGTGCAAGCGCCCAGAACTTGCGCCCACCCTTGAGCACGCCAGCTGTCTCCAGCTCATAGCCGGAGACCTCGGTTAGATCCCGGTAAAACTCCAGTACCTCGCGCGGCTGCACGGTGTGATAACGCTTGGAGACCACTGACAGCGGGGCTTTGGTATCCGAGCGATAGAGCACCTTCTGCTCAGGGAAGGAATGAATCGTACCGAGGTGGCCGATGGCGTCCGATTTGAAATGAACGGGGCTTTCCAAGATTTGCCAGTCCATTCCAGCTTCACGTTGCCAGACCTCAATGGGTTGTTTTTGCGGCAGGTTGTTGCCCAGACCGTGCCAAGGGGTAGCGCCAGCGTAGGCCATGGTTTCGACGAGATGAGCCATGAGAACGATTCCTTTGGGTGCGCGCCGGCATAAGCGCCGCGCAGAGCGCAGCGCCGGCTAGGAGTCAGAGAAAAGAAAGAGATTCGAGCCGCCTGATCAGGTCGGCAGGTTGAAGCGATGCCCGCAGAGCAGGCAAAGGTTGTTAGCCAGGACGTGGCGATCAAGCTTGTGACCAAGCTGCGCGCCGAGGGCGCAGCCACCGACGCCGCCGGCCAGTCCGCCGAGGATGGCACCGGAGATTGAGCCGACGGTAATGCCGACAGGGCCGGCAATAGCGCCAATAGCCGCACCGGCTTGACCGCCAGCCAGCGCAGCACTGATGCCACGGGCAGCACCACCGACCGTGCCTACAGCAGCAGCGATCTTCATGGCGTGGTGGAAGGAAGCGACTTTGGGGGAACGACAGCGAGGGCACTGCAATGACATGAGGTGAACCTTCTTGATGGTGATGTCATTGCGGTTATGTAGGGCTGAGATTTTTTTGAATCGAATGGCCGGCTTTCAGGCGCGTATCAAATCGAGCAATGGGCTGGAGTCGGCCAGAAGTGGTCATGCAATGGCTGCCAACCCTAAATGGACGCTTGGCTTCGTCTAAAAAATTGGGGGCGATTCAATCATATCTTGAATGCCTGAAACTGGCGCTTTTTAGCGGCAGCATTGTGATACCGGCGCAACCAAAAATATTTTTGCAGAACACGACGGTAGCTTTTTCGCCGATCAGCATCCGCATAGTCCTTACGGTAGGCCGCGTACATCTTTCGGATTGACTTAATCACCAAAGCTCTCTGGGCCTCCAAGAAGACCTCGATCTGTTCGCGCGCGCCTATAACTGCGTGCCTTCCAGCCTGAGTAGATATTGCCCTTGCTACTGACGGGGAACGCATATCGGCGGCTGCAAGCATGAGGTCGAGCGTATTGACATAGGTGACCCCGGCCTCTTTGACCAGGAACTCCGAGTCACCGTACATCAGCTTGAACAGTGCGCGGATCTGCTTTACTAACTTCGCATTGCGTACCACATCCTCCGCCAGAGCCAGCCGAGCATGGGTAGCCCTACCTTCCGCTTCCGCGGCCGAGCTGAGGCCTGCACCGACCGCAAAGTTTTCACTAATGTCGCAATACTCTGTCGAGATGCCACCCCGGAAAGTGATCTCTTTCTCCACTAGACACTTGTGCATCAGAGCGCCCAGGCGCATGGCGATGATCATCAAAGCGTTGGCTGAATGCATTAACACCTTGTCAGCATTCTTCTCCCGAGCCACGTCCTTAGGTTTGAACGTGACGACGATAGAGTCGGAGATGAACGCGCTTTTCACCTCGTACCATTCGTAAAAGTTAAACACCGTGTCTTTCTTGTAGCCTTGCTCAACGCGCGCCTCAAGCTGCACCAACTCATCCCTATTAGAGGTCATGAACTTTATGAGGTCTTGAGCCTGGTCATCAGTGGTAACCGAGGAGTTCAGCTTCTTGAAGCCCAGCATGTCAATAAACACTGTCCACTGCACTGCTTTCATCGATTCGAAATCACTTCTCAAAGTTAAGGTGAAAAACTCAAGTGTCGGCTTCTGGCCGATTTTGTTGAAAAAGTCGGCTTCTGAGAGAGCTGCTTTTCGGTAGATCAAAAATCGCTGGATTTTGGCGTTGCTACGTAAAAACCAAGACAGCTCCGTCTTCTGAGCGAACCAGATTTCAACGTCGACCACGCTTTTTCGCGGGCCAAAATTGCGGCGGGACTTTTTCAACAGAATCGGCCGGTTGCTGCCTGTTACTACCGTCTGCTTAACGGTAGTTGGCACTAATCAGCGTATCGAAACGACCTTTCTGTCCCGACTTTCCTTGATAGCTGACATCGAAAGATTGCCGGTAGCTGCTTGCTGGATGTGCTCGCTCCACCAAGCCATCATCGGGCGTCTGCGCTCGATGTAATCCCTTGATGCGAACCTCCTCATTGCAGGCTTGTGCAGAAATCTGCCCAGTCTGCCATCAGAGCTCTGCGCTTCTCCAGAAGATCGGAGCGTGAATAGGCTGCCTCGGTCTGGTCGCGTTCGTCATGCGCAAGCGCAAGTTCGCAAACCTCTCGCGGGTAGTTGGTGCATTCGTTTGCCCAGTCCCGGAAGGTCGATCGAAAGCCGTGCCTCGTGATGTCTGCATGCCCTAGCTTGTGCAGTAGGTTGCGAACTGCGTTGCCATGCATGACGCCGTTCTTCCCTTGCCCAGGGAAAAGATAGATTGAATGAGTCTTATTCATAGTCTTTAGCATCTCGACTACCTGGGGCGACAGTGGGATGACGAAAGGTTTTCGCATTTTCATGCGCTCAGCCGGAAGTGCCCAGGTGCCAGCTTCGAGGTCAAACTCGGACCATTGAGCATGTTGGATCATGTGGTAACGAGCACCGGTCAGAATCAGCAGCCTGGTTGCGATGGCGTCACGTGTATCGATATTGGCTAGAGCGGCTATCAGCTTCGGAGTGTCTTTCCATTGCAGTGCTGGGAAGTGCTGGCGCTGCCTGGCCTTCTTCTTCTCTGCCTTGCTCAGCAAGTTGTCCAGGTGTCCGCGCCAGCGGGCAGGGTTGTCCCCCTCGCGTAAGCGCCGAGCCTTGGCTGCATCCAGTATTTGCTCGATCTGGCCCCGGACTTCATCAGCGGTACGGGTCTTGGTTGCCCAGATGGGTTGCAATGCAGCAAGCACATGCTCGGTACTGATGATGTCAGCAGACAGGTTGCCCATGGTTGGAAAAGCGTAGAGCTCCAGTTTGCGTAGCCAGCCTTTCCGCCATTTCTCAGACCAGCTGCCGCCGTGTGCCTGCTGGTATTCGCGAGCGAGATCCTCGAACGTCATGCGACGTGCTGCGGCTTGGCGTTCGGCCTCGCGCTTGGCTTCTTTTGCCGCGTCGCGGGCTGCGAGTGGGTCGCTTCCGGAGGCTAGGAGCTTGCGTTGGTCGGCGGCCAACTGTCGGGCTTGGCCGAGTGTGACGGCAGGGAAGGGGCCTAGCCCCATTTCGCGGCTTCGGCCGTCCAGCTTGTAGCGAAAGATCCAGCTTGTGCCGCCGCTCTTGGATACCTGGAAGTACAGCCCGTCGCCATCGTTGGTTTTTCCTGGCGTGGCAGCTTTGGCGATCGACTCCACTGTCTTGCTGGTTAGCTTACCCATTGCTCCTCCTCAAACCCACACCCCTCAACCCACACTCTGACCCACACCTTGGTCGCGGATTTTATAGGTGGCTACTGGATGTCTTGGGATGGATGCTAAGCTGTAAGCCGCTTATTTACTAGGGCTGTAGGATCTTGTTGGATTTCTTCGGGCAATAAAAAAGCCGGCTTGTGGCCGGCTTTTCTTCAGTGCTTCGACTTACTTCTGGTAAGCCTCGGCAGCTTTGATGATGGCGGCGCGGGCGGCGTCGGCGCCTTCCCAGCCTTCGACCTTGACCCACTTGCCCTTCTCGAGATCCTTGTAGTTCTCGAAGAAGTGCTTGATCTGCTCGATCAGCAGCGGCGGCAGATCGGTGTATTCCTTCACGTCCACGTACAGCTGGGTCAGCTTGTCGTGCGGAACGGCGATCAGCTTGGCGTCGCCGCCGGCTTCGTCGGTCATGTTCAGTACGCCGACCGGACGGCAGCGGATGACCGAACCCGGGGCAACCGGATAGGGGGTCACGACCAGCACGTCGAGGGGGTCGCCGTCATCGGCCAGGGTGTGCGGAATGAAACCGTAGTTGGCCGGGTAGAACATCGGGGTGGCCATGAAGCGGTCGACGAACAGGCAGTCGGTGTCGTGATCGATTTCGTACTTGATCGGCGCGTGGTTGGCCGGGATCTCGATGGCGACGTAGATGTCGTTCGGCAGGTCTTTGCCAGCCGGGACTTTGCTGTAGCTCATGAACGATGGGCTCCTGATCGGCCAGCGCGGCCTGGGGGCGGAAAAAGTGGGCGCGATTATAGGCGCAATGTCGCGTGCAATGCACGCCGGCTTCGACGCGCCCGGCCTACGCAGGTTCCCGGTAATCGGGATGTTCGGCCTGCAGGCGTTGCAAGCGCGCCAGCGGGTCCTGCCGATAGAAGTCCGCCAGCTGCGCGTAGACCTCGGGAGAGGCCCGATGCAGCACGTCGGGCGCGCTGAAGAAATACTCGCTGGTCACGGCAAAGAACTCTGCCGGGTTCTCGGCGGCGTAGGGGTCGATCAGTGTCTCGGCATCCGGGTCGGCGTCGAGCATGCGGTCGAGCTGGTCGTAGGCGCGCTGCATGGCGCTGGCCCAGGCGTCGATGCGCATCTGCCGGTGCAGCGGCGGCAGGCCGTTGGCGTCGCCGTTGAGCATGTCCAGCTTGTGCGCCAGCTCGTGGATCACCAGGTTGTAGGCCTCCCAGCCGCCACTCTGCTGTACGCCAGGCCAGGCCAGGATCACCGGGCCCTGCAACCAGGCTTCGCCGCTGTGCTCGGCGTCCCATTCATGCTCGACGCCGGCGGCGTCGCGATGCTTCTGCGGGCTGAGGAAGTCGTCGGGGTAGATCACGATCTCGTGAAAGCCGCGATACCAGCCAAGATCGGCCAGGTGCAGCAGCGGCAACTGCGCCTGTAGCGCCAGGCGCAGGCGGTCCTGGGGTTGCAGCTCGACTCCTGCCAGAGGCGTCAGGCGCTTTTCATGCAGGAACAGCACAGCGCGCTCACGCATGCGGTTCAACTCGTCCTCGCTCAGGCCATCGAGTATCGGCAGGCTGTCGAGCACCTGCTGCCATAGCTCTGGAGCAACCGGATTGCGGGCAAGGATGCGTTTGCGCTGCCAGGCGCGGATGGACCACATGGGCGGAGGCTCCAGCTAGGTGGGCGCTCACATTAAGCGTGGCCGTCCCGTGCGGCAAGCTGGGTACCATCTGGCCGGAGCGCAGTGGCAACGCAGCTGCGAGCCGGAATCTTGCGCAATGGTCGAGTGCTGCTAAGTTGAGCTGCTGATCAGGTCCGCCACGGTGGGGGGGCTGCCGTGTTGCCACTACGCACGAACGAGGAACAGGTCATGACAGAACAAACCGGATGCAAGGGGCTTTCACTGATCAATCCGCCCGGCCTCTATGACCCAACATCCAACGGCTATTCCCACGTTGCGGTGCTGCCGGCGGGGGCGCGGATGGCGTTCATCGCCGGGCAGGGTGGTGAGGCGGTTGATGGCCAGCTGTCAGTCGATTTTCGCCAACAGGTGCGCCAGGCGCTGCGCAACCTGTGCATCGCCATCGAGGGCGCAGGCGGGACGCCGGCGCAGATCGCCAAGCTCGGCGTGCTGATCGTCGACCACAGTGAAACTCGCCTGCACATTTTTGGCGACGAGCTGGAACGTGCGCTGGGGCCGGGACCGAAGCCTGCTTGTACGCTGACTCCGGTGCCGCGCCTGGCGTTGGACGGCATGCTCTTCGAAGTCGAGGCGGTGGTGTTGTTGGCAGAGGGTTAGCTGAGTACCGCCGGTCGGCGCGTCATGGGACTGTCAAGCGTGGTGGGTACATCAGGAGCACTACCCACTCGCAAGGAGACCCCGTCATGACCGCACCGGATCAGAAACGCCGCCAACTGCTGCAGGGCATCGGCGCCGGCCTCGCCCTGCCGGCATTGGGCGTTGCGCCCGCTATCATCGCCGCGCCGCGCGAGCGTCCGCAGATGCTCGACGGCGTGCAGTCCGGTGACGTGGCGGGCGACCGCGCGCTGATCTGGAGCCGCTGCGACCGGCCCGGCCGACTGATCGTCGAGTGGGATACGCGCAGCCGTTTCGGCAATCCACGGCGCATGGCCTCGTTGATCACCGACGCTAGCCAGGACTTCACTGCCCGTGTCGATCTGCGCGGGCTTCCGGCGGATCAGTCGATCTTCTACCGCGCGCGTTTCGAGGATGCCCGCAGCGGCATGCTCAGCGAGCCCTGGTTCGGCCATCTGCGCAGCGCACCAACTCGCGCGCGCAATATCCGTTTCGTCTGGGGTGGCGATACCTGCGGCCAGGGCTACGGCATCAACCCGGACTTCGGCGGCATGCGTATCTACGAAAGCATGCGCATGCGCCGACCGGACTTCTTTCTGCACAGCGGCGACGTGATCTATGCCGACGGGCCGATCCCCGCCGAAGTGACCGCCGAGGACGGCAGTGTCTGGCGCAACCTGGTCACTGAAGAGAAGAGCAAGGTCGCCGAGACGCTGCGCGAGTTTCGCGGCAACTACCGCTACAACCTGCTGGACGAGAACCTGCGCGCCTTCAATGCCGAGGTGCCGCAGATCTGGCAGTGGGATGACCACGAGGTGACCAACAACTGGTCGCCGAGCAAAGAGCTGGATGACCGCTACCAGCAGGTGCGCGACATCGATACGCTGGTGCAGCGCGCACGCCAGGCGTATCTGGAATACGCACCGATGCGCCTGGCCCGCGGCGACAAGCTCGGGCGCATCTATCGCAAAGTCAGCTACGGGCCGCTGCTGGATGTGTTCGTGCTGGACATGCGCAGCTACCGCGGGCCGAACACCCACAACCTGCAAGCGGAGCAAGGCACCGACACGGCGTTTCTCGGCCGCGAGCAGCTGCGCTGGCTCAAGCGAGAGCTGCGAGCCTCGCGCGCAACCTGGAAGGTCATCGCCGCCGACATGCCCATCGGCCTACACGTACCGGACGGTCCGCGCTGGGAGGCGATCGCCAATGGCAACGACGGCGAGGCGTTGGGCCGGGAGCTGGAAATCGCCGACCTGCTGACCTTTATCCAGCGTGCACGAGTGCGCAACACCGTCTGGCTGACCGCGGATGTGCACTACTGCGCGGCGCACCACTATCACCCCAATCGCGCCGCCTATCAGCGTTTCGAACCGTTCTGGGAGTTTGTCGCCGGGCCACTGAACGCCGGCAGCTTCGGACCGAATCCGCTGGATGGCACCTTCGGCCCGGAGGTGGTGTTCCAGAAGGCTCCGGCGACTGCGAACAGCTCGCCGCGGGCGGGCTTCCAGTTCTTCGGTGAGGTGGAGATCGACGCCCAGAGCGGTGAGCTGGGCGTGAGTCTGCGCGACATCGACGGGACGGTGGTCTACAGCCAGACGCTTGAGCCCTGGCAGCCCGCCTGAGCCGGCTCAGCCGAGCAGGAAGTTGCCGGCGCGGGGTTCACCTTCCAGCGCCGGGACTTCTGCCTCGTCCTTGAGCTGTACGCCAGAGAGCTGCCGGCGGCTGGCTTCGCGCATCAGATAGAGCAGGCGGTGCGCGGCCAGGTTGTAGCTCAGGCCCTCGGGGCGAATGTTGGAAATGCAGTTGCGCTGCGCATCGTGCCGGCCGACCTGCGGCGCCCAGGTGAAGTACAGGCCCAGGCTGTCCGGCGAACTGAGGCCTGGGCGTTCGCCGAGCAGAATGACCACCATCCGCGCCTTCAGCCGCTGGCCGATTTCGTCGGCAATCGCGACGCGGCCCTGTTCGACCAGGGTGATCGGTCCGAGCGCCCAGCCTTCGGCCTGACACTGCTCGGCGATCTTCAAGGCCATCGGTGCGGCGTGGCGCTGCACCGCCAGTGCGGAGAGGCCGTCGGCGATCACCAGCGCCAGATCGCAACCGTCGCCCGCATGCTCATCGAGCGTGGCGGCGCTGGCTTCGTCGAGGCGCCGACCGAGGTCCGGGCGCTGCAGGTAGATCTGCCGGTCGGTGGCGGCGCTGCGCAGATGCAGATGGCTGAGGTCATGCTTTTCCAGTTCGGCGGCCAGTGCTGCGCAGTCCAGCGGCAGATGCACGGCATCGCGCGCCTGGGCATGGGCGAACTGGAAATCCAGCTGCGCGTCGGTGGGCAGGCTGACACCAGCCCGGCCAAGGGCGATGCGTGCCGGGGTCAGCTGGCGCAGGTGCTGCCAGGGATTCTCTATCGTGGGAGATCGATCAGGCATGGCTACCTCGGAGCGTGACGGTCAGACGCGTGAAGAAGCGCGCAGCGTTTTCCACCTGGGCATGGCCGAGGTAGCAAGAGCAGCTTCATGCCATTTTCTCCAGCGCCCGGCGGAACGGCTCGGGCAGCTCGCGGCCGAGCTGCAGGCGGTTGCCGTCCTGCCGGAGGATCTGCATCTTCGCCAGCCACTCCTCGAACTCTGGCGCGGGCCTGAGGCCCAGCACCTGGCGCACGTAGAGCGCGTCGTGGAAGGAGGTGGTCTGGTAGTTGAGCATCACATCGTCCGAGCCGGGGATGCCCATGATGAAGTTGATGCCCGCTGTGCCGAGCAGGGTCAGCAGCATGTCCATGTCGTCCTGGTCGGCTTCGGCGTGGTTGGTGTAGCAGATGTCGCAGCCCATGGGCACGCCGAGCAGCTTGCCGCAGAAGTGGTCTTCCAGCCCGGCGCGGATGATCTGCTTGCCGTTGTAGAGGTATTCCGGGCCGATAAAGCCGACCACGGTGTTCACCAGCAGCGGCTTGTAGCGGCGTGCGACGGCGTAGGCGCGGGCTTCGCAGGTCTGCTGATCGACGCCGTGGTGGGCGTTGGCCGAAAGGGCGCTGCCTTGGCCGGTCTCGAAATACATGAGATTGTCGCCGAGGGTGCCGCGCTTCTGCGAAAGACCGGCCTCGTAACCTTCCTGCAGGGTCGCCAGGTTGATGCCAAAGCTGGCATTGGCCGCCTCGGTGCCGGCGATGGACTGGAACACCAGATCCAGCGGCGCGCCGCGGTTGATAGCCTCGATGGAGGTGGTGACGTGGGTGAGGATGCAGGCCTGGGTCGGGATCTCGTAGCGGCTGATCACCGCATCGAGCATCTTCAGCAGCTCGCAGATGCTGGCGGTGCTGTCGGTGGCCGGGTTGATGCCGATCACCGCGTCGCCGTTGCCGTAGAGCAGGCCGTCGAGGATGCTCGCAGCGATGCCGGCGCCGTCGTCGGTGGGATGGTTCGGCTGCAGCCGGGTGGACATGCGTCCGGCCAGACCGATGCTGTTGCGAAAGCGGGTGACAACGCGGACCTTCTGCGCGACCAGGATCAGGTCCTGCACGCGCATGATCTTCGATACCGCCGCGACCATCTCTGGCGTCAGGCCCGGTGCCAGAGCCTTTAGTGACGACTCGTCCGCCTCCTCGCCGAGCAGCCAGTTGCGGAAATCGCCCACAGTCAGGTGGCTGACCGGGGCGAAGGCAGCGGCGTCATGGCTGTCGATGATCAGCCGAGTCACTTCATCGCTTTCGTAGGGAATCAGTGCTTCCTCGAGAAAACGCTTGAGCGGCACCTGGGCCAGGCACATCTGCGCCGCCACGCGTTCGGCGTCGCTGTCGGCCGCGACCCCGGCGAGCAGGTCGCCGGAGCGCGCCGGGCTGGCCTTGGTCATCACCTCGCGCAGGTCGTCGAAGCGCCAGGTGGTGCCGCCCACGCTGTGCGAGTAAGCCATGTCAGCCTCCTTCTCTCAGTGCAGCGATGCTTCGGCCTTCTCGATTGCCGCGAATTCCTCTTCCGGCGTGCCGGCCACCAGATGGTGTCGACTGTAGATCGCAAAGTAGGCGATGAAGATCCCGTAGATGATCGCGGCGCCGATCACCACGCGAGGATCGACCAGGAAGCCCGCGATGACCGCGATGCAGGCCAGTACCAGCGCCACGCCAGAGGTGACGATGCCGCCGGGTGTCCTGTACGGGCGATGCAGATCCGGCCGGCGCAGGCGCAGCACGATGTGCGAAGCCATCATCAACACGTAGGAGATGGTCGCGCCGAACACCGCGACGAGGATCAGCAGGTCGCCCTGGCCGGTCAGCGAGAGCAGGAAGCCGATCACGCCGGGGATTACCAGGGCCAGCACCGGCGCCTTGTTCTTGTTGGTCAGCGACAACTTGCGCGGCAGGTAACCGGCGCGCGACAGCGCAAAGATCTGTCGTGAATAGGCGTAGATGATCGAGAAGAAGCTGGCGATCAGCCCGGCCAGGCCGACCAGATTGACGAAGCCGCTCATCCAGGTGGACGAACCGTAGGCGGTGGTCAGCGCTTCCACCAGCGGATTGCCGGACGCCACCAGCGTGCTGGAGCCGGCGCCGCCCGGGCCGACCAGCAAGATCAGGCCGGCAAAGGCGACCAGTATCAGCATGGCGCCGATCAGCCCGCGTGGCATGTCGCGCTGCGGGTTCTTGGTTTCCTCGGCAGCCAGCGGCACGCCTTCCACAGCGAGGAAGAACCAGATCGCGTAGGGAATCGCCGCCCAGATTCCGACGTAGCCGTAGGGCAGGAAGTTGCTGGCACCGGCAGCGGTGGTCGGCGCGATGTCCAGCAGCTTGTCCACCGAGAAGTGCGGCACCATCGAGATGATGAACACCGCCAGCGCCAGGGCGGCGACGGCGGTGATGATGAACATCAGCTTCAGCGCCTCGCCGACGCCGAAGATATGGATGCCGATAAAGATGATGTAGAAGGCGAGATAGATCAGCCAGCCGCCGATGCCGAACAGCGATTCGCAGTAGGCGCCAATGAATACGGCGATGGCTGCCGGCGCGATGGCGTACTCGATGAGGATCGCCGTACCGGTGAGAAAGCCACCCAGCGGGCCGAACGCGGTGCGTGCGAAGCCGTAGCCGCCACCAGCCGTGGGCACCATCGATGACAGCTCGGCCAGCGAGAAGCACATGCACAGGTACATGGTCGCCATCAGCAACGTGGCGATGAACAAGCCACCCCAACCGCCCTGGGCGAGCCCGAAGTTCCAGCCGGCATAGTCGCCGGAGATCACGTAGGCGACGCCGAGACCGACCAGCAGCACCCAGCCGGCGGCGCCTTTCTTCAGTTCGCGTTCCTGGAAATAGCTACTGCCAACGGTTTCGAAATCTATTGCATGGTGCGGTGGCGTTGAACGGCTGTGTTCGAGAGCCATGGGGGAATCCTCTTGGATAGGTTGGCAAGTCTCTCCCTAGCAAGCGCCATGCCCCACGCTACAAACGGGTTGTTTGCAGTGATTTGTCAGCCAAGTTCAGCAGGAACGCACCTTTTGCGTGCTCCACAGCACCACGGCGGAGCCCGGCAGGTGTCTTGTTCAAGGCACGGGCGGCATGTGCCGCCCGTGCTGATCCATCAGAAGAAGCCCAGTGGGTTGATGTCGTAGCTGATCAGCAGGTTCTTGGTCTGCTGGTAGCTGTCGAGGATCATCTTGTGGGTTTCGCGACCGACGCCGGACTTCTTGTAGCCACCGAACGCGGCATGCGCCGGATAGAGGTGGTAGCAGTTGGTCCAGACGCGCCCGGCCTTGATCGCCCGGCCCATGCGGTAGGCGCGGTTGATGTCGCGGGTCCATACGCCAGCGCCGAGGCCGTACTCGGTGTCGTTGGCGATGGCCAGGGCTTCGGCCTCGTCCTTGAAGGTGGTGACGCCGATCACCGGGCCGAAGATCTCCTCCTGGAACACACGCATCTGGTTGGTGCCCTTGAGCAGGGTCGGCTGGATGTAATAGCCGGTGGCGAGCGAGCCTTCGAGCTTCTCCGCTGCGCCGCCGGTGAGCACTTCCGCGCCTTCGCCCTTGGCGATCTCCAGGTAGGACATGATCTTGTCGAACTGCTGCTGGCTGGCCTGGGCGCCGACCATGGTCTCGGTGTCCAGCGGGTCGCCGCGCTTGATCTGCGCGACCTTCTTCATCACCGCTTCCATGAAGGGGGCGTAGATGGATTCCTGCACCAGCGCGCGCGACGGGCAGGTGCACACCTCGCCCTGGTTGAAGAAGCCCAGTACCAGGCCTTCGGCGGCCTTCTCGATGAAGGTCGGCTCGGCCTGCATGATGTCTTCGAAGTAGATGTTCGGGCTCTTGCCGCCCAGCTCGACGGTGCTCGGGATGATGGCCTCGGCGGCGCGCTTCATGATGTGCGAGCCCACCGGTGTGGAGCCGGTGAAGGCGATCTTGGCGATGCGCTTGCTGCTGGCCAGAGCCTCGCCGGCTTCACGACCATAGCCTTGCACCACGTTGAGCACGCCCGGTGGCAGCAGGTCGCCGATCACCTCCATCAGTACCGTGATACCCAGCGGTGTCTGCTCGGCCGGTTTCAGCACCACGCAGTTGCCTGCCGCCAGTGCCGGGGCAAGTTTCCAGGCGGCCATCAGGATCGGGAAGTTCCACGGGATGATCTGCCCGACCACGCCCAGCGGCTCATGGAAGTGATAGGCCGCGGTGTGCTCGTCGATCTCGGCTGCGGTGCCCTCCTGGGCACGGATGCAGCCGGCGAAGTAACGGAAGTGGTCAGCCGCCAGCGGGATATCGGCGTTCAGCGTTTCCCGCACGGCTTTGCCGTTGTCCCAGGTTTCAGTGACGGCGAGCATCTCCAGGTTCTGCTCGATACGGTCGGCGATCTGCAACAGGATCAGCGAGCGCGCCTGCACGCTGGTCTTGCCCCAGGCATCGGCAGCGGCATGGGCGGCGTCCAGCGCCTTCTCGATGTCGGCGGCGTCGGAGCGTGGAAACTCGGCAATCGGCTGTCCGTTAACCGGAGACAGGTTGGTGAAATACTGCCCGTTGACGGGTTCGACGAACTCGCCATTGATGAAGTTGCCGTAGCGGGCCTTGAGGGTAACGAGGGCACCGTCGGTGCCGGGAGGGGCGTAGATCATGGGGGGCTCCGGTTTGTTCTTGGATGGAGATTCGCTGCATAAAGCGTAGATCACGACTTGAATACTGTCGCGGTGGCCAGGGGCGCTTTTCTTGGCGGCAGAGCGAGCGCTGCCGCGCGGTCGGGCCGGGACAGAAGCCCCGGCCCAGGGGCTCAGAGGGCGCTATGGAAGATCGCTTCGATTTCCTCTTGTGTGGCGCGGCGCGGGTTGGTCAGGCCGCAGGCATCGTTCATGGCGTTGGCGGCCAGCGTCGGGATGTCATCGGCCTTGGCGCCAAGCTCGGCCAGGCCGCCCGGAATGCCGATTGCCTGCGACAGGGTACGGATTGCCACGAGTGCGGCTTCGGCACCCTGCGCGGCGTCGAGTCCGCGGGTCTCCACGCCCATCGCGGTTGCAACGTCGCGCAGGCGTTCGGGGCAGACGCTGGCGTTGTAGCTCTCCACGTGAGGTAGCAGTACGGCGTTGCAGACGCCGTGCGGCAGATCGTAGAAGCCGCCGAGCTGGTGAGCCATGGCGTGGACGTAGCCCAGCGAGGCGTTGTTGAACGCCATCCCGGCGAGGAACTGTGCGTAGGCCATGGCTTCGCGGGCCGGCATGTCGCTGCCGTTCTCGACGGCGGTACGCAGGTTCGCCGAGATCAGTTCGATGGCCTTGAGCGCGCAGGCATCGGTGATCGGCGTGGCGGCGGTCGAGACATAGGCTTCAATCGCGTGGGTGAGGGCGTCCATGCCGGTCGCGGCGGTCAGCCCCTTGGGCATGGCGACCATCAATGCCGGGTCGTTCACCGACAGCAGCGGCGTGACATTGCGGTCGACGATGGCCATTTTCACGTGGCGGGTTTCGTCGGTGATGATGCAGAAGCGAGTCATCTCGCTGGCGGTGCCGGCGGTGGTGTTGATCGCCACCAGCGGCAGTTGTGGTTTGGCCGAGCGGTCGACGCCTTCGTAGGCGGCGATATTCCCGCCGTTGGTGGCGCACAGGGCGATGCCCTTGGCGCAGTCATGAGGCGAGCCGCCACCGAGGGAAATGATGAAATCGCAGGCGCTGTCGCGCAGCTGGGCCAGGCCCTTCTCGACGTTGCCGACGGTTGGGTTCGGTTGTGCGCCGTCGAATACGATCGATTGGATATCCGCAGCAGCCAGCAGCGCGGCGACCTTTTCGGCGACGCCTGCTCGTGCCAGTCCGACATCGGTGACGATCAGCGCTTTGCGAAAGCCGTAGTTGGCGATGGCGACCATCGCTTCATCAAGGCTTCCGGCGCCCATCATGTTCACTGCGGGTATGAAGAAGGTGCTGCTCATGGTGAATGCCTGCGATTGTCTGGAATGAGGTTTTCGCAGCATCGCATCTGGACCTGAGGGCGAAATGATCTGGCTCAAGAAGGTGACTGGTCGGTCTTGTTTCGGCTCTGCGTCCGACTAACGGTGCCTGGTCGGCTGGCGGTACCTGCTGTGCTAACCTGCGCCGCAGTTTTTCAGTGGGTCTCACCGCTTTTGAGGGCATCCATGCATATCCACATTCTCGGCATCTGCGGCACCTTCATGGGTTCGCTCGCGGTGCTGGCCAAGGAACTCGGGCATCGCGTCACCGGCTCCGACGCCAACGTCTATCCACCGATGAGCACCCAGCTCGAAGCCCAGGGCATCGAGCTGACCCAGGGCTACGAGCCGAGCCAGCTCGAGCCGGCGCCGGATCTGGTGGTGATCGGCAATGCCCTCAGTCGCGGCAACCCGGCGGTGGAATACGTGCTGAACAAGGGCCTGCCCTATGTCTCCGGCCCGCAGTGGCTGGCCGACCACGTGCTGCAGGGGCGCTGGGTGCTGGCGGCGGCCGGAACCCATGGCAAGACCACCACCAGTAGCATGTTGGCCTGGGTTCTGGAACATGCCGGCATGAGCCCGGGATTCCTCATCGGTGGCGTGCCGCAGAACTTCGGCATCTCCGCACGGCTCGGCGGTACGCCGTTCTTCGTGGTGGAGGCCGACGAGTACGACAGCGCCTTCTTTGACAAGCGCAGCAAATTCGTCCACTACCGCCCGCGCACCGCGATCCTCAACAATCTCGAATTCGACCACGCGGACATCTTCCCGGATCTCGCCGCTATCGAGCGGCAGTTTCATCATCTGGTACGCACGGTGCCGGGCGAGGGACTGATCATCCATCCCGAGTCGGAAGGTGCGCTCAAGCGCGTCATCGGCATGGGCTGCTGGACCCCTGTGCAGACCACCGGTGACGGCGGCCAGTGGCAGGGGGGGGGGGGCCGCGAAGCTGCTCAGCGCCGACGGTTCGCGCTTCGAGGTGATCTTCGAGGGCGTCGTACAGGGCGTAGTGGAGTGGGAGCTGACCGGCCAGCACAACGTCAACAACGCGTTGGCGACGCTCGCCGCGGCGCGGCATGTGGGTGTGCTGCCGAAGCAGGGCGCCGAGGCGCTGAGCGAGTTCCTGAGCGTCAAGCGACGCATGGAAAAGGTCGCCGAGGTCAACGGCGTGACCATCTATGACGATTTCGCCCACCATCCGACCGCCATCGCCACCACCCTCGACGGCCTGCGCAAGCGCGTCGGTGATACGCCGATCATCGCGGTGGTCGAACCGCGTTCCAACTCCATGAAGCTCGGCGCGCATCGCGAGGGCCTGGCTGAATCCGTGGCGCTGGCCAACCAGGCGATCTGGTACGCACCCGCCAATCTTGGCTGGGATCTGGCCGCAACCGTCGCCGGCTCGCCGGTGCAGACCACGGTCTGCGATTCGCTGGAGGCGATCATTGCCAAGGTCAAAGCTGACGCCGTGCCGGGCACCCAGGTGGTGGTCATGAGCAATGGCGGTTTTGGTGGGTTGCACGGCAAATTGGCTGAGGCGTTGAGCTGATTGCTCACGGTGGAAAACGCTTCGCGGTTTTCCACCCTACGATGACCGTGGGTAGGGTGGAAATCGCCGAAGGCATTTCCACGCGGATCGCATCAGCAAGTAGGGTGGGCCGGGCGACGTTCCGCTTCAGCCCGCCCGAACACGACCAAGTGGCTACAAGGGAACAAATGTATGAACGGACCGGAACGCATCACCTTGGCCATGACCGGCGCATCCGGCGCGCAGTACGGCCTGCGCCTGCTCGATTGCCTGATCCAGGAAGACCGCGAGGTGCACTTCCTGATCTCCAAGGCCGCGCAGCTGGTCATGGCCACCGAGACCGATGTGGTGCTGCCGGCCAAGCCGCAGGCCATGCAGGCGTTCCTCTCGGAATACACCGGTGCCGCCGCAGGGCAGATCCGCGTGTTCGCCAAGGAGGACTGGATGGCGCCACCGGCCTCCGGCTCCGGCGCACCGACCGCGATGGTGGTGGTGCCATGCTCGACCGGCACGCTCTCGGCGATTGCCGCCGGCGCCTGCAACAACCTGATCGAGCGTGCCGCCGACGTCGCGCTCAAGGAACGTCGCCAGCTGATCCTGGTACCGCGTGAGGCCCCTTATTCGAGCATTCACCTTGAGAACATGCTCAAGCTATCCAACCTCGGGGTGACCATCCTGCCGGCCTCGCCGGGCTTCTATCACCAGCCGCAGACCATCGACGACCTGGTCGATTTCGTCGTAGCGCGCATCCTCAATCTGCTCAATATCCCGCAGGACATGCTGCCGCGCTGGGGCGAGCACCATATCGTCAGTGACGACTGAGATGATCGGCCGAGCGCTGCTACTTCTGGCGACGCTGAGCCAGCTCGGCGGCTGTGCCAGCGTGCGCACGCTGGATGCCGCCAAGCCCGGCGCACCGATCATCTATTCCGGCACACGCCTGGACTGGTACAGCCTCAACGGCGGTTGCTGCCCGATGGATCGTTTCGGTGCCATGCCGCCGAAATATCCCGCGCTGGATCTGCCCGCCAGCGCCCTGGTGGATACGCTGCTGTTGCCCTTCGCCGTGGCGGCGGAGCTGGGTGTCGGCCTCGGCGTGCGCGGCGGTCTTTGAGCGGCGCGCCTTATTACTGATCTGGGTTCAGGCTGGCCTCCCGTGCAGCAGGCATAATTTCCCCGTCTGCGGCACAAGGAGAACAGGTGTGAAAGACCGAACTCAGTTCCACATGAATTACTGGATGATCGCCATTCTGGTGTTCCTCGGCCTGCAGTACCTGCTGTCGATCCAGCAGGAGGTGGCGACCATCCCTTACAGCGAGTTCGAGCAGCACCTCAAGGAGGGCCGCGTCGAAGAGCTGGCGATCACCGAGCGGCGCATCGAGGGCTTGCTCAAGGAGCCTTTGGCCAGCGGTCAGCGACGTTTCATCAGCAACCGCGTCGAGCCGCAGCTGGCCGAGCATCTGCAGCAGTACCCGGTGCGCTACACCGGCAAGGTGGAAAGCACGCTGGTGCGTGACCTGCTGTCGTGGATCGTCCCGGCCATTCTCTTCTTCGGCGTCTGGCTGTTCCTGCTAAAGCGCATCGGCAGCGGCCTGGGTGGCGGCGGCATGATGCAGATCGGCAAGAGCAAGGCGCGTGTCTACGTCGAGACCGACATGAAGGTGAGCTTCGCTGATGTCGCCGGCGTCGACGAGGCCAAGGACGAGCTCAAGGAAATCATCGAGTTTCTCCGCGATCCGCAAACCTATGGCCGCCTAGGCGGGCGCATGCCCAAGGGCGTGCTGCTGGTCGGTCCACCCGGCACCGGCAAAACGTTGCTGGCGCGCGCCGTCGCTGGCGAGGCGAAGGTGCCGTTCTTCTCCATTTCCGGTTCCGAGTTCGTCGAGATGTTCGTCGGCGTCGGTGCCGCGCGGGTGCGCGATCTCTTCGAACAGGCGCGGGCCCAGGCGCCAGCGATCATCTTCATCGACGAACTGGATGCCCTCGGTCGCGCCCGCGGTGCCGGGCCGCTGTCCGGCGGGCATGACGAGAAGGAGCAGACGCTCAACCAGCTGCTGGTGGAGATGGACGGCTTCGATACCTCCAGCGGATTGGTCCTGCTGGCGGCCACCAACCGCCCGGAAATTCTCGACCCGGCCCTGCTCCGCGCCGGCCGTTTCGACCGCCAGGTGCTGGTCGATCGGCCGGACAAGGTCGGGCGGGTGCAGATTCTCAATGTGCACCTGAAGAAGTCGCGTCTGGGTATCGATGTCGACCCTCAGGCCATCGCCGCGCTGACGCCGGGCTTTACCGGTGCCGACCTGGCCAACCTGGTCAACGAAGCGACGCTGCTGGCGACCCGGCGCAATGCCGAGGCGGTGGCGATGGAAGATTTCACCGCGGCTATCGAACGCATCATCGCCGGCCTGGAGAAGCGCAATCGCCTGCTCAACCCGCGCGAACGGGAGATCGTCGCCTATCACGAGATGGGCCATGCCCTGGTGGCCATGGCTCTACCGGGGGTCGATCCGGTGCACAAGGTGTCGATCATCCCGCGCGGCATGGGCGCACTGGGCTACACCATCCAGCGGCCCATCGAGGACCGCTTCCTGATGACCCGCGAGGAGCTGGAAAACAAGATGGCCGTACTGCTCGGCGGGCGCGCGGCGGAATGGCTGGTGTTCGCCCATCTGTCCACTGGCGCCGCGGACGATCTGGCCAAGGTCACCGACATTGCCCGGGCCATGGTCACCCGTTACGGCATGTCCAAGCGTCTCGGGCATCTGGCGCTGGAGCGTGAGCCGAACTCGTTCCTTGGCAACGAGGCGATGCTCGGCCTCAAGCCGCAACATGATTATGCCGAGAGCACCGCCACGGCGATCGACGAGGAAGTGCAGGAGCTGGTGCAGTCTGCATTCCAGCGCAGCCTGGGGCTGCTCGAGGAGCGGAATGAACTGCTTGAGCGCTGCGCGCGTCGTTTACTGCAGCAGGAGACGCTGGATGCCGATGAGCTGCGTGAGCTCAGCGCGGCTCCAGCCAGCGATCCGGCACAGGCATCCCCTCAGGCCTGATGCGGCCTCAGGGCTGGCGAGTCAGTCGGGCTGGCGCTGGGCATGTTGCGCCAGCGCCCACTCGACATGCTCGCGTACCAGCTCCGAGGGGTCGTCGCGGCGCGCCTGGAGCGCTTCCAGCACCGGGATGCTCGACGGCGCGTTGCCCAGGCCGACCGCCAGGTTGCGCAGCCAGCGCTGGTAACCGGCGCGGCGTAGCGGCGAACCCTCGGTGCGGCTGAGAAACTCCTCTTCCGTCCAGCGGAACAGGGTCGCCAGCTCGGCGTTGTCCAGGCTATGGCGTGGTTGAAAGTCACTCTGCTCGGTGGGGCGGGCGAATCGGTTCCACGGGCAGACGATCTGGCAATCGTCGCATCCGAATACGCGGTTGCCGATCTTGTCGCGCAGCTCGACGGGGATCGCGCCTTTCAGCTCGATGGTGAGATAGGAAATGCAGCGTCGCGCATCGAGTAGCCGTTCGCCGACGAAGGCATCGGTGGGGCAGACGTCCAGGCAGGCGTGGCAGCTGCCGCAGTGATCGCGAGTCGTCGGTTCGTCGACCGGCAGAGCGATATCGACGAACAGTTCGCCGAGAAAGAACCAGCTGCCGGCCTTGCGGTTGAGCAGCAGGGTGTTCTTGCCGATCCAGCCGAGCCCTGCCTGCTGCCCGGCGGCCTTCTCCAGCACCGGCGCGCTGTCGACGAAGGCGCGAAAGCCGAACGGGCCGACCATCTGCTGAATGCGCTCGGCGAGCTGCTGGATGCGTTTGCGGATCAGCTTGTGGTAATCGCGGCCCAGCGCATAGCGTGACACATAGGCCTTCTCGGGACTTGCGAGCTGCTGCGTCATGCGCGTGTCGCCGGGCAGGTAGTCCATGCGCAGCGAGATCACCCTGAGCGTGCCCGGCACCAGTTCGTCCGGCCGCGAACGCTTGCTGCCGTGGGCGGCCATGTAGTCCATCTCGCCCTGATAACCGGCTGCCAGCCAGGCCTCCAGATGCGCTTCGTGCTCGCCGAGGTCGACATCGGTGATCCCCACCTGCTGGAAGCCGAGCTCACGCCCCCATTCCTTGATGGATTGGGCGAGGGCGGCGGGGTCGAGAGAGAGGCTGGACATTGGAGAGCGGCATGACAGGCGGGGGCGTATAATTCTGCCAGACATTCCGCCGCGATGATCCCTGCTCCGATGACCGATTCCCTGCCCGTCGCTCTGTATACCGCCGCCCAAGTGCGCGAACTCGATGCGCGCCTGATTGCCGCCGGCACTCCCGGTTTCGAATTGATGCAGCGTGCCGCTCATGTCGCATGGCGTGCGCTGCGTCGGCGCTGGCCGGATGCCGGGGCGGTCACCGTGCTGGCCGGACGTGGCAATAACGCGGGCGATGGCTACATCGTCGCGGCGCTGGCGCAGCGCTCCGGCTGGCAGGTGCGGGTGCTGGCGGTGGGCGATCCGCAAGCTTTGCAGGGCGATGCCGCGCAGGCCCTGGCCGAGGCACGGGCGAGCGGTGTGGTCGTCGAGCCCTGGCATGCCGAGGCGATGTTGCAGGGCGTGCTGGTGGATGCGCTACTGGGCACCGGCATTGCCGGTGACGTGCGCGAGCCATATGTCGCAGCGATCGAGGCGATCAATGCCAGTGCGCTACCGGTGCTGGCCATCGATCTGCCGTCCGGGCTCTGCGCCAACAGCGGGCGGGTGCTGGGTCACGCGGTGCGTGCCGATCTCAGTGTGACCTTCATCGGGCTCAAGCTCGGGCTGTTCACCGCGGACGGCCCGGATCGCGTCGGTACGTTGGTATTCGATGATCTGCAGACCGATCCGCAGATCGTCAGTCAGGTCGCAGGCGACGCTGTACGCCTGGATCAGTCAACGTTGGTGCCTGTCGCGCCGCGCTCGCCGGTGGCGCACAAGGGCAGCTTCGGTCAGGTGCTGGTCATTGGCGGAGATCTGGGGACCGGCGGCGCCGCGCTGCTCAGCGCCGAGGCGGCGTTGCGCTGCGGCGCGGGTATGGTGACGCTGGCGACTCGTCCGGAACATGTCACCGCTGCGCTGGTACGACGCCCGGAAATCATGTGCAGTGGCGTCGAGTCGACCTATAGCTTGACCGCGCTGGTCGAGCGCGCCGATGTGCTGGTGGTCGGCCCGGGCCTGGGGCAGGCGCCCTGGGGACGCAGCCTGCTGTCGCTGGCGGCGCAACATGAGTTGCCGCAGGTGTGGGACGCCGATGCGCTGAACCTGCTGGCGGCTGGCGGCATCGAATTGCCGGCAGCGAGCGTGATCACCCCGCACCCGGGCGAGGCTGCGCGGCTGTTGCAGTGCTCGGTAGCTGAAATCCAGGCTGATCGCCCCGCTGCGGCGCGTGCGCTGGCCCATCGCTACGCCTGCGTGGCACTGCTCAAAGGCGCCGGTACGCTGATCGCCGCCGCGGATGGTCGGCTGTCGCTCTGTGATCGCGGCCATCCGGCGATGGCCAGTGCCGGTTTGGGCGACGTGTTGGCCGGCGTGATCGGTGCGTTGCTGGCGCAAGACCTGACGCCATTCGACGCGGCCTGCCTGGGGGCGTGGTTACACGCCTCCGCTGGCGAGCTCTTGGGTGAGCAGGGGCGCGGACTCGCCGCCAGCGATCTGATTCCCGTGGTTCGTCAGTTGCTCGAGGAGCAGTCGCCATGCCGGAAGTGAATCTGTATGCCGCAGACGAGGCTGCCATGCTCGCGCTGGGCGCACGCATCGCTCAGGCGACCGGCGGTCGTGGCGTCATCTATCTGCATGGCGACCTGGGTGCGGGCAAGACCACGTTGTCGCGCGGCCTGATTCGTGGCTTCGGTCATGCGGGCAAGGTCAAGAGTCCGACCTTCACATTGGTCGAACCCTACGAGTTGGGCGATGTGCAGGTTTACCACTTCGACCTGTATCGTCTGGTCGATCCTGAAGAACTGGAGTTCCTCGGCATCCGCGACTATTTCGAAGGCAATGCGCTGTGTCTGATCGAATGGCCGGAGCGCGGGGCCGGCATTTTGCCAAAGGCCGACATGGACATTACCATTGCACCGCATGAGGCCGGCCGTACGCTGCGCCTGTCGCCCCACACCGCGCGGGGCGAAGCCTGGTGTGTCGCCCTGACCGACGGAGAGCTATGAATAACATGGGTTTGGGTACGCGCATTCGCACCCTGATTGGTGGACTGGTGCTGTTGCTGATGGCAACCGACCTTCATGCCGCCAGCGATGTGCAGAGCGTGCGTCTGTGGCGTGCGCCGGACAACACCCGCCTGGTGTTCGATCTATCCGGCCCGGTCGAGCACAAGATCTTCACCCTTACCGCGCCTGATCGGCTGGTCATCGACGTGACCGGCGCGACGCTCAAGGCCGAACTCGACAAGCTGCCGTTGAAGAACACGCCGGTCGCCTCCCTGCGCGCCGGCCAGCACGATGCTGACACACTTCGCGTGGTCGTCGATCTGCATGCGCCGGTAGCGCCGAAGAGCTTCAGTCTGGCGCCCAATCAGCAATACGGCCATCGCCTGGTGGTCGACCTCTTCGATCAGGCGACAGCCGCTCGCGCCGCGACCCAGCCGCCAGCCACCGCCACTCCGGCGACACCCGCCGCGCCGGTTTCCCCGACCCTGCCGGCGGTGAAGCTGCCGGCTACGGCGAGCAGTAAGCGCGACATCGTGATCGCCATCGACGCCGGTCATGGTGGCGAAGACCCCGGCGCGATTGGCCCCGGCAAGATCTACGAGAAACACGTGGTACTGCAGATTTCCAAGGAACTGCAACGACAGATCAACGCCGACAAGGGGTTTCGAGCCGAGCTGGTGCGCACCGGCGACTACTTCATCCCGCTGCGCAAGCGCACCGAGATCGCGCGCAAGAAGGGCGCCGATCTGTTCGTCTCGATCCATGCCGATGCTGCGCCGCGTTCGGCGGCCTACGGTGCCTCGGTGTTCGCCCTGTCCGACCGCGGTGCTACCTCGGAAACCGCGCGCTGGCTGGCCGACAGCGAGAACCGTTCCGACCTGATTGGCGGTGCCGGCAACGTCAGCCTGGGCGATAAGGATCAGATGCTTGCTGGTGTGCTGCTGGACCTGTCGATGACGGCTTCGTTGTCATCGAGCCTGAATGTCGGGCAGAAGGTATTGAGCAACATGGGGCGCATCACTCCACTGCACAAGCGGCGGGTCGAGCAGGCGGGCTTCATGGTGCTGAAGTCGCCGGATATTCCGTCGATTCTGGTGGAGACCGGCTTCATCTCGAACCCGTCTGAGGCCAAGAAGCTGCAGACGGCGAGCCACCAGCAGTCCCTGGCGCGCTCGATCCACAGTGGCGTAAGGCAGTTCTTTCATGAGAATCCGCCGCCTGGAACCTATGTGGCCTGGTTGCGGGATTCCGGCAAGATCGCCAGTGCGCCGCGCGAGCACGTCGTACGTTCCGGCGAGAGCCTGGCATTGCTCGCCCAGCGCTATCAGGTAAGCCTGACTTCCCTGCGCAGCGCCAACAATCTGCGCAATGATGTGATCAAGATCGGCCAGACGCTGAGCATTCCCGCCACCACGCTGGCCTCGCAGCCATGAGCGACGTGCCGCGCATCCAGCTGCTAAGTCCGCGGCTGGCGAACCAGATTGCCGCCGGCGAGGTGGTGGAGCGCCCGGCCTCGGTGATCAAGGAGCTGCTGGAAAACAGTCTGGATTCGGGCGCGCGACGTATCGATGTGGACATTGAGCAGGGCGGGGTCAAGCTGTTGCGAGTGCGCGACGACGGCTGCGGCATTCCGCCGGACGATCTGCCGCTGGCCCTGGCGCGTCACGCCACCAGCAAGATTCGTGATCTGGAAGACCTCGAGCGGGTCATGAGTCTGGGCTTTCGGGGCGAAGCGCTGGCTTCGATCAGTTCCGTCTCGCGTCTGACCATGACCTCACGCACCGCCGATGCCAGCGAGGCCTGGCAGGTGGAGACCGAGGGGCGTGAAATGGAAGCGCGGGTGCAGCCCGCGGCGCATCCAGTGGGCACCTCGGTGGAGGTGCGCGATCTGTTCTTCAATACGCCGGCGCGACGCAAGTTTCTGCGCACCGAGAAGACCGAATTCGATCACCTTCAGGAAGTCATCAAGCGCCTGGCGCTGGCGCGTTTCGACGTGTCCTTCCATCTGCGCCATAACGGCAAGGTCGTGCTGGCGCTGCACCAGGCCGAAGACGATGCGGCGCGCGCGCGTCGTGTCGCTTCGGTATGCGGGCCGGCGTTCCTCGAGCAGGCGCTGCCCATTGAGATCGAGCGTAACGGCTTGCGACTGTGGGGCTGGGTCGGGCTGCCGACCTTCTCGCGCAGTCAGGCGGACCTGCAGTATTTCTACGTCAACGGGCGCATGGTTCGCGACAAGCTGGTGGCCCATGCGGTACGCCAGGCCTATCGCGATGTGCTGTTCAACGGCCGGCACCCGACGTTTGTGCTGTTCCTCGATGTCGACCCGGCGGTGGTGGACGTCAACGTGCACCCGACCAAGCATGAAGTGCGCTTCCGCGACAGCCGCATGGTGCATGACTTCCTTTACGGCACGCTGCATCGCGCCCTGGGGGATGTGCGGCCGGAAGATCAGCTCGCGGCACCGGCCAGCGTCACGCCGATGACGCAGGTTTCCGGACTGGCCGCTGGCGAGTTCGCCGGGCAGAACGAAATGAGTCTGGCGGCCAGTGTGCTTGAGCGGCCCCAGGGTGATACGTCGTCCTGGCGCGGCGCAGGGGCCGGTTATCAGGCGCCACGGCCTGCTTCGGCCGGCTATACCGCCGAAGCTCAGGGTGCTTATCGCGAGTTCTTCACACCGTTGCCCGAAAGCGGTCCCGCGGCACTGCCGGCGAGTCAGGATGACGTGCCGCCGCTGGGGTATGCGCTGGCGCAGCTCAAGGGCGTCTACATCCTCGCCGAAAATGCTCAGGGCATGGTGTTGGTTGACATGCACGCCGCTCACGAACGCATCACCTATGAGCGACTGAAAACCGCCATGGCCAGCGAAGGCTTGCGCGGGCAGCCATTGCTGGTGCCTGAGTCGATTGCGCTGAGTCAGCGTGAAGCCGACTGCGCCGAAGAGCACGGGCAATGGTTTCAGATGCTGGGTTTCGAGCTGCAACGACTGGGGCCGGAAACCTTGGCGATTCGACAGATCCCGTCGCTGCTCAAGCAGGCCGAAGCGACCCGGCTGGTCCGCGACGTGTTGGCCGATCTGCTTGAGTACGGCACCAGTGACCGTATTCAGGCCCATCTGAACGAGCTGCTGGCGACCATGGCGTGTCATGGCGCAGTGCGCGCCAACCGGCGGCTGACGGTGCCCGAGATGAACGCCTTGCTGCGCGATATGGAACATACCGAGCGCAGCGGGCAGTGCAATCACGGGCGTCCGACCTGGACGCAGCTCGGCATGGACGAGCTGGACAAGCTGTTCCTGCGCGGTCGCTGAGTAATCCTCGCGGCGAACCGTGCTTGCAGCCGGCCGCCTGTCGCCGGAAACTATGCGGCCAAGACCGTCGAGCTTCCTGATGTCCGCTCTCCCTCCTGCCATCTTCCTCATGGGCCCCACTGCGTCGGGCAAGACCGATCTTGCGTTGGAGCTGGCGCGCTTGCTGCCCTGCGAGCTGATTAGTGTCGATTCGGCGCTGGTCTATCGTGGCATGGATATCGGCACGGCGAAGCCGTCGGCTGAGGTGTTGGCCGAGTTTCCCCATCGTCTGGTGGACATTCTCGACCCGGCCGAGAGCTACTCGGCTGCAGAGTTCAGCGCAGATGCCCTGGCGGCCATGGCCGAGATCAGCGCGGCTGGCCGAATTCCTCTGCTGGTTGGCGGCACTATGTTGTATTTCAAGGCGTTGCAGGAAGGACTCGCCGATATGCCGGCAGCTGACCCGTTGCTACGTGCCGAGCTCGAGGCGCTGGCCGCGACGCAAGGGTTGCAGGTGCTGCACGATCAGTTGGCCCAGGTGGATCCGGAGTCGGCAGCGCGCATTCATCCTAACGATCCGCAGCGGCTGGTACGCGCACTAGAGGTATATCGCGTCAGCGGCTTGACCATGAGCGAGCATCGCGCCCGACAAAGGTCGCAAAAAGCCGTCGCAGACGCTCCAGGCTCAGGAGTCTTGCCTTATACTGTCGCGCAACTGTGCATCGCCCCCGCACAACGCCACATCTTGCATGAACGCATCGAGAGACGTTTCCTGCACATGGTTGAACAGGGCTTTGTCGAAGAGGTCGAAGCCCTGAGGGATCGGGGTGATCTGCACCTTGGCATGCCGTCGATTCGAGCGGTTGGTTATCGTCAGGTCTGGGAATATCTGGACGGATCATCGACCCGAGAGGAAATGGTGGAGCGCGGCATCATCGCAACCCGGCAACTGGCCAAACGGCAGTTCACCTGGTTGCGAAGCTGGGGGGAGATGCACTGGCTGGACAGTTTGTCCCGCGACAATCTGCCGCGCGCATTGAAATACCTGCAATCGCTCTCCATATTGAGCTGACACTGCGAATTGACCGTCTATTCTCAGACAAGTGGATCGTCGGTTGTACTTTTAGAACACTAATGAAAACAGATCCTCTAAGGAGTGCGGCACATGTCAAAAGGGCATTCGCTACAAGACCCTTACCTCAACACACTGCGTAAGGAACGCGTCCCGGTTTCCATCTATCTGGTCAACGGCATCAAGCTGCAGGGCCAGATCGAATCCTTCGACCAGTTCGTCATTCTTCTGAAAAACACCGTCAGCCAGATGGTTTACAAGCACGCCATCTCCACTGTGGTTCCGGGCCGCCCTGTGCGCCTGCCGACCGCTGGTGATGCCGAGCAATCCGAGTCGAGCAACGACTGAGGTAGGTTTCTTTGTTCTTCGAACGTCCCGGTGGTGGTGAGCGGGCTATCCTGGTGCACCTGGACGGCCAGGACCCCGCGGCGCGCGAGGACCCTCAGGAATTCCAGGAGCTGGCGCGCTCGGCAGGCGCCGAGGCGGTTGGCTTCGTCAATGTCGCCCGGCATCAGCCGTCCGCCAAGTTCCTGATCGGCAGTGGCAAGGTCGAGGAGCTGCATGACCTCGTCAAGGATGGCGAGGCCGAGTTGGTGATCTTCAATCACACCCTGACGCCTAGCCAGGAGCGCAACCTCGAGCGAGCGCTCGAATGTCGCGTGCTGGATCGTACCGGTCTGATTCTGGATATCTTCGCCCAGCGCGCACGCACCCATGAAGGCAAGCTACAGGTCGAACTGGCCCAGCTTGAGCACATGAGTACGCGCCTGGTTCGCGGCTGGACTCACCTTGAGCGACAGAAGGGCGGTATCGGTCTGCGTGGCCCGGGTGAAACCCAGCTGGAAACCGACCGCCGCTTGCTGCGTGTGCGCATCCGGCAAATCAAGCAGCGTCTGGAAAAGGTCCGCGGTCAGCGCGAGCAGGCCCGTCGCGGGCGTCGTCGTGCCGATATACCCTCCGTGTCGCTGGTTGGTTACACCAACGCCGGCAAGTCCACCTTGTTTAATGCGCTGACCGAGTCGGATGTGTACGCGGCCAATCAGCTGTTCGCCACGCTCGATCCGACGTTGCGGCGGCTTGAGCTGGATGATGTCGGGCCGGTGGTGCTGGCCGACACCGTGGGTTTCATCCGTCATCTGCCACACAAGTTGGTGGAGTCCTTCAGGGCTACGCTGGAAGAGTCCAGCAACGCCGATCTTCTCTTGCATGTCATCGATGCGCACGAGCCAGAGCGTGATCAGCAGATCGAGCAGGTGCTGGCGGTGCTCGGTGAGATCGGCGCCAACGAGTTGCCGATGCTCGAGGTCTACAACAAGGTTGACCTGATGGAGGGCATCGAGCCGCAGATTCAGCGCGACGCCGATGGCAAGCCGCAGCGTGTCTGGGTGTCCGCTCGTGATGGATTGGGGCTGGATCTGGTGCGCCAGGCCATTGCCGAGCTGCTGGGCAACGATCTGTTTGTCGGGACGCTGCGCCTGCCACAGCGGCTCGGGCGGCTGCGGGCGCAGTTCTTCGAGCTCAGCGCGGTGCAGCGGGAAACGCATGATGACGAGGGTGGCAGCCTGCTGGAAGTTCGCTTGCCAAGAATCGAATTGAATCGCTTGATCAGTCGCGAAGGGTTGCGGGTGGATGAGTTCATCGAGCAACACACTTTGCAATAAAGCCTCTAGTGGCAATTTTGCCGGTAGTTCGGGGCTTTCTGTAGCATTGGTGGG
>NZ_AOFQ01000002.1 GCF_000495915.1 Stutzerimonas chloritidismutans AW-1
CCTGGTGCGTTATCGCGCCCCCCCCAGCCTGCCCAGCCGCATCAAACAGCACCTGCGCAGCCTGCCCGCCGAACGCTGGCCGGACAGCGAGACGCTGGCGCAGACCCTGTGCATGTCGGCCTCGACGCTGCGTCGCCGTCTGGCAGAAGCGGGGCAGCCCTACCAGGCGATCAAGGACGGCTTGCGTCAGGAGATGGCCACCGAGTGGCTGGCCGACGCTGCCATCAGCTACGGCGAAATTGCCGAGAGGCTTGGATTTGCCGATGTCAGCTCGTTCTACAAGGCGTTCCGCAAGTGGACGGGTATCAATCCCGGCCACTACCGCAATCTGATTCTGGCGCCGGCGCGGCGCTGATTTCCCGCCTCCAGACGTCAGTCCCGCCGATGTGCGCTGTGGCGCAGCGTGATCGCGGTTTGCCATTGGCCAAAACGGTCAGGCAGGTTGAGAACATCGACCATTGCCGCACCCGAGTGGCTGTCCAAAGATAACTCCCGGCTTCGCACCGAATAACAACAAGCACGGGAGAGCGCCATGCAGATTCGCGACAAGGTATTCCTCATTACGGGGGGCGCTTCCGGCCTCGGCGCTGCGGCGGCGCAGGCGCTGGTGGAGGCGGGCGGCAAGGTCGTACTCGTCGATCTGGACGCATCCGCGGCCAACGCCATGGCAGAGGCGCTGGGGCCGAACGCCCTGGGTGTCGCTGCCGATATTCGTGATGAGCAGGCCGCGCGGCATGCCGTCGCCACCGCCCGCGCACATTTCGGCGCCCTGCACGGGCTGGTCAACTGCGCCGGCGTCGCCGGCGGCGAAAAGGTCCTCGGCCGCAACGGCCCGCACAGTCTGGACGGCTTCAGCCGCATCGTCGGCATCAACCTGATCGGCAGCTTCAACATGTTGCGGCTGGCCGCCGAGGCGATGGCCGAGAACGCGTCTGACGAGGGTGGCGAGCGCGGCGCGATCATCAATACCGCCTCGATCGCTGCCTTCGACGGCCAGATCGGCCAAGCGGCCTATGCCGCGTCCAAGGGCGGGGTGGTCAGCATGACCCTGCCTGCCGCCCGCGAATTGGCGCGCTTCGGCATCCGTGTGATGACCATCGCCCCCGGCGTGTTCGAGACGCCGATGATGGCCGGGATGACCCAGGACATCCGCGACTCGCTGGCCGCCGGCGTGCCGTTTCCGCCACGCCTGGGCCACCCGGCCGAATACGCCGCGCTGGTGCGGCACATCTTCGAGAACAGCATGCTCAATGGCGAGGTGATCCGTCTCGACGGCGCCTTGCGCATGGCCGCCAAATGAAGGAAGCAGAGATGAAAGATGATCCGATCGTAATCGTCAGCAGCGCACGCACGCCCATGGGCGGCTTTCAGGGCGACCTGCAGGGCATGACCGCCTGGCAGCTCGGCGCTGCCGCCATCCGCGCCACCGTGGAACGCAGCGGGCTGCCGGCCGAGAACGTGCAGGACGTGCTGATGGGCTGCGTGCTACCTGCCGGCCAGGGGCAGGCACCGGCACGGCAGGCGGCACTGAGCGCCGGACTGACCCGCGCCACTACCTGCACCACGGTGAACAAGATGTGCGGCTCGGGCATGCAGACGGTGATCATGGCCCACGATCAGCTGCTCGCCGGCAGCGCCGATATCGTCGTTGCTGGCGGCATGGAAAGCATGAGCAACGCACCGTACCTGCTCGACCGCGCCCGCGGCGGCTACCGCATGGGCCACGGCCGGGTACTCGACCACATGTTCCTCGATGGCCTGGAAGATTCGTTCGACAAAGGCCGGCTGATGGGCACTTTCGCCGAGGAGTGCGCCGACGCCTTCGGCTTCAGCCGCGAGGAGCAGGATGGCTACGCGCTGGAATCGCTGCGCCGCGCCCAGTCGGCCATAGCCGAGGGGCGTTTCACCGAGGAGATCGTCACGCTGGAGGTCACCCAGGGTAAACAGCAGCGGCAGATTCGTGACGACGAGCAGCCGCCCAAGGCGATGCCGGAGAAGATTCCCAGCCTCAAACCGGCCTTCCGCGAGGGCGGCACGGTGACCGCGGCCAATTCCAGTTCGATTTCCGACGGCGCCGCTGCGCTGCTGCTCATGCGCCGCTCCGAGGCCGAGCGCTGGGGTCTGCAGCCGCAGGCGGTGATCCACGGTCACGCGGCCTACGCCGATGCGCCGAATCTGTTTACCACGGCGCCAATCGGCGCGATCCGCAAGCTGATGGAACGCACCGGCTGGTCCACCGAAGACGTGGATCTGTTCGAGATCAATGAAGCCTTCGCCGTGGTCGCCATGGCCAGCATGCACGAGCTGGGCCTGGATCACGCGAAGGTCAACGTCAACGGTGGCGCCTGTGCGCTCGGGCATCCCATCGGTGCTTCGGGCGCGCGAATCCTGGTGACGCTGCTTTCGGCTTTGCGCGCCCGTGGCCTGCGCCGCGGCGTGGCGGCGATCTGCATCGGCGGCGGCGAAGCCACCGCCATGGCCGTCGAACTGGTCTGAGGAGGCGCGCATGTTGCCCAATGAGGATCAATGCGCGATCGCCGAGATGGCCCGGCAGTTCGCTCAGGAACGCCTGAGGCCTTTCGCCGAACAGTGGAGCCGCGAGCACCGTTACCCGGCCGAGGCGATCGGCGAGATGGCTGCGCTCGGCTTCTTCGGCATGCTGGTGCCGGAGCAGTGGGGCGGCAGCGACACGGGCTATCTGGCCTATGCCATGGCGCTGGAGGAGATCGCCGCCGGTGACGGCGCCTGCTCGACCATCATGAGCGTGCACAACTCGGTGGGCTGCGTGCCGATCCTGCGTTTCGGCAACGATCAGCAGAAGCGCGATTTCCTTGGCCCGCTGGCGCGCGGCGAGCAGATCGGCGCCTTTGCCCTCACCGAACCTCAGGCCGGTTCCGATGCCAGCAGCCTGCGCACCCGCGCCCGGCGCGACGGCGATGACTACGTGCTCAATGGTGCCAAGCAGTTCATCACGTCGGGCAAGCATGCCGGCACGGTGATCGTTTTCACCGTCACCGATCCGGACGCCGGCAAGCGCGGTATCAGTGCCTTCATCGTGCCGACCGACAGCCCGGGCTATCAGGTGATACGGGTCGAGGACAAGCTCGGTCAGCACGCGTCGGATACCTGCCAGATCGCGTTCGAGGACCTGCGCGTGCCGGTGGCCAACCGGCTGGGCGAGGAGGGCGAGGGCTATCGCATTGCCCTGGCCAATCTCGAAGGCGGACGCATCGGAATCGCCGCCCAGGCAGTGGGCATGGCCCGCGCCGCCTTCGAAGCAGCGCGTGATTACGCCCGCGACCGCGAAACCTTCGGCAAGCCGATCATCGAGCATCAGGCCGTGGCCTTCCGCCTGGCCGACATGGCCACCCAGATCGCCGTGGCGCGGCAGATGGTGCATCACGCCGCCGCGTTGCGCGAAACCGGACGGCCGGCATTGGTGGAGGCGTCGATGGCCAAGCTGTTCGCCTCGGAGATGGCGGAGAAGGTCTGCTCGGCAGCGATCCAGACTCTGGGTGGCTACGGCTACCTGTCCGACTTCCCGGTGGAGCGCATCTACCGCGACGTACGGGTCTGCCAGATCTACGAAGGCACCAGCGATATTCAGCGCCTGGTCATCGCGCGCAACCTCGGGGGGCCGGCCTGACCTGAACCCGCTGCGCCTGCGTGCCATGCGGCGCATCGATACGTGATTTCAGTGGTGTCGGTAGAACGCCGTTTCCTCGACCGGCACTTGCACAATAAAAACAAGATAGAGGTAGGAAACATGCAACCAGGATTGATGCAGAACGCCCCCCTGTTGATCAGCAGCATCGTCACCCACGCCGCCCGTGCTCACGGTGATCGCGAAATCGTCTCGCGGCTGGTCGACGAACCCCTCTGGCGTTATGACTATGCCGGGCTCGCCGCCCGTTCGGCGCAGGCCGCCAGCATGCTGGCCAAGCTCGGCATCGGCCCCGGCGATTGCGTGTCGTCGCTGGCCTGGAATACTCACCGTCACTACGAGCTGTTCTTCGCCGTGCCCGGCATCGGCGCCGTGCTGCACACGGCCAACCCGCGGCTGTCGGACGAACAGATCGTCTACACCATCAACCACGCCGGCAGTCAGGTGCTGCTGTTCGACAGCAGCTTTGCTTCATGCGTCGCCCGGCTGCGGCCACGTCTGGGCAATATCCGCCATTTCATTGAACTGGCTGCGCAACCGAGTTCTGGCCTAGAGGATGTCCTGGGCTACGAGCAGCTGATCGCCGACGAGCAGCCGCTGGACTGGCCGCAGTTCGACGAGAACGCCGGCGCGGTGCTCTGTTACACCTCCGGCACCACTGGAGACCCCAAGGGTGTGCTCTACAGCCACCGCTCGGTGGTGCTGCATGCGATGGCCGCCGGCCTGTCCGGCGCGTTCGGCCTGTCCGCCTTCGATTGCATCATGCCGTGCTCGTCGCTCTATCACGGCACCGCCTGGGGCATCCCATTTGCCGCTGCAATCAATGGCTGCAAGTTCGTGCTGCCATGCGACAAGATGGACGGCGCGAGCCTGCAGGAACTGATCAAGACCGAGGGCGTGACTCTGTCCGGCGGCGTGCCGACCATCTGGACCATGTACCTCGCCCATCTGGAACGTAGCGGTGAGGATTCCGGCAGTCTGGCGCGGCTGGTGATCGGCGGTTCCGCCGTGCCGCGGGCGATGGCCGAAACCTTCCAGACCAAGTACGGCGTCGCGGTCTGCCAGCTCTGGGGGATGACCGAGACCAGCCCGCTGGGTGTTGTGGCCACGCCGACGCCGAAACTGGCCGAACGTGGTCAGCAAGCGACCAACGACACCATCTGGACCCGTCAGGGCCGCCTGCAATTCGGTATCGAGCTGAAGATCGTCGATGAGGAAGGGCGCGAGCTGCCATGCGATGGCGTCAGTTCTGGCAGCCTCAAGGTGCGCGGCCCCTGGACGGTCGAGCGCTACTACCGCAGCGAAAAAAGCGCGCTGGATGAGGATGGCTGGTTCGATACCGGTGACATCGCCACGCTGGATGCCGATGGCTTCATGCGCATCACCGACCGCAGCAAGGACGTGATCAAGTCCGGCGGCGAATGGGTCAGCTCCATCGATATCGAGAACGTCGCGGCGGCCTGTCCCGGGGTGAAGGTGGCAGCCGTGGTCGGCGTATTCCACCCCAAATGGGAGGAGCGCCCGGTACTGGTGATCGAGCCGCATGTCGATGCTGAGGTTACGGTCGAGACGATCCTCGCCCATCTGGAGCCGAACATCGTCAAGTGGTGGATGCCGGACGCGGTGATCTTCGACGCGGTGCCATTGACCGCCACCGGCAAGATCGACAAGAAGGTGCTGCGCGAGCGCTATCGCAACCATCTGGTCGAGAACCAGCCCAGCGCCGTGAACCAGTAACGCCTGTTACCCATACGCGCTCCGTGCTTCGGTGCGGGGCGCGTCTGCGTGCGTGTGCATCAAGGAGATCGACCCATGAACGAACACGACGCCACCCGTAGCGGACCGCTGTGCGGCCTGCGCGTGCTGGAGTTCGCCGGCATCGGCCCCGGCCCGCATTGCGCCATGCTGCTGGCCGACATGGGCGCCGAGGTGCTGCGCATCGAGCGCGAAGGCGGCAATGGCTGGCCGAACCCGGTGGTCGATCGCGGGCGCAAGACGCTGACCCTCGACATCCGCAGTGTGGCTGGGCGAGAGCGCTGTCTGACGCTGGCCGTGGACGCCGACGTGCTGATCGAAGGCTTCCGCCCCGGGGTGATGGAACGGCTGGGGCTGGGCCCGGACGAACTGCTGGCGCGCAATCCGCGGCTGATCTACGGACGCATGACCGGTTGGGGGCAGACTGGGCCGTTGGCCAGGGCTGCCGGGCACGACATAAACTACATCGCCTTGACCGGCGCGCTGGCGGCAATCCGCGGCGAGAGCGGGACGGCGATTCCGCCGTTGAACCTGGTCGGTGATTTCGGCGGCGGCTCGCTCTATCTCGCCGTCGGCATCCTCGCCGCGCTGTGGGAGCGCGAACGTTCGGGGCAGGGGCAGGTGATCGATGCGGCGATCGTCGATGGCGTGTCGTCGTTGATGACCTTCTTCGCCGGCCTGCTGCCGAGCGGGCGGATCGACATGCAACGCGAACGCAATCCGCTGGCTGGCGCTGCGCCGAACTACCGTTGCTATTGCTGCGCCGATGGTCGCGAGATTGCAATCGGGCCGCTGGAGCCGCAGTTCTGGCACGAGCTGCTGGAGCGAATAGACGCACCGGAAGCGCTCTGGGCGGGCTGTGCCGATCCGGCCGAATGGCCTGCGCAGAGCGAGCTGCTGGAGCAGCTGTTCGCGACCCGCACGCGAGACGAGTGGTGCGCCTTGCTCGAGGGCAGCGACGCCTGCTTCGCGCCCGTGCTTGAACTGGAAGAAGCGGCGCAGCACCCGCATCTGCGCCAGCGTGGCGTTTACCAGGACCTTGAGGGTGAGCTGCAGGCAGCACCGGCGCCGCGTTTTTCCCGCACGCCTGGCAAGGCGAGGCGGACGTTACGTTGCGGTGCGGAAGAGGGGTGGGACTGAGCTGCACAGCTGACGGTAAGCACTGTTACGAGGCACGCAGGCTTGCGCGAGAGTATCGAAGTCGACGACTTTCATGCTGCGGAAAAAAGCGCGTCCATTATTGGGCAAGCAGTCAGGAAATTTATTCCTGAATATATAACGCTTATATCGCAACACTGTTCAAAGTAATCATTCGGGGTCGACCAAAGTAGTGTGCAGCGCCCGTAAAGCGCGGCCTAGACGTGCCGCACGTCGGTTTTGGTTTGCGAGTTGGCACCAGCTGACTACTATGAAAACGGAGGCTGCTTATTACAACAAAAACGGGGAGTACAACGTCATGATTAATGATGCCGAACAACAAGTAGTTGCACTTGAACTGTGCCGTTTTCTGGCCCACTGCGTCGCTGCGATCGTTGTCGTAGGGATGCTGTTCGTGGCCCTCGTCGGATCCTGGCACGCTGCCCTCAGTGTAGGTGTCGTCCCTTTGCTCGCCATCATGGCCTGCGATTACCTAGCCAGACGCAAGGAAACTGCTGTGCAGACAGCAGACGCCTGATACGACACAGGCGCTAACCAGCCGAAGAACCTTTTTATGCCCATTGAGCGATAGACACCCTGACAGTGAACCACTGCCGGGGTGTCCTGCGTTATGCAGCCCTGCATCGGCTGGCGGGCCCTTTCATATCACTATCGCTCTCTTGCGCGTCGCCGCGCACAGAGGCGGTTACCCAAAGGTGTTACTCCTTTCGTACAGCGTAACGGTCACTGAGGTGGGCGGCAACGAATCAGGCGCGGATTCTGTGCTCTCTGTGCATATCCAAATCGTAAACTATTGAAAAATATGGAATTATCAAAACTGGCACGACGAATGCTTTGTTATTGGCATAACAAGAACAAGAAAGCACATCCAATAACAAAAACAACACGTAGCGACTCCGACACAATAAAAACAAGCAGGTGGGAGACGTAGCAAACTGATTCTTTTGGAGAGGAATTGCCCGACAGGTTTCCTGTCGACCGGACCGAGAACAATAAAACTGCCTTGAGGCAGCTCCAGAACCGGTTGAGCCCGCGAGGGTAGTGGCAACATCAGCGACCAAAATAATCCGTTTGTTCTTTATGTCCCTTATGGGACTGCTACTCGGACGATGTCCGACCGGGCTGCCAACAAAAACAACAAGCCCGTCAGCAGAAGAAGAACAAAGCAACATGACCTGAAGGGGAGCCTAACGGCTCCCCTTTTTATTGGCCGCAGTTAACGGTTGTTGCGAATTACCAGCGGGGGCGGAGGCGGGATTGGTGGGCTGAAGCCCACCCTACAAGTCCGTAGACGCTTAGGTGGGAGTCCGGCGTTGCATGGGGGTATGCACCGTAGGGTGGGCTTCAGCCCACCAACAAACGCCGCAAGGAGCAAGCGCTCCTGATCCCAGCAGCTTCACGCCCCCAGCCTCGCGGCGTATCTACTAAAGCGCGTAGTTCGCCAGCTCCCGTGCGATCAGCAGGCGCTGAATCTCGCTCGAACCCTCGTAAATCTGCGTGATACGCGCATCGCGGTAGTAGCGCTCGACCGGGTAGTCCTCGAGGTAGCCGTAGCCACCGTGGATCTGCACCGCCTGCGAACAGACCTTCTCCGCCATTTCCGAGGCAAACAGCTTGGCCTGCGAGGCTTCGGACAGGCATGGCAGGCCGGCGCTCTTCAGCCGCGCGGCATGCAGAATCAGCAGACGTGCCGCATTCAGCTGGGTCTGCATGTCGGCGAGCATGTTGGCGATGCTCTGGTGCTCGGCGATCGGCTTGCCGAACTGCACGCGCTCGCGGGCATAGAGCAGGGCGGCTTCGAAGGCCGCACGGGCGATACCCAGGGCTTGCGCGCCGATGCCGATACGGCCGCCTTCGAGGTTCGACAGCGCAATCGCCAGGCCCTTGCCGCGCTCGCCAAGCAGATTGGTCTCCGGGATTCGGCAGTCGCTGAGCGAGACCGCGCAGGTGTCCGAAGCGCGGATACCCATCTTGTGTTCGCTGCGCTCCACCGCGAAGCCGGGGGTGTCGGTAGGCACCAGAAAGGCGGAAAGGCCTTTCTTGCCGAGTTCCGGATCGGTGACCGCAAACACGATGGCCAACTTCGCCCGCTTGGCATTGCTGCAGAACTGCTTGCTACCGTTGAGTACCCACTGGCCGTTCACCAGCTCTGCGCGAGTGCGCAGGTTGTGCGCCTCGGAGCCGGCTTGCGGTTCGGTGAGGGCGAAGCAGCCGATGGCGCGACCGCTGGCCAGTTCCGCCAGCCACTCGTCCTTCTGCGCCTGCGAGCCGTAGTTCAGCACTGGGCCGCAGCCCACCGAATTGTGGATGCTCATCAACGCGCCGGTGGCGCCGTCGCCGGCGGAGATTTCCTCCACGGCCAGCGCGTAGGCGACGTAGTCGATGTAGCTGCCGCCCCATTCTTCCGGGACGACCATGCCGAGCAGGCCAAGCTCGCCCATCTGGGCGACCAGGGCGTCGTCGATCCAGCCGGCCTTTTCCCAGGCCTGTGCATGGGGGGCGATCTCGCGGCGGGCGAAGTCGCGCGCCATGTCGCGGATCATGCGTTGGTCTTCGCTGAGTTCGAGGTCATGCATTGCGCGGTCTCTTCTTGTTGTTGTGCTGCAAAAGAGGTTCAGGCCGTGGCGCTGAGGCGGGTCTTGCCGGTGGCCGCCTTGAAGCCGTCGAAGAACGCCTGCACGCGCTCCGGCGTGACCCCTGCCAGCGTCGTTGGATTCCAGCGCGGCGACTTGTCCTTGTCGATGATCAGCGCACGCACGCCTTCCATGATGTCGCCCTTGGCGAACCATTGACGATCCAGGTGCAGCTCCAGGGCGAAACAGTCGGCGATCGGCAGCTCGCGGCCACGACGCAGCATCTCCAGGGTCACGCACATCGCCAGAGGCGAGCGGCTGTCGAGTACCTTGAGCGTTTCCTCGGCCCAGTCGGCAAACTCCGGGCGCGTTTCGGCGGCCAACGAGGCGCGAATAGCGACCACATCGCTCTTACCGAAATGCTCGTCGATGGCCTGATGCAGGGCCCTCAGCTCAGAGCCAGGGAGCTTGTTGCTGCCCAGGGTTGCAACCAGGGTGCGCAGCGCTTCCTGCGGATGGACCGACCAGCTCATGCGGTCCAGGCAGCGATCCAGCTCGGCGATCTGGTCGTGGCTGACGCACCAGTCCGCCAGGCCAACGTGCAAAGCATCAGCGGCGCGGATCTGTAGGCCGCTGACGCCCATGTAGGTGCCGAGTTCACCCGGCAGGCGCGAGAGGAAATAGCTGCCGCCGACATCCGGAAAATAGCCGATGCCGACTTCCGGCATGCCCATGCGCACGCGCTCGGTGACCACGCGTAGCGACGCACCCTGGACCAGGCCCATGCCGCCGCCGAGGACGAAGCCATCCATCAGCGCCAGCAGCGGCTTCGGGTAGGCGTGGATGTACTGGTCGAGGGCGTATTCCTCCTCGAAAAAGGTTTCGTGCTCGGTATCGCCGCGCTGAAAGCTGTCGTACAGCGACCGGATGTCACCGCCGGCGCAGAACGCCTTCTCGCCATTGGCGCGCAGCACCACGGCATGAATCGTCGGATCGGCCGCCCAGGCGCTGAGCTGCTGCTGCAGCAGACGGACCATTTCCAGGGTCACGGCATTCAGCCCGGCCGGGCGATTGAGGGTGAGGTGACCGACGTGGTTGCGTACGGCGGCCAGCACGGGGCGTTCGATTGCAGGCATGTTCAGGTGTCCTTGCGGTACTGATTGATGATCGCCGAGAAATCCAGGCCACCGTGGCCCTGGGCGCTGAAGCTCTGGTAGAGCTGCTGGGCGAGCGCGCCGAGTACTACCGGCTGGCGCACCTGTTTCGCCGCCTCGGTAGCCAGGCCCAGATCCTTGAGCATCAGGTCGCTGCCGAAGCCGCCGCTGTAGCCGCGTGAGGACGGAACGTTGTCCAGCACGCCAGGGAAGGGGTTGTAGGTGTCCGAGCTCCAGCAGCGACCGCTGGAGGTGTTGATCACACCAGCCAGGGTTTTGGCATCCATGCCCAGCGCGACGCCCAGTGCCATGGCTTCGGCGACGCCGATCATGGAGATGCCCAAGAGCATATTGTTGGCGACCTTGGCCACCTGGCCGTTGCCGGCTGCACCGCAGTGCACGATGTTCTTGCCCATGGCCGCGAGGATCGGCTGCGCACGGTCGAAGTCCGCGTCGCTGCCACCGACCATGAAGGTCAGGGTGCCGGCTGCTGCACCGCCGGTGCCGCCGGAGACCGGTGCGTCGAGCATCGGGTTGCCATGCTCGGCAGCGGCCTTGGCCACTTCGCGGGCACTGTGCGGATCGATGGTCGAACAGTCGATCAGCATCACACCCGCGCGGCTGTGGGCGATCAGGCCGTTTGCGCCCAGGTACACGCTCTTCACATGGGCTGCGGCCGGCAGCATGGTGATGATCAGCTCGGCGTTGCCCTGGGCGATGGCGGTCGGAGAATCGACCGGCAGCGCGCCAGCGCCGACCAGGCTTTCGACGGCCGCGGCGTTGAGGTCGAAAACGCTGAGCTGGTGACCTGCCTTGAGCAGGTTGTGGGCCATGGGCGCGCCCATGTTGCCGAGACCAATGAATCCGATATGCATGGCGTGTTTCCTCTTCTTGTTATGGCCAGATGCGGCTTAGCGATTGGTGAACTCAGGCTTGCGCTTCTCGCTGAACGCGGCCATACCTTCCTTCTGGTCGGCAGTGGCGAACACCGCGTGGAACACACGACGCTCGAAGCGGATGCCTTCGGCCAGCGTGGTTTCGAAGGCGCGATTGACGCTTTCCTTGATCATCATGGTGGCCGGCAGGGATTTCTCGGCGATCACGCGGGCGGCCTTGAGAGTTTCCTCCAGCAGGCTTTCGGCTGGGAACACACGGGCGACGAGGCCGGCGCGCTCGGCTTCGGCGGCGTCCATCTGGCGGCCAGTCAGGCACATGTCCATGGCCTTGGCTTTGCCCACTGCACGGGTCAGACGCTGGGTGCCGCCGATGCCCGGCAGCACACCGAGGTTGACTTCCGGTTGGCCAAAACGCGCGTTGTCGCCAGCAAAGATCATGTCGCAGAGCAATGCCAGCTCGCAGCCGCCACCCAGGGCGTAACCGGCGACGGCGGCAATCAGCGGCTTGCGGCGCGTGGCGATGCGGTCGGCTTCGGCAAAGAGGTCATCGAGATAGACCTGCGGGTAGGACAGCTCGGCCATTTCCTTGATGTCGGCGCCGGCGGCGAACGCCTTGGGCGATCCGGTCAGGACGATGCAACCGATCTGCGGATCGGCCTCGAGCTGGCCCAGGGCCTGGTTCAGTTCGCTGATCAGTTGGGCGTTTAGCGCGTTGAGCGCCTGCGGCCGGTTGAGGGTAATCAGCGCGACGCGCTCCTGGATGTCGACGAGCAGGGTTTCGAATGTCATTTCAGCGTCCTTGAGGGCCGGCGCGTCCGCCGGCCCGGTGGGTGATGTCACTTCAGGTTGATAGTGGTGTTGACCGGGCCGCCGACCTCGTTTTCATCGAACCAGCGCTCGGTGATGGTCTTGGTCTGGGTGTAGAACTGCACCACCTGCTTGCCGTAGGGGCCGAGGTCGCCGAGCTTGGAAGCGCGCGAACCGGTGAAGGAGAACATCGGCACCGGCACCGGGATCGGTACGTTGATGCCGACCTGACCCACGTCGATCTCTTCCTGGAAGTGCCGCGCCGCGGCACCGGAACGGGTGAAGATGGCGGTGCCGTTACCATTCGGGTTGGCGTTGATCAGTTCGATGGCTTCGTCCATGGTCGCTGCCGCCATGACGCAGAGGACCGGGCCGAAAATTTCTTCCTGATAGATGCTCATCTCGCGGGTAACGCCGGAGAAGATCGTCGGGCCGACGAAGTTGCCCTTTTCGTAGCCGCTGACGCTCGGGTTGCGGCCGTCCAGCTCCAGCTTGGCGCCTTCGCGTACGCCGCGTTCGATCAGCCCGCTGACGCGATCCAGCGCCGCGCAGGAAACCAGCGGACCGACATCGGTGCCGGCCTCGACACCGGCGTTGACCTTGAGCGTCTGCGTCTTGGCTACCAGATCGGGAATCCAGGCCTGCGCTTCACCCACCAGCACCACCACCGACAGCGCCATGCAGCGCTGGCCGGCCGCACCGAAGGCGGCACCGGCGAGGTTGTTGAGGGTCTGTTCCTTGTGCGCATCGGGCAGCACGATGGCGTGGTTCTTCGCGCCCATCATGCACTGAACGCGCTTGCCGGCCTGGCTGGCGCGGTTGTAGACGTGGGTGCCAACCCTGGTCGAGCCAACGAAGGACACCGCCTTGATATCCGGGTGGTCGCAGATCGCGTTCACCGCGTCCGGCCCGCCGTGCACCACGTTGAGCACGCCCGGTGGCACGCCGGCTTCCAGCGCCAGTTCGCACAGGCGCATGGTGACCATCGGGTCCTGCTCGGACGGCTTGAGGACGAAGGTGTTACCGGTGGCGATGGCCATCGGGAACATCCACAGAGGAATCATCGCCGGGAAGTTGAACGGGGTGATGCCGGCGCAGACGCCCAGCGGCTGCAGTAGGGTATAGGTATCGACGCCCGCGGCGACGTTGTTGGCCAGCTCGCCGAGCTGCAGGTTGCCGATGCCAGCAGCGTGCTCGACCACTTCCAGGCCGCGGAACACGTCGCCTTCGGCATCGGCCAGGGTCTTGCCCTGTTCGGCGGTGAGGATCGCCGCCAGCTCCTTCATGTTTTCGCGGATCAGCTGCTGGTACTTGAGGAAGATGCGCGCCCGCGCGCCGATCGGTGTCTTGCGCCAGGTCTTGAAGGCTTTCTGGCCGCTGGCGACGGCACGGTCGATTTCCTCGGCAGTCGCAAAAGGCACGCGCGCCAGGACTTCCTGGGTCGCCGGGTTGACGACATCGCGCCAGTCCTGGGTGGTCGATTCGATAAATTCACCGTCGATCAGCAATTTGACGGTAGGAATGGAGCTGGACGTTGTCATAAGGCTCTCCGCCTGAGAAGGCACGGTTGTTGTTATGGCTCGCGGACGGCTGCGACCAGTTGCACCGAATGTAGCAATGCAAAAAACCACATTACAATGCGATCGACTGCAGAGTCGTTCTGCATAAATGCACAGGAGCTAATGGAGGCTTCAACCATGGACTGGGACAATCTGCGCTATTTCCTCGAGGTCGCCCGAGCGGGGCGGCTGACGACCGCGGCGCGCCGGCTTGCTGTCGACCACACCACCGTGTCCCGTCGTTTGCAGGCGCTGGAAAAAAGCATGGGCCTGCAGCTCTTCCTGCGTGAGCCGGGCGGTTACAAGCTCACCGAAGCCGGGTGCAATCTGCTGCCGCGAGTGGAGGCGATGGAAAGCGCCAGCGTGGCCATCGAGCATTCGTTGCCGAGCATGGGTGATGGCCTTTCCGGGCAGGTACGTATCGGCGCGACGGAGGGTTACGGCACGGTGATGCTTGCCGGCCAACTAACTGGGCTCAGCCGGCGCTATCCGCACCTGAACATCGACCTGCTGGCGCTGCCGCGGGCGGTGCGCCTGTCGCGCCACGAGGCGGATATCGTCATTACCCTGGAACGCCCGGAGCGTGGACCGTTCATCATCACCCGGCTCACCGACTACGTGCTGCGGCTGTATGCGTCGCCGGCGTATCTCGACGAACACCCGCCGATCCGCAGCCGCGAGGACCTGGCCGCGCATCGCTTCGTCAGCTACGTGGATGACCTGCTGTTCAGCAAGGAGCTGCTGTTTCTCGATGGCATCGCCGACGCCCGCTCCATCGGCCTGCGCAGCACCAGCCTGCTGGCGCAGCAGGAAGCAGTGGCGATGGGGGCGGGGATTGCGATCCTGCCGGGGTTTTCCGCCGACGCCGATCCACGGCTGCGACTGCTGCTGCCAGAGGAGGTCAGCTTTACACGCACCTTCTGGATGCTGATGCCGATCGAGTTCAAGGACCTGGCGCGCATGCGCACGACCTGGGATTACCTGAAGGAAATGGCGCAGCAGAATCAGGACCGATTGTTGGGCCAGTAGTTATCGATGATTGACCGCATTGCAGCCACGACGCCGCTAGAGCGCCGTGAGATTTGCACTTTTGGGCTTGTGGAGGCTGTTAGCGAGCAGCGCATCATCGAGGCGCTGCCCGGTCGATCAGACGCGCGGCGTGGTGCGGCTTTCGTTGCCCATGGGGGTGGAGTCCGGCATTTGTACGCTGGTATCGGTGAAGTCCGAACTGTGCACTTCGGAATCCATCGGCATATGGCTGTAGCGCTGGCTCGGCAGCGCCGGCTTGCTTTCCATCTCCGCGAGCATGCGCTTGGCCTCGCAGCGACCGCTGATACCACGAGCCAGCGCCATACCGCCCATGGCCAGCTCGGCGATCCCGATCAATCCACCACGGCGTAGCCCCTTGCCCATCATCACCAGGCCGCCCGCCAGCGACGCGGCGCGCTCCCAGCCGTGGACGTTCTGTGGGGCGGTTTTGTCGAACATTTGCTTGATCATGACGCGGCATCCTCTATGCGGGTGGTTTATAGATGACTGCGGCGTGCGGGTAGCGTTCCGGCTGTTCATCGCTGCCAGAGAATGAGCGGCAGCTCCAACGGCACCGCCAGGCCCAGCGCGGGGCTGGGGACGACCCGTGCCGTGTATTCGGCCTCAGGGCGCTGGGTGCTCAGCTCGGTCCGGTAGGTGGCGTATGAGCCTTCGTGATGCTGGAGTTGCAACGTGTGGACGTCGGCCGGCTCCGCTCCCTGCGATTCGGCGAACAGCTGCACGGCAATTTGCTCCGGTTCGATTCGGCCGAGGTGCAGTCGAGCCTCAATCTGCTGGGCATCGCCCTCGCGCCGCCACTCAAGCTGTTCGAAGGCCAGCTCGTGCCAGTAACTGCGCAGGCTGGTGATTCGGCGCGACATCTCGGTGGCCAACGCAGAACCATCCGCGCAGCGCTGTCGGTAGCGGCCTGACAGCGGCAGGTAATAGCGCTCGGTGTATTCACGCACCGTCCGGTCGGCGGAAAAGCGTTCCACCAGAGCACTCATGCTGCGGCGCATGCGTTTCACCCAGGCGGTGGGGATGTCGTGCTGGTCGCGCTGGTAGAAGCAGGGCACGACGTGCTCTTCGAGTAGCCGATACAGCTGTTCGGCGTCCGCGGCATCGTGTTCGGGTTCGTGCTCCAGGCCGTCGCCGACCGCCCAGCCGAGGTCGGCGGCATAGGCTTCGGCCCACCAGCCGTCGAGCTGTGAAAGATTCAGCCCGCCGTTCGCCAGGACCTTCATGCCGCTGGTGCCACTGGCTTCCCACGGGCGGCGGGGAGTATTCAGCCAGACATCCACGCCCTGCACCATGTGCCGGGCAATACGCATGTCGTAGTCCTCGAGAAAAACCACGTGGCCGGCAATATCGGGGCGCGCGGCGAACTGCTGCCATTCGCTGAGCAGCGCCTGGCCGGCGCGATCGGCGGGGTGCGCCTTGCCGGCAACCAGCAGCTGCACCGGGTAATCGCGATGGGTGAGGAGGCGCGCCAGCCGCTCCGGGTCCTGCAGCAGCAGGTTGGGACGCTTGTAGGCGGCGAAGCGCCGGGCAAAGCCGAGCGTCAGCCGTTGCGGATGCAGGCGCGAGCCGGCGAACTCGATCTCCGCAGGCGAGGCGCCGTGCACCGCGAGGCTGCGGGCCAGGTGGCTGCGTACAAAGCTGAGCAGTTCGCCACGGGCATGCTGGCGGATCTGCCACAGCCAGCGGTCATCGACCTGGGCCAGCAGGTCGTCCACGGAAGCCTGGTCGGTGCCGCGCCAGGGGATCTCATCGCCATGCAGCTCATACCAGTGCGCTTCGGCGTCCGGCGATACCCAGGTCGGCTGGTGGATGCCATTGGTGACATGACCGACCGGCACCGACTCGAGCGGCCATCGCGGATAAAGCTCGCGGAAGATGTAGCGGCTGGTGCGGCCATGCAGCTGGCTGACGGCGTTGACCGCCCCGGCCCCGCGCGTTGCCAGGTAGGCCATGTTGAATGGCTCGTGTGGGTCGTGCACATGCTTGCGTCCCATGGCCAGCAGCGCCTGCAGCGGGATGCCCAGTTCGTACTCGGCATAGCGCTCCAGGTATTTGCTCAGCAGCTCCGGCGGAAAGCGGTCGAAGCCGGCTTCGACGGGCGTATGGGTCGTGAACAGATTGCCCGCGCGGGTTGCGTGGAGCGCCACTTCGAAGGACACGCGCTCCCTGGCCATGTAACTGCGGGCGCGTTCCAGGACGGCGAAGGCGGCGTGGCCGTCGTTCAGGTGAAGCACATCGGCCTGCAGCCCGGCGGCTTCGAGCAGCCGCCAGCCGCCGATGCCCAGCACGAGCTCTTGGCGCAGACGCATTTCGTTGTCTCCGCCGTAGAGTTCGCTGGTGATCAGTCGCGCGATGGGCGGGTTGGCAGGGTCGTTGGTGTCCAGCAGTAGCAGGCGGTGGCGGCCGACCCTGGCCTGCCAGCCGCGCAGCCAGATCTGCACGCCGGGCAGCTGGATCGCGAAACGCAATGTTGTTCCGCTGGCGTCGAGCAGCGGCTCGATGGGCATCTGCCGGGTGTCATTGACCGGGTAGAGCGCCTGCTGGCGACCATCCGGGCCGATGCTCTGGCGAAAATAGCCGTGCTGCCAGAGCATGCCTACTGCGGTTATCGGCACGCCGAGGTCGTTGGCGGCCTTGAGCTGGTCGCCGGCGACATTGCCGAGCCCGCCGGAGTAGATCGGCAGCGCCTCGCTGAGCATGTACTCCATGGAGAAATAGGCGACTCGCGCGAGTTGTTCGCTGTAACTCTGGTCACCGTGACTTTGACTGGCGAACCAGGTCGTCCGCTCCAGGCGTGCCTGCTGAGCTTCGACGATGCCCTCCACCAGACGATGGCATTCAGCGCGCTGCAGCAGTGCTTCCAGCTTCTGCAGCGGTACCGTGCTGAGCACAAGGCTGGGATTGCGCGTGAGCTGCCACAGATCGTTATCGATCAGCTGCCACAGGTCATCGTTCTGGCTGGTCCAGCGGATGGACTGGTCAAAGGCGAGCTGGCGCAGGGTTTCCGGGGTGATGGCGGGGCGTTCGGATGCAGGCGTCATGCAGGCTCTCTCGTCTGAACTGGGCGCGCGGTATTTTCCAGCATAGGCCTATCGCCGCGGCTGATGGCCAGCGGCTCAGCGTCGCGGGCCGGCCGGCCGGCCGCAGGTTGCGGTACCTCGCCCGGGGTGACGGGCTCCTTGTCGATGGTTTCCTCGACCTGCTGCTCGTCGTCGCGATCGGCTTCAAGGCCATGCTGCTCTTCAGTGTGCTTGGGGTCGTACTGCAACTCGATGAACACCGGGAAATGGTCGGAGCCGATATCAGGCAGCCGCAGCAGGCGGATGAAGCGGAAATGCGCGCTGTGAAAAAAGTGATCAAGCGGCCAGCGTAGAAACCAGTGATGGGCATGGAAGGTGTTGTACATGCCGCGGCCGACCCGTGGATCGAGCAGTCCGCTGATCTTGCGGAACAGGCGCGTGGTGGGCGACCAGGCGACATCGTTGAGGTCGCCGCTGACGATGATCGGGTCATCGCTGTCCTGGATGCTCCTGGCGACCACCAGCAACTCCGCGTCGCGCTCGGTGGATTCCTCGTTCTCGGTCGGGCTGGGCGGTGCGGGATGCAGGAAGTGCATGCGCACCGTGAGCTCGTCGCTGACACGCACCCGAGCATGCATGGAGGGCACGTCGTCCTCCACCAGAAAGCACAGCTCCGGCTCTTCCAGCGGCAGACGTGAAAACACATGCATGCCGTAGAGGTTGTCCAGTGGGCAGCGGATGCTGTGCGGGTATTGCTCGGCGAGTTGCTCGAGCTGCGTTTCCCACCATTGGTCCGATTCGAGGGTCACCAGCACGTCGGGGCGGTACTCGCGAACCAGCGCCAGCAGCCGATCGGACTGCCGATTCGGCCCCAGCACATTGGATGACATCACCCGGATGCGCGGCCCTGCGGCATCTGTCTCCGCCCGGCGAACCTCATTGCGCCAGGGGCGTGTGTAGGGCACGACCCATGCGAGCTGGTATACCAGGCAGGCGCCGGCCAAGGCAGAGATCAGGTAATGCCACGGCTGGCTGTAGTCGAGCAGCATGCCTTGAGCGACGAGCAGGGCGACCAGCAGTGCGCCGAGCTGCAGGCGTGGAAACTCCCATACGCGCACCCACCAGGCGCGATGCCGCCAGAGCGGCAGGAGTGTGACCAGCACAAAGAGTCCCGTGGTGAGCAGCAGTACCCCTTCGATCATGACATTTCCCGTTGTGGCCGATCAGTTCGGCAATCAGGTGTGCACTCCAGATTGGTTCCAGGGCCGGGGTATTCGACAGGCAATCAGGCGAAGCGTCGCAAACGAATTTGGATTACGTCCAGATTTTGCCGGCGCACGCGCCGAAACCGGCGCCGCGAAAGGGCGCCGGCACGGGCGTTTGGGGGATCAGTTCTCGGCCGAAAGCATGCCGCTGGTCAGTGCCGGGAGGTCATCCGGTCGGCACAGCGTGTTATGACCTTGCAGGTAGGGTTGCAGGATGGGCGCCATGCCCTTGAGCGTTTGCACGGGCAGCGCCGAGGTAAAGCGGAAGCTGTCGGCGGCGCGCCCTGGCACATAGGCTGTCAGCGTGCCGAAGTGGTTGGGCCCGAGATAGAAGACGAAGGTGGCGGTGCGGTTCAGCGCCAGCGAGCTGATCAGCCGGCCGCCAGCGCCGACGCTCTGGATGCGGTTGTCACCGGTGCCGGTCTTGCCGCCCATTCGCAAAGCGCTGCCGTCCTGCTGCACGAAACTGCCTTGCAGGCGCCGTGCGGTACCGCCTTCGACCACATTGGCCAGTGCATCCTGTAGCGCGCGGGCCACTTCGACCGGCATCACCCGCTTGCCGGTCCCGGTGGCAAGGCCCATGCGGGTTTCATAGGGCGTGCCCTGGGCGAAGTGCAGGTTGTCGATGCGCACGCTGGGCAGGCGGACACCATCGTTGAGGATGATGCCCATCAGATCGGCCAGCGCAGCCGGCCGATCACCCGAGCTGCCCAGCGCGGTCGCCAGTGACGGCACAAGGTTGTCGAACGGATAGCCCAGCCGCTGCCAGCGGCGATGAATGTCGGTGAAGGCCTCGACCTCCAGCATGATGCGAATCCGGCTGTCGCGCGCGCTCTTGTGCCGGCTGCGGAACAGCCAGCCGTAGATTTCCTGGCGCTGCGCGCGGCTGTCGGCAACCACTTCGGAGAGCGTCGCCTGCGGGTGGGCGATCAGGTAGCCCAGCAGCCAGAGGTCCAGCGGGTGCGTGCGGGCGATGTAGGCCTGATCGGGCAGGCTGTAGGCGCCCGGGCCATAGCGGGTGTAGAGCGCATCCAGCTTCTTGTCGTTGAGATCGGAGTCCGGCAGATGCTGCTTGAGAAAACTGTCGAAGACCGGCCGCTCGGCATCCGGCATCAGGTAGCGATGCACGGCCGCCAGGCGCACGGGTGTCGGCCGCATGCCCTGCAGGAAGGTCTCGATGCGCTGCTCGGCGCTCTTGTTGCGGTACTTCTTCCAGAAACGTTGCAGGAACACCGAGCCCTCGCGATCGGCGAAGCGGGTCAGGTATTCCTGGCGGCGCGGGTCCTTGTCGTCACCCAGCAGCTCGGCACTGTTGATGGTTTCGTAGGTGCTGTAACTCACCAGATCACGCATCAGCCGTACGAAGGGTAGATTGATCGATTCGCGCAGCGATTCGCGCACGGTGGGGATGCGCCCGTCGTCTTCACGGCGGAAGTTGCCGAAGCGGTGCATGCCGGCGCCGGTGAAGAAGCGTTCGGCAGGGCTGGACGAGTAGCGCCGATCCAGCGCGGCGTCGAGCATACGCTCCAGGCTGCGGTCGCTGTGCGTGGCCAGGTAATCGATGGCCCAGCGGCTTAGATTGGCCTTGGTGTCGATCTTGCGTAGCTCGCTTGGGGTGAGATCCGAGTAGCGTTGGTGCAGCTCGGCGATAACCTCAAGATAGGTGGTCAGCACGCGCAGCTTGGCGGTTGAACCCAGCTCCAGCTTGCTGCCCTCGTTGATGTCGAACGGCTGGTTGGTGTTGTCGGTCTGCACCCGCACCTGGAAGCCTTCCTCGCCGCGCTCGAACAGCGTGAAGCTGTAACGCACCGCGGCGGTTTTCTCCGGGGACAGCATGCGATCGCCGAACAGCCCGACCGATTCGGCGAAAGCGGGATCGGCCAGGCGCACCAGGTACTCGCTGATCTGTGCCTGCAGATCACCCTGCAGCGGCGTGCTGGCGGTGAGGTCCAGGCGATCCAGGTCATACAGGGGCAAGCCGAGCAGTCCCGCCAGGCGCATGCGCGCGACGGTGATGCCCTTGGTGGCGTCCACCTGCCGGATCGCCGAGTCGCGACTCGGGCTTTGCCCGAGGACGCGCTGGCCCAGCGCTGCGTCGCGCAAGCCGGCATTGATGATGCCGCCGTTGGCCAGCAGGCGGATGTGACTGTCGGTCAGCGTTGCCATTTCCTCGCGGCCGGCACCCAGGTAGTACGACGGACGCCGCTGTGCGATCAGCAGCGACAGCACCTGACGCAGCGCCAGACCGCGCGCCTGCGGATCGACCTCGTCGGCGCTGCGTGGATCGAGCAGGCGATTGACTTCACGGAAGTCGGCGCCGAACCACAGTCGCAAGCCATCGGCGATGCCATGCACTTCACCGTGTCCGGGCGCCGCGGAGAGCGGCACGCTGTTTAGGTAGTCGCGCACGATGCGCTGACGGGTGGCCAGGGTTTGCGGGCCCTCGCGATAGGTACGCACGCTGGCGGAGATCATCTGCCGGATCTTTTCCTGCGGATCGCCGGTGCGGCCTTCGGGCGAATGCCGATATTTTTCGACCTGGGTGGCCAGGGTGCTGCCGCCGGCGGCCTGGCCGCTGAGGCCAAGGCGCTTCTCCAGCTGGCTGATCGCCGCCTTGGTGAAGCGCGGCCAGTCCACCGCCGGGTTGGCGTGGGGGCGGCTGGCATCCAGCAGGCCACGGTCCTCGATGAACAGCAGGCTCATCACCACCAGCGGTGGGATGTCCTCGAAGCGCTCGTAATACTGGCGTGGATAGCTGTTGGTGTAGATCGGCACGCCGCGGCAGTCGTTGATGGTCAACCCGGCCTGGGAATCCTCGGGGTAGGGTGGAAAGAATCCGCGGTGGGTGTAATCCAGCAGTGCCCGCGAGAAGCGTGCCTGCTCCTCGATCCTGAAGTTGCGCTGTGACAGCTGTTGGATGAAGCGCGGCAGATCGACGTAGCCCAGGCGGCGGTCGAACGGACCGTCCTCGGGGAACTGAATGCGTGGGCTCGGTCCGGGTTTGACCGTGTAGTCCAGATCGGCCGCATAGCGGCTTAACCAGTGCGATTGCCACCGGGCGCTGTCCAGCTCTTGCCAGCCGAGATAGCCACCGCCTGCCAGCAGCGAAATGCCGACGAGCAGCGCCAATCGGCGTGCCGTCTTGCGACGGCCTTTAGCTGATGTGCGGGATGATTTGGGGGAAGGGGCGCGCTTGTTACGCCCATCCTGGGATGTATTGTCGGACCGCCATACTGCGCCCATGTGTGCCTGGCTTCCTAGCAGTGCTCTACGGCAAGCATAGTTCGCCCGCACGGCTTAAGCGATGGCGGTTTGACGAACGGAGCGGCTCAAGCACGAGCCTTGAAGCGGAGGCGGTGGGGCGCTTGGTGAGTTGCTCGTCGTAGCTGTGGACCGCTACTGTGAGACGTGCATCGTTCGGGGCTTGGGAGTAGTAATGAAGGGCAATAACGATTGGATACGGCGCCCTGACGAGCCCGGGCCCCTTGAGCGGCTTGAGGCCTACTTCAGTGGCTACGGTTACGCTCCCCACAGGCATGACACTTATGCGATCGGCTGTACGCTCGCCGGCGTGCACCGTTTCAACTACCGCAAGAGCGCCCGCTACAGCCTCCCCGGAAATACCTTCGTGGTGTATCCCGACGAGTTGCACGACGGCGAGGCGGGGAGCGAGGCGGGTTTCCGTTACCGGATAATCTATGTCCAGCCTGCGATGCTGCAGGGGCCGCTCGGTGGGCAGCCATTGCCTTTCATCAATGACGGGATATCCCGTGATCCACGCTTGCGGCGTGTCGTCTGGGCGCTGCTGTCTTGCCTGGACAACCCGATAGAAGAGTTGGAGCAGCAGGATGCGCTGTTTGACCTGGCCCAGGTCATGTCCGTCGTAGCCGGGAGAAGAGTCAATCGACGACGAGCCGACTTCCGCGCCGCCGAACTGGCTCGGGAGTACATGCACCACCATCTGGATAGAGCTCTCAGCCTTGACGAACTCGAGCGGGTTTCCGGCCGGGATCGCTGGAACCTGTCGCGTGATTTTCGTGCCCTGTATGGCACCAGCCCATACCGCTACCTGACGTTACGCCGCCTAGATCATGTTCGGCGGTTGCTTTCGAACGGGATATCAGTGGCCGACGCCGCACTCGTTTCGGGGTTTAACGACCAGAGCCACATGAGTCGCCACTTCAAACAAGCCTATGGACTTACCCCTGCACACTGGGCACGGTTGATGCGGCTGAGCTGAGGTCAGCGCGCGGTTGCACGATCGTACAAGAATCCTTCGGCGGCACTACTCACACTTCGCAGGGCATGTCATCGCGCAGCTCGGAGTGGAGTAATTGTCAGAAATAGTAGAGAACGCGGACCCGGCGGCGCCCCCGCTCGTAACCGGCAGCGCTTTGAAACAGGCCCTTCCGGCGGCATTGTCGGTCATGCCGGTTGCCATGCTGTTTGGCGTGCTTGCCGCACGCTCCGGCTGGTCGGTACTGGATGTTTTGCTGCTCGGCTTGCTAGGTTTCACTGGCAGCGGGCAGTTTGCAGCATTGCCGCTATCCGAAAGTGGCACGGGGTTCTTTACGCTGCTGCTTGTAACCGCATCGATCAATTGTCGTTACCTGCCGATGGCGATCTCGACTATACGACGGATGCCTCGATCTGCATTCGCGCGCGCCTGCAGTGCGCACATGCTAGGCGACGAAGCCTACGCCTGTGAACGGGACGACGAGCCGATCGACCGGATGCTGCAGATACGCAGCGCGATATTTCTAACCTGGGTACTGGCAGGAGCCTTTGGCGCTGCGATCGGTGGGGTCCTGCCTGAAGAATGGCTCAGCAAGGATTTCAACCTCGGATTTCCGGCGAGCGCTGTGTTGTTTTACCTCGCCTTGTCGCAGCTGAAGGCACGGCGAGCGCACATTCGGCGCCATCAGGTCGCCGGGGCAGCTTTGATCTGTCTTTGTGCCGCAGCTTCTCTCGGCCTGATCCTGGCGCTTGGCCCTGTGTACTTCTGGATTCCCGGCGTATTGCTCGTAGCCTTGCTATTGAACGGAGTCCGAGCATGAACGAGGCGGTCCTGATTGCCACCGCCGCGCTGCTGATCACCAGCTTATTGGTCAGAGTCGTGCCAGTATTCGTCAGCATGCCGCTCGGCGCGGGCGGTCTACGCATAGTCGGGCAGATTCTGCCGACCGCGGTGTTCATCAATCTCGCAGTCTACGTCGCATACAGCGAAATCAGCGCTGCACCGGCTGCTGCTGCGACGTCACTATTGGGTGTTGCGCTGCTCGCCATCAGCGGCCGAGTCGGTCTGGTTGGCAGCATGCTGTTCGGTGCAGCGCTCTACTACACAGCGGCAGCGCTCATCGGCTGATCAAGTTAGAACCAGCGATCGTTACGCTTACGGCCGCGGGTGAGCATTGGCAGGATCAGGCCCACCAGCAGCCCAGCACCGGCGATGCTGCCGCCATAGACCATGTACTGCATGAGCACCTGCTTGTTCTCGTCGCCGAGCCGCGCCTGGGTCGTACGCAGTTCCGACTGTGCTTCGGTCAGCTCCGCCTCGAGGGCGATGCGGCGGGCGTCGAGTTCGTCGATCAGGGCTTTGCGCGAGTCCAGGGTTTCCTGCATGCCTTGCACGCGCACCTTCCAACTATCGTCGATGGTCTTGAGTTCCTCGCTCAGTTCAGCGACTTGCTGTTCGAGCTGCGGAAGACGCTCGGCCTGGCCGGGGACATCCTGCAGTTCCTTGCTGGGAATCCAGACGTTGCTGCCGGACTCCGAGCGTACCTGGCTGTAATCGCCCTGGGTGCTGATCAGCTCGACCTTCTGCCCCGAGGTCAGCGTGCCGACGATGCGATAGCCATCCGTGGGGCCGCTGCGCACGTAGGTGTTCAGGCTGTCGCTGACCCAGCGCGCGTTATCGGACGATTCCTGGGCGTTTACGGGGCCGGCAACAAGCAGGGCACCCAATAGACTGGCGCCGATGACTTGGCGCGGCTGGGGGAAACTGAACCGGGAGAGCAAGGCGAAAAGATGAAGAGATATGGACATGAAAAGTTCGCGTTATTGGAAGAATAGGACCCAAGCGTGAGGGTAGTGAGGTCGGCTTGTCTGGCGCGCGAGACGCAGACTCGGGCGCAGCGAGAAGCACGCTGAACGTGGCCGGAGTCGGTGGCAGCCACGGGCCGGAGGCCGACGTGCAAACGGCACGAAAACGCAGGCGCTCCGTAGGGTGCATCAGCTGACTGACAGTCGCTCCTGGCAAAAGTTCAGGCATTTTTTGTCAGCTTGATGGCTGCGTGATGAAGGGCGGCATGCTCTGTGACCGTGGTCGTTGCATGCCGCAAGTGGTTCGAAACAGAGAGTGTGATACCGGACCGGTCTCTAGGCCGGAATGGCGGTTGAACTTGGTGCAGGGGCCTGCGCCAGCGTGACCTCGATCCGCTGAAGCAGGCCCCGCCGTCAGCTTATTTCGGTTCTTGAGCGGTACCGAGCTGCTTCTGCCGTGCGCGCCGGGCCATCATGTTCAACACCTCGACCCCGGCGGAGAATGCCATCGCGGCATACACGTAGCCCTTTGGTACGTGGGCACCGAAGCCTTCCGCGATGAGGGTCATGCCGATCATCAGCAGGAAGCCGAGCGCGAGCATCACGACGGTCGGGTTCTCGTTGATGAATTTGGCCAACGGGTTCGCCGCCAGGAGCATCACGGTTACCGCGACGACCACGGCAATGACCATGATCGCGACATGATCGGTCATACCCACCGCAGTGATGATGCTGTCCACCGAGAACACCAGGTCGAGCAGCAATATCTGCGCAATCGCGGCGCTGAACCCCATCGTGACGGCATTGTCGAGCTGCTTGCCTTCGAACATGTCGCCGCCCGGTGTCGGGTCGACACTGTGGTGAATCTCCTTGGTGGCCTTCCAGAGCAGGAACAGGCCGCCGGCGATCAGGATCATGTCCTTCCAGGAAAACGCGTTGCCGAACAGTTCGATGACTGGCTCGGTGAGCTGAACGATCCAGGCCACCGTGCCGAGCAGGCCCAGCCTCAGGACCAGCGCCAGGCTGATGCCGATGCGCCTCGCGCGCTCACGCTGATGCTCCGGAAGCTTGTTCGTCAGAATCGAAATGAAGATCAGGTTGTCGATGCCGAGCACCACCTCCATGGCTATCAAGGTTGCCAGGGCAACCCAGGTGGTGGGTTCGGAGAAGAGCTGGATAAGCGATTCCATATGGATCTCTAGCGTGAGTGATGACGATCCCGCGTCTGGCGGGTGCGCGAGCATAGCTGGAAGGCAATCCGTAACAGAGCCCGCATTTTGGACCGCTTTGTATCAAATCGATTCAGTGCCAAGTGGCGGCTGCCTCGCGTGCGGTAACCGTCCCTATAGCGCCAGGATGCGTCGAAGTCCCATGCGCCTGGGGCGCCAGAATCAGGCAAGCCAAACCGATTGTTCTTGGCCACCGCTTAACACCTGCGGGTGCAAAGCCCGGCGGTTTCTGCTTTTATGACCTGCAGCACGCTGCGGGATTACCGCCCGCCCCATTCATCACGATGCATAGTGGAAATAGCTCTGGAAAATCTGACCCGAGAGGAGCTGGTGGCTGAGGTGGCGCGCCTGCGCACGGTTCTGGGCCTGGCTGGAATCGATCCAGACCCGGCCTTGTCCCAAGTTCCCCTTGATACCCAGCCCGCCCGCGAGCAGCATCGTCAGCACCCGACAACCGTACAGTCGGGCGTTTCGAAAGATCTCCCTGAAACGTTGCATGCCAGCCTCCTGGCACTGGCTGGCAGCGAGGCGCGTCAGCGCGCGATATTCGAGAGTGCGATCGACTTCGCCATCATCCTGACCGACACCGCAGGCATCATCACCGACTGGAATGCCGGCGCCGAGCAGGTGATGGGCTGGACCGCAGAGGAGATGCGCGGGCAAAGCGCCGAGCGGTTCTTCACGCCGGCCGATCGGGCCTGCGACTGGCTTGGCGAAGAGATGCAGAGCGCGCTACGTGAGGGCCGCGCCCTGGACGAGCGATGGCACCTGCGTAAGGACGGTCAGCAGTTCTGGGCAGCGGGCGAACTCTCGCCGATCCATGACGAAAACGGTGCACACCTCGGCTTCATGAAAATCCTGCGTGACCGCACCAGCGAGCACCTTGCGGGCCTCGCCATGGAAGACACCCAGGTGCGCTATCGGCTGGCCGCGAAGGCGACCAACGACGCGGTCTGGGACTGGGACCTGCTCAGCAATCACGTGTTGTGGAATGACGCGCTGGAGCAGGCGTACGGCCATCCGCTGGCCAACGTCGACAGCTCCGGTGACTGGTGGCTGGCGCATATCCATCCGGATGACCGTGCACGTATTCATCGGTCGATCCACGCGGTCATCGATGGCAGCGAGGTGACCTGGACCGACGAGTACCGCTTTCGCCGTCTGGATGGGTCCTACGCGGATATCCTCGACCGCGGTCATGTGATTCGTGACGTTCACGGCCAGGCCGTGCGGATGATTGGCGCGATGCTCGACCTGACGCGCATGCGCGCCGCCGAGGCGGCCTTGCGCCAGAGTGAGGAACGCTTCAGCACCATTCTGGAGACCATCGAGGCGGCATTCGCCATCGTTCAGGTCAAGTTCGATGCCGACGACAATCCCGTGGATTACTGCTTTCTCGAGGCCAATCCTGCGTTCGAGCGCCAGGCCGGCGTAGACCTGCGCGGCAAATGGGTCACCGAGTTCGCGCCGGACCTGGAGCAGTTCTGGTTCGAAGCCTATGGCCACGTCGCCAAGACCGGTGAGCCTGCCAATTTCGAGAACTATGCTGAAGCGTTCGAACGCTGGTTCGATGTTCGCGCCGTCCGCGTCGGCGATCCCGCCGAGCGGCGAATCGCCATTCTCTTCAACGACGTCACCGAGCGCAGAAACGCCGAAGAGCGGCTTCGGATCAGCGAAGCCCTCGCACGCGAGAACGTGCAGCGCGTCCAGCTGGCCCTAGAGGCAGGCGCGATCATCGGTACCTGGAACTGGCATCTGCCGACCGACCGCTTCACCGTGGATGAGGGCTTTGCGAACGCCTTCGGCCTCGACCTCGCTCTCGGTCGCGAAGGGCTCAGCCTCGAGCAAATCATTGCAACGGTGCACCCCGAGGACAGGGACGGGCTGATCGCTGCAATCGAAGAAGTCATTGCCCGTGGCGGCGCCTATGCGCACCAGTACCGCGTACGACGGGCCGATGGCCGTTTCTACTGGATCGAGGCAAACGGGCGCGTCGATCATGCCGAGGACGGCACGCCGCTGAGCTTCCCCGGCGTACTGATCGACGTCGAGGACCGGCGCTCCATCGAAGCGGAGCGGGATCGCGCCACCGCTGCGCTGCGCGCACTCAACGACACGCTGGAGCAGCGCGTGGCCGAGCGGACGGCAGAGCTGATCCAGGCCGAAGAGAAGTTGCGTCAGTCGCAGAAAATGGAAGCGGTCGGCCAGCTGACTGGCGGTCTTGCCCATGACTTCAACAACCTGCTGGCCGGTATCAGCGGCGCGCTGGAATTGGTGAATCTGCGGATTTCCCAGGGGCGGCTGGACGATATCGACAAGTACATGTCGGCTGCGCAGGGTGCCGCCAGGCGTGCCGCGGCGCTGACCCATCGGCTGCTCGCCTTTTCCCGCCGGCAGACTCTCGACCCGCGGCCGGTGGACGTCAACATGCTGATGGAGGGCATGACCGAGCTGATCCAGCGCACGGTGGGGCCGAGCATCCTCCTCGAAACCATCAGTGCGCCCGACCTCTGGCCGGCGTCGGTCGATGCCAGTCAGCTGGAGAACGCGATCCTCAATCTCTGCATCAACTCGCGCGACGCGATGCCCGACGGCGGTCGGATCACCATCGAGACCGCCAACCGCGTGCTCGACCCGGAGATGGCGCAAGCCTATGACCTGCCCGCCGGCGACTATCTGTCGCTGTCCGTCACCGACACAGGGACCGGCATGACGCCCAGCGTAATTGCAAAAGCGTTCGACCCGTTCTTCACCACCAAACCGATTGGCGAAGGCACCGGGCTGGGGCTTTCGATGATCTACGGATTCGCCAAACAGTCCGGCGGGCAGGTGCGCATCGATTCCGAGGTCGGTCGCGGAACCTCGATGTGCATCTACCTGCCGCGCTACCACGGCAATGCCGGGACCGGCACGTCCGCACAGACCAACTCAGCGCCCGCACTCGCTGGCGCCTGCGGCACGATTCTGATCGTCGACGACGAGCCGACCGTGCGCCTGCTGCTGATGGATGTGCTGGGCGATCTCGGCTACACACTGATCGAAGCATCGGACAGCGTGGCCGGGCTGAAGCTGCTGCAGTCGGATGTGAGCATCGACCTGCTGATCACCGATGTCGGCTTGCCCGGTGGGATGAACGGCCGGCAGATGGCCGATGCCGGTCGCCAGGTGCGCCCCGGCCTGAAGACGCTGTTCATCACCGGTTATGCCGAGAGCGCCGCGTTGGGCAACAGCTCACTCGGTGCCGGCATGCAGGTGCTGACCAAGCCATTCTCGATAGATGTGCTCGCTACCCGGGTGCTCGAGATGATGAAAGACTAGGCGCTTGAATCGCGTTCTCTTTTTCACCTCGCTAGTTGAAGTATCCGGGCAATGCGCCTAGCCTCTCGCCCTGCTTTCAGGCCCGCCGATTCCGGCGGTTCTCACTCTTCGGATCCGTCAGTGTGGGTCGAATGAAATCACTGCTGCACCCAGGCAGGGTTGTCTCGCTCGTTTTTCTCTTCGCCATTCTCTGCGGTACAGCGTTGCTGTCATTGCCCGCTGCCCAAGCCCAGGGCGAGTCGGCGCCGTGGATCACCGCCTTCTTCACCGCCGTGTCAGCGGTCAGCGTTACCGGCCTGGTGGTGGTCGACACCGGCACCTATTGGTCGACCTTCGGCCAGGTGGTGATCATGCTGCTGTTCCAGCTCGGTGGCTTCGGCATGATGACCCTGGCAACCCTGCTCGGGTTGCTGGTCAACCGCTCGTTTCACCTACGAACCAAACTGATCGCCCAGGCCGAATCCCACGTGCTGGGGCTGGGTGACATCACCAGCGTGGCGAAGCTTGTTCTGGTGGTGACGCTGGTAATGGAGCTGGCGGTGATGCTGCTGCTCACCCTGCGTTTGCATCTGACATACGGCCTCTCCTGGGGCGATGCAGCCTGGAGCGGGCTGTTCCACGCGGTGTCGGCATTCAACAACGCCGGGTTCTCTATTCACGGCGACGGTCTGGTCCGCTATGCCACCGATGCGCTGGTCCTGACACCGGTGATGAGCGCCATCGTGATCGGCGGGATCGGCTTTCCGGTGCTCTACGATCTGCGCAGCAAGTGGACCGATCCGCGGCATTGGTCGCTGCACACCAAGCTGACGCTGTCCGGGACTGGGGTATTGCTGGCAGGCGGCTTCCTGGCCGTGTTGCTGTTCGAGTGGTCCAACCCGGGCACGCTCGGCCCGATGGCCTGGGCGGACAAGATGCTCTCGGCGGCCTTCGTTTCCGTCTCGGCGCGTACAGCCGGCTTCAATGCCCTCGACATCGGCGCGCTGACCCACGAGAGCTGGGCGCTGCACTATTTTCTGATGTTCATTGGCGGTGGCAGTGCCGGGACCGCGGGCGGGGTCAAGGTCGGGACGGTGGCCATCCTGGCGCTGATGGTGATCGCCGAGATTCGCGGCCGGCCCGATGTCGAGGCGTTTGGTCGCCGGGTCGGTAGTTCGGCGCAGCGCCAGGCTATCACCGTGCTGGTGCTGGGCAGCGCGCTGGTGGTGCTGGGTACGCTGGTCATCCTGCGCGACACCGATATCCCGACCGATCAGGTCATCTTCGAAGTCATTTCGGCATTCGGCACGGTCGGCCTGTCCACCGGCATTACCGCGGACCTGCCGGAAACCAGTCAGCTCATGCTGACCCTACTGATGTATGTCGGTCGGGTCGGCACCATCACGCTGGCCGCTTCCCTCGCACTGGGGGAGCACCGCATGCCATACCGCTATCCGGAGGAACACCCAATTGTTGGCTAAATTGTTGTTTTCAGAGCAGTTTTCTTTCTCTAAAGGCGACAGCGTGGTGGTCATCGGGCTGGGGCGGTTCGGCAGTTCGGTGGCGCGCTCATTGACGCGTCTGGGCCATGACGTGATGGGTATCGATCAGGCGGCGGAGCCGGTGCACACCTGGGCCGACCTGCTGACCCATGCGGTGCAGGCCGATTCCACCAATGTCATGGCGCTGCGGCAGCTGGGCGTCGCCGATTTTCCCCACGCGATCGTCGGCATCGGCTCCGACATGGCGGCAAGCCTGATGACCATCATGGCGCTGACCGAGCTGGGCATCAAAGACATCTGGGTCAAGGCGCTGACCGCCGAGCACGGACAGATCGCGACGCGGATCGGCGCGCATCATGTGGTCTACCCCGAGGCGGACATGGGCGAGCGGGTTGCCCATCTGATCTCCGGGCGGATGGTGGATTTCATCGAGTTCGACGACGGCTTCGCCATCGCCAAGATCCATGCGCCGGAACGCGTTCATAACGCGACGCTCGCCGCAGCCGGGGTGCGCGAGAAGTTCGGCGTGACCGTTGTTGGCCTCAAGCGCGCCAATGAGGATTTTCAGCATGCGACGCCCAGCACCCAGGTGCTGCCGGGTGATCTGCTGATCGTTTCGGGCCCGACCCATGACATCCAGCGTTTCGCCGGCCAGGGGCGCAAGCGAAGCTGAGGCCTGGAGCTACGCGCTCCTTTAGTGCGGCAGCCGAGAGGCGACTACGCTTCTCGGGCGGTCGAGCCTGCGGTTCAGTGATCGATAGCCTGGGCTCGCTGCTTCCTTCGTTGAATTAGAGGACGCCGAACGTGAATTCATTAACTGGGGGCTGCCTGTGCGGCAACCTGCGGATCGTGACGGCGGGGCAGCCCTATCGGGTCGGGATCTGCCACTGCCTGGACTGCCGCAAGCATCATGGTGCTTTGTTCTACGCAGCTGCGGTGTTCCCGCAGGATGCGGTAACCGTCGAGGGCGAGACGGCCGAATATGCCGGACGGCATTTCTGCCCGAGCTGTGGCTCCCCGGGTTTTTTCCCCCCCCCCCGTCGGTTTTTTCCCGCCTCGCCGATGAACTCGAGGTGCATCTCGGCGCCCTGGATGCACCCGACCAACTGACGCCGACCTACGAATGCTGGACCGTGCGTCGCGAAGGCTGGCTGCCGCCGTTTCCGCTCATCCGGCGCTACCAGCATGATCGCGACGACTCCAGCCGCTTCGAATGAGCGTCATTGGCCGCTGGCGATCAGCGGCTGCTCGGTCTTCTGCGTGTTCGGCAGCACGCGAATCGCGATGAATTTCGAAGTCGGCGTGTGGCTGCGCTCGCCAAAGCTCTCCAGCGGCACCAGCGGGTTGGTTTCCGGGTAGTAGGCGGCGGCTTGGCCGGGCGGGGTGTCGTAGGCGAGCAGGGTGAAACCGCGCACGCGGCGCTCGATACCGTCATCCCACAGCGAAATCAGATCGACTTGCTGCCCGGCTTCCAGGCCCAGCCGCTGGATGTCGGCGGGATTGACGAACACCACATCGCGCATGCCTTTCACCCCACGATAGCGATCATCCAGACCATAGAGCGTGGTGTTGTACTGATCGTGGGAGCGCAACGTCTGCAGGATCAGGTCGGCCTCCACGCCGCCGTGGCGGGCCTGCTCGGGTAGCAGATCGGCCGGCAACGGGTGCGCCTTGAACTCGGCGCGACCGCTGGCGGTGTTCCATTCGCGCCGGGCGGCGGCGTTGCCCAGGTAGAAACCGCCAGGGCGATGCAGACGGTGGTCGAAGCCGGTGAAACCGGGAATGGTCGCCGCGATCAGCGCGCGGATACGGGCGTAGTCCTCCACCAGCCAGAGCCAATCCAGCGGACGTTTGTCCAGCGTGGCGGCGGCGATGCCGGCGACGATGGCCGGCTCCGAGCGCATCTCGGCGGACGCGGGCTCGAGCTGGCCGCGCGAGGCGTGGATCATGCTGAACGAGTCTTCCACGGTGACCGCCTGCGGGCCGCAGGCCTGGCGGTCTATGTCGGTGCGGCCGAGGCACGGCAGGATCAGCGCGTCGCGGCCCATGGTCAGGTGGCTGCGGTTGAGCTTGGTGCTGATCTGTACGGTCAGCGCGCAGTTGCGCAGCGCCTGCTGCGTGCGCGGGGTGTCCGGCGTGGCCTGGGCGAAGTTGCCGCCCAGACCGATGAACACCTTGACCTGCCCGGCGAGCATGGCCTGGATGCATTCCACGGTGTTGTAGCCGGGCTGGCGCGGCATTGGCAGGTCGAACTGGCGCTGCAGTGCATCGAGCAGCGCAAGCGGCGGCCGCTCATTGATGCCCATGGTGCGGTCGCCCTGCACGTTGCTGTGGCCGCGCACCGGGCAGGCGCCAGCGCCGGGCTTGCCAAGGTTGCCGCGTAGGAGCAGCAGGTTGGCGATTTCCTGGATGGTCGCCACCGAGTGACGGTGCTGGGTGATGCCCATCGCCCAGCAGACGATGGCCCTTTCCGCGTTGCGATAGATCGCGGCGGCGTGGCGAATGGTTTCGCGGTCGAGCCCCGACTGCTGCTCGATGAGCGCCCAGGGCGTGGCTTCGACCTCGGCCAGGTAGGCCTCCAGCCCGTGGCTGTGCTCAGCCAGAAACGCGTGATCGAACACTGCCGGCGCGCCGCTGGACTGGGCTTCCTGCTCCCATTGCAGCAGGTACTTGGCGATACCGCGCAGCACCGCGAGATCGCCACCGAGATTGGGCCGCAAGTAGGCACTGTGAGTTGGCGCGTCCTGATTGGCGAGCATCTCGATGGGCTTCTGCGGGTGCTGGAAGCGCTCCAGCCCGCGCTCGCGCAATGGATTGAAGCAGACCACCTGAGCACCGCGTTCCACAGCCTGACGCAATGGTTCGAGCATGCGCGGATGGTTGGTGCCGGGGTTCTGCCCGAGAACGAAGATCGCATCGGCGTGATCGAAATCCTCCAGCGTCACCGTGCCCTTGCCGACGCCGATGGATTCGGTCAGGGCGACGCCGCTGGCCTCGTGGCACATGTTCGAGCAGTCGGGAAAATTGTTGGTGCCGAAGCTGCGACCGAACAGCTGGTAGAGATAGGCCGCTTCGTTGCTGGCCCGACCGGACGTGTAGAAGGCTGCCTGGTGCGGGCTGTCCAGGCCGTTCAGGTGATGGGCGATCAGCGCAAAGGCATCGTCCCAGCTGATCGGCAGGTAGCGGTCGCTGGCGGCGTCGTAACGGACCGGTTCGCTCAGGCGGCCCTGGTATTCGAGCCAGTAATCGCTTTGCTGGCGTAATTGGCTGACGCTGTGGCGGGCGAAGAACGCGGCGTCCACCAGACGCCGCGTCGCTTCCCAGTTCACTGCCTTGGCGCCGTTTTCGCAGAACTTCACCGCACCGGCCTCCGGCGAATCACCCCAGGCGCAGCCGGGGCAGTCGAAGCCGCCGTTCTGGTTGGTGCGCAGCATGGCGCGGATGTTCTTCAGCGCGTTGCCGCTGCCGAGCCAGGCGCTGGCCACGCTGCGCAGCGCGCCCCAGCCGCCTGCCGGACCGGCGTAGGGCTGGAAACGGGTGGCGGGATGGAAGCGGGACGTGCGGCTCATGGGTGGCATCCGTTCTGTTCGGGCAGCGCAGGTGCCGGGCTGTAGACCCGTGGCGCGCTGTGGTGGGGCAGGTGAATGAGGTTGAGGTGATGCCGACGCGCCCACTCGACGGTCAGGTGGGTCGGCGCGGACAGACTGACCAGCGTGCCGATGCCGGCGCGCACGGCCTTGTGGATCAGCTCCAGGCTGCAGCGGCTGGTGACCACAACGAAGCCTTCGCTCGGGGTACGGCGCTGCAGCGTCAGCGCACCGATCAGCTTGTCCAGGGCGTTGTGCCGGCCGATGTCCTCGCGGCACAGGGCGATCTCTCCGTTGCCGTCGACATACAGCGCCGCGTGCAGTGCGCCGCTGTCGCGGGCCAGCAGCTGGGCGTTGGCGATGCGCTGGCGCAGATCGTGGAAATGTCCTTCGGGCGGCAGATCGATTGGCGAAAGTGGTGCGAGCTGCGGCAATGCCTGCTCCAGCGCCTGCACACCGCACAGGCCACAACCGCTGTGGCCGGCCAACTGCCGTCGTTGCTGCTTGATGTGCCAGAACGCCCGCGGGCTCACCTGCACTTCGGCATGCTGCGCGCAGCCATCGCCTCGCAAGCGCAGGTCGCGTAGATCATCGATGCGCTCGATCAAGCCGCCGCTCAGGCTGAAGCCGATAACGAAGTCTTCCAGATCCAGCGGTGTCACCATGATCACGGCCTGATTGAGGCCGTTGTAGCTGATGGCCAAGGCACATTCGTCAGCCAAGGGTGCCGCGCCGAGATCCGGAGCACTGGCGCTTGGGGCGTTGAGGGTGGCGTATTGCATGGCGATGGCCTGCGACAGGTCGACGCAGGGAGCCTAGAAGCGCAGGGAGGGATCGTCCAATCGCTATGTTCGATAGGGTGATCGAGCGTATCGATCGCCCGTCAGGGGATGGCTGGTCTTTGCCGCTGTAAAAGCTCGTATGCCTCGTTGAAGCAGGCCTCGCCCAGCGCGGAGCGCGGTGAGCCGCGACGCAGGATCAGCCCCAGCGGCGCGAGGGTACTGGCGTTGTCGATGGGCGTCAGGGTCAGTCGGCTGTCCAGTGCTTCGAGGCCGCTATCCAGCGGCATGATTGCGCAACACAGTCCGGCGCCTACGGCCTGCAGCAGATGATGCACGGCATCGGTCTGCAGTCGCGGTGCCAGGCTCAGGCCACGGCTACGCAGTGCGTGGTCGATGGACTGGCGAAAGTGCATGCCGCCGGTCAAAAGACCGAGCGGAAGATCGGCGAGCGCTTCCCAGCGCAGCGATGGCGCGTCGAAGCGAAAATGGCGCTCGTCATGCAACAGCCCCATGCGGGTTCCGCCGAGCGGTAGGCTGGTGAAGTGCGTGTCATCCAGCCGCTCCAGGTAGGACAGGCCGAGGTCCAGCAGATTGCGATTGAGCCGTTCGAGAATCTGATCGCTGCTCAACGCGAACAACTCGAAGCGCAGGTTCGGGTGGCGCTCGCCGAAGGCCTGCACCAATTGCATCGGGTCGAAACCGGCCAGCGGCACCACGCCCAGGCGCAAGGTGCCGACCAGCTGGCCACGGCAGGAGGCGGCTTCGGCCAGCAGGCCGTCCTGTGCGGCGAGCAGGCTGCGCGCCCAGGCCAGGATGCGTTCGCCTTCGGGGGTGAAGCCTTCGAAACGCTGGCTGCGGATCACCAGTTGCAGGCCGAGCTCATCTTCGAGACCGCGCAGGCGCATCGACAGCGTCGGCTGAGTGACATGGCAGCGCGCCGCGGCCTGACCGAAATGACGCGTTTCATCCAGCGCCACGAGAAACTTCAGCTGCTTGATATCCATGCCCGCTCGCCTCGAAGGTAGTGCGGACGGCACCTTAGCATGCCGTCAGGGGGCGTCGAACAGCGGCTGCAGCCCGCTGGGCACCACGCCGGTCCAGCGCTTGAAGGCGCGACGGAAGTTGGTGGTGTCGTTGAAGCCGAGGTGCCGCGCCACGGCCTCGTTGCCTAGGCCGCGGGCCTGATAGAGGTAGAGCGCAACGTGCGTGCGCACCAGATCGAGCTGTTCCTGGAAGTGCGTGCCGTGCTTGGCCAGCTTGCGCTTGAGCGTCGCCGGACTCATGGCGAACGCCAGCGCGACGCGCTCCAGGTTCAGTGGCTCGCGGATGTTGTCATGCAGGTATTGGTAGAACGCATCGAGAAACGCACAGGGGCCTTCCAGCGCCTCGATCTGCTGCTGGCTGGCCTGCTGCGCGACCTGGCCTACCGTGGCCGAAGCATCGGGCCAGGGCTGATGCAGGTACTCGCGAGGCAGGCTGAGCAGGGTCAGGTGGCGGTCGAACTGCAGCGCGTCACCCAGGTGCACCCAGTACTGCTCGACATGGCGCGGTTGCGGGTAGGCGAACTGGAAACGCCACGGCAGGCGCAGGCCGCTGCCGCGCTTGCACAACGCGACGATGGCGGTCAGGTGCGCTTCGATGAGAAACCGTTGGTGGCGGCCTGCGCTGCCGTTGTCCAGCCAATAGATGTGCAGCTGCTGCTCGTCCAGCAGCAGCCTTGGCGCCAGCAGCGGGCAGAGCAGGGCGCGGAACTGGCTAAGACGCTCCAGCGCCTGTTCGAGGTTGCCGGCATTGGCCAGTGCCAGGCTGACATCGCCGTAGTGCCCGGGCAACAGGCGCTGGCCAAACAGAAAGCTGCTGTCCGCAGCACCCAACAAGCGCTCGGTATTGCCGATGAGCGTCAGCAGCTGCTCCGGGCTGACGCGGGCGCGGCCGCTGGCGACGTCCTCGTAGAACAGCCCGCTGCCGCGCAGCAGCGCATGGCTGTCGATACCGCGCGAGAGCGCCAGGTCGAGCAACACCGCCGGCTGGTGGTGCGCGGCGATGAAGCGGGTGTCCCATTCGTACCAGCGTAACGGGCTTTCCATGGTCGCCTCAGGCGCAGCGTGGCAGGGACTGCTTGGCCTTGGCCAAACCGAGGTTGAGGCGTTTGAGCAACTGCTCGGCATCGTCGTCGAAGGCCATTACCACTGCGGTACTGGCGCGCAGATGCAGGCGTTCGCCGTGCTGGCGCGTCTTGTGCGCGAGGCTGGCGACGGCGGTCTGCAACTCCTCGGCGAGCTGCCGCGCCTGTTGCTCGGCGGTATCGGGCAGCAGCACGACGAAGCGATCCCCGGCGAGGCGGCAGAGCAGGTCCTGATGGCGCAGGTTGAGCACCAGCAACTGCGCCACGGCCTGCAACACGAGGTCGCCTTCTTCCTGGCCGTAGCGCTGGTTGACCCGACTGAACTCGTCGAGATCCACCGCCAGCAGCGACAGCGGCCTTTGCTCGTCGGCGGCCTGGCGCAGGGCCGAGTCCAGTTGCCGACGCAGGTACTCGGCCGTGCCGAGCGGGGTCAGGTTGTCGAACAGGCGATGCTCGCGGAAAAGCCGTTCGCGCTTGTGCATCTGCGCGTTGATGGCGTGCTGTTCCTGGTTCAGGTGGTAGATGCCGAACGTCAGCAGGATCAGGCCGACCGGCATGGGCGCGGTTTCCAGCCAGTTGTCCCAGGCGATGTTGGCGGGGATCTGGATGAACTCATCGAGCAGGTCCATCCACCAGGAAAAGCAGATGCAGGCCAGCCCCAGCGCCAGCAACCGCGTCACCCGGCCGGCCGGGCGGCTGTGCAGCAGCATGATCAGCCAGGCGAGGGCGAGGGCAGCGCAACCGCCTTCGCCGACCACGTCCATCCAGTCGATCTCGCCCCAGGATTTGAGCTGGCCGACGGCGAGGAGCAGCTGCAGGCCGACGTTGGCGGCCAGGGCGAGGCCGAGGAGGGTTAGGGTGTGAAGTTTGAGGAGGGATTTCATCGGGTCTCCGTGGCGAGGGATCGCGCCAGTGCGTGAGGGCACGGAAACAGATGGATGTGACGGTTGGATGAATGGGGTGGGGGTTGAATTGGCTCAGGGTTTTTTTGGTTGATTGGACAGTTTGGTGGGGGGCTCGGGAATGTGGTTTGTCCTGATGGATCGGATCAGTTCTGGACGAGGTGCTTGCTGCATCGAGTCGATGCCGATTGCCGAGTTGCCTGGCGATTTAGGTTTCGCCCTGCTGGCGAGTCACTTTCTCTTGCCTGGCCAAGAGAAAGTAACCAAAGAGAAGGCCACCCCGACATCCGGGTTTTGCTTCGCAAAACTCCCCTCCCTCCGGCGCTGCTCCGGGGGCCGGGCTCGGCGCCCCCTCACGAAGGGACGTCCCTGTCCCTTCACTCCTCGCTCGGCGTCCTGCCTCGCGTCCCCCTGCGCAACGCCTACGCTCGGCCTCCTGACGGGGGAGTTAGTCCGAGATGCCTGACAGATAGAGAGGCTTGGTTTGTAGTTTTTGATCGATTGAAAACTATCAGGCGACTCCAATCGCCCCTTCAGGAGGGTGAACGGAGTCGTCGCGGAGAGGGGCGAGCGGCATGGATGCCGCGAGAGAACTAGGCGTCCCCCCGTAAAGGACCATGGATGGCCCTTGTACGGCGACCCTCGGAGCGACGGCGGAGAGAACGAACCCCGGCGAAGCCGGGGCCGGATGCAGGGGCAAGACTTTTTGGTTCCTTTTGGCGGGGCCGGCCATCCGGGCGATTGCCAAACGGAACTCGCGCAGCAGCGCGAAACAAAAGTATCGGAACACTCGGAAAAAGGACTGGCGCTCTTCCGTCATCTTGATGGTCGTGCATCTGGAACAGGCTCCAGCCGAGGCGTGGCAGAACCGATGATTGATTTTTCCAGAGGAGGTGAGAGCCATCAGTAGATGCTTGGGGTAGGCAGAAAATGAAGTGCTCTATCTAGCCGTCTGACTAGCCTATGCCCCCCCTGACAACAGGTCATATCAGCTCAACCCCACCCCCAAAATCCCCCAAAACCCACCTTTCCAAGCCCTCCCCGAACCTCCTGTCACAGAACCGCCATATCCCCCACCTACCGTCCGCTGCAGTTCCGGGATGGACCCGGTAAACACCGTTCGGGGGATTGTTCATGAGCACATACCGCAGCGGCATCCGCCATGCAGGATTCCGCATCAGCCTGCTGGCCCTGGCCGTCAGCGCCGGTTCGGCCTGGGCCGAGGAGCCGCTGGTCATGGAGCATGTCGAAGTGATCGGCCAGGCCGTCAGCATCGACGAAGCACTGAAGGACCAGCGCAATTCCGACAGCGTCAAGAGCGTGGTTCACGCCGACGGCATCGGCCAGCTGCCGGACGACAACGCCGCCGAGGCGCTGCAGCGCATTCCGGGCATTTCGGTCGAGCGCGACCAGGGCGAAGGGCGCTTCGTCAGCGTGCGCGGCATCGCGCCGGATCTGAACAGCGTCACCATCAACGGCACGCTGGTCCCATCGCCGGAGAGCGATCGCCGTGCCGTGGCGCTCGACGTGCTGCCATCGGAGCTGGTGCAGTCGCTGTCGGTGGTCAAGACGCTGACGCCGGACATGGATGCCAATTCCCTGGGCGGCACCATCGAGGTACAGAGCCTGTCGGCCTTCGACCATGACGGGTTGTTCTACAGCCTCAGCGGCGAGGGCAGCTATGACGACAACGTCGACAAGACGAGCCCGAAATTCTCCGGCGCCATCAGCGACCGCTTCAGCCTGGGCGATGGCGTCGACAATTTCGGTGTCGCCGCGGCCGTCAGCTGGCAAGAGCGCGACTTCGGCTCGGACAACGTCGAGACCGGCGGCAAGTGGGACTTCGCCGACGACGGCGCGCGGCTGGAGGAACTCGAGCAGCGCGACTACGAGATCACCCGCGAGCGCACCGGCTTCGGGCTGAACTTCGACTACAAGCCGGACGATCTCAGCAGCTACTACCTGCGCACGCTGTACAGCCGCTTCAAGGACACCGAAACGCGTAACGCCGCCGGTGTCGCCTTCGAGGATTCGCAGCTGCCGGGCGAGACCGGTGACGCCGAGGGCTGGCGCGAGCTGAAGTCCCGCGAGGACACCCAGACCGTGCAGTCCTACGTGTTCGGCGGTGAACGCATGATGGGCCTGTGGACCCTGAGCGGACAGGCCGGTTACAGCCAGTCGCGCGAGCGCAATCCGGGCGGCATCGCCAGCGCGACCTTCGAGGGCGATTTCGCCGATGCCGGCTTTTCCAGCAGCCGCAAGCCGCGCCTGACGATCGATTCGTCCTACTACGACCCGGCGTCCTTCGAGCTGGATGAAGTGGAGTGGGAGAAAAGCGACACCCGCGACCGCGAGAAGAACATCCGCCTGGACCTGGCGCGCGAGTACGACATCCAGGGTTACGCCGCGCAGGCCAAGTTCGGCGGCAAGCTCAGCCGCCGGCACAAGGACAACGATAACGAGGTCTGGAAATACGACGATTTCGACGACCCGACCCTGGCCGACTTTCAGGGCGGCAACGTCGACTATGCGCTCGGCCGCTTCGGCCCGGGCATCAGTGCCTCGGCCATCGAGGGCGCGATTGGCGGTCTGGATGCCAGCGAGTTCTACGACGAGGAGGAGTCGCGCATCAATGACTTCGACATGCACGAGGACATCAACGCCGCCTACCTGATGAACACCGTGGATATCGACCGCTGGCGCGTCATCGCCGGCCTGCGCTACGAGGGCACGCGCTTTCGCGCCAAGGGCACCGGCCTGCGCGATGACCAGTTCGAGTCGATCTCCAGCAGCAGTCGTTATGACCACTGGCTGCCGGGGCTGCACCTGCGCTACCAACTGACCGACGACACCATGATCCGTGCCGCCTGGAGCAACAGCGTAGTGCGCCCGACCTTCGGCCAGCTGGCGCCCGGTTTCGTCATCGACGGCAACGACGCCGAGTTCGGCAATCCCGATCTCAAGCCGCTGGAATCGATCAACTACGACCTCGGCATCGAGCACTACATGGGCCGCGCCGGCGTGGTGTCGGCGTACCTGTTCTACAAGGACATCGATAACTTCATCTACAACACCGATCTGGCCGGCACCGGCCAGTGGGCCGCGTTCGACGAAGCGCTCAGTTTCCAGAACGGCAGCAGCGCGAAGCTCTACGGCCTGGAGCTGGCCTACTCGCAGAAGCTCGACTGGCTGCCGGCGCCGTGGAACGGCCTATTGCTGGGCGCCAACGCCACCTTCAGCCAGTCCGACGCGGACATCGAAGGGCAGGGCATGCAGCGCAGCATCGACCTGCCGAACCACTCCGACACGGTCGGCAACCTGATGCTCGGCTGGGAAAACGACCGACTCAACCTGCGCCTGGCTGCGAACTACAAGTCGGACTACCTCTACGAGGTGGCCGGCATCGACGACGAGGCGCACGACCTGTACGTCGACGATCAGCTGTTCGTCGATTTCAAGGCGGGCTACTTCATCACGCCGAGCCTGCAGCTGACCTTCGAGGCGCTGAACCTGACGGACGAGTCCTACTACGTCTACAGCGGCCGCCGTGCCTACAACGCCCAGTACGAAGAGTACGGCCCGACCTACAAGCTCGGCCTGACCCTCACCCACTTCTGACCCCATGCCGCTCCGGTGCCCGCCGTTCCCCTTTTCGGTCGGGCGCCGGCAGGCGGCAGCCTGAATGGATACACCATGAACGCATTACCCAAAACCATGCTGCTCGGCCTGTGCATCGCATTGGCGGCCTGCCAGTCCACGCAACCAGATACACCGGCGAAGTCGGCCCAGCTGAACATCAGCGAACCGCTGCTGGCCGGCCTCGAGTACGCCCAGCTGCTAAACGGCGACACCCCCTGGACCGGTGCCGACCGTGTGCAGGTCGATGACCAGGGCCTGCAGCTGCTGGACGCCGCCGGTAACAGCCTGGCGCGCCACGCCGGGCGCTTCGAAGGACTGGACCATCGCGTCGACCGCCAGGGTTTGCTGCTGGCCACCGTCGAGCGCAAACGTCAGCAGGCGATGCTGCTCGGCCTGAATGCCGCGCGTGCCTGGAGCCAGCCGCTGTACCTGCCGCGCACCGCATTCGCCATCGAGGGGCTGTGCCTGTACCGCGACAGCGCGCACAACGACTTCGTGTTTCTGCTCGGTGAGGAGGGCGTCGGCGAGCAATGGCTGGTCGGCAGTCAGGGCCGCCTGCTCGATGAGGCGCGGCGGGTGCGCGGGCTCAGCCTGCCGCCGCAAAGCGCCTTCTGCCAGACGGACGATGCCAGTGGGCAGCTCTATGTCAACGAGGAGTCCGTCGGCTTCTGGCGTTACTCGGCCGACGCCGAGGCGCCGTTGCAGCGTGAGCCGGTCGATCTGCGCCAGCCGTTCGGCAGCCTGGCCCATGCCGCAGCGGGCATGACCCTGGTGCCGGGCGGACTGCTGGCGCTCGATCCCGAAGCCTCGGTGCTGCATCTATACCGGCAGAACGAAGCCGGCTGGCAAGCCGATGAGGTCATCGCACTGGACGGTTTCGACGAACCGGAACGCATCAGCGCGCGCCGCAGTGCCGAGGGCGTCGAGCTGCTGCTGGCGGATGAACGCGGCCTGCAGTCGGCCCGTCTGGGCTGGCAACCGACCGCGCTATCGCAAGCCGAGCCGATCGTCAGCCTGCCGGCCGCGGTGGAGACCGGCCCGGTGCCGAGCCTGGGTGATGCAGCCGATGATCCGGCGATCTGGGTCCATCCGCGCGATCCGGCGCAGAGTCGTGTGCTAGGCACCGACAAGAAGGGCGGCCTGGTGGTGTACGACCTGGACGGCCGTCAGGTGCAGGACCTGCGCGCCGGCCGGCTGAACAACGTCGATGTGCGCAGCGGCTTCCGCCTTGGCAGCAAGCGCGTGGACCTGGCCGTGGCCAGCAATCGCGATCACAACAGCCTGCACCTGTTCGCCATCGACCGGGCGAGCGGGGTGCTCCGCGATGTCGGCGAGGTCGCCACGCCGCTGAGCGAAATCTATGGCCTGTGCATGTTCCAGGATCGCCAGGGCACTACCTACGCCATCGCCAACGGCAAGGACGGCACCTTCCTGCAGTACCGCCTCGATGGCAGCTCCGGCCAGCCGCGTGGCGAGCTGGTGCGGCGCTTCAAGCTGGACAGTCAGCCCGAGGGCTGCGTGGCCGACGACCGCAGCGAGCGGCTGTTCGTCGGCGAGGAAGACGTCGCGGTGTGGGTGGTCGATGCCCGCGCCGATGTGCCAGCGGTGCCGGAGCAGGTCATCGGTGTCGGCGGGCCGGTCTACGACGACATCGAAGGTCTGGCCATCTACCACGGCGAGCGTGGCGACTACCTGGTGATTTCCAGTCAGGGCAACGACAGCTACGTGGTGCTCGATGCCCAGGCTCCCTACGCGGTGCGCGGCGCCTTCCGCATCGGCCTGAACGCCGAGCGCGGCATCGACGGAGCGTCCGAGACCGATGGGCTGGAAGTCACCTCGGCCAACCTCGGCGGCATCTGGAATCGCGGAATGCTGGTGGTGCAGGACGGCCGCAAGCGCATGCCCGAGGGGACGCAGAACTACAAGTACCTGCCCTGGTCGGCGATCGCCGATGCGCTGGGGCTGGATTGACGTCATCGCCCGCTAACCGACCCGCAATCCAATAGCAGCTGCCCCAGTCGGGGCAGGAGGAAACGATTCATGCAAACGACTCTCGAGCATATGTCCATCTGGGGCCTGATCAGCGAAGCCAGCCTGGTGGTCCAGGCGGTGATGATGATTCTGGTCCTGGCCTCGGTTTCGAGCTGGTACCTGATCATCCGTCGCAGTGTGGCGTTGCGCAGCGCCGAACGCCTGCAGCGCGGCTTCCTGCAGCGCTTCCGGCAGGGCGGCGATCTTGCCCAGCTCTATCGCGAAGGCCAGGCGCAGCCGTTGCCGGACGAGGCCGCGCTGCAGCGCATCTTCCTCGCCGGTTACGGCGAGTTCGCCCAGCTGCAGCGCCAGCCGGGGATCGCGCCGGATGCAGTGGCGCAAGGTGTCGAGCGCAGCCTCTACGTGGCCGTCGCCGAGCAGGAGGAGCGTCTGGAAAAGGGCCTGCAGTTTCTCGCGACCGTGGGTTCGGTGAGTCCCTACATCGGCCTGTTCGGCACCGTGTGGGGAATCATGAACTCCTTCCTCGGCCTGTCGCAGGTGCAGCAGGCGACGCTCTCGACCGTCGCGCCGGGCATCGCCGAAGCGCTGATCGCCACGGCCATCGGCCTGTTCGCGGCGATTCCCGCGGTGATGGCCTACAACCGCTTCGCTGCCCGTGGGCAGACGCTGGTCGGTCGTTACTACGCCTTCGGCAACGAGTTACAGGCGCGCCTGCATCGGCGCCTGCACGCCGCTTCACCCAACGTCGCCGCAGCCGCCTGAGGAGGACGCCTTCATGCTGGTCAAACCACAGCACAAACACGGGCCCAAGGCGGAAATGAACGTGGTGCCCTACATCGACGTGATGCTGGTGCTGCTGGTGATCTTCATGGTCACCGCGCCGATGCTGGTGCAGGGCGTCAAGATCGAGCTGCCCAAGGTCGCAGCCGAAGCGCTGCCGGTGGAGAACGAGCGGCAGATCCTCACGCTCTCGGTAAAGGCCGATGGCGGCTTCTACTGGAACCTGGGCAGCGAGCTGGACATCGACAACCAGACCGACAGCGCCGTCGACCTTGCCGAGCTGCAGGCCAAGGTCGGCGCGATCATCGCCGAGCGCGGCGACACCCAGGTTTATGTCCGTGCCGACGAGGCGGCGGACTACGGTCGCGTGGTTGCCGGTATCGCCGAGCTGCAGCGCGGCGGGGTGGTCAACCTGGGGCTGATCACCGAGGCGCCGGCCGGAGCCGGGCAGCCGTGATGATGACCTTCAGCACGCCCGCCGCGCATGGCAGCGAAGTTGTCCCGCGACAGTGGATCGGTCCGGCCGGGGCTGCATTGCTGACCCTCGGGATGCACGCCGGACTGTTCGCGCTGTTGCTCGGCAGCTGGTCGCCAGCGCTGGAAATGCCGGTCGCCACCCAGGTGATGCAGACCCAGTTGATCAGCCTGCCGCCGCCGGCGCCAACCGAGAGCGCAGTGTCGGTCGAACCGCCCGTCGAGCCCGCGGTCGAACCGCCGCCGCGCGAGCCGCAGGTCGATACCCACGCCCAGCAGCAGCGACTCGAGCAGGCCGAGCTGGCCTTCAAGCGCGCCGAAGAGGAGCGCAAGGCCGAGCAGCTGAAGCAGCAGCGCGAGCAGTTGGAACGCCAGCGCGAACAGCAGCGTCAGCGCGACGAGCAACGCCGCCAGGAACAGGCACAGGAGCGGGAACGGATGGCTCAGGAAGAGGCACGGTTGCAGGCGGCGCGCGAAGCCGAGGCAACGGCACGCGCGGAAGCGGCTGAGCGCGCACGACAGGCTGCTGCGGCCGAAGCGGCCAGCCGGCAATACCTGCCGATTGCCAAGAAGCCGCCGGTCTACCCGCAACGGGCGCTGGACTCTGGGCTTCAGGGTTCCTGCACGGTCAGCTACACGGTTGATGTGCAGGGTCGCGTGCGCTCGCCCGAAGTGGTCGGCGACTGCCATCCGCTGTTCATCCGCCCATCACTTACCGCCGCCAAGAGCTTTCGCTACCAGCCGCGCATCGTCGAAGGCCGCGCGGTTGCCGTGCCCGATGTAAAGAACACCTTCCATTACCGCATCGAATGATGCCGTTACGACTCAGGAACCGTTTTCGATGAATCAGGATTTCACCGATTTTCACGCGAGCGTGGGCGCTCATGACGACCAACCGGTCAATCCGAGCGGCAACATGCCGCTGCAGCAGGCGATCGATCACCGCCGGCGCGGGCTGCTCAAGGGTGGGCTCGGCCTGGCCGGCATCGCCTTTCTCGGCGGCGGGATGGCCGGCGCGCGAGCCGCGACCCGGGGCGATTCGCTGCTCGGCTTCGAAGGTATTCCGACCCAGCTCGACCCGCATTTCGACCGTGTCGAGGTGGCGCCGGGCTACAGCGCCCGGGTGTTCTTCTCCTGGGGCGATCCGGTGCATGCCGACGCACCCGAGTGGCAGCCGGATGCCAGCGACGATTGGCAAGCCCAGCTCAGGCAGGCCGGCGACAACCACGATGGCATGCATTTTTTCCCGTTCCCCGACGCGCCCGACAGCCGCGGCCTGCTGGCTATCAACCACGAATACGTCAACCCGACGCTGCATCCAAAGGGCATCGCCGTGGTCGATGGCCGACGCCCGCTGGAACAGGTGCGCAAGGAGCAGGCGGCCCATGGTCTGAGTGTCATCGAGGTGCGCAAGGATGCCCAGGGCGAATGGCGGCGGGTGATGGATTCACCCTACAACCGCCGCATTTCCGGCATGACGCCGATGGCCATTGCCGGGCCGCTGGCCGGCCATGCGGCGATGCAGACCATGGACGACCCGGAAGGAAAGACGGTGCTCGGCACGCTGAACAACTGTTCCAGCGGCTTCACCCCCTGGGGCACCTATCTGGTCTGCGAGGAGAACTGGCACAACTACTTCGTCAACCACGACACCGACGACCTCGCCGCACGCGTCTCGCACAACCGCTACGGCATCGCCGGCAGCGGCATGAGCAAGCTTTACGGCTGGGGCACGGTCGATCCGCGCTTCGATGCCACGCCGAAGGCGGGTCAGCCCCATGGCGGCTTCGTCAACGAGCCGCACCGGTTCGGCTGGGTGGTGGAGGTCGATCCGTTCGACCCGCAGAGCGCGCCGGTCAAGCGCACCGCCTTCGGCCGCTACTGCCGCGAGTGCTCGGTGCTGTCGCTGGGCGAGGACGGGCGCATGGCGTTCTACTCGGGCGACGACACCAAGGGCGAGTACGTATACAAGTTCGTTCCCAGCGGCCGTTTCGTGCCCGGTGCGGACGCGGCCAACCGCCGCTTGCTGGATGAGGGCACCTTGTATGTCGCGCGTTTCGATGCCGACGGCAGTGGCCAGTGGCTGGCGCTGGTGCACGGCGAGCATGGCCTGACCGCGGAAAACGGCTTCCCCAGCCAGGCCGAGGTGCTGCTCAACGCCCGCGCCGCCGCCGACCGTGCCGGCGCAACGCCGATGGACCGGCCGGAGTGGGTCGCAGTGCATCCCGATACCCGCGAGGTCTACGTCACCCTGACCAACAATGACGCGCGCGGCACCAAGCAGCCGCTGGACAAGGCCAATCCGCGACCGAACAATCTGCACGGGCAGATCCTGCGCTGGCAGGAGGAGGGCGGCGACCCGACGGCGACGCGTTTCCTGTGGGAAGTCTTCCTGCTCGCCGGCGAGCGTCGCGGAGCGCGCGATGCCCAGGGCCAGCCGGTTGCCGCCAACCTGATCGGCACCATCGACGGCGACTGCTTTTCCTCGCCGGACGGGCTGGCCTTCGATCGTGACGGGCGCTTGTGGATCGAAACCGATTTCGACGATGACGAATCGGTGATGCAGGCCATGGGCACCAATCAGCTGCTCTGCGCCGATCCGAAAACGCGCGAGGTGCGGCGTTTCCTGGTCGGGCCACGGGGCTGCGAGATCACCGGAATCACCTGGAGCCCGGACTACCGTGCCATGTGGATCAACGTGCAGCACCCGGGGCTGAGCTTTCCGGCCAGCGACGGCCAGTCACGCCCGCGCTCGTCCACGGTGCTGATCACCAAGGACGACGGCGGCGTGATCGGCAGCTGAGGATCGTGCCGGCGCCATATGTTCAGGAGGTGCCACGCAGCTGCTCGATGGAATCGAGCAGCTGGTCCTGGGTGAAGGGCTTGGCCAGTCGCTGCAGCGGCAGGGCCGGGGTGGCCAATGGCAGTTCGGCATAACCGGACACCAGCAGGATCGGCAGCTCCGGCCGGCTTGCCCGTACCTCGGCAGCCAGTTGCGCGCCGCTCATCAGCGGCATGGCGTGGTCGGTGACGAGCATGTCGATCTGCGCCACCTGCAGCAGCTCCAGCGCCTGCGCAGCGGAACGCGCCGTCAAGACGTGGTGGCCGGCGGCTTCGAGCATGCCGGCGGTGCCGAACAGCACCAGTTCGTCATCATCCACTGCCAGCACGGACAGCGGACGCGTGGTCCTGCGCGGGAGGTCATGCGGTGACGGGTTGTGAGTCGGTTCCGCGGCTGGCTCGTCCTCCAGTGCTGGCAGCCAGATTTGCGCGGTGGTGCCGGCGCCCGGGCTGCTGCGCAGCACCAGTCGCCCGCCGGATTGCTCGGCCAGGCCATGCACCATCGACAGACCGAGACCGGTGCCCTTGCCGACGCCCTTGGTGGTGAAGAAGGGTTCGACCGCGCGCTTGAGCGTCGTCTCGTCCATGCCGGTGCCGCTGTCGCTGACATTCAGGCGAACGTAGCGCCCGGCTGCCAGGCCGTGTTGCTCGCTGGGCAGCGTCACCTGTTCGGCGACGATGAGAATGCGGCCCTCGCCGGCCATGGCGTCGCGCGCGTTGGCGGCGAGGTTGAGCAGGGCGGTTTCCAGCTGGTTGGGATCGGTCTTGACCCGCGCCAGTCGCTGCGGCAGCTCCACCTCCAGCTGGATGGTCGGGCCGAGCGAGCTGAGCAGCAGTGCCTGCATGCCTTGGATCAACTGGCGCAGATTGATCGGCGTCTTGTGCAGTTCCTGCTTGCGCGCGAACGAGAGCATGCGTGCCGTGAGCGAGGCGCCGCGTTCGGCACCAGCGCGGGCGTTGTCCACCAGGCGCAGCAGGGCCGGATCGGCCGGCATGCGCCGACGCAGCAGCTCCAGGCTGCCGAGCACGGCCATGAGCAGGTTGTTGAAGTCGTGGGCGATGCCGCCGGTGAGGTTGCCCAGCGCTTCCATCTTGTGCAGCTGTTGCAGCGTCTGCTCGGCGGCGACGCGCTCGCTGATATCCAGCGCCTCCGGGACCAGGGCGACGACAGTACCGTCGTCACCCAGCACCGGGCACATGGAGAAGTCGAACGTGCGCGTGCCGCCCGGCATGTTCAGTGTCATGGTGCCGTGCTCGGTGGCGCCGGCAGCGATGCGCAGGGTCATTGCCTTCATCGCTTCCTGCATGCCGGGGGTGGCACTGAACCAGGGCGAGTCCCAGAACGGCGTGCCCGCCAACTGATGGAAGCGTGCGTCGATGCCGGCCAGTGCCGTGGCGTTGACGTAGAGAATCGAGCCGTCCGGTGCGAGCATCGCCTTGTACAGGTGCGAGGTTTCCAGCACCGCGCGGATGTTCGCCTCGCTGCGTGCCAGCGCCGCCGTGCGCTCGGCGACCTTGGCTTCGAGCTGTTCCAGGAAGCACTGCTCGCGCTGCCTGACCGCTGCCGCCGAGCGCACGCGCTCGATATGTGCCCAAGAGCGGTCGGTGACCTCAGTGAGCAGGGCGAGTTCGTAGGCGCTCCAGGCACGGGGCGCGCGATCATGGATGGCCATCAGGGCGGTCAGCCGGCCTTCCTTGACCAGTGGCAAACAGATGGTGGCGGCAATATCGAGCTGCTGAAAGGTGGCAGCCTCGTCCGGTGGCAGCTGCGCACAGTGATCGTCGACGATGAAGGCTTCACCGCCACGCAGTTTGGTTACTGCCAGTTTGCCGAATGCCTCCAACCGATAGCGTCCGACAATGCTGGTGCAGCCGGGCGCGGCCCAGTCGCCGCGGATGGTGAAGCCGTCCTGGTCAGGGTCCATGTCGGCATAGGCACAGCTCGACAGTCCCAGATGCTCGCCGAGCATGCGCGTGGTGATGCTCAGAATGGCGTCGGCGTCGACGCTGCGCGCGGTCTCCTTGGCCAGGGTATCGAGAAAGCGCAGGCGTTGTTCGTTCTCGCGCAGCGCCTGTTCGGCCTCGGCGCGCTCGGTCACGTCATAGCCTTCGACGAAGATCCCGGCAACATTGCCATTCGCATCGGTCACCGGCTGGAAGACGAAATCTAGCAGGCGCTCTTCCTCGGCCTCTCCCTGGATGCGCTGCAGCCCGACGCGAATACCGGTGCCGACAAAGGCCGTGCCGCTGCGATAGACCCGGTCGAGAATATCGATGAAGCCCTGACGCTCGACCTCCGGCAGCGCCTCGCGCACCGGCTTGCCGATGACGTCGCGCTCGCCCACCACCCGCAGATAGGCCGGGTTGACCATTTCGAAGACGTGTTCGGGGCCGCGCAGCATCGCCATCAGTCCGGGTGCCTGTTCAAACATCTGTTGCAAGCGTATCTGCTGGCCTTGCAGTTCGCGTTCGGCCATTACCCGTTCGGTGGTTTCCACGACCAGGGCGATGACACCGGCCGGCTGCGCCTGATCATCGAACACCGGCGAATAGTCCAGATTCATCCAGGCGTGCTCGGGGCGGCCGTTGCGGTACAGCACCAGTTCCTGATCCTTGTACGACAGCGTGCCACCCGCCAGAACGGCCTTCATCACGTTGTCGTTGAAGTTGGCGACTTCCGGCCAGCCCTCGCGCACTTCAGAGCCGAGCAGATGCGGGTGTCGGCTGCCAGCGAGCTCTGAATAGGCATCGTTGTAGATCATGATGCCGCGCTCACCCCAGAGTAGCGCGATGGGCGTAGGCGAAAGCAGCAGCATGGCCGTGACGGTCTTCAGGTTCGACGGCCACTCAGCCAGAGGCCCCAGCGTTGTTTGCGACCAGTCGAAGCGGCGAATCAGCGCGCCGAGTTCGCCGCCGGCGGGGAGGAATGCGTGGTTCGAGTCGTCAGGCGAGAGGTGTGCTGCTGGGTCCATCAGTAGCGATCCGTATCCGGTGTGAAGGCAGGGCAGGGTGGTTCATACGAGAGCTGGTTCAGCTCGGACAACCGATTGCCCGGGAAGTCGTGCCGGCGAGGCAGGAGGTTGATGGTGCCATTCGCTGCAGTTCGTCCTTGCAGCGGCCAGGGTACAGGGAAAAACCCGTACCATATCAACGATATGCAATGCTCACGGTGATTTCCGATGCTTTCTGCCGTCAAGCGCTACAGGGCCCTGGTCGCCGGGGTGCTGCAGCGCTGTTTTCCACGTACCTCGGCCCATCTGCGCGAAGAGGACGAGTTGTTGTTTCGTCGCTGGGGCGGTGCGCCTGGCAAGACGAACAAGGCTGCGGCCGCCAAGCGCAAGGGCAAACCTGCAGCCAAGGCCAAGCCGAAGAGCAAGTCGGAGGGGCCGGCTCGCGCTGCCGCCAAGCCGCGCGGGACGGCAGCGCAGGGGATCTACGCCGCGGCACAACTGAAAGTGGATGACGCTCAGGTCCAGGCCATGCGCGAACGCGTCGAGCAGGCGGTGGCCGCCGGCATCATCAGTGCACCGTCGGAAGAGCAATGGGCGATGATCCTCAGCCGCAGCCCGGTGACGCGGATCTTCGCCGGTGCCGGCTCCGGCAAATCCACCACCTTGCTGCTGCGCGTGGTGTTCATGCTCTGTCACATGGGTATCGAGCCCGGACGCCTGACGGTCATCTCGTTCACCAACGCCTCTTGCGCGCAGCTGCGCGAACAGCTGGTGCGCGTGCTCGGCTTCTGGCAGGTGCCATTCGATGCGCAGCAGGCACGCCAGTGCGTGCGCCCCTTCCACTCGGCCATGGCGCAGCTGGCGCGTGAAGTGCTGGAGCGACCGGTGTGGTTCGAGCAGTTGGACGACAAGGCCGCCGCGACGGACGAACCGGATAACCCGCTAGCCGCCACACGCCTGCGCCCGGCGCAAGTTCGCCTGCTCAAGCAGGCCTATCAGCAGTGTTACGCCGAACAAGCGACATTCCGTGAGTTGGTGCATCGACTGCTCGACCTGCCTGCGCCGCCAACCGAAAGCGAACAGGGCAAGCGCGCTGCCCCGAAAGCGCCAGGCGATACCTTCACCCTGGCCGGCGAGTTCACGCCGCTGCCGCTGTACGAGGCCTTCCATGCCCAGGCAGGCTTTATCGAGAGCATTGGCATTCGCATTGATCAGCTGCAGCCAGGCAAGCGGCAGTGCGCGGCGCGCGAACGGGATTTCGTCGAAGCGCTGGTGAGCTTCCATGGCTACTTCAGGGCCGCGCTGCGTGAGCAGGGGCTGATTACCTTCAATGAGGCCTTTCAACAGCTCACCGAGCGTTTGGGCTCGGGCACGGATGTGCCCCAGGCCAGCCTTGCGCCGTTCGAGCACCTGCTGATCGATGAATTCCAGGACATTTCCCCGCAGATCGTCCAATGGCTGCAGGCCTTGCATCGCCAGCTGGCGCGCCAGAAGGCCGGCCCGAGCCTGATGGCCATCGGTGACGACTGGCAGTCGATCTATGGCTGGCGCGGCAGTTCGCCGGAGTTGTTCATGGACTTCGACAGATACTTCCCGCGGCGCGGCGCCAAGGGCAGCGAGACGCTGCTGCTGGAAACCAACTACCGCTCCATCGAGCCGGTGATTCGCGATGGCGAGGCGGTGCTGGCCGGGGTGCAGTTCAAGCAGGCCAAGACCAGCCGGCCATGCAAGCCGACACAGCCGGGCGACCACGGGGTAAAGCTGGTCACCGGTTTCGAGCTGAACAAGGGCCTGCCGAAGCTGATCGAGGCGATCACCGCGCAATGTGCCCATGTGGCCGAGCGGCAAAGCCGCGAACGCACCGCGGTGCTGCTGCTCAGCCGGCGCAACGAGCCACTGCGGACCATCCAGGCGCAGCTGGACCGCAAGTTACCGGTCAAGGCGTACACCATTCACCGCGCCAAGGGACTGCAGGCCGAGGTGGCGATCATCGTCGACGACTGCGCCCCGGTGCAGCCGCATCCGTTGCGCAACGCGCTGTATGGCTACTCGGGTTTCTTCCGCAACAGCTATGACCAGGCCATGGCCGATGAAAGCCTGCGCCTGGGGTACGTGGCGATCACCCGCGGCGTCAGCCGGGTGCTCTGGTTCACGCGCAAGGCGCAGGGTGCCACCGAGCGCCTGGCGCGGGGCTAGGTCAGCGCAACAGCAGCGCGACGACTGTACCGGCCAGCAGCAGCGACAGGCCTTTCCAGAACAGCAGCGGGTTGCGCTCCAACAGTGGCGGGCGGGCGCGGCTGAGAAAGGCCGGGTTGGGCTGGCGCAGCTCGAAGACGAACTCCGACAGTTCGGCATAGCGCCGCGCGGGATCGGGATGCAGCGCCTTGCCCAGCACTTCGTCGATCCACGCCGGAATGTCGCGCTGAGCGTGGCGTAGCGGCTGGTAGCACAGGCGCTTCTGCGCTGCGCTGGTGCGTGCCCTGGAGACGTCGGCGCCGTAGGGCAAGCGGCCGCTGAGCATCTGATAGGCGATCACCGCGAGGGAGAACTGGTCCGAGCGCGGCGTGCCGGCCTCGCCGAGGAAGTATTCCGGCGCGGTATAGGCGGCGGTGCCGAGCAGGTTGTCCTGCGTGCCCGGTGCGTTGCGTTCGGCCAGCCCGGCGACGCGGGTCGAGCCGAAATCGATGATCTTCAGCGTGCCGGTGGCGTCGATCATCAGGTTCTGCGGGCGCAGGTCCTGATGCAGCATTTCCAGGCGGTGAAAGGCGCGCAGGCCGCGGGCGATCTGCTCGACGATGCCGCGCACGGTTTCCAGGTCCGGCTGTGGATGGTCGAGCATCCACTGCGCCAGCGTCTGGCCGTCGATGAATTCGCTCACGGTATACAGGTAGCGACGCTGCCGTAGCGGCGGGCAGGCCTTGACCACATGGGGGTTGTCCAGGCGGCGGGCGATCCACTCTTCCAGGAGGAAGCGCTCCAGATAGGCCGCGTCGCTCCGCAGATCCATCGAGGGTGTCTTCAGCACCACGGTGGCGCCGCTGGCTTCGTCGACGGCCAGGTGTACATGGCTGCGGCTGCTGACATGCAGCTCGCGAACGATGCGATAGCCATCGAACAGCATGCGCGGCTCCAGCAGCGGCGGCAACGCCAGTTCGCCGAGCTGACGCTGCACGTCGTCGACCGCCTGCTCCGGCAGGCTGTCGATGCGCACCAGCTGCGCGGTGAGGTTATCGTCGCTGCCGTTGGCCAATGCCCGCTCGACGATCCGTCGCGCTGCCAGGTCGAGGTTGTCGCCATGCTCGGCAACGAGCTGCGCCACCTCCCGCGCGCCGATGTGCTCGTAGACGCCATCGGTGGCGAGCAGGAACAGATCGCCGACCGCCAGCGGCAGGGTGCGGTAGTCGATCTCCAGGTGCCGGTCGATGCCCAGCGCGCGGCCGAGGTAGCTGGTATCCGCGGACACGCGCACGCGGTGATCCTCGGTCAGCTGTTCGAGGCCGCCGTCGCGCAGTCGATAGATACGCGCATCGCCGACGTGGAACAGGTGCGCGCTGGCCGACTTGAGCACCAGCGCGCTGAAGGTGCAGACATAGCCGCGGTCGCGGTCATAGCGGTGCGGGCTGTGGCGGGTCTGCGCATGCAGCCAGGAATTGATCGCCACCAGCACCCGCTGCGCCGACTGCTTCACCGACCAGGCGTCGGAGGTGCAGAAATAGTCGGAAAGAAAGCTCGCCACCGCGGTTTCGCTGGCGACATGGCTGACCTCGCTGCTGCTGATGCCATCGGCCAGCGCAATGGCGATGCCCTTGCTGGCGAGCTGGGCGTCAGCGGGCACGCAGGCGCCGTGAAAGTCCTGGTTGGCCGGTTTGCGTCCGCGGTCCGAATGCTGGCCGAGGGAAATGGCGAGTTGGCTGGGCATCTTCATCTGCGCAAAAGCCCCGGCGCGCATGCGAGCCGGGGCCTTCGTTCACTCCAGGGTCAGTAGACGGTGCGCTTGGGTGCGGTGCGCACGTGGGTGGTGTAGAGCGTCAGGCCGGTGAAGGCCAGGCCGCCGACCAGGTTGCCCAGCGCGGTGGGGATCTCGTTCCAGAGCATGTAATCCATCACCGAGAAGTCGCCGCCCATGATCATCGCAGAGGGGAACAGAAACATGTTCACCACCGAATGCTCGAAGCCCATGAAGAAGAACAGCATGATCGGCATCCACATGGCGATGACTTTGCCGCTGACCGAGGTGGAGATCATCGCGCCGACCACGCCCATCGAGACCATCCAGTTGCACAGCATGCCGCGCAGGAAGATGGTCGCCCAGCCCGCTGCACCGAACTCGGCGTAGCCCAGTGTGCGAGCCTCACCAATGTGCGAGATCTTCTCGCCGATCGGCCCCGGGTCGGTGGAAAAGCCCATGGTGAAGACGAAGGCCATCATGAAGGCAACCACCAGCGCACCGGCGAAGTTGCCGAGAAATACCCAGCCCCAGTTGCGCAGAATGCCGCTCACGGTCACGCCAGGACGGCGGTCGAGCAGGGCCAGCGGAGTGAGCATGAATACCCCGGTGAGCAGGTCGAAGCCCATCAGGTAAAGCATGATGAAACCGACCGGAAACAGCATCGCGCCGACCAGCGGCGAGCCGGTCTGCACGGTCACGGCCACGGCGAACACCGCGGCGAGGGAGAGGATGGCGCCAGCCATGAAGGCGCGGATCAGTGTGTCGCGGGTGGACATGAAGATCTTCGATTCACCGGCGTCCACCATCTTGGTGACGAACTCGGAGGGGATGATGTAGGACATGGCGGTCTCTCTGAATGGCAGTAAGGGGCCAAGCCCCCGACGGCGGTCGCGGGGCGCTGGCTGAGCGATGTGAATTGCTGGCGAATTGAGGTCAGGTTCGCGGCCAAGGCCGCTCCCATGGATCGGTACGATTTGGGAGCGGTGAGCCGCGCGAGTGAACGGCGGCGATCAGCCAACGGCGATTTGCACCTCGTCTCCCTCCAGACGCACCGGCCAGACGCGCAGGCTTTGTTCGGGGTATTCCATGCAGCTGCCGTCCTGCAGGCGGAAATGCTGCTTGTACAACGGCGAAGCGATCACCAGCTCACCCTTGAAGTTGCCGACGATGCCGCGGCCGATGACGTTGGCGCCAGACTTGGGGTCGCGGTTGTCGATGGCGAACAGCTGCTCGCCTTCGGCGTTGTCGGGCAGGTGGAACAGCGCCACCTGGGCGCCTTCGTGCCAGGCCACCACACCGGAATTGGCGACCAGATCGGCACGGCTGCACAGTGCCTGCCAGGCCGCCGGGGCTGCGGAACGGGAGTCGAGACGAACGACGTTGGACTGGCTCATCAGAGCACCTCCTGGGTAAGTGGGATCAGGTGAAGTTCGCTGGCGCGCACCGGCCGACGCTGGCCGCGCTCCTTGACGAAGTGGATGTCGGGGTCGCCGCGACCGTCGTTGACGAAGGTGCGGAAGCGCTTGAGCTTTTCCGGGTCGCTGATGGCATTGGCCCATTCGCACTGGTAGCTGTCGACCACGTGCTGCATCTGGCTTTCCAGCTCGGCGGCAAGACCCAGGCTGTCGTCGAGGACCACTGCCTTGAGGTAGTCCAGGCCGCCTTCCAGGCTCTCGCGCCAGACCGAGGTACGCTGCAGCTTGTCGGCGGTGCGCACGTAGAACATCAGCACGCGGTCGATGGTGCGGATCAGCGCTTCGTCGTCGAGGTCGGTGGCGAACAGCTCGGCATGCCGTGGGCGCATGCCACCGTTGCCGCAGATGTAGAGGTTCCAGCCCTTGTCGGTGGCGATCACGCCGATGTCCTTGCTCTGCGCCTCGGCGCATTCGCGGGTGCAACCGGATACCGCGAACTTGATCTTGTGCGGCGCACGCAGGCCCTTGTAGCGGTCCTCCAGGCGCAGCGCCATGCCGACGCTGTCCTGCACGCCGTAGCGGCACCAGGTGCTGCCGACGCAGGATTTGACGGTGCGCAGGCTCTTGCCGTAGGCGTGGCCGGTTTCGAAACCGGCGGCGATCAGCTCGCCCCAGATGTCCGGCAGTTCGTGCAGTTGGGCGCCGAACAGGTCGATGCGCTGGCCGCCGGTGATCTTGGTGTAGAGGTCGTATTTCTTCGCCACGGCACCGATGGCGATGAGGCCATCCGGGGTGATCTCGCCACCCGGGATGCGCGGCACCACCGAGTAAGTGCCGTTCTTCTGCATGTTGGCCATGAAGGTGTCGTTGGTGTCCTGCAGCGGAATCAGCGCCGGATCGGTAATCGGCTGGTTCCAGCAGGAGGCGAGGATCGAACCCACCGTCGGCTTGCAGATGTCGCAGCCGACATGGCCACGGCCGTGCTTGGCCAGCAGTTCGGCGAAGCTCTGGATGCCCTCGACGCGGACGATGCCGTAGAGCTCCTGACGGGTGTAGGCGAAGTGTTCGCACAGGCTCTTGTCCACCGCCACGCCGCGCGCCGCCAGTTCGGAATCGAACACCAGCTTGAGCAGCGCATTGCAACCGCCGCAGCCGGTAGCTGCCTTGGTTGCGGCCTTGAGTTCGCCGAGATCGGTGACGCCGGCCTCGACCTGGCAGCACACCGCGCCCTTGCTGACGTTGTGACAGGAACAGATGGTCGCGCTGGCCGGCAGGGCGTCCGGCCCAAGGGTCGGAGCGCCCTCGGTCTGCGGCAGGATCAGCGCGGACGGATCGGCCGGCAGCTTGATGCCGTTCTGCGCGTACTGCAGCAGCGTGTCGTAGTAGCTGTTGTCACCGACCAGTACCGCGCCGAGCACGGTCTTGCCATCGGCGGATACCACCAGTCGACGGTAGCTGGCACTGGCCTCGTCGATGAAACGGTAACTGCGCGAGCCGGGTGTGGCGCCGTGGGCATCCCCGATGGAACCGACGTCGACGCCGAGCAGCTTGAGCTTGGTCGACATGTCGGCGCCGTAGAAGGGCTCGTGCGGTTCCTCGGCCAGCTGCGCGGCGACACTGCGCGCCATGCTGTAGCCGGGCGCGACCAGGCCGAACACGCTGCCGTTCCAGCTGGCGCACTCGCCGATGGCGAAGATCGCCGGGTCCGAGGTGCGGCATTCGCTGTCGATCACGATGCCGCCGCGCGGAGCGATCTCCAGCTCCGCGACATGGCCGAGGGCGTCCTGCGGGCGGATGCCGGCGGAAAACACGATCAGGTCGGTTTCGAGGAATTCGCCGTCGGTGAAGTTCATCCGCCAGGCGTAGTCCTCGCCGGTAACGATCTCCTGGGTGGCGCGCGACAGGTGCACGCCGACGCCCAGCGCCTCGATGCGCGCCTTCAATGCCGCGCCGCCTTCGCCGTCCAGTTGCACCGGCATCAGGCGCGGGGCGAATTCGACGACATGGGCTTCCAGGCCGAGCGACTTCAGCGCGTTGGCCGCTTCCAGGCCGAGCAGACCGCCACCAACCACCACACCGCGCGTGGCGCCGCTGGCGGCCGCACGAATCGCATCAAGGTCGTCGAGGGTGCGGTAGACCAGCCGCGCGCTGCCTTCGGCACCGCTGATCGGTGGCACGAAGGGGTAGGAGCCGGTGGCAAGAATCAGTTGGTCGTAGGGCTGGCGGCCGGAACTGGTAACGACCTCCTTACGTTCGCGGTCGATACCCAGCACCTGTACGCCCAGATGGGTGTAGACGCCGTGGCTGCTGTAGTAGTCAGCCTCGCACATGGCCAGCGACTCGGCATCGCGACCGCCGAAGTATTCGGACAGGTGCACGCGATCGTAGGCACGCTGGCGCTCCTCGCCGAACACATGCAGCTCGTAGCGGGTGAGGGCGCCGCGCTCGATCAGCTGTTCGATGCAGTGGTGACCGACCATGCCGTTGCCGACGATGACCAGTTTTTCGTGCGTGAGCGGAGTGACGGTAGAACTCATGGCCTTTCCTCAGTCGAGCTGCTGCGGCACTGGGCCGGCAAAACGCAAAAAGGCGCCTGGAGCTGGTATCAGCTCCAGGCGCCTTTGCCTGGTAATTAGTGGTGTGTGGGGTGGTCGGTCAGGCCTCGTTGCCTGCTACACCCGGTCCCGCGCCTGTTGGCTTGACGGTCGCCGCTGACCGTCTGGGACGTCCTGCCGCGAGGCGGCAGGTGTTGTCAGGGTGGTTGCAGGTTGTATGCCAGCTTGTCCGGCAGCATGGATTTGCGGCTGTAAGGCGCGCGATTGCGCGGTGTTGCGCGGTGCCTGGTCGCTCGGATGCTGAGCGATCAGCCTCCGTGACTGCGACCTGAGCGCGGCAGGCTTGAACCAGAACAGTGCGACGGTGCGGGCGCGCTCCCCGCTTTGGGGCGATCAGGACCCGAGGCCGGGCGCAGATTGTTTCTGCATCAGGCGCCAAACGCCTCGTGGAGCAATTCGGGCAGTGCCTTGCCGGCGGGCAGTGCAAGCAGGTGTTCGCGGTTGCCTGCAGTCGGTTCGCCCTGCGGATTGATATGCACCACGGTGGCTCCGGCGTCACGCGCCCGATGCGGCACCTCCGCGGCGGGGTAGACCACGCCGGAGGTGCCGACCGACAGCAGAAGGTCGCATTCGCCAGCCGCCTGGAACGCGGCACTGAGTGCAGCGACGGGCAGACTTTCCCCGAACCAGACGACGCCGGGGCGCAGCCGTCCGCCGCAGTGGCTGCAACGGGGCGGTTCGAGGCGCCTGCCACCTTCGGGCTCGTCGGCAGCCGGCAGCGGCTCGGCTGGCTCGCGGGCGCAGGCGAAACAGCGCGGTCGGTGCAGGCTGCCGTGCAGGTGAATGACATCCTCGCTGCCGGCACGCTCGTGCAGGTCGTCGACGTTCTGCGTGATCAGCGTCAGTTGCGGTACATGGCGCGCGAGGTCGGCGATGGCCAGATGAGCAGGATTCGGCTGGGATTGGAGGACGCGCATGCGCCGCCATTCATACCAGCCCCAGACCAGCGCCGGATCGCGGCGAAACGCTTCGGGCGTGGCCAGCTCGCCCGGATCGAAACGCTCCCATAAACCGGTCAGCGCGTCGCGGAAGGTCGGGATGCCGCTCTCGGCGGAAACGCCGGCACCGGTGAACACGACGACATGGCGCGCCGAGCGCAGGGCGGAAATCAGAGACGCTGGAATCACGTTCGGGCTCCGGGGTGCATGGATGGCTCACTATCAATACCATCGTGCTGTGGGCTTTTTCAAAACGTCGGCTGGTCGAACGGCGTTCGCGAGGGGCTGTTGTTCAAGCAGCACATCGTGTTTCGCGTCGGAGTTCTGACCGTCCGGCTGCTCGCCGTGGCCATCTGTCACCTACTTGACGGACGTCAACGTCGCCCGCAGCGGCTCGCGGATGATGCCGCGTAAAGCAACAGACGCGATATTCGCAGCCGGGAGGCTCTCATGCTTGGCTCAGTGACCTGGGACGACGCGCTGGTACAACGCTACGGACAGATCGGGCAGAGGCACTGCACCTATCCGGCTGCGGCCGATTTCAGCGACCGGATCGCCCCGCTGGATCTGCTGCGTGCGTTGCGCGAGGGGCGTCGCGCCGGCCGCCCGCTGTCGATATCCATTCACCAGCCCGGTGGCGTCGAGCTGCAGCCTGGCGAGGCCGCGGCCTATCAGCTGCGGCTGCACCGCGAGATCGAACAGCTCGGTTGCCATGCCGGGCCGCTGCAGCAGGTCGAGCAGTTGCGGCTGAGCACCGGCACGCTGGGCATCGCCGCGTTACGAGAACTGATGACGCTGCTCAGAAGCCGTTTCAGTTTCGTCGATTCCCATGCCGGCAGCTTTCTCGCTGAAGTCGAGCTGGCTCATGTCGACTGGCCGCTGATTGGCGCGCTGCACGAGCTCGGCTTCAACCAGCTCAGCGTCGCGGTGCCCGATCTGCGCGCGGACGACGGCAGCACGGTCGAATATTTCCGCAGTTCGGCGCGCATCCGCGGGGTGATCGAAGCCGCCCATGCGTTGCATTACCGCTCGGTGAATCTGGATCTTGGCTACGGCAGGTCCTGGCAGACGCCGGCCAGCTTCGCGCGCAAGTTGGCGTCGATCATCGAGCTGGCGCCCGATCAGGTAACGATGTTCGATTACCGCGACGCGCCTCTGGTCGCTTCCAATCCCGCGCGCCTCGGCCTGGCTTCGGTGGCCGATACGCTGGCGATGTACCGCCATGGTGTCGAGCAGCTCAGCGCCGCCGGCTACCGCTACATCGGGCTGGGCAAGTTCGTCCTGCCTCACGACGATCTGGCGATGGCTCAGGAGATCGGCGCGCTGCACCACGATATCCATGGCTACACCCTGCACGGCGAATGCGATCACCTGGGGTTCGGGGTGGGCGCGATAAGCCGGGTCGATGGCCTTTATTGTCAGAACGCCAGCACCGCGCAGGCCTATCAGCAGGCGCTCGACCAGGACCAGCTACCGAGCATTTGCGGTCTGCACGCCAGCCATGTCGATCCGCTGCACCAGTCGCTGCTCGAACACCTGCGCTGCACCTTCGCGCTGGATTTCGACGCGCTCAGCCAGCACTGCGGCGTGGATGTGCGGCAGCGCTACGCGCGGCATTGGCCTGCGCTGCAGCAGCTGCATGCCGATGGGATGATCGTGCTGGACGACAGCGGGCTGGAAATCCCGCTCCACGCTCGGCTACTGGTGCCGGCGGTGTGTGCGGCCTTCGAACAGCCAAACGCAATGGCGATTGGTCATTCGGCCGGGCGCCGGCGGCGCTGACTGGCGCCGCCGCTTCACCGCACGGTGAAGCGGCCGCTGAGGCTACCGAGGCGACCGGCCAGCGCGTGCAGCTGACGACCATCGTTATCCAGCTCGCTGGCGTCCCCGGCGTTACGCTCGGCGACCTGCTGCACGCTCTGCAGATGACGCCCCATATCGGCTGAAACCGCGGTCTGTTCGTGGGTCGCGGCGGCAATCATTTCGTTCATCTGGCTGATGCCCTCGATCTCGCTGGCGATGGCGTCCAGCAGGGCGGTGGTGTCCTGGCTGCTGCTCACGCAACGGGCCACGCTGTCGCGGCTGTTCTGCATCGCTTCGGTGGCCTTGCGACTGCCTTGCTGCAGGCGGCTGATGATGCCCTGGATCTCGGTGGTGGAAGCCGCGGTCTTCTGCGCCAGATTGCGCACCTCGTCGGCGACCACGGCGAACCCGCGACCCTGTTCCCCTGCTCGTGCGGCCTCGATGGCGGCATTGAGGGCGAGCAGGTTGGTCTGTTCGGCGATGGTACGGATCACCTCCAGCACGCGGTCGATCTGCTCCGATTGCGCGGCCAGGTCCTGAACCACGCGGTCGGTGCCTTCGATGTGTTCGGCAAGGGTGCCGATCTCGCTGCGCACGCCGCTGACCGCGCTGCGGCCCTGGCCGGCCTTCTGGCTGGCACCCTGGGCAGCCTGCGCCGCGCGATCGGCGTGGCCGGCGACGTCATCGATGGCTACGGTCATCTGCTGCATGGCTTCGACCATGTAGGCAGTCTCGTCCAGTTGGCGGCTGGCACCGTCACGCAGCTGGCGGGTTGCCTCGCTGAGGTTGGCGGCGGTGCCGCCCAGCCCCGCGGTGTCGCGTACCACGGCGCCGACCAGATCGCCCAGTTGGTCGAGCAGTTGATTGAAGCGCTGGGTGACCGGCCCGCTGACCTGGCTGCGGTAGCTCAGATCGATGCGTTCGGGACGCGCGGTGATGGCGGCGGCAGCGCCGAGCAGCGCTTCGCCTTCGCGGGCCTCGGCGGCGGCACGGATTGCCAGATAGACCAGGATTGCGCTTTCCAGCACCACGTAGAACGCATGCAGGAATACCTCGCCCCAGTTGCCATCGGGCATCAGGAATACGTCGGTGCCCTGTTGTTGCAGGGCGAAAAAGCTCAGGTGGTGCACGGCGATGGTCAGTGCAGCGACCACGATGGGCAGCCAGTCGCGGTAATACACCAGGAACGCCAACAGGGCGAAGATGCCGAAATGCATCTCCAGCATGCCGTGTGCCTGGTTGATATGCAGCGCGGAGAACACCATGAATGCGGCGCCGATCAGGCAGCGCAGCAGACGTTGACCAGGGATCAGCATGTACAGCGCAGTTACCGCCACGCCGGTCAGCCCGCCGATGACCAGTGCTTGCGCCCAAGTGCCATGGAAAGCCGCCACGCCGAACGAGTAGGCGACCAGAAACCAGATCACACCCAGCATGATGCGATCGGCCTTGAGGTAATGCGCTTGCAGCGTGACGCTTTCGCTGTTCATGGATGACTCCGGGTGAAAGTCCGCACTCCTGTTATCGGGCGCCTCATGCCGCGCTTGATCCGTCGTAGAGCGGTTTCCGACGAGCGCCCGGTTTGGCCAGCAGCAGCTGTGCGGTGCCGATGGCGCGCTCGATGAAGCCGCCCTCGCAGTAGCACAGGTAGAACTCCCAGAGCCGGTAGAAATAGTCGTCGTAACCGTGGCGCTCCAGCTCGCCGCGGGCGCGGCGGAAGTTCTCGTGCCACAGGCGCAGGGTGCGCGCGTAGTGTTCGCCGAAGTCCTCCATGTGCAGCAGGTTCATGTCCGAGTCGCTGGCTACGATATTGAGCATGCGCTGCATGGAGGGCAGGGCACCGCCGGGGAAGATGTAGCGCTGGATGAAGTCGACGCTGCGGCGCGCCTGTTCGTAGCGCTGGTCGCGAATGGTGATGGCTTGCAGCAGCATCAGCCCGTCGTCCTTGAGCAGCCGCGAGCACTGTCGGAAGTAAGTCGGCAGGAAGTCGTGGCCGACCGCTTCGATCATTTCGATGGACACCAGCTTGTCGAACTGACCGTCGAGATCGCGATAGTCCTTGAGCAGCAGGGTGATGCGGTCCTGCAGGCCCTGTTCTTCGATGCGCCGCTGGGTGTAGGCGAACTGTTCGCGCGACAGCGTGGTGGTGGTCACCCGGCAGCCACGGTGGATGGCGGCATAGAGCGCCATGCTTCCCCAGCCGGTACCAATCTCCAGCAGATGGTCCTCGGGCTGCAGGTCGAGCTTTTCGCAGATGCGTTCGAGCTTGTGCAGCTGGGCCTGTTCCAGATCCTGTTCGGGGCTGGTGAACATTGCCGCCGAGTACATCATGGTCGGGTCGAGAAACTGCTCGAAGAGCTCGTTGCCGAGGTCGTAATGGGCGGCGATGTTGCGCTGTGAGCCGCTGCGGGTGTTGCGGTTGAACCAGTGCAACGCCTTGATCACCGGCTGGCCGAACAGCGCCAGGCTGCCGCGCTCGATGTTGTCGAGCACGTCCATGTTGGCGACGAACAGGCGGATCACCGCGGTCAGGTCGGGGCTGTGCCAGTAGCCGTGAATGTAGGCTTCGCCGGCGCCGATCGAGCCGCGCGCGGCGATCAGGCCCCAGGCGGCACTGTCGGTTATATGAATTTCTGCCTTGAGCGGGCTCGCCAGATCGCCGAACTGCTGGCAGACATCGCCGTGTTGCAGTCTCAGCAACCCGTGGCGCAGGTGTTCGAGCTGATTCAGCACGGTACGGCGCAGCAGGCTGCTGGCCAGTCCCATGCCCGCCAGCGGACGGACTTTGACGGTCAGGCTAGGGCTCTTCATGGCGGGCTCCGGTGGGTTGCGGGACGGCCAGCCCGTACGCCTTGGTAGCGGGCTGATGGGTGAAGATCGGTGTGCGCTTGAGCAGCAGGCGCAGCGCCTGCCAGTAGATGGCGAGCAGGGTCTTGGCGGTCATCCAGGGGAAGCCGAGCAGGTAGCGGTGCACCGCGCCGCAAGTCAGCGCCTGGCGTTGCAGACCGAGGGTGGCGTCAAACAGCTTCTGCTCGCCCTGCCAATCCTCCATGTGCACGCCGATGCGTCGTCCCGGCGGGTTGAAGCGCATGCGGTATTCCAGCTCGCCGGGCAGGAACGGCGAGACGTGGAAGGTCTTCGCCACCGTGCAGCGCAGGTTGCGATTGCCGGATGCCGGCAGCACGTAGTGATAACGCTCGCGCCAGGGGGTGTTGCTGACTTCGCAGAGCACCGCGGTCAGCTGTTCCTGTTCGTCGAAGCAATAGAAGAAGCTGACCGGGTTGAAGCACAGCCCCCAGCTGCGCGGCTGGGTCAGCAGGCGCACGGCACCGGTGACCGGCCGCCCGAGGGCTTCGCTGACCCGCTGGCGGACCGCGTCGGCCAGCGCGATGCCCTGGCTGGTGTATTGCGGCAGGTAGTCGCGCTCGCGGAAGGAAAATGCGGCGAAGCGGGCACGCCCACTCAGGGGCGAAAGCCCGAGCACGGCGTCCTGTTCGGCCAGGTCGAGGTACAGCAACCCCATGCGATAGCTGAACGCATGGGCCCGTGGCGCGAAGCGCCGATGCTGCACCCAGCCGCTGTACAGCGCGCTGTGCACGATGGCGCTGCTCACAGCGACTCTCCGAAGGCGGCGGCGACGCGCAACGCGCTGACCACACCGTCCTCGTGGAAGCCATTGCCCCAGTAGGCACCACAAAAGTAGCTGTGCCGGGCGCCGAGGAGTTCGTCGGCACGGGTCTGCGCGGCGATGCCGGCCAGGCTGTATTGCGGGTGGGCGTAGGAGAAGCGCGCGAGGATCAGGTCCGGATCGATCGCTTCGCTCTGGTTGAGGCTGACGCAGAAGGTTTCCGGCGACTCGATGCCCTGCAGGATGTTCATGTTGTAGGTCACCGCGGCCTGCTGCGCGGTCGGCCCGCCGAGGCGGTAGTTCCAGCTGGCCCAGGCGCGGCGCCGCTTGGGCAGCAGGCGCGTATCGGTGTGCAGCACCACGTCGTTTGCGGCGTAGCCGATGGCTCCGAGGATCTCTCGTTCGACCCGGCTCGGTTCGGCCAGCAGGCTCAGCGCCTGGTCGCTGTGACAGGCGAAGATCACCTTGTCGAAACGCTCGGCACCGGCCGGGCTCTGGATCGTTACGCCGTGCTCATCGCGCAGCACCTCGAACACCGGGCAGTTGAGACGGATGTGCTGGCTAAAACCCCGCGTCAGTGGCGATATATAGGCACTGGAGCCGCCTTCGACGACGTACCACTGTGGGCGATCGCTCACCGACAGCAGCCCGTGGTTCTTGAAGAAGCGGATGAAGAATTCCACCGGGAATTCCAGCATGTCGGCCAGCGACATCGACCAGATCGCTGCGCCCATCGGCACGATGTAGTGATCGATAAAGCGCTGGCTGTAGCGGCCCAGCTCGAGATAGGTACCCAGGGTGACGTGGGCACCGAGGCGGCCGTGCTTGTAGTCGTCAAGCGCTTCGCGGTTGAAGCGCAGGATGTCGCGGATCATGCCCCAGAACGGTGGCGAGAACAGGTTGCTGCGCTGGGCGAACAACGTGTTGAGGTCGTGGCCGTTGTATTCCAGGTCGCTGAGCGGATCGCTCACCGAAAAGCTCATTTCGGTCGGCTTGTAGCGCACTCCGAGCTTGTCCAGCAACTTGATGAAGTTGGGGTAGGTCCAGTCATTGAAGACGATGAAGCCGGTGTCCACCGCGTAGTCCCGGCCGTGCAGGCGGAAGTCCACGGTATGGGTGTGGCCGCCGATCCAGCTGGCCGATTCGAACACCGCGACCTGGTGCTGACGGGACAGCAGATGCGCACAGGTAAGTCCGGCAATACCGCTGCCGATGATGGCGATTTTCATGGTTATCCTTCCTTGAGAGGCGTACGCGCCAGTCGCCGGCCGAGGGCGAATTGCAGGCGTGCGGGCAGCAGTGAGAGCAGGCGCAGCACAGAGATGAACGGCGCCGGAAACGCGATGTGCAGCGGGCGGCGTTCCAGCCGTCGGGCGATCTGCCGTGCGGCCTTGTCCGCCGGCCAGCTCATGGGCATGGGAAAGTCGTTGCGACGGGTCAGCGGTGTGTCGACGAACCCCGGGCTGACGAGGGTGACGTCGATGCCTTCGTTGGCCAGATCCAGACGCAGCGATTCGAGCAGGTAGCGCAGCGCCGCCTTGGATGCGCCGTAAGCCCCGGCACGCGGCAGCGGCAGCCAGGTCACCGAGCTGCCGACGCCGACCAGATGCGGGCGCACCCCTTGGCGCAGCAGAGGTAGTGCCGCCTCGATGCAGTAGCCGACAGCGAGTACGTTGGCGCCCATCACGCGCTCCAGCAGCGCCGCGTCGAATCGGCCGGCGTCGATGTATTCGCAGGTGCCGGCGTTGAGGATCACGCTGTCCAACGCGCCCCATTGCGTCTGGATGGCGGCGCCGATGTCGCGCACCTGTTCGCTGTCGGTGAGATCGCCGGGCAACACCAGCACACGCCCCGGGTAGCGCCGGGCAAAGGCCTGCAGCGGCTCGGCGCGGCGTGCCGACAGCGCCAGGCAGTGCCCGTCGGCGAGCAGCTGACGCGCCAGTTCCAGGCCAATGCCACTGCTGGCGCCGGTCAGCCAGATACGTCGCGAGAGGTTCACGCGAGCCTCCGCTGCAGCCAGCGAATGGCCGCGCCGAGCAGGGGCACATGCTGATAGAGCAGGGCACCGGCATCGAAGTAGTCGCGGTGGCGGACGACCTTGCCGGCGCCGTTCCAGCGCAGCAGCGAGCAGCCTTCGAGGCTGATCAGCTTGCCGCCGTTCAGCCGCGGATGTCGGTAACTCATGATCCAACGCAGATAGCCCTGGCCGTCGCATATCTCATCGTGGCTGATGAACTCGAAATGCAGATGTTCGACGTTGGCATACAGCTCGCTGAAATAGCGCTCCAGCTCGACGAGCCCGCAGACCTCATGCAGCGGGTCGGTGAAGTGCACGTCGGCGCTGTAGAGGTCGCGCAGGCGGTCGAGATTGCTCGCGTCGAGGCGGGCGAACTCGCAGGCGAAAGACCGCAGGAAGCCGCTCATGCTTGCGCATCCGGCAGGTTGCGGAAGGCATCCAGCGCCCGCGCCCGGCTGGCGCCGAGGTCGACGATGGGGGCGGGGTACTCGGTTACGCCGAACAGGCTGCGGTGCGCCGACGGGTTATGCACGTCGCGCCTGCTCAGGTGCTGCAGCTCGGGAAGCCAGCGGTGCAGGAACTGCCCGTCCGGGTCGAAGCGTTGCGACTGGCTGATCGGATTGAACAGGCGGAAGTAGGGCACCGAATCCGTGCCGGTGGACGCGCTCCATTGCCAGCCGCCATTGTTGGCGGCCAGGTCGCCGTCGATCAGGTGACGCATGAACCAGCGCTCGCCCTCACGCCAGTCGATCAGCAGGTTCTTGCTGAGGAACATGGCGACGACCATGCGCAGACGGTTGTGCATCCAGCCGGTTTCCTGCATCTGGCGCATGGCCGCATCGATGATCGGAAAGCCCGTGCGGCCCTGCTGCCATGCTTCCAGCTCGTACGGCGCGCGCCGCCAGGGCAGTGCCTCGGTTTCCGGGCGAAAGGCGCGGTACATGGATACCCGCGGATAGCCGACCAGGATGTGCTTGTAGAACTCGCGCCAGAGCAGTTCGTTGATCCAGGTGGTGACGCCGGTGCTGCCGCTGTCCAGCTCGCCCTGGTTGTAGCCAAGCGCCGCGTGCAGGCACTGGCGGATGGAAATGACACCGGCGGCGAGGTAGGCCGAGAGCTGGCTGGTGCCGGGCTCGGCGGGCAGGTCGCGGCGCTGGTGGTATTCGTTCAGGTCGTCCTCGACGAACGCTGCCAGGCGCCGCTGGGCGAAGGCTTCGCCGGCTGGCCAGAGCGCGCGCAGATAGTCCGTGGGTCGCGGAAAACCGGTGACCGTCGTGGGTATCGGGTCACTGGTGATACCCAGCGGCGCCTGGGCCGCAGGCACCGGCTCGCAGGTTGGCAGCGATACGCTCAGGTGGGCGAGGCAGGCCTTGCGGAACTGGCTGAACACCTTGAAGTAGCTGCCCGACTGCGTCTGTACGCTGCCCGGAGTGAACAGCAGCTGGTCGAGATAGCCGCGCACGCTGATGCCGGCCGCTTCCAGATGCGTCGTAACTGCCTGATCGCGGCGCTGCTCGTTTACCCCGTACTCGTCGTTGTAATGCAGCCGCTGCACGCCCTGTTCGCGGCAGACCTTCAGCAGCGCGTCGGGTACCGCCTGCCAATCATCGACCTCGCGAATCAGCAGCGGGACGTTGAGCGCGCCCAGCCGCGTCGACAGCTCGGCGAGGTTACGCAGCCAGAAGTCGACTTTGCACGGGGCATCGTCGTGGGCGAGCCATTGCCCCGGGGTCACCAGATACAGCGCCACGGTAGGGCCGCAAGCCATCGCAGCCGCGAGGGCGGTGTTGTCGCTTGTGCGCAGATCGCTGCGCAGCCAGAGCAGCTGGGTCATGATGCACTCCCTTCGCTACCGGGCAGCAGGCCGGCGCCATGCAGCTGCCGCAGGGCGCCGAGGGGACCCTCAGCGAGCATCAGCCCGCGATGTCGGTGCAGCTCGGGTGCATGGATATGAACGGCCGGCCCGGCCACACAGAGCGGCGCGACGCTTTGCTCGATCAGACGCGGCAGGTCGCGTTGCAGGCAGTTGCCCGGCAGGCTGTTGCTCGCATAGAGCAACAGGGCGCGCGGCAGGATGCGCTCCATCGCCAGGTTCAGCTCGTTTAGCGGTACCGGCCACTCGACGACTTCAACTGGGCAGTCGGTGCTGGAGACGAGCCAGGCGGTCAACCACAGACCGGGTGCGAAGGACTCGTTATCCAGATTGGCGAGCAACAGCGGACGCCCGACCTGCTGCCGGTTGTTGAAATAGATGCGGGTCGCCAGTTTGCTGCGCAGCCAGGAATGAACCAGCGCCCGCTCCACCGCTGCGCCGTACTGGCCCTGCCAGCGCTGTTCGAGTGCCTCGAGCAGTGGATGCAGCAGGTGCTGGCAGAGCGTGCGCGGCGGATACAGCGCCATGGCCCGGTTGAAGGCATCGTCCAGGCGTCGTTCGCTGAGGCGGTCGATGGCCTGCAGCAGTTCTTCGAGCAGCTCCGACCACTGGTTCTGCCTGGGCAGCTCCGGCGGCGTGGTGGTGTCCAGCAGCGGCTTGATCTGGCTGACCGAAACGCCGCGATTGAGCCAGGTGAGGATGTCGCGGATGCGCTGGATATGTGCTTCTTCGTACAGCCGATGACCCTTGGGCGTGCGCAGCGGGACGATCAGCCCGTAACGGCGCTCCCAAGCACGCAGGGTCACGGCGTTGACGCCGGTGATGCGCGCCACTTCGCGGATCGGCAGGAGGCCGTCGGCCGTCAGCTGCGTCAGGTCCGTTGATTCATTCATGTTCAGATTCCGTTGCGCAGGCTGAGGGTTTCGGGATGCGGCTGCATGTAGGCCTGGCGTGCGACGTAATGATCGGGATGCCGACGGAAGTGGTGCTTGAGCAGGGTCAGCGGCACCACCAGCGGGATGACGCCGGCGCGATACTGATCGATGAGGTGGCGCATCTCGCGGCGGTCCTCCGCGCCAAGCGCGTCCTTGAGGTAACCGCTCAGATGCAGCAGCACGTTGCAGTGCGTACCGCGGGTGGCCGGCTTCTTCAGCGCCTGCATCAACTGACTGAAGTACTGCGGTGCGAACTCCTCCAGCGAGTGTTCGGCCAGTTGCGCGACCAGCCGGCCGAGCACCTTGTACTGCAGCGGGTTGCTCGCCATCAGCTGGTACTTGTAGCGCGAGTGGAAATCGACGATGGCCCGGCGGCTGAGGCCGGCCTGGCGCAGGCGCTGCCAGTCGGCATGGGCATAGACGCGGGTGAGGAAGTTTTCGCGCAGCACGGCATCGTTCAGTCGACCGTCCTCTTCGACCGGCAGATCCGGACAGGCCTGCATCAGCGCCTGGGCGAACACGCCGCTACCACCTCCGGGCTGGGTATGGCCGTTGGCGGCATAGACCTTGACCCGCTCCATGCCGCAGGACGGCGATTTCTGCATAAGGATGTAGCCGTTGATGTCGTGCAACTGCTCGGCGATCTGCCGACCGTAGGCGGCGAGGGCTTCGGTGACGTCCAGCTCGGGACGTACGGTGCCGACAGCCTTTGGTGCGTCGGTGTCGCCGACCAGGCGGATCGGCTCGCGAGGTGTGCCAAGGCCGATGGCAACCTCCGGGCACACCGGCACGAACTCGAAGTGCTGCGCCAGGGTCTCGCTGCACAGGCGCGATTCCTTGTGGCCACCGTTGAAACGCACCGGATTACCAAGCAGGCAGGCGCTGATTCCAATCTTGGGCGTGGGGAGCTTGGTGTGCATGATGGCGACCTCGTCTTGTACAAGTTGGGTTTCTGTACAACTTGTGGCCATCATAATCGTGGTGTTGTACAAGTCAATACAGAATGTACAACTAAGTGCATAATCCTGTACAAATGTCGTCAACGAGTGGCTTTGTATAGTTGTCGCTGCGTACGGAGGGTTTTTTTGGTGGCTGAGCGATCTACAGCGCTTTTCGGCCGGCCTGATGTGCGCCAGTGACTCAGCCGAAGCGGTGGCGTGAAAATGCTGTACGGTTCATGTGCCTGTGTATAGGTGTATGCTTTCAAGTAAGTCGTCCAACCCGCGCAATGGCTGCGCGTCAGGAGCTCACCATGAACATCTTGTTGACGGGCGGTACCGGGCTGATAGGGCGCGCGTTGTGTCGGCGCTGGCTGGCGGACGGGCATCGGCTGTGGGTATGGAGCCGCACGCCGCAACGCGTTGCCGCGTTGTGTGGTGCCGAGGTGCAGGGTGTGGGCAGCTTGCAGCAGCTGGATGCCGTGGCGCTGGACGCGGTGGTCAATCTGGCCGGCGCCCCCATCGCCGATCGGCCATGGACCAAGTCGCGCAAGGCGATGCTTTGGGACAGTCGGGTCAAGCTCACCGAACAGCTGGTCGAGTGGCTGGGCCGGCGCGAGCAGAAACCGGCGCTGCTGATTTCTGGTTCCGCTGTGGGTTGGTACGGCGACGGTGGTGAGCACCGCCTGACCGAAGCCGATCAGCCGGTCTCCACCGATTTTGCCAGCCAGCTGTGCAATGCCTGGGAAGAGCGCGCGATGGAGGCGACAGTGCTGGGAATGCGTGTGGTGCTGGTGCGTACCGGGCTGGTGCTGGCGCGTGACGGCGGCTTTCTCCAGCGGTTGCTGCCGCCATTCAGGCTAGGTTTGGGCGGGCGCATCGGCGATGGTCGGCAATGGATGCCGTGGATTCATATCGAAGACCAAATCGCCCTGATTGATTTTCTTCTGCGCCAGCCGGCGGCAAGCGGGCCTTACAATGCCTGTGCGCCGGCCCCGGTGCGCAACGTCGAGTTCACGCGCAGCCTTGGCCGCTGCCTGCATCGCCCGACGGTATTGCCAGTCCCGGCAGCGGTGCTCAAGCCCCTGCTCGGCGAGTTGGCCGGATTGCTGCTCGGGGGGCAACATGCGTTGCCGCAGAGGGCCGAGGCGGAAGGTTTCCGCTTCCGTTTCAACGATCTGGATTCAGCCCTGGCCGACCTATTGACGCCTCCCTGAAGGTGGCGCCCTGTGTGAAAATAGCGCGCCCCCCGCTTGGGGTACGGCGCAACCTAAAAAACAGTAGTCAGGAAAGTTGCATGACAGAGCAGGCGTTGTTGTTGGTTAATCTGGGTTCGCCGGCCTCCACGGAAGTCGCTGATGTACGCCGCTACCTCAACCAGTTTCTGATGGATCCGTACGTTATTGATCTGCCGTGGCCGTTGCGGCGCCTGCTGGTCTCGCTGATCCTGATCAAGCGCCCCGAGCAATCGGCGCATGCGTACGCCTCGATCTGGTGGCCGGAAGGTTCGCCGCTGGTGGTGCTGAGCCGCCGTCTGCACGAGGCGGTACGTCCGCACTGGACGCAAGGCCCGGTGGAGCTGGCGATGCGCTACGGCGAGCCCTCCATTGAGACCACGCTGACGCGTCTGGCCGGGCAGGGCATCACCCAGGTCACCCTGGCGCCGCTTTATCCGCAGTTCGCCGACAGCACCACGACGACGGTCATTCAGGAAGCGCGCCGGGTCATCCGCGAGCGCGGACTGTCTCTGCAGTTGTCGATCCTGCAGCCGTTCTACGACCAGCCGGAGTACCTCGACGCGCTGGCCGCCAGTGCCAGGCCGCATCTGCAACAGGATTTCGATCATCTGCTGCTGAGTTTCCACGGGCTGCCTGAGCGTCACCTGCACAAGACCGATCCAACCGGCGCGCACTGCCTGAAAGGCGATGATTGTTGCCAGCGTGCCGAGGGCGAGGTACTCGCCAGCTGCTACCGCGCGCAGTGCATGCGCACCGCCGCCGGCTTCGCGGCGCAAGCCGGGTTGAGTGACGATCAGTGGTCGGTGTCCTTCCAATCGCGCCTCGGTCGCGCCAAGTGGATCGAGCCCTACACCGAGACGCGTCTCGACGAGCTGGCGCAGCAGGGTGTGAAAAAGCTGCTGGTGATGTGCCCGGCCTTCGTCGCCGACTGCATCGAAACCCTCGAGGAGATCGGCGATCGCGGTCGTGAGCAGTTCATCGAGGCGGGTGGCGAGGAACTGGTGCTGGTGCCCTGTCTGAATACCCACGAGGATTGGGTAAAGGCGCTGGTGACACTCTGCGGTCGCGCGCCTCTGGCGCTCTGACCGCAGCCTCGGGGACGCGTCGCGCGGCGATGCGTCCCACGTCAGGCTGTCACGCCGTCGTCCGCCTCGGTGCTGCGAACCAGCTCCTCGAACGCATCTGCCGATAGCGGTCTGCCGAACAGATAACCCTGATAGCGATGGCAGCCATTGGCGAGCAGCATCGCCCGTTGTGGCTCGCTTTCGACGCCTTCGGCGATGACCTCCAGGCCCAGGCCGGTCGCCAGTGCGCAGATGGCCCGGACGATGGTCAGGCTGCTGCTGTCGTCTGGCAGGCGGCGAATGAAGGTCTGATCGATCTTCAGCTGATCGAGCGGCAGCTGCTGGAGATAGCTCATCGAGGAATAGCCGGTACCGAAGTCGTCGATGGCGAAACGGATGCCGTGCTGCTTGAGCCGCGTCATGCGGGCGATCGCTTCGGGCATGTTGTCCAGCAGCAGCGTTTCGGTCAGCTCCAGCTTCAGCCGGGCCGGATCGGCACCGCTCCTTTCCAGCAGCTCGAGCACCCCCTCGACGAAATTGTCTTGGTACAGCAGGTGTGCACTGAGGTTGACCGAGAGACTGAGGTGGGCGAATTTCGGCGTTTCGGCCCAGCGCGCCAGTTGTGCGCAGGCCTGGGCCAGCACCTGTTGATCGAGGGTGTGGATCAGACCGGCGTGTTCGGCCTGCGCGATGAATGCCGCCGGAGTGAGCAGACCGCGCAGCGGGTGCTGCCAGCGCACCAGCGCCTCGGCGCCAATGATGCCTTCGGTCTGCTCCAGCTGCGGCTGGAAATTGAGTATGAATTCGCCGTTCTTCAAGCCCAGGCGAATCTCTTCCTCCAGACGCAACCGTTCCTGCACGGCCAGCTGCATGCGCGGGTCGAAGAAGCGCAGGGCGTTCTTGCCGGAAATCTTCGCTTCGTACATCGACATGTCGGCGCGCTTCATCAGCTCGTCGCTGCTGCTGGCTTCGGCACCGAACAGCACCACGCCGATACTGGCGCTGCTGTACAGCGCGAGATCGGCCAGGCGATACGGCCGATCCAGCGAGTTCAGCAGCTTCATGCCGATGTGCTCGGCCTGGCCCGCCGCGCGTAGCGGATCGTCACCGAGGTTCTCCAGCATCACCACGAACTCGTCGCCACCCAGGCGCGCCACCGTGTCGCTGGCGCGCACCTCGGCGTGCAGACGTTCGGCGGCGATGCGCAGCACCTGGTCGCCGGTCTGGTGCCCGTGCAGGTCGTTGATGTTCTTGAAGTTGTCGAGGTCGATGAACATCAGCGCGCCCAGCTGATTGCCGCGGCGGCTGGCGGCCATGGCCTGGTGCAGGCGGTCGAGCAGCAGTCGGCGGTTGGGTAGACCGGTCAGCGGATCGTAGAACGCCAGATTATGAATTCGCTCTTCGGCCGCCTTGCGATCGGTGATGTCGGTAAAGGCGGCGACATAGTGCGTAACCTCGCCGAGCGCGTTGCGCACCGCGCTGACGGTCAGCCATTCGGGAAAGATCTCGCCACTCTTGCGCCGGTTCCAGATTTCGCCTTCCCATACGCCGGTGGTTTCGATGCTCGACCACATGGCGCGATAGAACTCCGGGCCGTGCTTGCCGGATGCGAGCAGAGCGGTGGTCTGACCGATGGCTTCGGCGGGGCTGTAGCCGCTGATGCGGGTGAAAGCCCGGTTGACCCGCAGGATGCGGTTCTGCGCGTCGGTAATCAGCATGCCCTGCTGCGATTCGAAGGCGATGGCGGCGATCCTGCGCTCCAGCTCGGTGTTCACCCGTTCGGTGATATCGCGGCTCAGCCAGACCACCGCGCGCTTCTGTCCTTCCGGCTGCTCCAGCGGCAGCGCGCGGCCTTCGAACACCTTGAGGCCACCCTGAGTCGGCAGGCAGTATTCGATCAGCTGCGGCACATCGCTGTTCAGCGTCAGCTGAATGAAGTCGAGGAAGCGACGTTCTTCCTCTTCGGGCATGACGTCGTGCAGGCGGCGACCGAGCAGCTTGCTCGGATCGTCATACAGCAGGCTTCGTTCGGCGCAGAGGATTTCCAGGTAGCGGCCATCCTCGTCGAGCACCATGAGCAGGTCGGGCATGGCTTGTGTGATGGCGCGCAGCCGAGCTTCGCTGAAGCGCAGCGCCTGCTCGGTCTTGTCGCGCTCCAGCAGATCCTTGAGCAGGACGCCGAGGGTCGCGGTGGCGATGGGCAGCGCCAAAAGCGCCGGCAAGGCAGCTTCCCGTACGGCGGCGGTGCCGAGGTCGCTGGGTAGCATCAGTGCGATCAGCGCCAGTGCGGCAAGGTGCAGCAGCAAACCGAAAGCGAGCAATTGCCAGAAGCCAATGCCGAGCAGACGCTTTCGATATGCACAGCCGTAGGCGAGTCCGAGCGCGATCGGCAACACCACGTTCGCCAGCCCCGGTACCACACCGGGCCCGCCCAGCCAGAGGCGGTAGGCGCCAGCCAGGGTGCCGGCGATCGTGGCCACCAGCGGCCCGCCGAACAACCCGGCCATGCTCAGCACCACGGTGCGCGCGTCGAGGATGATCCCGGTGTGGCCGACGCTGGTGATCAGCATGCCGATGATGCAGGCGCTGCCGAACCAGAGTCCGGCGAGCAATTGAGCAGAGAGCTGACCGCTCCGGTTCCAGCTGCGGGTGGTAAAGGCCAGCAGCCAGCACAACGCGAGCAGCATGACCGCGTTCTGTACGACGGCATTGAGAGTCAAGACAGAATCCTAGGGCGCAACCGCCCACTGCAGGATGGTGAAATGGCGATTTGCCAGTATCCCATATCCACCGCTACCGAGTAACGGCACTTAGGTAGGGTTGTCCGGGGTACTTGAGGGCGCAGCGCTGCCGCATCGTTGAGCCAACGGCCCGCCGGACGCGGGCCGGGCGGCGTGCTCAGTTCTGCGCGAGCTTCGCCTTCAGTTCGCGAATCTCGGCTTCCAGCGCTTCGACGCGTTGCAAGGCGTCGACCTCGGCGGTGACGTTCTTCTGGATGCCGATGAAGTAGGTCAGCTGATCGGCCTCGTTGAACACCGGCGTGATGGAAAGCTCGTTCCAGAACGGTGTGCCGTCCTTGCGGTAGTTGCGGATTATCTGGCGGCACGGCTGGTTGTTCTTCACCGCCTCGCGAATGGCCTGCAGGGCCGGCTGGTCGCGGTCCTCGCCCTGCAGGAAGCGGCAGTCGCGGTAGAGGATGTCGTCGACCGCATAGCCGGTCAGCCGCTCGAACGCCGGGTTGGCGTAGATCAGGATGTTGTCATCGCCTTCCTGTTCGGCGACCACGATTCCGTCGTTGGAGGCTTCGATAACCAGTTGCAACAGCTTGGCATTGATCATGTCACGACATCCTGAAAGGGCATGCCGCGCATTCTAGAACAACTTGGTCCGCTCGGTGCTTGCAAGTGCCATCAGTGGCCTGTTTGGCAAGTTCAGTTGGTCAATTTCGGCGCCCATGGCCCCGATACTGCGTTGCTGCTCCTCACCATAGCCCGCTATGACTCGTCGCAGCGCCTTGTCTTGGAACCATGGTCATCCGAACGTGCCTCAACCAACTCACCGCACAGGCCACCCGCTCATTCGTTGCGTTTGCGGAAGAACAGGGTGACCTGTCCCACCTCTACGCCAAACTTGCTCATGAACGAACGGTTGGCCAGGGTGTTCTCGTCGATCAGGTACATCCAGTCGTCCAGGTGTACGTCGTAAACCTTGTCATCCACCGGCAGGCTGAGCACGTAGCGCCAGCGCAGGGCATTGCCGGCCACTTCGCCAACGGCCTCGCCGACCACGTCTGCAGCCGTGCCGCGCCAGTGCCCCGGGCGCTCCTCGGTCAGCGTCCAGACGCGTTGCTGGGTAGTGCCGTCGCTGTAGCGAAAGTGTTCGTCGAGGATCAGCTTGTCGCCATCGAGGCTGCCTTCGATCTCGACATGAAAGCGCTTGACGACCTCGCCGGAGCGCTTCTGGAACATGCCCCAGGCATCCACCGTGCCGACGAAATACTTGCGCAGATCAAGCTGCGGCTCCTCGTCTCGGTAATGCTCGACATCGACGGCGGTGCAGCTGAGCAGCAGCAGGCAGCAAGCCAGGATCAGTACCTTTTTCATGATTTCGTTTCTCCGCAGGGCAGGGAAGTGAGTAGCCGCGCTGCCAGTAGCTTCAGCAGGCAGGGCAGGCCGGCGTAGACCAGCGCAAGGTTCCAGCCGGCCGCGTTGCCCGGTTGGTAGTCGCTCAACGCCAGCAATGGCAAAGCCAGACCGGCGAGTGCGAGCGCCAGCTTGGCGAGAAAGCTCCACAAGCCGAAGTAGGCGGCAGTGGAATCACGCTCCTCGACTGGGATGATGTCGGCCAGCAGCGCTGGTGGCAGGGCCAGATCGGCTCCGAGGGCAAGGCCGGACATCATGCAGACGCCGGCATAGGCCCAGGCCGAGCCCGGCTCCAGCAGCACCGCCCAGATAAAGGCGGCGCAGGCGGTGAGCATGCCGATCCGCCAGCTGCGTCGTTTGCCGATGCGATCGGCCAGACGGGTCCAGAGCGGCAGACCTAATGCGCCGCTGATGAAGTAAAGCGCCAGGAACAGGCCGGTCAGTCGCGCCAGTTGCAGGCGGTCGGCGATGAAGAACAGCGCCAGGGTGGCCGGAATCGCCACCGCCACGGCATTGATGAAGTAGACGCCCGCCAGGCGCCGGAACGCAGGGTTGCGCAGGGGCAGTCGCCAGCTGCTGGTTTCGCTACGCACGGTGCGGTGGGGGCGTGGGGCGCCGCATAACAAGGTCGCCGTGCCGGCTAACAGCAGCACGGCGAAGGTGGCAGCAAAGGTTGCCAGCGCCGTCGCCATGCCGTATCGGGTCGCCAGCACGGTAGGCAGCACGCTGGCGAGCACCACGCCGAACAGTCCGGCACCTTCGCGCCAGGCGGCGACTCGGGTGCGGGTATCCGGCTGGTCGGAGAGGCGCGCGCCCCAGGCCAGATAGGTAATGTTGATCAGGCTGTGCAAGGTATAGGTGAGCGCCAGCAACGCGCCGAGCCACGCGGCCAGGCCGAAACTGCCGAAGTTGCCGGGTGGGATCAGCAGTGCCGCCATCGCCAGGCTAAGCAACACAGCCACGCCGCCGAGCAAGATGGTCCAGCCGCGTGGTGAGCGGCGATCGATAAGGCGGCCAAGCCAGGGGTCTTGCACGGTATCCGCCAGACGGGCGAGGAACAGCACGGCGCCGGTCAGCGTCAGGCCGAGGCCGAGATCGGCCGCATAGAAATTCGGCACCAGCACATAGATCGGCAGCATGGCCATCGCCAGCGGCAGGCCGAGCATTCCATAGGCTGCCAGCGCCGGGCTTTTCATCGCTGGCCCAGCAGGTTACGCCGCAGCTTCTGGTCGCGGCTGCGTGGGTCGAGCCAGATGGCGAAGAAGGCGTCGGCGAACGCAGCGTCGGCGACCTCATGCTGCAGGCGATCATTCACGTAGAAGCGGCAACCGCGCCCGGGCAAGAAGACGCCAGTGATTCGGTCACCCGCCTCTACATCGACGAACGCCTGCTGCATGTCTGCGCGCCAGCGACGCAGCTGTTCGGCATCGAGCGGCTCGCCGGAGAGTCGCTGAATCTCTTCCAGGCTGGTGCGCACCAGGTCGTCGCGGCTGATGGAGCGGTGATAGGTCAGTTCCAGCGCGAACGCCGTACGGGCTTGCAGCGGCGTGGTTTCGCTCCACAGGCGCGCGTCATAGATGCGCAAGCCGAAGAAGCGCAACTGGCCTTCGCCAATCAGTCGCGCCTGTGGCACGGCTTCGCGCCAGCTCGCTGCTGCGATCAGCGGGATCAGCGAAAGCAGGCTGGTGAGCACGACGCGGCGGATATTCACGACATCGTGCTCAGCGACTGCCGGCGAGGGTGATCGAGACCGAGTCGGCAAAGCGCAGCGCGTGGGGCTTGTCGACTTCCACCTCGGCGTAACTTACCGCAGGATGTGCCATCACCAGGTCGAGGATTTCCTGGGTCATGCGCTCGAGCAGGGCGAAGCGGTTCAGCTCCACATGGCGAATGATCGCCTTGGTGATGGTTCGGTAGTTGAGTGCCTGCTCGATGTCGTTGTCGCGCACCGCCTCGACCGCCGCGTAGAGGATGCTCAGGTTGATCAGCACGTCCTGGCGGTTGAGGATCTCGTCCTCGTTGATGCCGATGTAGGTGCGCAGGCGCAGATCCTTCACCCGGATGCGCGCCATGCCAGGTTCCAGGCGCGGCATTACTGGCCCCTCCCGATCAGCTGTAGAAATTCCATCCGTGTGTTGCAGGAGCTGCGGAACGCCCCGAGCATCACCGAGGTGTTCATCACCGAGTTCTGCTTTTCCACGCCGCGCATCATCATGCACATGTGCTTGGCTTCGATGACCACCGCAACACCAGCGGCGCCGGTGACTTCCTGAATGGCTTCGGCGATCTGGCGGGTCAGGTTTTCCTGGATCTGTAGGCGGCGGGCGAACATGTCGACGATTCGCGCAATCTTCGACAAGCCCAGCACGCGCCCGGTGGGGATGTACGCCACATGGGCCTTGCCGATGAAGGGCAGCATGTGGTGCTCGCACAGGGAGTACAGCTCGATGTCCTTGACGATGACCATCTCGTCGTTGTCCGAGGCGAACAGCGCGCCGTTGACGATCTCTTCCAGGCTGCGGTTGTAACCGCCGCACAGGTATTGCATCGCCTTCGCCGCGCGTTGCGGCGTGTCGCGCAGACCTTCACGCTCCGGGTTTTCACCCACCCCGGAGAGTATTTCGCGGTAATGACCAGGCAGATCGTTCATGACGGTTCCTTTTTTGCGCCGGGCGCTGTTGCGTGGAGGGGGAATGCTGTTGCATCGATGAGGGATGCGATAAAGCTATACGAATATTGCTTCTTGTACAGGTAAATGTACAGGAATATTCTGCTGCACAAGAACCCCTTGACCCGAGGCCGCCGTTTGGCAGGCAGGTGGGCAATTGCGGGGCTATGCGGCCAACTGAATCTGTACAGGTATCCGAGTATGAAACAGGGCGTGTCGAGGCTTGGGCTGCGTATTGCGCTATTTCGCGGCCGAGTAGAGCGGGTCGAGCTGCATGGTCTGCGCTGCTGCGGGTACAGCGCCTGGGTGGTCGAGCGCAGCGGTCGTCGCCGGCAGTTCGCCGATGGCCAGCGCAATGTCTGGAGCGACCAGAGCAGCCTGAAGCGGGAGCTTCGGGCGTGCGGTGTGCGTGAGGTCTACTGGCGGCAGCCGGTCAGCCATGACGAAATGATCGGCCGCCCGGCTGCTGCGGAATCCGGGTTTGGCCTGCGCATGCCTCTGCTTGCCAACAACTAAAGGCGATCGTCGGTTGCGGCGCTGGTCTTCGACGGCTTTTGCGGCACATTGCACCCGGTTGTGCAACGACTCGCACCGTCGGGATGCGGCAGCCAGTCAAGATGAGGGCGCAGCACGGCGAACAGCTGGTAACCGAGCAACAGCAGTGGCCGCAATGGACGCCAGCCGAGCGGTGCGGCCCAGCGACCGTGGCCTGCCAGTCGCCAGCTCCAGTAGGTGGCGTCCACGCCGGTCAGCCAGGCACCGCTGGCGCTGCGGGCGTGCAGACGGCGTCGGAGCTGCGCCAGATCCCGGTCGAGCCCTTTAGGATCGAAATCGGCAGCGCTGATATCCACCAGCCGCAGCCTTGCTGGATCGGCGCTGCGTTCCAGCCAACGAATTTCTCGGGCACACAGCGGACAGGCTCGATCGACATAGAGCGTCAGGGGTAAATCAGGCGTCATTTCATCGCACCTTGCGTTTGTACAACGTTTGTAGAGGGTATGCTGCGAAACGCTGGGTTACAATCTCGGCATTCTTTTCCAGCGAGCCGCCCCATGACCGATTCTTCCGGCGCTTCGAACCTGGCCTCGAGCGCCTTCGAGCAGCAGGATCTATTCCCTATCCGTGAAGTTTCCCGCCTGACCGGGGTCAACCCGGTCACCCTGCGAGCGTGGGAGCGCCGCTACGGGCTGATCCGGCCGACGCGGACCGAGAGCGGCCATCGCCTGTACTCGATGGCCGACGTGGAGGCGGTTCGCAGCATTCTTTCCTGGACCGAGCGTGGCGTGGCGGTAAGCAAGGTCGGCAGCATACTGGCGCGCAGCGCAGCGACCCGCGAGGCAGAGGAACCGACCGCAACCCCCAGTAGCGAGTGGAGCGAATGGCAGGGGCAACTGCGTGATGCGGTGAATGGTTTCGACGAGGTGCGGCTGGAGCAGCTATACGGCCAGATCTTCTCCACCTATCCGCTGGCTGTGGTGTTTCAGGATGTCCTATTGCCGGTGTGGCAGGAGCTGCTGCTGCGTCAGGAGGAATTTGGCGGTACCAGCGAGTGGCTGTTTCTCGATGCCTTCCTTCGTGCCCGGGCGCTGCAGCGGCTGCAGCTGGCCCGTATGCCGGCTGGCGAGCGCGTACTGCTCGCCGCGATGCCGGGGCAGTGTCGCGAGCTTGAATTGCTCGTGGCAGGTCTGATGCTCAGTGGCGACAGCCTGGCCGTCAGCGTGTTGCCGATCGGGCAGCCGCTGGAAGAACTCGCGCTGGTCTGCGACAAGATGAAACCGCAGGGGCTGGTGCTGTTCTCCAACGTTCCCCATGGCGAGGCGCAGTTGCGCCAGCTCAACAAGCTGTCCCTCGCGCTTGATTGCTCCTTGGCTTTGGCCGGGGAGGCGGCCGAACTGGGTCGTGAAGCGCTGGCGGGTACGCCGATCGCCTGCCTCGGCAGTTCCGGCAAGCTGATGCAGCGCCGTCTGCGTCAGTTCCTGGCCGGCCAGCTGGATACCTGAGTCATGCGCACAGCTGTCCGGCAAGAGGAGATCGATCCATGACGCCAGACAGCGTTCCGCCTGCCGTGTTACCGCAGTGGCACGTCCTGCCCCATGGCCTGCGGCTGGGCTTTATCCAGCTCCCAGCGGGCAGCCAGGCAGCAGCCCTCGTTCGCGTAAACGCCGGCGCACACGATGCGCCGGGCGAATACCCAGGGCTTGCGCATTTTCTCGAGCACCTGCTGTTCCTGGGTAGCCAGGCCTATGCGCCAACCCAGAGCCTGATGCCGTTCGTGCAGGGTTGCGCCGGGCAATTGAACGCATCGACCCGTGAGCGTCATACCGACTTCTTCTTCCAGGTGCCTGCCGCTGCCTTCGGCGAAGCCCTCAAACGCCTGATCGACATGCTCGCCCGGCCGCTGCTCGATCGTGCGGCGCAGTTGCGCGAGCGCGAGGTGTTGCAGGCCGAATTCCTGGCACGGGGGCGGGACCGGGAGACCCTGTGCGACGCCTCGATCGGTACGGCACTGAGCTGCGCACATCCCTTTTCAGGGTTTCACGCGGGCAATCGCGAAACGCTGCCGGTAGAGGCGCCAGCTTTCCAGAAAGCGCTGACGGGCTATCACCAGCGCTTCTATCAAACCGGGCAGATGGAACTGATGGTCGCCGCACCCTGCAGCCTTGAGCAGGTGCTGGAACTGCTGCAGAGCGACGAATGCCAGCTACCGGTCGCACCGAACGTCGCGAGGCCGATACAGCCACTGCGCGCCGATGATGGCGGCACCTTGCGTCTGAGCGTCGATGGCGCGCGACCGTATCTGGATATCGCTTTCGCCCTCGACGGGCTGCCGGATGAAGCCTGCGTGGCGCTGGATGTGCTCGGCTCATGGTTGAGCTCGCAAGCCGACCGGAGTCTTTTCCAAACCCTCAGCGACGCCCACTGGTGCGATGCCGTCTCGTTGCGGGTGCCGTACTGGCATGACGGGCAGGGTGTGGCCGTCTTCGAGGTGCAGTTGACCGAACGCGGCATGGCGGAACGCGCGCAGATTGTTGCCGCAGTGCGTGACTGGCTGCATTTCATGAGCACGCAGGCAGCCTGGTCAGAGCTCTGGGGCGAGTACGCGCAGGTCCGTCAGCGCGGGCTCATGGGCAAGGAGCCGCTGGCCCTGTTGCGCTACTGGATTGACCCGGCTGCCTGGACGCCGTCGATCGATACGAATCGTGTGCAGCAGGCGCTTGAGATGCTGGGTGCGCAGCTTCATGCGAGCAGGCCGATCGTATTGACGGTGGACGGCGAAGGTTGCGCTCAGCACAAGCACATCGAGCCAGTGAGCGTTGGGTTCTCGCTGGACATGGTCGCCGAGCAGTTGCCACCGTCAGACAGGACTGGATGGCAATGGCGCCTGCCGGAACGCAATCCTTGGCTCAGTGAACGCATGCAACCGGGCGTGGCGGCGTTGCAGATACCATCCCTGCGCTGGGTCGAACACGCCGATGCTGCAGGGCAGGGCGTGCTCTACCTGCGTTGGCGGTTTGCCGCGGGCCAGCCACCGGCAGGGCTCTGGCATACGCTGCACGCGGCGCTACGCAGGCATGCCATCGCTGCGGCGCAAGCCGGTGTCGAGCTGCATTTCGATGACCATGGGCATAGCTGGTGCCTGAGGCTGTGCGGTTATGCCGAAGCGTTGCCAGTAATTCTTCGTGACCTGACCGACATCCTCAAAGTGCCGTCGCCGGCTGCTTTCAATGAAGGACACCGCCTGTGCTACGAGTCCGTGACGTCAGGTGCCGACGAGATACTGATACGGCAACTGCTGCGCCGCCTGCCGCTCCTGCTCGCGGGAGCCGCACGAGACGGTGATGCATCGCTGGACCAGCACGCGCTCGATCAAGCCTGGCATCAGTCCCATTGGGATGCATTGGCAGTGGGACTGCCTCGGCATCTGAGTGGCCCGTTGCAGACGGTACTGGCTGAGCTGCCTGGGCTGGCCGGGCCCGGTGCCGGTCAGTACCACGAAAGCACACCGCGTCATTGCTGGTCGCGCTTTGGTCAGCCTGGCGTGGAAACCGCGTTGGTGCTGTTCTGTCCGCTACCGCTTCGGACAGTCTTCATCGAGGCGAGCTGGCGCCGCCTGGCGCGATTGATGGAAGGCGCGTTCTTCCGCCGACTGCGCAGCGAACTGCAACTCGGCTATGCGGTGTTCTGTGGCTATCGTCAGTTCGGCGAGTGCCCAGGCATCGTTTTCGCGGTGCAGTCTCCCAGCGCATCTGCCAGTGAGATCCTCGCCCATATCGAAACCTTCCTCGACGGCTTTGCCGGCACTCTGGTTGAAGTCGCTGAAGCGGATCCCTCGACCGGCAACCACGACGGCGACCTGCGCCGCCGCGCCGAGTCGTTATGGCAGGGGGACCCGGCCGGC
>NZ_AOFQ01000003.1 GCF_000495915.1 Stutzerimonas chloritidismutans AW-1
GCGGGCCAAATCCCCCAGCCGAGCCGTTCGGATTGTTTCGTCAGTGGTTCACCGAGGCCACGAAAACCGAACAGGCGCCGGTGGAGCCGAACGCGATGTCCCTGGCTACGGTCGACTCCGACGGCCGTCCTCACTGTCGCATCCTGCTTCTCAAGGCGCTGGATGATCGAGGCTTTACCTTTTTCACCAATTACGACAGCGCCAAGGGTGAGCAACTGAATGCTTCGCCTTATGCAGCCATGACTTTCTTCTGGCCGACACTCGAGCGTCAGGTTCGTATCGAGGGGCGGGTGGAGAAGGTTACTCAGGAGGAATCGGATGCTTATTTTCAAGTCCGCCCCTTGGGTAGCCGGCTCGGTGCCTGGGCATCGCCGCAGAGCCAGGTGATTCGCGATCGCGCCGAGCTTGAGCGTTTGCTGGCGGAAACCGAGCAGCGCTTTCTCGACACGGCACCCCATTGTCCGCCGCACTGGGGTGGTTATCGCCTGTTGCCGGAGCGTATGGAGTTCTGGCAGGGCCGGCCTAGCCGCCTGCATGATCGTCTCGACTATCGTTTGATCGCAAACAGCTGGCAGCGGGAGCGCTTGGCGCCCTAAATGGTCTCCCAGCAACGAACTAGTCCAGGCGCTGTTGCTCCAAACCTCTTGTACCGGAGAGCGGCGCTTTGCTGGAGCGCCAGCGGGTAAGCTCTCGCGCCGTGCTGGCAACGTTCTGTAACCAGCAAACGATCACCTAGTTCTAGGGATGTGCTTTCCGATGGTCAGAGACCATGAAAGCGTGGCTTGTTTGTTCGGGTCTGATCTTCTGAAAGTGTCCGAATCAGAGGCCGGGGTAGTGTTGTACCTGCTGCTCCAGCCAGCTTTGTAGTTCCCGCCGCTTGATCTTCTGACTCTTCGCGTCGGCGAGGCGTTGTAGCATCCAGCTGCGCTTGTCTGGGTCGCTGCCAGCGATTGAAAGCGCCAGGTCCCGATCGGCCCAAAGTCGGAAGCGCATGATCAGCCAGCCGTGAAAAGCCAGGCCAGCTATGGTGGTGATGGCTATGATGAAGTAATCCATGGATCGTCTCGGCGAGAGGAACCGGTGCGCCAGGTTCGACTCGCATAGGTATGCTAGGAAGGTAGTAAATGCTGAGTCAGGACGGAGAAGTTGCCAAGCGCTTTTTTGTCGCTACTGCTCATGCCGCCGTTCAGAACGAAACAGCTGTCCGCAGGAGAATTGCAATGCGTAGGTCCATTTATGTCGCTTCCTTTACAGCTCTGACGCTCGCTCTGGGTGGGTGCGCCTCCAACCTGACCGGAGATACCTATTCTCGGGACGAGGCGCGAGCCGTACAGACCGTGCGTTACGGAACCATCGAATCTCTGCGTCCAGTGAAGATCGAGGGAACCAAGACCCCCATCGGCACCGGCGCCGGTGCCGTCGTTGGTGGCGTTGCCGGCAGTGGCATCGGCGGCGGTCGTGGCAGCGCGGTTGCTGCAGTGATTGGTGCGGTTGCCGGTGGCATGCTCGGTGCCGCGGCAGAAGAGGGGATAACCCGTACCCAGGGTGTCGAGATCACCGTGCGTGAGGATGACGGCAACGTGCGCGCCTATGTGCAGGCCGTGGAGCCCAATCAGGTATTTCGCGTGGGACAGCGGGTTCGCATCATGACCGTCAGTGGCACCAGTCGCGTGGCGCCCTGATCTTCATAGCAGCTGCCCGAGGCGGAAGTCAGAGCGCTGTCACCGCTCCGTGAACGGAGCGGTGACAGCGCTTTTTGTTTTTCGAAATACATGAATCCATGACGCCAGCGTCATCGGTATGGATAATCGGGCACACATTTATGTGCTGTTTCAGGCAGTTGCTGTGCCTGCAAGGATAAGAATGCCTCCGCTCAGGTGGCTTAAGGGGTCTCGTTCATGGCGCTTGCGCTGATCATCGCTTTGCCATTTCTGGGCATCTTCCTGCCTTTGCTCCTGGAGCGGTTTGGTCGCTCCGCTTGTGCCTTTGGCGCGGGCCTGGCGCCACTGACAGCGCTGATTCTGCTGCTGACCAAACGGGCCGACGTATTTGCCGGCCAAACCGAAATCATCCATTACGAGTGGTTGCCGCAGCTCGGACTCAACCTGAGCCTGCGCCTTGATGGATTGGGCTTCCTCTTCGCCCTGTTGATTCTCGGCATCGGTCTTCTGGTCATTCTCTACGCTCGCTATTACCTGTCGAAGAAGGACCCGATGGGGCGATTCTTCGGCTTCTTCCTGTTGTTCATGGGCGCCATGCTCGGCGTGGTGCTGTCCGAGAATCTGCTGCTGATGCTGATGTTCTGGGAGCTGACGAGCCTTTCGTCGTTCCTGCTCATTGGTTACTGGAATCACCGCGCCGATGCGCGCCAAGGCGCGCGCATGGCGCTCGCCATCACCGGGGGGGGCGGCCTCGCCTTGCTCGCCGGGATTCTGCTGATCGGCCATATCGTCGGCAGCTTCGAGCTCACAACCGTGCTCGCTTCGGGCGATCTGATCCGCGCCAATGCGCTGTACCCGCTGACTTTGATTCTCGTGTTGCTCGGTGTGTTCACCAAATCCGCGCAGTTCCCTTTCCACTTCTGGTTGCCGCAGGCAATGGCGGCCCCTACACCAGTGTCGGCCTTCCTGCATTCCGCGACCATGGTCAAGGCTGGTGTCTTCCTGCTCGCTCGACTGTACCCGGCGCTGGCCGAGTCGGAGTGGTGGTTCTACATGGTCAGCGTCACCGGGCTGGCGACATTGCTGCTGGGCGCGGTGATGGCGCTGTTCCAGCACGATCTGAAAGGCCTGCTGGCCTATTCCACCATCAGCCATCTGGGCCTGATTACCTTGCTCTTTGGCCTGGACTCGCGTCTTGCAGCGGTCGCGGCGATCTTTCACATCATCAACCACGCGACCTTCAAGGCCTCATTGTTCATGGCCGCCGGGATCATCGATCACGAGACCGGCACTCGCGACATGCGCCGCATCAATGGCATGTGGAAGTACATGCCACACACCGCGGCACTCGCGATGGTGGCGTCGCTGGCAATGGCCGGTGTCCCATTGCTCAATGGTTTCCTGAGCAAGGAAATGTTCTTCGCCGAGACGCTCGATCAGCACCTGCTCGGTAGCTTCTATTGGACGATTCCCGCGGCAGCGACGCTGGCCGGTGCGTTCTCGGTCGCCTATTCGCTGCGTTTTGTTCACGACGTGTTCTTCAACGGCGAGCCGATCGATCTGCCGAAGTACCCGCCACACGAACCTGCACGCTACATGAAGATTCCGGTGGAAATCCTCGTGTTGCTCTGCCTGCTGGTGGGGATGCTACCGGCTTTCACCGTAGGCCCATTGTTGGCGGCGGCGGTGTCGGGAACGCTGAATGGCAACGTGCCTGAATACAGCCTGTCGATCTGGCACGGCTTCAACTTGCCGCTGGCCATGAGCTTTGCTGCGCTGATTGGCGGGATACTGATCTATTCGCTGCGCAAGTGGGCGTTCCGCTGGTACGAAGGGTTGCCCACGGTCGATTCGCTGGAGGTGTTCGAACGGGTGATGGGCGGACTGACCCTCGCCGCACGTCACGTCACCTGTCTGCTGGAAAACGGCTCGCTGCAACGCTACATCGCCCTCATGCTGCTCAGTACGCTGGTGCTCGTGGTTTTTGCGTTGACCCCGTTGGAAACGCTGCATGGGCCGGTCGCGCTGACGCCGCTTGATGGAATCACCGTGCTGGGTATGGCGATTCTGGCGCTGACTTCGCTGCTGACCGTGCTTTTCCATCGCCGCCGTCTGACCGCGCTGATCGTACTCAGTGTCGTTGGTCTCATGGTTGCGCTCGGGTTTGCCCGTTATTCCGCCCCGGATCTGGCGCTGACCCAGCTTTCGGTAGAGGTGGTGACGATCATCCTGCTGATTCTCGCGCTGTTCTTCATGCCCGACCGTACGCCGGCCGAGTCGAGCAGTCTGCGTGCCTTCCGCGATTTCGTTCTCGCGGGCGGCAGCGGCACCATGGTCGCGCTGCTTGCCTACACCGTGCTGACCCGGCCCTATGACAGCATCGCGTCGTACTTCCTCGAGAACAGTGTTTCCGGCGGCGGCGGCAAGAACGTCGTGAATGTGATCCTGGTGGACTTCCGTGGGTTCGATACCCTGGGCGAGATCGCAGTGCTGGCGATCGCCGGCGTAGGCATCTATGCGCTACTCAAAGGCCTGCGCCTGCCGCACCCGGTTCGCGACTACGGCGGGCGACCCTGGTCGGTTGACCGGCACCCCATGGTTCTGGATGCACTTGCCCGCGCGCTGCTACCGATGGCGCTGCTGATTTCCGCCTTCATCTTCCTGCGCGGGCACAACCTGCCGGGTGGCGGATTCATTGCCGGTCTCATCACCGCGGTGGCACTGATTCTCCAATACATCGCGCATGGCGTGAGCTGGGCACAGGCGCGGCAACCGATCAGCTATCACGCACTCTGCGGCGCAGGCCTGCTTATTGCGGGGTTGACGGGGCTGGGCAGCTGGGCGTTCGGCTACGCGTTCCTGACGTCGTCATTCGGGTATTTCCATCTGCCTCTCGTCGGAGAGTTCGAGCTGGCGACTGCAATGCTCTTCGATCTGGGGGTTTATCTGGTGGTTGTCGGCGCGACATTGCTGATTCTTTCCAACATCGGCCAGGTCAGCCAGGACGATTCCAACAGGGAGGTGCTGTAGTGGAAGCGCTGTTCGCAATCACGCTGGGAATCATGACGGCCAGTGGCGTCTATCTGCTCCTGCGTGCCCGGATCTTTCCGGTGGTGATGGGGCTGACGCTGATTTCCTATGCGGTCAATCTGTTCATCTTTTCCATGGGCCGGCTGGCGACCGGCGTTCCGGCGGTGATAGGCAAGAGCGCGGAGTATGGCGATCCGCTGCCGCAGGCGCTGGTGCTTACGGCCATTGTCATCGGCTTCGCCATGACCGCCTTCGTGGTGGTGCTGGCGTTGCGCAGCATCGGAGAGCTGCGTACCGATCACGTCGATGGTGAGGAGCCGCGCAAATGAATCATGCGTTGATTCTCCCGCTGCTGCTGCCGTTGTTCATGGGGGCGCTGTTGCTGTTCGCTCATCGCGCGAACAAGTCGACCAAGCGCCTGCTTTCACTGGCGGCAACCTGGACCCTGGTCCCGATTGCGATATGGTTGGTGCTGCTTGCCGATGATGGCCAGCTGCGGATCTATGCGCTGGGTAGCTGGCAGCCGCCATTCGGCATCATTCTCATGCTGGACCGGTTGAGCGCGCTGATGCTGCTGGTGACGGCGGTGCTGGCTGGTTTCGCAGCGCTTTATGCGTGCCGTGGTGATGATGAGCGCGGGCCGAACTTTCACGCCCTCTATCAGTTCCAGCTGCTCGGCATCAATGGTGCCTTCCTGACCGGCGACCTGTTCAACCTGTTCGTGTTCTTCGAGATCCTGTTGATCTCCTCGTACGCCTTGCTGCTGCACGGCCATGGTCAGCGCAGGGTGCGCTCGGGTATGCACTATGTTGTGCTGAATCTGCTCGGCTCTTCGCTGTTTCTGATCGGCGTGAGCATGCTCTACGGGCTGCTGGGCACCCTGAACATGGTCGACATGGCTGCCCGTGTGAGCGCGGCCGATCCGGCCGATGCGCCGCTGCTGGCGGCCGCCGGGTATCTGCTGCTGGTGGTGTTCGCGCTCAAGGGCGCAATCCTGCCGCTGTACTTCTGGTTGCCGCGGGCTTATGCATCGGCCACCGCGCCGGTCGCTGCGCTATTCGCGATCATGACCAAGGTCGGGCTGTACGCGATCATTCGTGTGTTCACCCTGGTCTTCGGCAGCGAAGCGGGCGAGTTGAGCGGCATGGTCGATGTCTGGCTCTGGCCGCTGGCTCTGCTGACGCTCGGTGCGGCCGTGATAGGCGCATTGGCCGCTCGCAGCCTGCAGGTGCTGCTGGCCTATCTGGTGGTCGTGTCGGTGGGCACGCTTCTGGCGGGTATTGCGCTCGGCAGCGAGGCAGGGCTTGCTGCGGCACTTTATTACTTGGTCCACAGCACGCTGGTTGCGGGCGGCTTGTTCCTGCTCGCCGATCTGATAGCTCGTCAGCGCGGAGACCTGGGGACCGATCTGATTTCGGCGCCTGCGCTGCGTCAGCCGCTGCTGCTGGGTACGCTGTTCTTCATGGGCGCCATCTCCGTGGCCGGTCTGCCTCCGTTCTCCGGCTTTCTCGGCAAGGTGATGCTGCTGCGCGCCATCGAGCTTGGCGCAGACGCTATCGCGCTGTGGGCCGTGGTGTTGGTCGGGGGGCTGGGCATGCTGATTTCACTGAGCCGAGCCGGCAGCCTGGTGTTCTGGCGTCCCAGTGCCGAGGCGGTGGGGCAGCCTGCCGATGCCATTCGGGTCCTGGCGACGGTCGGCCTGCTGCTTGGTAGTGTGATGCTGGTTGTCGCCGCCGGCCCGCTGCAGGCGTTCGTGCAGGCAACTGCTGCGCAGCTGCTGGATGTTGCGCCTTATCTGCAGATCCTTCAGGGAGGTGCGGCATGAAAGCGCGCTGGTTACCTAATCCCGCCCTGACCTTGATGCTGGCCATTCTCTGGCTGCTGCTCAATAACACGCTGAGCTTCGGGCAGTTCTTGCTCGGTCTGTTTCTTGGTTGGGCGATTCCACTTCTGGTTCGGGGGTTTCTCATTGAGGTGCCGCGCATACGCAAGCCGCTGCAGCTGTGCGTGTTCTCGCTCAAGGTGCTCTTTGACATCGTCGTGGCCAATGTGCACGTCGCCAAGCTGGTGCTGGGGCCGAAGAAAAACCTGCGCCCTGCGTTCATCGAGGTGCCCATGGCCATCGAGAACGAGTTCGTCCTGTCCACACTGACCAGCATCATCTCGCTGACGCCTGGGACGGTATCTGCCTGCCTGAGTCAGGATCGCCAGATGCTTATGGTGCATGCGCTGGACGTGCCTGACGTCGATGCGCTGATCGCTGACGTCAAGCGTAACTATGAGGCGCCACTGCTGGAGATCTTCGAATGCTCGCCTACGTGATTCCGTTCTGTATGGCCGTTTTGGGGCTGGCGGCGGTGTTGAATGTCGTTCGTCTGGTCCAGGGGCCGGACATGCCCGACCGAGTGCTAGCGCTCGATACGCTGTACATCAACGCGCTCGCGCTTATCGTGCTGTTCGGCATCTGGCTCGCCTCCGACCTGTTCTTCGAGGCTGCACTGCTGATTGCCGTGATGGGTTTCGTCAGTACCGTGGCAATCGGTAAGCACCTGCTGCACGGCGACATCATTGATTGAGGGAAACGACATGCCATTCTGGATCGAAGTGCTGGTAAGCGTGTTCCTTATTATCGGCAGCCTGTTCGCGCTGATCGGTGCGATCGGCCTCTACCGGCTGCCGGATTTCTACACGCGCCTGCATGGCCCGACCAAGGCGACGACGCTGGGTGTTGGCGGTATCGTGATCGCGTCGATGATCTTCTTCAGCAGCCAGAACGATGGCTTGAGCCTGCACGAGCTGCTGATCACGCTGTTTCTCTTCCTCACTGCGCCGGTCAGTGCGCACATGCTGGCCAAGGCTGCAATGCAGCAGAAACTGCCAGCTGTCGAACAAACGCGGGGTCAGCCTTGGGATTGAGCCTGCCTCCTACCTGTCTTGCAGCGCCAGGTAGGTGAGCAGGCGAGGCCATTTCAGATCAGGATGCTGCTCGGTGAGGGTTGCTGTTCGTTCTCCTGCTGCAGCTCCTTGACGAGCGCCTGCTGCAGGCGCAGGCAGAACTGCGGGTCGGACAGCGGCTGGTTGTCTGCGTCGGTGACGAAGAATACGTCCTCCACGCGTTCGCCCAAGGTCGCGATCTTGGCGTTCTGCACCGATAGATCGAAATCGAGGAACAGCTGGCCCACACGCGCCAACAGGCCGGGCCGGTCCGGTGCAATGATTTCCAGAATGGTCTGCGGCCGCTGTGTGTCGTTGTGGATGGTGACCTGCGGCGGGAAGGCGAAGTGCTTGAGTTGCCGTGGGACACGGCGCTGGATGATGGTCAGGTAGTCGTCCGGGTTGCGCAGGGCGGCGATCAGGCCGCTGCGAATCTCCTCGATCCGCTTCGGATTATTGCCGATCGGGCTGCCGTCGGCGTCCAGCACGATGTAGGTGTCCAGCGTGAACTGGCTGCTCGACGTCAGAATGCGTGCGTCATGGATGTTCAGGTTGAGCTGATCCATGGCCGCCACGGTTACCGCGAAGAAGTCATGCTGGTCTGGCGCGTAGATGAATATTTGCGTGCCTCCCTCAAACTCCCGCTGCGTGGTTTCCTTGATCAGCACCAGCGGCCCACCGTTGGCCGGGTGCTCGATGATCGCGTCGGTATGCCAGGCCACATCGGTGGCGGTGTGCCGGAGGAAATAGTCGTCGCCCAGCTGTGACCAGAGCTGCTCGGCGTCATCCGGATCGGTGCCCTGGCGCACCAGGTCATCGAGCGCAGCGCGTTGGGTCTGGCGGATTTGCTCTTCGCGCCCCAGCGGGTTTTCCAGCCCGCGTTTCAAGGCCCGCTTTGTTTCGGTATAGAGCTGACGCAGCAGGCTCGCGCGCCAGGAATTCCACAGGGTCGGGTTGGTGGCGTTGATGTCGGCCACGGTCAGGACGTAGAGATAGTCCAAGTGCGTCTCGTCGCCGACCAGTTGGGCGAAATCATTGATCACCTGCGGATCGGACAGATCCTTGCGCTGCGCTGTGGTGGACATGACCAGATGGTTTTCCACCAGCCAGACCACCAGTCGGGTATCCCACGCCGGCAGCTTGTGACGACTGCAGAATTGCTCGGCATCCACCGCGCCGAGTTCCGAATGGTCGCCGCCACGGCCCTTGGCAATGTCGTGATAGAGCCCGGCAATGTAGATCAGCTCTGGTTTGGGCAGCCTTTCGACCAGCTTGCTGGCCAGCGGATATTTCTCGGCGACGCCCGGCTTGGTCAGCTTGCGCAGGTACTTGATGACATTGAGCGTGTGCGCGTCGACGGTGTAGATGTGGAACAGGTCGTGCTGCATTTGCCCGACGATGTGGCCGAACTCCGGCAGATAGCGGCCCAGGATGCCGTAGCGGTTCATTCGGCGAAGGTTGCGGTGAATACCTTCCTTGCACTTGAACAGCTCGATGAACAGGCTGGTGTTGCGCAGATCCTGGCGGAAGATGTCATCGATCAGGTAACGGTGATCGCGGAGCAGGCGAATGGTGTCCGAGCGAACGCCCTGGATGTCGGGATGCTGGGCGAGCAGCACGAAGGTTTCCAGGATCGCGAAAGGGGTGCGTTTGAAGATAGCTGCGTTGCTCACCTCAAGGTAGCCGTCGCGTACCTGAAATCGGCTGTTTAGTGGCACGATCGGGCCTGACTCGCCTTCCCAGAGAATCACTTCGGCGAAGTGCTGACCGACAAGATCGCTGAGTTCGGCAATGCTCATGACGATCCGGTAGTACTTCTGCATGAAGCGTTCGATGGCCAGCTTGGCATCATTGTCTTCATAGCCCAGCAGCGCGGCCAAACTGCGCTGATGGTCAAACAGCAGGCGATCCTCGGCGCGACCGGCAAGCATGTGCAGGCCGTAGCGCACCTTCCAGAGAAACTCCTGGGCGGCGGTCAGCAGGCTGTGTTCACCCTCGGTAAGAAAGCCCTGATCGACCATCGCCTGCAGATTGAGCGTGCCGAACTCGCGACGGGCGATCCAGAGGATGGTCTGGATGTCGCGCAGGCCGCCGGGGGAGCCTTTGACATTGGGCTCCAGGTTGTACTCGGTGTTGTTGTACTTGGCGTGTCGTGCGCGCTGCTCGTTGCGCTTGGCGAGGAAGAATTCCTTGCTAGGCCACATCTGTTGGGTGCTGGTGACCCGCAGCATGGCCTGGCGCAGGCGCTCCGGGCCGGCGATCGTCCGGCTTTCCATGAGGTTGGTGATGACCGTGAGATCGGCGCGCGCTTCGTCGGCGCATTCGGCAACGGAGCGCACGGCCTGCCCGACTTCCAGGCCGATATCCCAGAGAAGGGTCAGAAAGCCCTCGATCGAGTCGCGAAAGATTTCCTGGTCGTTGGCGTCGAGCAGAATGAGCAGGTCGATATCGGAGTAGGGGTGCAGTTCACCTCGGCCGTAGCCACCCACTGCGACGAGCGCGATATCTGCGCCATTGTTCCAGTCGAAGCGATCCCAGGCCGAGCGCAGAATCTGATCGACGAACCAGGCGCGATCTTGAATCAGGCGACGGATGTCCCGACCTGCCTTGAACCGCTCGTCCAGTACCTGCCGCGCCTGGCGTATGGCCTTCTTGTACGCAGCGATGGGGCTGGCCTTCAGAGCCAGCTCCGCCTGAAACTGGCTGCGGTCAAACAGCTCCGGGTCAACCTGGGGCATGCGAACGTCCTCCCGTGGGGGCTGCGGCTGTGAAATCTCAGGTAGAGGTGCGAGCGATGGTGTCGTCGCTGCGCAGAGTGAAGATCTCGTAGCCGTCAGCGGTCACCAGGATGGTGTGTTCCCATTGCGCCGATAGCTTGCGATCCTTGGTGATCGCAGTCCAGCCATCGCCAAGCAGTCGGGTTTCCGAGCGACCCTGGTTGATCATCGGCTCGATGGTGAAGGTCATGCCTTCCTTGAGCTCCATGCCGGTGCCGGCACGGCCGTAATGCAGAACCTGCGGCTCCTCATGGAAGACCTTACCGATGCCGTGGCCACAGTATTCGCGGACCACGGAGAACCCATTCTTCTCGGCATGTTTCTGGATGACTTCACCGATGTCCCCGAGTCGTGCGCCCGGGCGAACCAGCTCGATGCCTTTATAGAGGCATTCCTGAGTGACCTGGCAGAGGCGATCGGCCCACTCGGGCACCTTGCCGACCATGAACATCTTGCTGGTGTCGCCGTGATAGCCGTCCTTGATCACAGTGATATCGATGTTGAGGATGTCGCCGTCTTTCAGCGGCTTGTCGTTCGGGATGCCGTGGCAGACAACGTGGTTGATTGAGGTGCAGATCGATTTGGGAAAGCCCTTGTAGTTCAGCGGAGCGGGAATGGCCTGCTGAACGTTGACGATATGCTCGTGGCAAAGGCGGTCGAGTTCCTCGGTGGTGACGCCTGGCTTGACGTGCTCGCCGATCATCTCGAGAACTTCGGCGGCGAGGCGCCCGGCAATGCGCATCTTCTCGATATCTTCGGGCGTCTTGATGGTGACAGTCATGCAAACCTCTTGTATGCCCGCAGGCGAAGGCAATAACGGAAAGTCGCGATGATAAACCAAAGCGCCTGCGGCCTGCAGGTCAGGGCTGATTGCACTGCTGAGCCTGTTGTAGAGAGTTCAAAGCAGTAGCCTCTCGATGGTCGTTGTGCTATAAAACGCGCCGCTCAGCGGGGTAGACCCCGTCGAGCCTAACCCCACACACGTGTCGACACGGTATCCTGGGTGCTCGCAAGAGTTGGATATCGGGACGCGTGGAGGCCTAACCCGACTTATTCGAGGACTGATCATGTCTCAAGTCACTATGCGCGATATGCTGAAGGCCGGTGTGCACTTCGGCCACCAGACCCGTTACTGGAATCCGAAAATGGATAAATACATTTTCGGCGCGCGCAACAAGATCCATATCATCAACCTGGAAAAAACCCTGCCGATGTTCAACGACGCGCTGCGTTTCGTTGAGAAGCTGGCTGCAGGCAAGAACAAGATTCTGTTCGTTGGCACCAAGCGTTCCGCCGGCAAGATCGTTCGCGAAGAAGCTGCTCGTTGTGGCTCGCCGTATGTCGATCATCGCTGGTTGGGTGGCATGCTGACCAACTACAAGACCATCCGCGCCTCCATCAAGCGTCTGCGTGAGCTGGAAGGGCAGTCCCAGGACGGTACTTTCGAGAAGCTGACCAAGAAAGAAGCTCTGATGCGTACCCGTGATCTCGAGAAGCTCGAGCGCAGCCTGGGTGGTATCAAGGATATGGGCGGCCTGCCGGACGCCATGTTCGTCGTCGACGTCGATCACGAGCGCATCGCTATCTCCGAAGCCAACAAGCTGGGTATCCCGGTCATCGGCATCGTCGATACCAACAGCAGCCCGGAAGGCGTTGACTACATCATTCCCGGTAATGATGACGCCATCCGTGCCGTGCAACTCTACCTCGGCTCCATGGCTGACGCTGTTCTGCGCGGTCGCCAGAACGGTGCCGGTGGCGCTGACGAGTTCGTCGAGGAAGTTGCTTCCGAAGCGGCTCAGGGCTGAGTGCGGCGCACTGCAGCGTGACACCCGATGAACAAAAAGGGGGCTAGGCCCCCTTTTTGTCTCTTGCGAATTGATCACCCGTGTATTGGGTGAGTGGTTTAGAAACCAAATCGAGAGGATTCCCAACATGGCAGAAATCACTGCAGCCTTGGTCAAAGAACTGCGCGAGCGTACCGGTCAGGGCATGATGGAGTGCAAGAAGGCTCTGGTCGCCGCTGGCGGTGATATCGAAAAGGCGATTGACGACATGCGTGCCTCGGGCGCCATCAAGGCCGCCAAGAAGTCGGGCAACATCGCTGCCGAGGGCTCGATCGCCGTTCGCGTCGAGGGTGGTCGTGGTCTGATCATCGAAGTCAACTCGCAGACTGACTTCCTGGCTCTGCAGGATGACTTCAAGGCGTTCGTCAAGGAAAGCCTGGACGAGGCCTTCGAGCAGAAGCTGACCGATGTGGCCCCGCTGATTGCTTCTCGTGAATCCGCGCGCGAAGCGCTGGTCGCCAAGTGCGGCGAGAACGTCAACATCCGTCGCCTGACCGCAGTGGAAGGTGAGGTGGTTGGTGCTTATCTGCACGGTCACCGCATCGGTGTGCTGGTCACCCTGAAGGGTGGCGATGCCGAGCTGGCCAAGGATATCGCCATGCACGTGGCTGCCAGCAATCCTGCGGTTCTGAGCCCGGCTGATGTTTCCGAAGAGCTGGTTGCCAAGGAAAAGGAAATCTTCCTGCAGCTCAATGCCGACAAGATCGCCGGCAAGCCGGAAAACATCGTCGAGAACATGGTCAAGGGCCGTATCAACAAGTTCCTGGCCGAAGCCAGCCTGGTTGAGCAGGCGTTCGTCAAGAACCCGGAAATCAAGGTTGGTGAGCTGGCCAAGAAAGCTGGTGCCGAAATCGTATCCTTTGTTCGCTACGAAGTAGGCGAGGGCATCGAGAAGGCCGAAGTCGACTTTGCTGCCGAAGTTGCTGCTCAGGTCGCTGCGACCAAGAAATAAGGCCGCTTCGGTGGTTCTGGCAAAGAGGCTGCCCGCTCACGCGCGCGGCCTCTTTGTCGAATTGGGCAGCGGAATTGTTTTTTTGTCACGATATAGTCATCGCCTGGCACCAACCCCGGGTTGAGCTGTCAAAGCGCAGATATTTTTTGGTCTGAGTCATTCAGACTTGATCACAGCACGCCGCAGGAGATAACACGCCAATGGCTCAGCAGATGAGTGCACGCAATCCTCGCTATAAACGCATTCTGCTCAAATTGAGCGGCGAGGCCCTGATGGGCTCCGAAGACTTTGGCATAGATCCCAAGGTCCTTGACCGTATGGCTCTGGAAGTCGGCCAGTTGGTGGGCATCGGCGTCGAGGTCGGACTGGTCATCGGTGGTGGCAACCTCTTTCGTGGTGCTGCGCTCTCGGCGGCCGGTATGGATCGCGTCACCGGCGACCATATGGGTATGCTGGCCACTGTGATGAACGCGCTGGCCATGCGCGACGCGCTTGAGCGTTCGAACATCCCGGCGCTGGTCATGTCTGCCATTTCCATGGTCGGCGTGACTGATCACTATGACCGTCGCAAGGCGATGCGTCATTTGAAGACCGGCGAGGTGGTTATTTTCTCCGCCGGTACCGGCAACCCATTCTTCACCACCGACTCGGCCGCCTGTCTGCGTGCGATCGAGATCCAGGCGGATGTCGTGCTCAAGGCCACCAAGGTCGATGGTGTTTACACCGCAGATCCGTTCAAGGATCCGAATGCGGAGAAATTTGCCGAGCTCACGTACGACGAAGTGCTGGATCGTAAGCTTGGCGTGATGGATCTGACAGCCATCTGTCTGTGCCGTGACCACAACATGCCGCTGCGAGTCTTCAACATGAACAAGCCCGGCGCCCTGCTCAACATCGTGCTAGGTGGCGCTGAAGGAACCCTGATCGAGGAATCGAAAGAATGATCAACGAGATCAAGCAAGACGCGCAGGAGCGCATGAAGAAAACCCTGGAATCGCTGGACCATGCATTCGCCAAGATCCGTACCGGCCGTGCGCATCCCAGTATTCTCGATAGCGTTATGGTCTCCTATTACGGTTCCGACACTCCGCTGCGTCAGGTTGCCAACGTAATCGCCGAAGACTCCCGCACTCTGGCATTGACAGTGTTCGACAAGAGCATGATCCAGGCGGTAGAGAAGGCGATCATGACCTCGGACCTAGGGCTGAATCCGGCCACCGCTGGCACCACGATTCGTGTGCCGATGCCCGCGCTGACCGAGGAGACCCGTAAGGGCTACACCAAGCAGGCCCGCGCAGAGGCCGAGAACGCCCGAGTCGCAGTGCGCAACATCCGCCGTGATGCGATCGCGCAGCTGAAGGACCTGGTCAAGGAAAAGGAAATCAGCGAGGACGAGGAACGTCGTGGCCAGGATGACGTTCAGAAGCTAACCGACAAGTACGTTGCCGAGATCGACAAGGCCCTCGAAGCCAAAGAAGGCGACCTGATGGCCGTATAAGGCCGGCATCGAATCGCTGCTGTCATGTCATGAATCGGGGGGACCGGTTCGTGATGCGACAGCGCGGATGCCACAGAGCTGTTGCTTGCAGCTTTTTCTTTTGGTTCGCAGCGTGTTTTAGCGCAAGTAGAGTTGTTCATGGAAAAGGTCAGGCAGATCGCCGGGCGGAATGTACCCCGTCACGTGGCGATCATCATGGATGGCAACAATCGCTGGGCGAAGAGGCGTTTGCTGCCCGGTGTGGCCGGGCATAAAGCCGGTGTCGACGCGGTTCGCGCCGTGATTGAGGTCTGCGCCGATTCCGGCGTCGAGGTGCTGACACTGTTTGCGTTCTCCAGCGAGAACTGGCAGCGCCCGGCAGATGAAGTCGGTGCGCTGATGGAACTGTTCCTGTCGGCGTTGCGGCGTGAGGCGCGCAAGCTCGATGAGAACGGCATTCGCCTGCGCATCATCGGCGATCGTGCCCGTTTCCATCCCGAATTGCAGGCCGCGATGCTGGAGGTGGAAGAGATGACTTCCGCCAATCATCGTTTCGTCCTCCAGGTTGCCGCCAATTACGGTGGGCAGTGGGACATTCTTCAGGCGGCTCAGCACTTGGCTGCCGAGGCGCAGTCCGGGCGTCTGAATCCGGCGGAAATTACGCCTGCTCTGTTTCAGAGCTATCTGGCGACCGGCGACATGCCGTTGCCCGATCTGTGCATTCGCACCGGCGGTGAGCGGCGCATCAGCAATTTCCTGCTTTGGCAGCTCGCCTACGCGGAACTGTATTTTTCCGATCTTTATTGGCCCGACTTCAAGCACGTTGCCATGCGCAAGGCGCTCGCCGATTTCGCCACTCGACAGCGGCGATTTGGCAAAACGGGCGAACAGGTCGAAAGCGAGGTCAAGGCCGAATGCTGAAGCAGCGCATCATCACCGCCGCCATCCTTCTGTCCGTCGCGATCATTGGGTTCTTTCTTCTTCACGGGCTCGCTTTCGCCATCTTCATTGGGCTGGTCGTTGCGCTAGGTGCCTGGGAATGGGCCCGGTTGGCCGGGTTCGCGGGCCAGCCGGTGAGAATCGGTTATGCGGCGCTGGTCGTGGTGCTGCTTGCCGTGCTGTATCAACTTCCGGCACTGGCCCCCTGGCTGTTGGCGCTCGCTGTGCTCTGGTGGCTGGCAGCAACCTATATGGTGTTGACCTATCCGCAGAGCAGTCGTCTCTGGGGTGGCTCCGCTGGCAGTCTGGTGATCGGTCTGGCGATTCTGCTTCCGTCGTGGCAGGCGCTGGTCGTGCTCAAGCAATGGCCATTGGGTAACTGGTTGATCCTTGCCGTGATGATTCTGGTCTGGGCTGCGGATATCGGGGCGTATTTCTCCGGCAAGACGTTCGGCAAGCGCAAGCTTGCACCGCAGGTCAGTCCTGGCAAGAGCTGGGAGGGGCTGATAGGTGGCCTGTTGACCAGTCTGCTGATCACGCTGGCGGTTGGCATTTACCGCGGCTGGTCGGTGCGAGAGCTGGTGCTAGCGCTGCTGGGTGCGGCGGTGGTGGTGTTGATCTCGGTGATTGGTGACCTCACCGAGAGCATGTTCAAGCGTAGCTCGGGCATCAAGGACAGCAGTCAGCTGCTGCCCGGGCACGGCGGTGTAATGGATCGCATAGACAGTCTTACCGCGGCCATTCCGATCTTTGCGGTGCTTCTTTGGCTTGCTGGCTGGGGCGTGCTGTGACGCGACCTCTACAGATAACCGTGCTGGGGGCGACCGGTTCGATCGGACTTAGCACATTGGATGTCATCGCTCGTCATCCCGATCGCTATAGCGTATTTGCGCTGACCGGCTTCAGCCGGCTCGCCGACCTGCGTTCGCTCTGCCTCAAGCATCGTCCGAGCTACGCAGTGGTCGGTGATGAAGCGCAAGCCGGCGTGCTGCAGGGGCAGTTGCAGTCCGATGGCGTTGCCACTCGAGTGCTGAGCGGCGAGGGCGGTCTGAGCGAGGTGGCGGGCCATCCCGAGGTCGATGTCGTGATGGCTGCAATCGTCGGTGCCGCTGGGCTGAAGCCGACTCTCGCCGCCGTGCAGGCAGGCAAGCGAGTGTTGCTGGCGAACAAGGAAGCGCTGGTAATGTCCGGCGCGTTGTTCATGCAGGCACTGCACGATAGCGATGCGGTGTTGCTGCCGATCGATAGCGAACACAACGCGATTTTTCAATGCTTGCCATCCGATTATGCCCGTGGGCTTGGTGCTGTCGGTGTGCGGCGGATATTGCTCACCGCTTCTGGCGGGCCGTTTCGAGATATTGCGCCGCAGCTTCTGGCGGATGTATCGCCGGAGCAGGCCTGCGCTCATCCCAACTGGTCGATGGGACGCAAGATTTCCGTGGATTCGGCCAGCATGATGAACAAGGGGCTTGAGCTGATCGAGGCCTGTTGGTTGTTCAACGCGCGACCAGATCAGGTCGAGGTGGTGATTCACCCGCAAAGCGTTATCCACTCTATGGTGGACTACGTGGATGGTTCGGTGCTCGCGCAACTCGGCAATCCCGACATGCGTACGCCGATTGCGCATGCGCTGGCATGGCCGGAGCGAATCGATTCCGGTGTGTCGGCGCTGGATCTGTTGCAGGTTGGGCGACTGGATTTCCAGGCGCCGGACAACCTGCGTTTCCCTTGTCTGCGGCTTGCTCGCCTGGCCGCGGAGACCGGTGGTACGGCGCCGGCGATGCTCAATGCCGCGAACGAAGTGGCGGTTGACGCCTTTCTCAATCGACGCATCCGCTTCACCGAGATCGCGAGTATCATCGACGACGTGTTGAATCGAGAGGCATCGGTTCCGACTGTCTGCCTTGAAGATGTACTGGCAGCTGACAACCAGGCTCGTGAAACTGCCGACCACTGGTTGAGCTGCCGCGGGCGATAGGGTCTGCCGGCCTCGCGGCTTGCAGCGAAACGTCAACAGACCCACTCCCGGAGGAAAATATGGGCGCGCTCTACATGATCATCGGCACCCTCGTTGCGCTCGGGGTGTTGGTGACCTTTCACGAATTCGGTCATTTCTGGGTTGCCCGTCGCTGTGGCGTGAAGGTGCTGCGATTCTCCGTTGGCTTCGGTAGTCCGCTGCTTCGCTGGCATGACCGGCAGGGCACCGAGTTCGTCATCGCTGCGATACCGCTTGGCGGTTACGTCAAGATGCTCGACGAACGTGAGGGCGACGTGCCTCCCGCTTTGCTCGACAGTGCATTCAATCGCAAGAGCGTCCGCCAGCGCTTCGCTATCGTATCCGCCGGGCCGTTGGCCAATTTCCTGTTAGCTATGGTGTTCTTCTGGCTGCTGGCGATGCTTGGCAGCGAACAGGTGCGGCCTGTTGTCGGTGCTGTCGCGCAAGGCAGTCTCGCTGCTCAGGCGGGGATGGCGGTCGATCAGGAGATCGTTGCGGTCAATGGCAAGCCAGTCAGTGGCTGGTCCGAGGTCAATTTACAGTTGGTACGGCGCCTGGGCGAGAGCGGTCAGCTCGATATGACGGTGCGAGAGCTTGGCGGTTCTGGCGAGCAGCACCTGCAGATCCCGTTGCAAAATTGGCTGAAAGGCGTGGAGGAGCCGGACCCGATCACCTCGCTCGGAATCAGACCCTGGCGCCCTCAGATTGTCCCAGTGGTCGCTCAGTTGGACCCTGAAGGCCCGGCGCAGGCCGCAGGTATTCGTCTCGGCGACCGCCTGTTGAGTATGGATCAGCAGCCACTGGACGATTGGCAGCAGGTGATCGACGCAGTCAAGGTACTGCCCGGTGAGCCGGTATCCCTGCAGGTGGAGCGCGCCGGTGAGCGACTCGATGTTTCGTTGACGCTGGCCGCGCGTGGCGAAGGCGATGCGCGCCGCGGTTATCTGGGGGCGGGTGTCGAAGGTGGTGAATGGCCAGCGGAAATGCTGCGCGAAGTCAGCTTCGGTCCTTTTGAAGCGGTGGTCGAAGGCGTAAGGCGCACCTGGACCATGAGCCTGCTGACCCTCGATTCGCTGAAGAAAATGCTCTTCGGGGAGCTCTCGGTAAAAAACTTGAGCGGTCCGATAACCATTGCTAAAGTGGCGGGCGCTTCTGCCCAGTCGGGCCTGGGGGATTTCCTCAATTTCCTCGCCTATCTGAGCATTAGTCTGGGGGTTCTCAATCTATTGCCTATCCCGGTGCTCGATGGCGGCCATCTGCTCTTCTATGTCGTCGAGTGGGTCCGCGGACGTCCTCTGTCGGAGCGGGTACAGGGATGGGGAGTACAGATCGGCATCAGCCTGGTGGTTGGGGTGATGCTGCTTGCACTGGTCAATGACCTTGGCCGTCTGTAATGCCGAATCCGTAGTGTCGCCATGCCGAATCGCCGGTTCATTTATCAGGTTTGAATAAGAAAGGACTTCATGAAACGTCTGCTGCTACCTGCGGTTATCTCCGCATTGATGATCGCCGAAGTTCACGCTGAGTCCTTCACTATTTCCGATATCCGGGTCAATGGCCTGCAGCGGGTTTCCGCCGGCAGCGTATTCGGCGCTCTGCCTTTGAACGTGGGTGAGCCCGCCGATGACAATCGCCTCGTCGATGCCACTCGTGCGCTCTTCCGAACCGGTTTCTTTCAGGATATTCAGCTGGGGCGGGATGGCGATGTGCTGGTCATCAGCGTAGTCGAGCGACCATCTATTTCCGGCATCGAGATCGAAGGCAACAAGGCGATCAAGACCGAAGATCTGCTGTCAGGTTTGCAGCAGTCCGGTCTGGCCGAAGGGGAAATCTTTCAGCAGGCCACGCTCGAGGGTGTACGTAATGAACTGCAGCGCCAGTACGTTGCCCAGGGGCGCTATTCGGCGACCATCGAAACCGAGGTCATTTCGCAGCCGCGTAATCGGGTGGCGTTGAAGATCAAGATCAACGAAGGCTCGGTGGCGGCGATCAAGCACGTCAATATCGTGGGCAATTCTGTCTTCGCGGACGAAGATCTGGTGGATCTGTTCGAGCTGAAGACCACAAACTGGCTGTCGTTCTTCCGCAACGACGACAAGTACGCGCGTGAAAAGCTCTCCGGTGACCTGGAACGCCTGCGCTCGTATTACCTGGATCGCGGTTACATCAACATGGATATCACCTCGACCCAGGTATCCATAACGCCAGACAAGAAGCACGTCTATGTCACCGTGAACATCGACGAAGGCGAGCGCTATACCGTGCGCGATGTCAAGCTGAGCGGTGATCTCAAGGTTCCGCAGGAAGAGATCGAGGCGCTGTTGCTGGCAAAAGAAGGTCAGGTGTTCTCGCGCAAGGTGATGACCACCACCTCCGAGCTGATTACACGGCGCTTGGGTAACGAAGGCTATACCTTTGCCAACGTCAACGGTGTTCCTGAAGCTCACGACGAAGACAATACGGTGTCGATCACGTTCGTCGTCGATCCGGGTAAGCGTGCGTACGTCAATCGCGTCAATTTCCGCGGGAATACCAAGACCGAAGATGAAGTGCTGCGTCGCGAGATGCGCCAGATGGAAGGTGGTTGGGCGTCGACCTATTTGATCGACCAATCCAAGACTCGTCTCGAGCGCCTGGGCTTCTTCAAGGAAGTGAACGTAGAAACGCCGCAGGTGCCAGGTACGGACGACCAGATCGACGTCAACTACAGCGTCGAGGAGCAACCGTCCGGTTCGATCATGGCCAGCATCGGTTTTGCGCAAAACGCAGGCCTGATTCTGGGTGGCTCCATCAGCCAGAACAACTTCCTCGGTACCGGGAACCGGGTCTCCCTGGGCTTGACTCGCAGCGAATACCAGACGCGTTACAACTTCGGTTTCGTCGACCCCTACTGGACCGAAGACGGTGTCAGCCTGGGGTATAACGCCTTCTATCGCACCACCGATTACGACGAACTCGATTACGACGTTTCCAGTTATTCGGTGGATAGCCTTGGTGGCGGCATCAACATCGGCTACCCGATCAGCGAGACGTCTCGACTGTCATTCGGCCTGACTGTGCAGCAGGATGATCTTGATACTGGCCGTTATACCGTGGACGAGATCTTCGACTTCATGGAGGAGGAGGGCGACAGCTTCCTCAACTTCAAGGCATCTGCAGGTTGGTCCGAGTCGACCCTCAATCGCGGCGTGCTCGCAACTCGCGGCCATTCGCAGAGCCTGGTATTCGAAAGTACTATTCCGGGTAGCGACCTGTCTTTCTACAAACTCGACTACAACGGCCAGCTGTTCGTACCGATGAGCAAGGATTACACCCTGCGCATGCATACGCGCCTGGGTTACGGGGACGCCTATGGCTCGACCTCGAGCCTGCCGTTCTACGAGCATTACTATGCCGGCGGCTTCAATTCGGTACGCGGCTTCGAGGATAGCAGTCTCGGCCCTCGTAGCACGCCGAGTGACGGGTCGCGCCCAGGCACCATCGCCGACCCGGATCAGGATCCTCTGCCGTTCGGTGGTAACGTACTCATCCAGGGGGGCTTGGAAGTGCTGTTCCCCATGCCGTTCGTCAAGGATCAGCGCTCGCTGCGTACCTCGGTGTTCTGGGACGTAGGTAATGTGTACAACACCAATTGCCCAACAGAGTCGAGTAATTGCAGCGATATCGACTTCGGCGATATGGCCAGCTCGGTGGGTGTAGGTCTGACCTGGATTACCGCAATGGGCCCGCTGAGCTTCAGTCTGGCTATGCCGGTGGTCAAGCCGGACGAGGCCGATACTCAGGTATTCCAGTTCTCGCTGGGACAAACGTTCTAACATTGCGGCGTGATGCCTCAGTGCTTTCTTTCAGGAGTGGTGTTTACCGTGCGTAAGTTGACTCAACTGTTTCTCGTCGTTGCCGCGCTGGTAGCGACCCCAGCATTTGCCGAAATGAAGATCGCCGTCATGAACTATCAGATGGCGCTGCTTGAGTCGGATGCGGCCAAACGTTACGCGGTCGACGCGGAGAAGAAGTTCGGCCCCCAACTGAGCAAGCTGAAAACACTCGAAAGCGACGCCAAGCGTATTCAGGATCGCCTGGTCAAGGACGGTGACAAGATGCAGCAGGCCGAGCGTGAACGTCTGGAGCTCGAATTCAAGCAAAAGGCACGTGACTTCCAGTTCCAGTCCAAGGAATTGAACGAGGCAAAGGCTGTGGCGGATCGGGACATGCTCAAGCAGCTCAAGCCGAAGCTTGATCAGGCTGTCGAAGAAGTCATCAAGAAGGGCAACTACGACCTGGTGTTCGAGCGTGGTGCCGTGGTGGATGTCAAACCGCAGTTCGATATCACCCGCCAGGTCATCGAGCGCATGAATCAGCTGCGCTGATATGGCAGGCGCAGTCTATACACTCGGCCAGCTGGCCGAGGAACTGGGTGGCACCCTGCGCGGCGATGCTGACCAGACTATTAGAGGGCTCGCTACCCTGCAGGAGGCGGGCCCGGCGCATTTGAGCTTCCTTGCCAATGCTCAGTATCGCAAGTACCTGTCGACCACCCAGGCCGCCGCGGTGTTGTTGGCTCCCGCTGATGCTGAAGGCTACGAAGGCGCGGCAATTGTCGTTAGCGACCCCTATCTGGCTTATGCGCGCGCGTCGCACCTGTTCGAGACTCGACCGGTAGCGAATAGCGGCATTCACCCGACGGCGGTGGTCGCTGCCGATGCTTATGTAGTTTCGTCGGCCAGTATTGGTCCCTATGTGGTGATCGAGTCCGGCGCAACCATCGAGGCGGATGTGGTGATCGGTGCGCAGTCATTCGTCGGCGCCCGTAGCCGAATCGGCGCTGGCGGGCGACTCGCACCGCGAGTCACGCTTTATCACGACGTGCAGATCGGTAAGCGCGTGGTGATCCAGTCCGGTGCCGTGATCGGTGGTGAGGGGTTCGGCTTCGCCAAGGAAAAAGGTGCCTGGCAGAAGATCGCTCAAATCGGCGGTGTGCGTATCGGAGATGATGTGGAGATTGGCTCGAATACCACCATCGACCGCGGCGCCCTTTCCGATACGCTGATTGGCAACGGCGTGAAGCTAGATAATCAGATCATGATCGCGCACAACGTGCAGATCGGTGACAACACGGCGATGGCTGGCTGTGCCGGCATCTCCGGTAGCACCAAGATCGGACGCAATTGCATGATCGCCGGTGGCGTCGGCATGGTTGGGCACATCGAAGTGTGCGACAACGTGTTCGTGACGGGTATGACGATGGTCACGCGCTCGATCACGGAACCCGGAAGCTACTCCTCGGGCACGGCGATGCAGAATGCTGCCGATTGGAGAAAGAGTGCGGCGCGTATTCGTCAGTTGGATGACATGGCTCGCCGGCTGCAACAGCTGGAGAAAAGCCTGGCTACCGTGACTCAGGGTCAGAATCCGGCTTCTGATGCCTGAGCTTACCGTCTGATCCGGTTTTTTTCGGGGTTAATGCCTGTCAGTGCTCGCGCGGGCTTTCAGCGCAGGCGGCCCTATACTTTTTTACAGGCTCTTTCCTGACATGATGGATATCAACGAGATTCGCGAATATTTGCCTCACCGCTACCCGTTCCTGCTGGTGGACCGTGTGACGGAGATGGACGTCGAGGCCAAGCGCGTTCGTGCCTACAAGAACGTGACCATCAACGAACCGTTCTTCAATGGGCATTTTCCACAGCATCCGATCATGCCAGGCGTGCTGATCATCGAAGCCATGGCGCAGGCGGCCGGTCTGCTTGGTTTCAAGATGATGGGCGTCAAGCCAGCCGATGGCACGCTTTACTATTTCGTCGGCTCTGACAAGCTGCGCTTCCGTCAGCCGGTGGTTCCGGGCGATCAGCTGGTGCTGGAAGCTTCCTTCATCAGCGCCAAACGCGGCATCTGGAAGTTCGATTGTCGTGCGAGCGTCGAGGGCAAGCCGGTCTGCTCGGCAGAAATCATCTGCGCGGAACAGAAGATATGAGTTTGATCGACCCTCGCGCCATCATCGACCCTGCGGCTCGCTTGGCGGATGACGTCCAGGTCGGCCCATGGTCGATCATTGGTCCGGACGTCGAAATTGGCGAGGGTACGGTGATCGCGTCGCATGTGGTCATCAAAGGGCCGACCCGTATCGGTCGGCACAATCGCATCTATCAGTTCTCCTCGGTTGGCGAAGATACGCCGGATCTGAAGTACAAGGGTGAGCCGACGCGCCTGGTGATTGGCGATCACAACGTGATTCGCGAGGGTGTCACCATCCATCGCGGCACCGTGCAGGATCGCTCCGAAACCACCCTCGGTGATCACAACCTGATCATGGCTTATGCTCACATCGGCCACGACAGCGTGATCGCCAATCATTGCATTCTGGTCAACAACACCGCGCTGGCCGGTCACGTCCATGTGGGCGACTGGGCCATTCTCTCCGGTTACACCCTGGTACATCAGTTCTGCCATATCGGCGCCCATAGTTTTTCCGGCATGGGCACGGCGATCGGCAAGGATGTACCGGCATTTGTCACCGTGTTCGGCAATCCGGCGGAGGCGCGCAGCATGAACTTCGAGGGCATGCGTCGTCGTGGCTTCAGCGCCGAAGCCGTTCACGCCCTGCGCAACGCTTACAAGGTCGTCTACCGCAAGGGGTTGACCGTGGAGGCCGCACTCTCCGAGCTGGCCGAAAGTGCAGCGGCATTCCCCGAGGTTGCGATCTTCCGCGACTCGATCCAGGGTTCAACTCGTGGCATCACCCGCTGAGATGAACCGGCCGCTCAGGGTTGCCTTGGTAGCCGGGGAGTCCTCCGGTGACATCCTTGGTGCGGGCCTGATGCAGGCGCTGAAGGCTCAGCACGCGAATGTCGAATTCATCGGGGTCGGCGGCTCGCGCATGCAGGCCGAAGGGTTGCAGTCGTACTTTCCGCTCGAGCGTCTGGCAGTGATGGGCCTGGTCGAAGTGCTCGGCCGTTTGCCGGAGCTGCTGGCCCGCCGCAAACGCCTGGTGGACACGCTGATCCAGCAGCGGCCGGATGTATTCATCGGCATCGACGCACCGGATTTCAATCTCGGGCTTGAGCTCAAGCTGCGCCGCGCCGGAATCAAGACCGTGCACTACGTCAGTCCGTCGGTCTGGGCCTGGCGTCAGAAGCGGGTGCTGAAGATCCGTGACGCCTGCGATCTGATGCTCACGCTGTTTCCGTTCGAGGCCAGGTTCTACGACGAGCACCAGGTACCGGTTCGCTTCGTCGGTCATCCCCTGGCTGATGCCATTCCGCTTTGCGCCGATCGTGCCGCGGCACGGCAAGCGCTCGGATTGCCAGCGGATGGCCTGGTCGTCGCGCTGATGCCCGGTAGCAGGGGCGGCGAAGTCGCTCGCCTGGGGGATCTTTTCCTTTCCGCTGCCGAGCGGTTGCGCGCCATGCGTCCCGGGATTCGTTTTGTCATGCCTTGCGCCAGCCCCGAGCGGCGGCTGCAGCTTGAGCAGATGCTGGTTACGCGTGATTTACCGCTGACCCTGCTCGATGGCCGGTCCCATGAGGCATTGGCCGCCTGCAACGCCGTGTTGATTGCTTCCGGTACGGCAACGCTTGAGGCGCTGTTGTTCAAACGTCCTATGGTGGTTGCCTACAGCGTAGCGCCAATGACTTACCGCATCCTCCGGCGGCTGGTGAAGAGCCCCTATGTTGCGCTTCCCAACCTGCTGGCCCAGCGTCTGCTGGTTCCCGAGTTGCTGCAGGACGCCGCTACCCCCGAAGCGCTTGCGCAGTCTCTGTCGCCACTGCTGGACGATGGTGACGTGCAAACCGAAGGCTTCGACAGTATTCATCGCACCCTGCGTTGCGATGCGTCGAGTCAGGCCGCCGATGCCGTGTTGCGCCTGGTTGGAGTTCGTTGATGCAGTTCGGACTCGATTTCAATCTGGTCGAAGAGCTGGTTGCCGGCGTCGACGAGGTCGGGCGCGGGCCGCTGTGTGGTCCTGTAGTGACCGCTGCAGTGATCCTCGATCCGGCGCGTCCGATCAAAGGCCTCAACGACTCGAAAAAGCTGAGCGAAGCCCGTCGTGAAGCGTTGTTCGACGAGATCTGCGAAAAGGCGGTGGCGTGGTGCATTGCCCGAGCGGAGGTCGAAGAGATCGATCAGCTGAATATCCTTCACGCCACGATGCTCGCCATGCAGCGTGCGGTTGATGGACTGAGTGTCACGCCGCGGCTGGCACTCATCGATGGCAATCGCTGCCCTCAGCTGAACGTGCCCAGCGCACCGGTGATCCAGGGCGACGGTCAGGTGCCGGCTATCGCTGCGGCATCCATCCTGGCCAAGGTCAGTCGTGACCGCGAAATGCAGGCCCTGGATCTCTGCTATCCGGGTTATGGGCTGGCCGGGCACAAGGGTTATCCGACTCCAAGCCATCTGGAAGCGCTTCGTCGGCTAGGACCAACGCCCATTCATCGGCGCTCTTTCGCCCCCGTGCGTACGCTGCTTGAGCAGGCAGTTGTCGAGACCGACATCCCGGCCAGCGTGCTGCTGGTCTAGCGGGTAACTGTACGCGGGCCAGCCAGGTGCTTCATGAGGTCCTGGGCCGCCGAACACCCTTTTACCGTGTCGGCTACCGTTAGCGCGGTCGCCAGCCCGTCCGTGCTTTCCGGTACAATTCCGCGCTTGTCGTTCTGCCAGCTCAAGGTCTGTTCATGCCTGTTTCCTTCGTCCATCTACGTCTGCATACCGAGTACTCGCTGGTCGATGGGCTGGTTCGGGTCAAGCCGCTGATCAAGGCGGTCGCGGCAGGTGGCATGCCGGCAGTGGCGGTGACCGACATGAGCAATATGTGCTCGCTGGTCAAGTTCTATAAAGCCGCGCAGGGCGCCGGCATAAAGCCGATCTGCGGTGCCGATATCTGGATGGCTGGTTGTGACGAGGACGGTCCTCTCAGCCGCTTGACCTTGCTGGCGATGAATCCCAAGGGGTATCGCAACCTCACTGAGCTGGTTTCGCGTGGTTGGACCGAAGGTCAGCGCAATGACCTGGTGATCATCGAGCGTGACTGGGTGAAGCAGTCCTCGGAAGGGCTGATTGCCTTGTCCGGCGCCAAGGAGGGCGAGATCGGACTTGCCCTGCTCAACGGCGAGGAGTCGCTGGCCGAGGCGCTGCTGGCCGAGTGGCAATCGGTGTTTCCCGAGCGTTTCTATCTGGAAGTGCAGCGCACCAGCCGGGTCAACGATGAGGAGCATCTGCACGCGGCAGTAGCGCTGGCCGAGCGCTGCGCTGTGCCGCTGGTGGCGACCAATGACGTGCGCTTTCTCAAGCAGGATGATTTCGAAGCCCATGAAACGCGCGTCTGCATTGGCGAAAGCCGCACCCTCGACGACTCGCGACGACCGCGCAACTATTCCGATCAGCAGTATCTGAAAACGCCCGAGGAAATGTACGAGCTGTTCAGTGACCTCCCCGAGGCGCTGGAAAATACCGTCGAGATCGCCAGGCGCTGCAACATCGAGGTGCAGCTGGGCACCTACTTCCTGCCCGATTTCCCGGTGCCGGACGGCATGACCATGGACGATTACTTCCGCAAGGTCTCGTTCGACGGCCTCGAAGAGCGGCTGGAAGTGCTGCTGCCCCGGGATACGCCCGATTACGAGGCGAAGAGGCAGGTCTATGTCGATCGGCTGAATTTCGAGCTGGATATCATCATCCAGATGGGCTTTCCGGGTTACTTCCTGATCGTCATGGACTTTATCCAGTGGGCCAAGAGCAATGGGGTGCCTGTAGGGCCAGGCCGTGGCTCGGGTGCCGGCTCGCTGGTGGCCTATGTGCAGAAAATCACCGACCTGGACCCGCTGGCCTACGATCTGCTGTTCGAGCGCTTCCTCAACCCTGAGCGGGTTTCCATGCCCGACTTCGACGTCGACTTCTGCATGGATGGCCGCGACCGGGTCATCGATTACGTGGCTGAGAAATACGGTCGCAATGCGGTGAGCCAGATCATCACCTTCGGCACCATGGCGGCCAAGGCGGTGGTGCGTGACGTGGCGCGGGTGCAGGGCAAGTCCTACGGGCTGGCGGATCGCCTGTCGAAGATGATCCCCTTTGAAGTAGGCATGACGCTGGAAAAAGCCTACGAGATGGAAGAGCCGCTGCGCGACTTCCTTGCCGTCGATGAAGACGCTAGGGAAATCTGGGACATGGCGCTCAGGCTCGAAGGCATCACCCGCGGCACCGGCAAGCATGCCGGCGGCGTGGTGATTGCGCCGACCAAACTCACCGATTTCGCCCCCATCGCCTGCGATGACGAGGGCGGCAGCCTGGTCACCCAGTTCGACAAGGACGACGTCGAGTCTGCCGGTCTGGTCAAGTTCGACTTTCTCGGCCTGCGCACGCTGACCATCATCAAATGGGCGCTGGAAACCATCAACCGCGAACAGGCGCGTAAGGGTCTCGAACCGGTCGACATCGACTTTATCCCCCTGGATGACAAGCCCACCTACTCGCTGCTGCAAAAGGCCGAAACCACGGCGGTGTTCCAGCTCGAATCGCGTGGCATGAAAGAGCTGATCAAAAAGCTCAAACCCGACTGCCTGGAAGACCTGATCGCCCTCGTGGCGCTGTTCCGTCCCGGCCCGCTGCAATCGGGCATGGTCGACGACTTCATCAACCGCAAGCATGGTCGCGCGGAAATCTCCTACCCGCATTCGGATTACCAGTACGAAGGCCTCAAGCCGGTTCTTGCGCCCACCTACGGCATCATCCTGTATCAGGAACAGGTGATGCAGATTGCCCAGGTCATGGCCGGCTACACGCTAGGCGGCGCCGACATGCTGCGCCGCGCCATGGGCAAGAAGAAGCCCGAGGAAATGGCCAAGCAGCGCGGCGGTTTCATTGAGGGCTGCAAGAACAACGGTATCGATGCTGATCTGGCGGGCAACATCTTCGACCTGGTAGAGAAGTTTGCCGGTTACGGCTTTAACAAGTCGCACTCGGCGGCCTACGGTCTGGTGTCCTATCAGACCGCCTGGCTTAAGGCGCATTACCCGTCGCCGTTCATGGCCGCGGTGCTTTCGGCGGACATGCACAACACCGACAAGGTGGTCACGCTGATCGAAGAATGTCGCAGCATGAAGCTGCGTATCGATGCGCCGGACGTGAACAACTCCGAATTCAAGTTCACCGTCAGCGACGACGGGCGCATCATCTACGGTCTGGGTGCGATCAAGGGTGTCGGTGAAGGGCCGGTGGAGGCCATTGTCGAATGCCGCAGTGAAGGCGGGCCGTTCAAGGACCTGTTCGACTTCTGCAGTCGGGTCGATCTCAAACGCATCAACAAGCGCACCCTCGAGGCCTTGATCCGTGGCGGTGCGCTGGATCGCATGGGGCCGTATTTTTCCGATGACCCGAAGCTCTACCAGGCCGGCATTGATCAGAATCGTGCGGTGCTTTTGTCAGCCATGGAAGAGGCGATTCAGGCGGCGGAGCAGACTGCGCGCAGCCTGGATAGCGGCCATATGGATCTGTTTGGCGGCTTGTTCGCAGAGCCCGAGGCGGATGTCTATGCCAATCACCGCAAGGCGCGGGAGCTGACGCTCAAGGAGCGCCTCAAGGGCGAGAAGGACACCCTGGGTCTCTACCTCACTGGCCACCCGATTGATGAATACGAAGGAGAAGTACGTCGCTTCGCCCGTCAGCGCATCATCGATCTGCGTCCGGCTCGCGATACCCAGACGGTCGCCGGGTTGATCGTCAACCTGCGGGTGATGAAGAACAAGAAGGGTGACAAGATGGGTTTCATCACCCTGGACGACCGCTCCGGGCGCATCGAGGCCTCGCTGTTCGCCGAAGCCTTCAATACGGCTCAGGCACTGCTACAGACCGATGCGCTGGTGGTGGTCGAAGGTGAAGTCAGCAACGACGATTTCTCCGGTGGCCTGCGTCTGCGTGCCAAGCGGGTGATGAGCCTGGAAGAAGCGCGCACCGGTCTGGCCGAGAGCTTGCGGGTCAAGGTCGGCAGCGATGCGCTCAGGGGTGACCGGGTGCGCTGGCTGGCAGACGTCTGTGGTCGTCATCGCGGGGCCTGCCCGATCACTCTGGAGTACACCGGTAGCGACGCCAAGGCGCTGTTGCAGTTTGGCGAGAGCTGGCGAATCGATCCGGCGGATCACTTGATTCAGGCATTGCGTGACCAGTTCGGGCGCGACAACGTCTTCCTGCAATACCGATAGCGGCCAGCATCGAGTTATCGCCAGGAAAACTGGCGCATGACCCGGCCACTACCCAAGCGACCCGATCTTGATCGAGTCATGATTGCGAACATTTTTTGTTCGACCTGAATGCGTCCGTCCCGTAAGGTAGGGCGCAAAAAACGGAACAGCTTCCCGGCCCCCCGGCCGTCGACGCATGACGGATGACTATGAACCCGAATTTTCTCGATTTCGAACAGCCGATCGCCGACCTGCAAGCCAAGATCGAAGAGTTGCGCCTGGTTGGTAATGACAATTCGCTGAACATTGGCGATGAAATCACCCGCCTGCAGGATAAGAGCGAGTCGCTCACCGAGAGCATCTTCGGCAATCTGACCAGCTGGCAGATCGCACGTTTGGCCCGGCACCCGCAGCGGCCCTACACCCTCGACTACATCAACCACCTGTTCACCGAGTTCGAAGAACTGCACGGTGATCGCCACTTCTCCGACGACGCCGCCATCGTCGGTGGCATTGCGCGTCTGGACGACCAGCCGGTGATGATCATCGGCCACCAGAAGGGCCGTGAAGTCCGCGAGAAGGTACGCCGCAACTTCGGCATGCCGCGTCCGGAGGGCTACCGCAAGGCATGCCGTCTGATGGAGATGGCCGAGCGCTTCAAGATGCCAATCCTCACCTTCATCGACACCCCCGGCGCTTATCCGGGTATCGACGCCGAAGAGCGCAACCAGAGCGAAGCCATCGCCTGGAACCTGCGCGTGATGGCGCGGCTGAAAACGCCGATCATCGCCACTGTCATCGGTGAAGGCGGTTCCGGTGGTGCACTGGCCATCGGTGTCTGCGACCAGCTGAACATGCTGCAGTACTCCACCTACGCGGTGATCTCGCCGGAAGGCTGCGCCTCGATTCTCTGGCGCACCGCCGACAAGGCACCCGAAGCGGCCGACGCCATGGGCGTGACTGCCGAGCGCCTGAAGGACCTCGGGATCGTCGACAAGGTGATTTCCGAGCCCCTGGGCGGCGCGCATCGCAACCCGGCCGTCACCGCGGCTTCGCTGCGTGACGAACTCAGGACTCAGCTGGAAATGCTCAAGGCGCTGGATACCGACGCGCTGCTGGAGCGCCGCTACGCGCGCCTGATGAGCTACGGTATCGCCTGATCGGATGCCGTTTTGTCCGCTGCAGAAACCCCGCCTACCCGGCGTGGTTTTTCGTTTCCGGGCCTGTTCAGACGGGGTCCAGCAACAGGCGCAGCGGCATCATCGGCGAGCGCTGAACCCCTGGCGTATGTAGCTTTATAGGGCGGGTGAAACCCGCGCGGTTACACCTCACCGCCCGACAAACGAAACCCTGCCTCGCGGCGGGGTTTCGTTTTTTCTGGGCCTTGCATCGCTCTTACAACAAGGCGGAGGGCCACGTTCGGCGGGTGTCACCCGCTCTACGTCCTGCAGACCATGCGACACGTGACTGGGTCAGGCCTTTGTTGCGGTCCCGACAGGAGTTACAAGCTCTTCGAAACCGAAACCACGAAGGTCGCGTCGCAGTAGTCGTCCTTGCCGACGAAGCCTGCGCATTCGCTGCCGCTCAAGCTGGTGTCGGAGTAGGTCAGGCCGAAGTCCAGACCGGCCATGGTCTTGCTCAGGCCGACCGACCAGTCGTTGTAGGTATCGTCGTTGCCGAAGGTGGCGTCCTTGAAATCGTACTTGCCGTACTGCAGGGCCAGACCGACGTCGTAGGGCAGGGCGTATTCGTAGCCGAGATAGGAGTACAGGGTGGTGTCGTCGCCGGCGAAGTCGTCGGAGTAGGCCGCGCCGGCCGTGAAGCCGTAGGCGCTCAGGCTGCCGTAGTACTCGCTGAAGTTCAGCGCGCTTTCGCCCGGGTAGTCGTACTTGATCCAGCCCAGATCGTAGGAGATGTTCTCGGTGATGTTGTTACCGAAGCCCAGGTAGTAGTCGAATTCCACCGAGGCGTCACCGCCGAAGTCGACGTTGGACGCCCAGGTGCCAACGTACAGGCCGCTCTCGTGGGCTACGTCCAGACCGCCCTGGATGGCGCCGTTGCCCTGGGTTTGCGAGATACCGCGGAACATGTAGTCCGAGGTCAGGCCGACGTTCATGCTGACGTCGAAGTCGCCAACGGGGCTGGAGACGGTTTCCGCGACGGCGAAGCTGCTGGCAGTCACGGCGCTGGCGGCGGCGATGGCGAGGGTCAGTTTCTTGAGCATGGTGGTATGTCCCTAAAGGTGGCGCCGGGTATTCAGTAGCCCGGCTGGTAAGTCAGCAACAGCTTTTGGAATAAGCTGAGCGGACTTTTGCATTTCCCTTGCCAACTACGAGAAAGCCAACGATTACAGAGGCCTAGCTCGAATTTGAATGCCTCGATCTGTTTGCGGCGATCTCAGATAGCCATGGGTGTGCACTGTTTTGGAGCGGCGCGGTGCGGAGGGCGTCAACGAAGGTGCGCCGCTGTGTTTGCGTCGTGCTCTTGAAAGGTGCGCACCGCTGGCGGCTGTAGTCGTGGCGTGCGCTGCCTTATGCTGGCCGCCTTGCCTGAATGAGTCGATTTCCATGCCGGTCGAATCCAAACTGCTCGATGCACTGCGCCCGTGGCTAGCCGCGCGGCGCTGGCTGGTCGGCTTTTCCGGCGGGCTCGATTCGACGGTGCTGCTGCATGCACTGGTGCGACTGACGCAGGGCCGAAGGTTGCCGCCAATCAGCGCCGTCCATGTGCATCACGGCCTGCAGGCGGTCGCCGATGCCTGGCCGGAGCACTGCCGGCAGGTTTGCGAGGGGCTAGGCGTGCCGCTCGAAATCGTGCGGGTGCAGGTCGCGCACGGCGCAAGCCTGGAGCGTGCCGCGCGGGATGCGCGTTACGCCGCCTTCGCTGAACGCCTCGGCGAAGGTGATCTGCTGCTGACCGCGCAGCACCGCGACGACCAGGCCGAGACGCTGCTGTTTCGTCTGTTGCGTGGTGCCGGCGTGCGCGGGCTGGCGGCTATGCCGGCGGAGCGGCCGCTGGGGCAGGGCAGGCTGCTGCGGCCGCTGCTGGCCGTTTCGCGCGCCGAGCTGCAGGCCTACGCCGACGCCCAGGGCCTGCGCTGGATCGAAGACCCGAGCAACCAGTGTGATGATCACGCGCGCAACTACCTGCGTCTGCAGGTGCTGCCGCCGATCAGCCGCCGCTGGCCACAGGCGTCGGCGAACATGGCGCGCACTGCCGCGCACATGGCCGAGGCGCAGGCGTTGCTGGATGAGCTGGCGCAGGCAGACCTTGCTGCTGCGCAGCAGCCATCTCCGGTCGACTGGCTGGCACTGCCCAGTCTCTGTCTGCCGGCGCTGCGTGCCTTGTCGCCAGCCCGACAGCGCAACGCCCTGCGTCATTGGCTGGCGCACCTCACCGAGCTTCCGGACAGCGATCACTGGTGCGGCTGGGAGTCGCTGCGCGATGCGCGAGGCGACGCCACGCCACGCTGGCGGCTGGGGCGTGGCGAGTTGCAGCGCACCGGCGAGCGGGTCTGGTGGGTGGGCAATTCATGGTTGCTGCCGGCAGAGGGGCCGCTCGCCTGGCCGCAGCCATCGACCGATCTGTCGTTGCCCGGCAATGGCAGCCTGCACCTGATCGGTACGGCCCCGGCAGGCCGACTGCAGGTGCGCTACCGAGCCGGCGGCGAGTGGCTGGTACTGCCCGGCCGCGGCCGGCGTGACCTCAAGCGCTTGCTCAATGAGAACGGCGTGCCGGGCTTCGTTCGGGCGCGCCTGCCGCTGCTTTTCTGCGAAGACCAGTTGATCGCGGTGGGCAATCTGCCGCAACTCGACGCAGCTGCCGTTTCGCTGGTCTGGACGTTGCCGCCGGCTGACTGAGGTTTGAGCATGTGGGGCTGATCCAGTAGACTACGCTCCCGTCTCAATACAGCTTTCACGGATCTTCCGAACCGTAGCAGCTGAGCCGTTGCCGCCTCGGGCGCGATGGCACCTTCGCTTTCCCCTCGCGGCGCTAGCCGCTTAACGCAGACTTCTAGGGTTTTTCATGACGCGCTACATCTTCGTCACGGGTGGTGTTGTTTCTTCATTGGGGAAAGGCATCGCCTCGGCTTCATTGGCGGCCATCCTGGAGGCGCGGGGCCTGAAGGTCACGATGCTCAAGCTGGACCCTTATATCAACGTCGATCCGGGCACCATGAGCCCGTTTCAGCACGGCGAGGTGTTCGTCACCCACGACGGCGCCGAGACCGATCTCGACCTGGGCCATTACGAGCGTTTCATTCGCACGCGCATGACCCAGAACAACAACTTCACCACCGGTCGTGTCTACGAAGACGTGCTGCGCCGTGAGCGCCGTGGCGACTATCTGGGTGCGACCATTCAGGTGATTCCGCACATCACCGACGAGATCAAGCGGCGCATCATCAAGGGTGCCGGCGATGCCGAAGTGGCGCTGGTTGAAGTCGGCGGCACCGTCGGCGATATCGAGTCGCAGCCGTTCCTGGAAGCGATTCGCCAGCTGCGTGTTGAGGTTGGCGCCAAGCGCGCCATGCTGATGCATCTGACGCTGGTGCCTTATATCGCCACCGCGGGCGAGACCAAGACCAAGCCGACCCAGCATTCGGTGAAGGAATTGCGTTCCATCGGTCTGCAGCCGGATGTGCTGGTGTGCCGCTCGGAAGTGCCGATCGACCTGTCCTCGCGGCGCAAGATCGCCCTGTTCACCAACGTCGAAGAGCGTGCGGTGATCAGCCTGCCGGACGCCGACACCATCTACAAGATTCCCGGCATGCTGCATGCCCAGGGTCTGGATGACTACGTGCTCGAACGTTTTGGCCTAGAGTGCCGTGGTGCCGATCTTTCGGAATGGGATCGCGTGGTGGACGCCAAGCTGAACCCCGAAAAAGAAGTCACCATCGCCATGGTCGGCAAGTACATGGAACTTCTGGATGCTTACAAATCTCTGATCGAGGCGATGAGTCACGCTGGCATTCAGAGCCGTACCAAAGTGAGCCTCCGTTATATCGACTCCGAAGACATCGAGAACCAGGGCACCGGCCTGCTGGAAGGCATGGACGCGATCCTGGTTCCGGGTGGTTTCGGTCTGCGTGGTGTGGAAGGCAAGATCGCCACGGTGCAGTACGCTCGCGAAAACAAGATTCCCTACCTCGGCATCTGCCTTGGCATGCAGGTGGCGGTGATCGAGTTCGCCCGCAACGTGCTGGGCTGGAGCGACGCCAACTCCACCGAATTCGACAAGGACAGTACGCACCCCGTGGTGGGCCTGATCACCGAGTGGGCCGATGCCACCGGTGCGGTGGAGACTCGCAGCGACGCCTCCGATCTGGGTGGCACCATGCGTCTGGGTGCCCAGGAGTGCGGTCTGGAGGCCGGCTCCAAGGTGTTCGACTGCTATGGACAGGAGCGCATCGTTGAGCGTCATCGACATCGCTATGAAGTGAACAACAACCTGTTGCCAAAATTGCAGAAAGCGGGGTTGAAAATCACCGGACGGTCCGGTGACGGTGCGCTGGTCGAGGTCGTGGAAGCGCCCGATCATCCCTGGTTCGTGGCCTGTCAGTTCCACCCCGAATTCACCTCCACGCCGCGTGACGGTCATCCGCTGTTCAGCGGTTTTGTCCAGGCGGCGCTGGATTACAAGGCGAGCAAGGCATGAGCCAGAAGATCATCCGCGTCGGCAACATAGAAATCGCCAATGACAAGCCGTTCGTGCTGTTTGGCGGTATCAACGTGCTCGAATCGCGTGACCTGGCCATGCGGGCCTGTGAAGAATATGTGCGCGTGACCGAGAAACTGTGCATTCCCTACGTGTTCAAGGCCAGTTTCGACAAGGCCAACCGATCCTCGATCAACTCCTTCCGTGGCCCGGGGCTGGAAGAGGGCATGCGGATCTTCGAGGACGTGAAAAAGGCCTTCGGCGTGCCGGTCATCACCGACGTTCACGAACCGCATCAGGCGCAACCCGTGGCCGATGTCTGCGACATCATCCAGCTGCCGGCCTTCCTCTCTCGCCAGACTGATCTGGTGGTGGCGATGGCCAGAACCGGCGCGGTGATCAACATCAAGAAGGCCCAGTTCCTGGCACCGCAGGAAATGAAGCACATCCTTACCAAGTGCGAGGAAGCGGGCAACGATCAACTGATCCTGTGCGAGCGCGGCTCCTCGTTCGGCTACAACAACCTGGTGGTCGACATGCTTGGCTTCGGCATCATGAAGCAGATGAACTACCCGGTGTTCTTCGACGTGACCCACGCGCTGCAGATGCCGGGTGGTCGTGCCGATTCGGCTGGTGGTCGCCGGGCGCAGGTCACCGAGCTGGCCCGTGCTGGTCTCAGCCAGGGGCTTGCCGGCCTATTCCTCGAGGCCCATCCGGACCCGGACAACGCCAAGTGCGACGGACCCTGCGCATTGCGTCTGGACAAGCTCGAGCCTTTCCTTGCCCAGCTCAAGCAGCTGGACGACCTGATCAAGAATTTTTCGCCAATCGAAACTGCTTGAAGCCTTGCAGCTATCTACGGAGTGTTAATAAAAATGGCAAAGATCGTCGACATCAAGGGGCGTGAAGTTCTCGATTCCCGTGGCAACCCTACTGTGGAAGCCGACGTGATTCTCGATAACGGTATCGTCGGCAGCGCCTGCGCGCCGTCTGGTGCATCCACCGGTTCCCGCGAGGCTTTGGAACTGCGTGATGGCGACAAGAGTCGTTACCTGGGCAAGGGCGTACTGACCGCCGTAGCCAACGTAAATGGCCCGATCCGTGACCTGCTGTTGGGCAAGGACCCGCTCGATCAAAAAGCGCTGGACCAGGCGATGATCGAGCTCGACGGTACCGAGAACAAAGGCAAGCTGGGGGCCAACGCCATCCTTGCCGTGTCGCTGGCTGCCGCCAAGGCTGCTGCTCAGGCCAAGGGCGTGCCGCTGTACGCGCACATTGCCGATCTGAACGGCACCCCGGGCGTCTACTCCATGCCGGTACCGATGATGAACATCATCAACGGCGGCGAGCATGCAGACAACAACGTCGACATCCAGGAATTCATGGTCCAGCCGGTCGGCGCCAAGACCTTCGCCGACGCGCTGCGCATGGGCGCCGAGATCTTCCACCACCTGAAGGCTGTGCTGAAGGCCCGTGGCCTGAGCACCTCCGTGGGTGACGAGGGGGGCTTCGCGCCGAACCTGGCGTCCAATGAAGACGCCCTGGCCGCAATCGCCGAAGCCGTCGCCAACGCCGGCTACACGCTGGGTGATGACGTCACACTGGCTCTGGACTGCGCTTCCTCCGAGTTCTTCAAGGACGGCAAGTACGACCTGGCCGGCGAAGGCAAGGTGTTCGACGCTGCCGGATTCGCCGACTACCTGGCCGGTCTGAGCCAGCGCTATCCGATCATCTCCATCGAAGATGGCATGGACGAATCCGATTGGGCCGGTTGGAAGGTGCTGACCGACAAGATCGGCGACAAGGTGCAACTGGTCGGTGACGACCTGTTCGTGACCAACACCAAGATCCTCAAGCGCGGCATCGACGAGAAGATCGGTAACTCGATCCTGATCAAGTTCAACCAGATCGGCTCGCTGACCGAGACTCTGGAAGCCATTCAGATGGCCAAGGCTGCTGGTTATACCGCGGTGATTTCGCACCGTTCCGGTGAGACCGAGGACAGCACCATCGCCGACCTGGCGGTGGGTACTGCCGCTGGTCAGATCAAGACCGGTTCGCTGTGCCGTTCGGACCGCGTGTCCAAGTACAACCAGCTGCTGCGTATCGAAGAGCAGCTGGCCGGCAAGGCACCGTACAAGGGTCGCGCCGAATTCCGCGGCTGATCCGCGGTACTTAAAAAAGGGCGGCGCAAGTCGCCCTTTTTTGTTTCAATCGCTCCGTGCCCGCGTGCAAACTCTTCGTGCCTCCAGAGCCGTCGCTGTTTGCCAATACCCGAATTTCAGCTGAAGTCGTTTCATGCCTTCTATGCGTCGCCCCTACTGGTTGTTCGTCGTACTGATACTGCTGCTGGGTGGTCTGCAGTACCGTCTCTGGGTGGGCGAGGGCAGCCTGGCTCAGGTCAATGGCCTGAACAAGCAGATCGCTGAACAGCAGGGTGAGAACGAGCGGCTCCTTGAGCGCAATCGAATCCTCGAGGCGGAGGTTCTGGAGCTCAAGCAGGGCATGGAGACCGTCGAAGAGCGGGCCCGCCAGGAGCTCGGCATGGTCAAAGAGGGCGAAACCCTCTATCAGCTGATCGAATGAGCCTGCGCGATCAGCTTGTCTTCTGGGTCGTCATCCCGGCTGCCGGCGTCGGCAGTCGTATGCGCGCAGATCGTCCCAAGCAGTATCTGTTGCTGGGTGAGCGCAGCATTATCGAACACACCCTCGATTGTTTTCTGGACCACCCGGCACTTTCTGGTTTGGTGGTTTGCATTGCGCCTGACGATCCCTACTGGCCGGCGCTGCCCTGCGCTCGCGATACTCGCGTGCAGCTTGCGCCGGGCGGTCGTGAACGTTGCGATTCGGTACTCAGTGGGCTGCAGCGCCTCGATGAACTGGGCGCGAATGAGCATGACTGGGTGCTGGTGCACGACGCGGCCCGTCCCAATCTTGCGCGTGAGGATCTGGACAGGTTGCTGGCCGAGTTGGCCGATGATCCGGTCGGTGGTCTGCTGGCTGTTCCGGCGCGGGACACCCTCAAGCGCGTAGGTCCGGATGGGCGTGTGGTGGAGACGGTGGACCGCAGCGTCATCTGGCAGGCTTTCACTCCGCAGATGTTCCGCCTGGGCATGTTGTGCGACGCGCTCGAAGCTGCACTCGCGTCCCGTATGCAGGTTACCGACGAGGCGTCGGCACTGGAGTGGGCAGGTCACTCGCCTAGGGTGGTAGAAGGGCGGGCGGACAACCTGAAGGTCACCCGGCCCGAAGATCTGGAGTGGCTGGCGCAGCGCTGGAAGACAGACCGCGAGTCTTGAGAACGGGCAGGGGTTGCCTGCCCGCCATTTACATCAGAAGCGATAGATCGCCGCCGCGCCGGTGCCGGTCGGCATCCGTTCGGTCGGTACCACAACCACGTCTCCACCTTGCTCGAGTGTCCAGATGGTCAGCTCGTCCAGAAGATCGGGTGTGTTGACGTCATCTTCGCTGGTCGGCGTTGCCGTTCCGTCAGTTTTGTCGACATGGCCGGGAATCTGCCGCTCGGCCTCCACCAGCAAGGTGGCGACCCGGCCTTGTCGGGTGGCCTGACCGATATCCTCGAGGTGGTCGGATGCCAGCCCCTGGCCATGGGATGCGCCGAACTGGTTGAGCAAGCCTTCCAGGCGCTTGAGATAGCGCGGCTGCATCACCATCCAGCTTTTCTCACGCAGCTCATTGACGCTCAATGCGTTCTGGCCGGTCTCGATGCCCTCCGGCAGCAGGCAGTCATTGTGGCTGAGGCGTCGGAAGTGCGACTGCTGCTCGGGCAGAGCGGCGAGGATCAGCGGCAGGCCGGATGGGCGCGAGTGATGTTCGGTGATGGCGCGATCGACTTCGCGAAAGTAGCGATCACGGTCCCGGTCGATCTCCGCCTGCTTGCCGCTGCCGCCGGCCTCCACCTGCATCGGGTCGCCGCGTTCGCTGGAGCGGCCATAACCCTGGGGAAACCCACTTTGACCCTTCTCGGTGAGGTCGCTGCCCAAGGCGTCGGCGAGTGTCCGGGGCACACCGTCGTGCAGCTTCACCTCGTCGAGGGCATCACGGTTGCCCTCGAACAAGCGTACCGAGTCACGCGATAGGCAGAGGATCTGAAAGCGGTCGGCTGACTGTGCAATGCGTACCAGCGGTTTGAGGTGCATGCGCGCGTTGGCCACCGCCATTTCCGGCACGCTGCGTTGCAGTCGATAGACCTGGAAGTAGTCCTTGGCGGCAAAAGCGGCCAGGCCGTCGAGGCTGTGGTTCCAGAAGTCACTGTTATCGATCAGGGCGTAGAACGGCTCGAGCAGGGTGTGTGCCTTGTCGCCATGGCCTTGCTGCTTGAGTGATTCTTCCAGCTGCTTGACCAGGTGCTTGAAGCGGATCGGGTCCTGCTGACGCTCGGGAAAGCTGCGATGAGTGGGCTGGTACACGGACAGGCAGGGCCCGTCTCGTTTTGACAGCAGTTTGGTCAGGGTTTCGCGGTCGAGCAGTCGGTTCATGCGTGGCCTCCAGTAGCGGTGGTTCGGTCCCTCGCAGAAGTGTCGATGGCGCGCTCATTGGCCATCGAGGGCCAGTCAGTGGCGGTTGAGTTTGTCCAGAACGTGGCTCAGCGCGTGGTTCAGCTTCTCCGCGGCGCCGTTGATTGCCAGGTCCAGCGTTTCGGCCTTGTGGGTGGCCGAGATGGGGTCGTGACCCTTGACCCTCGCCTCCATCTGGCAGCGCTTGTCATGGGGGCCGCTCTTGCTGCTGTTTTCGTCGTTGAGATGGACCTCGACTCGGGTCAGATGATCATCGAAGCGCTCCAGTTCGGTCTCGACCGTGGCCTTCACTCGCTCTTCCAGATCGGCGGTGACGCTGATGCTGTGGTTACTGTTCACCAGAACCTGCATGGTTTCCTCCTGATTGCAGCGCTGCGCTCGTCCAGCGCGGGCGGCTCGAAGAGCAGCAGCTACACAGGGTACGACGTGGGGGATTAAGGCGGGTTCCGCGTCATTAGAGGCGTCTGACGCGCGGTTCAGTGCCCGTTCCGGTCGCCGGTCCCGGCGTACTCCGAACGCTTGGCAAGACCGGTCTTGAGCGCCTCGACCAAGAGGCGAACTTTCGGTAGCGGGTAGCGCCGTTGCGGGTAAACCGCCCACACGGCGGTATCTGGCGGCTGATTGCTTTCCAGTAGCGAAACCAGCTCGCCGCGACGCAGCGGCCCTTGCACGTAGTAGTCCGGCAGCTGGCACAGGCCAAAGCCACGCAGGGCTGCATCCAGCACCGCCTCGCCACTGTTGCAGCGCCAGTTGCCGCTGGGCTTGAAGTGCTGCTCGCGGCCCTCGATCTGAAACGACCAGATGTCGCTCGTGCCGATCAGGCAGTTGTGTCGCGCCAGCTCCGACAGGGTGTGTGGCCGTCCGTAGCGTTCCAGGTAGCTCGGTGCAGCGCACAGGTACATTGCGCGCGGCGCGATGCGGGTGGCGACCAGGCGCGACTCGCCGAGTTTGCCGAGGCGGATGGCCAGGTCGTAGCCCTCCTGAACCAGATCGAGGGTGCGGTTGGACAGCTCGATATCGACACGCAGTTGCGGGTGCTGGGCCATGAATTCGTTCACCAGCGGCACGATGAAGCGCTCGCCATAGGCCACCGCAGCGGTCATGCGTAACAGCCCGGTCGGTGCGCTGTGCAGATCGCTGATGGCCAGAAAGGCTTCGTCACGTTCCTCGATCAAGCGCTGGCAGCGGGTGAAGAAGGTATGCCCGGCCTCGGTCAGCGAGACGCGGCGGGTGGTGCGATAGAGCAAACGCGCCTGCAGGCGTTCTTCAAGGCGCGCTACCTGTCGGCTGACATGCGAGGACGAAACCCGCAGGCGCTCAGCGGCGCGCATGAAGCTGCCGCATTCGGCGACAGCCACGAATTCGTCGAGGCCTTCCCAGCGGTTCATGGGTTCTCCGGTGTCAGATTCCAGCAAGCGGGTTGCAAAGATCCTAACGTGATGAGCGCCGATTGTCCCTCAACAGCAATAATGTTTTCCCGGGGCCGTCGTTAATCCCTGTTTGGCCATGAATTACACTCTCTGCTTTCCAATCACATCGAGAGTGATGTCCATGACCATCAAGTCGCGCGCCGCCGTTGCCTTCGGCCCCAACCAGCCTCTGCAGATCGTGGAAGTGGACGTAGCCCCACCCAAGGCTGGCGAAGTCCTGATCCGCATCGTCGCCACCGGTGTGTGCCACACCGATGCGTACACACTTTCCGGCGAGGATTCGGAGGGCGTGTTCCCCTGCATCCTCGGCCACGAGGGCGGCGGCATCGTCGAGGCGGTGGGCGAGGGCGTCACCTCGGTTGCCGTCGGCGATCACGTGATTCCGCTCTATACCGCCGAATGCCGGCAGTGCAAGTTCTGCAAGTCGGGCAAGACCAACCTCTGCAGCTCGGTTCGCGCCACTCAGGGCAAGGGTCTGATGCCCGACGGCACCACCCGCTTCAGCTATCAGGGCGAGCCGATCTACCACTACATGGGCTGCTCGACCTTCTCCGAGTACACCGTGCTGCCGGAAGTCTCGGTGGCGAAGATCCCGAAAGAGGCCCCGCTGGAAAAGGTCTGCCTGCTCGGTTGCGGCGTCACCACCGGTATCGGTGCCGTGCTCAACACCGCGAAGGTGGAAGAGGGGGCGACCGTGGCGATATTCGGCCTGGGCGGCATCGGTCTGGCAGCGATCATCGGTGCGAAGATGGCCAAGGCCAGCCGGATCATTGCCATCGACATCAATCCGGGCAAGTTCGCCATTGCCGAAGAACTGGGCGCCACCGATTTCGTCAATCCGAAGGACTACGAAAAGCCGATCCAGGACGTGATCGTCGAGATGACCGACGGCGGCGTCGACTATTCCTTCGAGTGCGTTGGCAACGTTCAACTGATGCGCGCGGCGCTCGAGTGCTGCCACAAGGGCTGGGGCGAATCGACCATCATCGGCGTAGCCGGTGCGGGGCAGGAGATCAGTACCCGTCCGTTCCAGCTGGTCACGGGACGCGTCTGGCGCGGTTCGGCGTTCGGCGGCGTGAAGGGTCGTACCGAGCTGCCGAGCTATGTGGAGAAGGCGCAGAGCGGCGAGATTCCACTGGATACCTTCATCACCCACAACATGCCGCTGGACCAGATCAACGAAGCGTTCGACCTGATGCACGAAGGCAAGAGCATCCGGACCGTCATTCACTTCTGATCCCAGGGTGGATAACGCCGTCGCCAGACGGATTGTCCACCTCGACCGGTGGAAGCCCGCGCGGTTTCCACCTTCGCGAGGCCTGTTCATGACCCTTGAAATCGTTTCCAGCAACAAGAGCTTCGGCGGCTGGCACAAGCGCTATCGCCACCGTTCCAGCAGCCTGAACTGCGACATGGTGTTCGCCGTGTACCTGCCGCCGCAGGCGGAGCAGGGCGAACAGCTGCCGGTGCTTTACTGGCTGTCCGGGCTGACCTGCACCGATGAGAACTTCATGCAGAAGGCCGGGGCGTTGCGGCTAGCTGCCGAGCTCGGCCTGATCATTGTCGCGCCGGATACCAGTCCACGCGGCGCCGGCGTGCCGGACGATCCCGAAGGGGCCTGGGACTTCGGCCTTGGCGCCGGCTTCTACCTCAACGCCACCCAGGAACCCTGGGCTCAGCATTACCGGATGTACGAGTACGTCGTCGACGAGCTGCCGGCACTGATCGAGGAAAATTTTCCCGTTTCCGATCGTCGCGGTATCAGCGGGCACTCGATGGGTGGCCACGGCGCGCTGATCTGTGCGCTGAAGAATCCGGGTCGCTACCAGTCGCTTTCGGCTTTCGCACCCATCAGCAATCCGCTCAACTGCCCGTGGGGCGAGAAGGCGTTCAGCCGCTACCTGGGCGCCGACCATTCGCGCTGGCGCGAGTGGGATGCCTGCGCGCTGATTGCCGATGCCGGCGAGAAGCTGCCGATGCTGGTCGATCAGGGCGATCGTGATGACTTCATGGAGGGTCAGCTCAAACCGCAGGCGCTGCGTGCCGCTGCGGACGCTGTCGGGCACCCGCTGACGCTGCGCATCCAGCCGGGCTATGACCATAGCTACTACTTCATCGCCAGCTTTATCGATGATCACCTGCGTCATCATGCCGAGGCGCTGAAGGCGTAGGGTGGATGACGGTGGAGCCTCAGCCGCGCGTCCGGTTCGGCTCGCCGCGCTGGTCGATACGTCAGGTGCCTGTGCGGCAGGAATAAAAAAGGCCCGTCCGGACATGCCGGTCGGGCCTTTCCATCGCCAGGAGCTTAGAGCGACGGATAATCGGTATAGCCAGCCGCGCCCTGGGCGTAGAACAGCTCGGGTTTCGGCTCGTTCAGCGGTGCGTCCTGACGCAGGCGCTCGACAAGATCCGGGTTGGCGATGTACGGGATGCCGAAGGCCACGGCATCGGCCTTGCCCTCAGTCAGCCAGGCGTTGGCCTGTTCCTTGGTGAAGCGTTCGTTGGCGATATAGATGCCACCGAATATCCTCTTCAGCTGTGGGCCGAGGCTGTCTTCACCGGCTTTTTCGCGAGTGCAGATGAAGGCGATACCGCGCTTGCCCAGTTCACCGGCAACATAGCCAAAGGTCTCGGCGCGGTTGGAATCGCCCATGTCATGGGAGTCGGCACGCGGCGCAAGGTGTACGCCAACACGCCCTGCGCCCCACACGGAGATGGCGGCATCGGTCACTTCCAGCATCAGCCGGGCGCGGTTTTCCAGCGAGCCACCGTAGGCGTCACTGCGCTGGTTGGTGCTGTCCTGCAGGAACTGGTCGAGCAGATAGCCGTTCGCGCCATGAATCTCGACCCCATCGAAACCAGCTTCCTTAGCGTTCTCCGCACCCTTGCGGTAGGCCTCAACGATGCCCGGAATCTCAGCGGTTTCCAGCGCACGAGGCGTCTCGTAATCCTTCATTGGTCGCACCAGGCTGACATGGCCGGCTGGTTTGATGGCGCTGGGTGCGACCGGTAGCTGGCCGTCGAGGTAGATCGGGTCGGAGATACGGCCGACGTGCCAGAGCTGCAGGACGATCTTGCCGCCTTTGGCGTGCACTGCATCGGTGACCTTTTTCCAGCCCTGAATCTGCTCGGCGGACCAGATGCCGGGGGTGTCCGGGTAGCCGACGCCCATCGGGGTCACGGAGGTGGCTTCGCTGATGATCAGGCCGGCGTCGGCGCGCTGGGCGTAGTACTCGGCAATCAGGTCGCCGGGAACGCGGCCGGGCTCGGCGCGGCAGCGGGTCAGGGGAGCCATGATGACGCGGTTGTTCAGTTCCAGATCGCCGATCTTGATCGGGTCGAAAAGTGTGGGCATAGCAATACCGCTCCTTTACTGGTGGTGCGAAAAGGGACTCAGAGTTCCTGGCCGATGCGCTCGACGAACGACTCGATGATCGCGTCGTTGCGCTTGAAGAAGTGCCACTGGCCGACCTTTTGGCTGGTGATCAGCCCGGCTTTCTGCAGGGTCGCCAGATGGGCCGATACGGTTGACTGCGACAGGCCGGCACGCTGGTCGATCTGCCCGGCACAGACGCCGTTTTCCAGCGAATGGTGCTGCTCGGAGAAATACCGCTGCGGCTCCTTCAGCCAGCGCAGGATGTCGCGACGCAGCGGGTGGGCGAGGGCCTTGATGATGTCGTCAAAGTCGTCCGGCATGGGATGGCTCTGGGCTGTATATCGGAATGAGGCGAACTATATATCGCTTTTTTCCGATATGAGATCGATTCGACTGATGGTGGTTATTGGCTGTGTCGATGATCGGGAGGTGCCGCGGACACTCAAGCAGCACCCGGCTCCTGTAGAATCGCCGCCTCGAGATTTTCAGGGTTTTGCATCTATGCGTATCGGCCACGGTTACGACGTGCACCGCTTCGGCGAGGGCGATCACATCACGCTTGGCGGCGTGCGGATTCCACACAGGTTTGGGCTGTTGGCTCATTCCGACGGTGACGTGCTGCTGCATGCCTTGAGTGACGCGTTGCTCGGTGCCGCTGCGCTGGGCGATATCGGCAAGCACTTCCCGGACACCGACCCGCAATTCAAGGGCGCCGACAGCCGCGCTTTGCTGCGCCATGTGCTCGTCCAGGTCCAGGCCAAGGGATACGTCGTCGGCAATGTCGACGCCACCATCATCGCCCAGGCGCCGAAGATGGCCCCGCACATCGACAGCATGCGCGCGTTGATCGCGGCTGACCTGCAGGTCGAGCTGGACCAGGTCAACGTCAAGGCCACCACGACCGAGAAGCTGGGTTTCACCGGGCGTGAGGAGGGGATCGCCGTTCACGCGGTTGCCTTGCTGGTCCGCGCATGACCGAAGATCAGCTGCTCGGGCCGCGCGCCCATGGCGAGCCCTGTGGCAGTGCCGTGCTGAAAGCGGTTGCCGAGGATTTTCAGGTCGATGAAGTGCTCGATATCCCGCTGTCCGGCGAAGGCGAGCACCTCTGGTTGTGGGTGGAAAAGCGCAATCTGAACACCGAGGAAGCCGCCAAACGCATCGCCCGCGCCGCTGGCGTGCCGCTGAAGATGATCAGCTACGCCGGGCTCAAGGACCGCCAGGCATTGACTCGCCAGTGGTTCAGCCTGCATCTGCCGGGCAAGAGCGATCCGGATCTTGCCGCTGCCGAGGGCGACGGCCTGGCGATCCTCAAGCGCACCCGGCATCAGCGTAAGCTGCAGCGCGGCGCGCACTCGGCCAATGGCTTCCGCCTACGCTTGACGGAGCTGCGCGGTGAGCATGCCGCGCTGGATGAGCGGCTGGCGCGGATCAAGGCCTCCGGCGTGCCGAATTACTTCGGCCTGCAGCGTTTCGGCTATGAGGGCAGCAACCTGCACGGTGCACGGCACTTCGCGGCGAAAGGCGAGCTTCCGGAGCAGCGCAACATGCGTTCGCGGCTGCTTTCGGCTGGCCGCAGTTACCTGTTCAACCGTGTGCTCGCCGAACGGGTTGGGGATGGCAGCTGGGATCAGGCACGGGTAGGCGATCTTCTGGCGTTCACCGACAGTCGCAGCTTTTTCCCGGCCGGGCCGGAGGAGTGCGGCGACCCGCGCCTGACGATTCTGGATCTACATCCGACCGGCCCTTTATGGGGCATGGAAGGCTCTCCAGCAGGTGACGAAATTCAGGCACTGGAAAACGCTGTCGCCGAAACTGAACCTGCGGTCGTCAATTGGTTGGCGCAGGCAGGAATGAAGCACGAACGGCGCATTCTTCGCCTCCCCATCGGCGGTTTGTCGTGGCATTATCCCGAGCCTGACATTCTGCAACTGGAATTCGTCCTGCCGACCGGATGCTTCGCCACCGCCGTGGTGCGTGAGCTGGTCAGCCTGGCAGGGCAGACGGACATCTGATGCGTATTCTGATCGCCAACGACGACGGGGTGTATGCACCCGGGCTCGCCGCGCTTTATGACGCGCTGGCCGACTATGCCGAGTGCAAGGTGGTAGCCCCGATCCAGGACATGAGCGGCGCCAGCAGCGCCCTTACCCTGGACCGCCCGCTTCATCCTGTCAGCATGCCGAACGGCTTCATCGGGCTGAACGGCTCGCCCACCGATTGCGTGCATCTGGGCCTGAACGGGCTGCTCGAAGAAACACCGGACATGGTGGTTTCGGGCATCAACCTCGGCGCCAATCTGGGCGACGATGTGCTCTATTCCGGCACGGTTGCCGCGGCCATCGAAGGCCGCTTCACCGGGCGCCCGGCCTTTGCCTTCTCGCTGGTCTCTCGCTCGACGGAAAACCTGCCGACCGCTGCGCATATCGCGCGCCTGCTGGTGGAGAAGCACGACCAGCTCGAAGTGCCGCCGCGCACGGTGCTCAGCGTCAACGTGCCGAACCTGCCGCTTGATCACGTTCGTGGTATCCAGCTTACCCGTCTGGGACATCGCAGCCGTGCCAAGCCGCCGGTCAAGCAGGCCAACCCTCGCGGCAAGGAGGGCTACTGGATATCCGTGGCCGGGGACGTCGAGGATGGCGGACCGGGTACCGATTTTCATGCGGTGATGCAGGGTTACGTATCGATTACCCCGCTGCAGCTGGATCGAACTTTTCATGAGGCCTTCAACGGTCTCGAGAGCTGGCTGGAGAACGTGCTGTGAGACATCGCGAACAAGACAGCCTGCTGCATGGGTCGGGAATGACCTCCCAACGCACCCGTGATCGCCTCATCCAGCGCCTGTACGAGGAAGGTCTTTCCAGCGCCCAAGTGCTCGAAGTCATCCGCCGCACGCCACGTCATCTGTTCGTAGACGAAGCCCTGGCGCACCGTGCCTATGAAGATACGGCGCTGCCGATCGGACACAACCAGACCATTTCCCAGCCGTTCATGGTTGCACGCATGAGCGAGCTGCTGCTGGCCGACGGGCCGCTGGACAAGGTTCTCGAAATCGGGACCGGCTCCGGCTACCAGACCGCCGTGCTGGCGCAGCTGGTCGAGCGGGTCTTCTCGGTCGAGCGCATTCAGGCGCTGCAGGACCGAGCCAAGGAGCGCCTCGCCGAACTCAAGCTGCGCAATGTGGTCTTTCGCTGGGGCGATGGTTGGGAAGGCTGGCCAGCATTGGCGCCTTACAACGGGATCATCGTCACCGCAGCGGCAGCCGATGTGCCGCAGGCCCTGCTCGATCAGTTGGCGCCCGGTGGGCGTCTGGTGATCCCGGTAGGGGCCGGCGAGGTCCAGCAACTCATGCTGATCATTCGAGAGGAGAACGGCTTTTCGCGTCATCTTCTGGATACCGTACGTTTCGTGCCGCTGCTCAATGGCCCCGTGATTTGATCATTCAGCGGAAGAAAGCATGAAAGACGCTTTATTGTTGTACGCCAAGGGCATGGCCATGGGCGCAGCGGATGTGGTGCCCGGTGTCTCGGGCGGTACGGTGGCTTTCATCACCGGCATCTACGACGAGCTGCTGCGTTCGATCAGTGCGGTGCCCTATGCCATCCGCCCGTTGCTGCGGGGGCGCGTCGCCGAGGCGTGGAAGACCGCCAACGGCAGTTTTCTGGTGGTGCTGTTTGCCGGCATCCTGACCAGCATCCTCAGCCTGGCCAGGCTGATTACCTTCCTGCTGGAAGAGCATCCGATTCCCGTTTGGTCCTTCTTCTTCGGCCTGATCCTGGTTTCCGTGCATCTGGTGGGCAAGGAGATCCAGCGGCGCAACCTGTCGCGGCTGGTGAGTTTCTGCCTGGGTATCGGTTTCGCCTACTGGATAACGGTGGCGGCCCCGGTGCAATGGGGTAGTGACGGCCTGAGCCTGTTCTTCGCCGGTGCCATCGCCATCTGCGCCATGATCCTTCCGGGGATCTCCGGCAGCTTCATCCTCGTCTTGCTGGGGCTGTATCCGGTGGTGCTGGGTGCGGTAAAGAACTTCGATATCGGCGTGATGGCGATCTTCGCTGCCGGTTGCCTGGTGGGTCTGCTCAGCTTTGCCAAGTTCCTCAGCTGGCTGCTCAAGCGCTGGCGCGACCTGACTCTGGCGTTTCTCACCGGATTGATGCTCGGCTCGCTGAACAAGGTCTGGCCGTGGAAGGAAACGCTGACCTGGCGTACCAACTCCAGCGGCGAGAACGTTCCGGTCCTGCAGCAGAATCTGCTGCCCGGCGCCTATGGCGATCTGACCGGCCAGGACCCGCAGTTGCTGCTGGCCATACTGCTGGCCGTGGGCGGCATCGTCCTGGTGCTGGGTCTCGAGTGGTTCGCCGGGCGACGCCAGCCGATGACGGAAGGCGTTTGACGCACGTGTCTATGAAAGGGAGCGGGCATTGAGGCTCACAGCAGTACGGCGGTGGATTCGCGACCCTTTGGTCCGCTCGATGGTCGGCGTGCTAGTGATCGCCGGCACGCTGGTCGGTTGCGCATCCTCGCCTCCGGGCGGTGGTGTGCAGGTCGTCGATCGCAACCAGCGTGATCGTGTCACCAGTGGGCAGTACATCGTGCGCCGCGGCGACACGCTGTGGTCCATCGCTTTCCGCTTTGGCTGGGATTGGCGCGATCTGGCCCGCGTAAACGGCATTCAGCCGCCGCATGTCATCTATCCCGGTCAGCGGATTCGCTTTAGCGGCGGCGCCACCCGAACGGCCGCTGCTACCCCGCAGCCGGTGCCCAGGCCTTCTTCCAGTCCCGCCCCATCCACCCCGGTCGTGGTCGCCAATCCGGTTCCGCGCCAGCCGGCGATCACCACACAACCTAAGCCCGCGGTTAGCCAGCCGGCGCGCACTCCGGTTACGCCTGTGACCCGCTCTGCAAGCGGTTGGGCATGGCCAGCGAACGGCACGATCATCGGTCGTTTTTCCTCAAACGGTAGTTTGAATAAAGGAATTGATATCGCTGGGGATTTGGGACAGCCTGTCCTGGCTGCTTCTGATGGGACTGTTGTGTACGCCGGCAGTGGATTACGGGGTTACGGCGAACTTGTGATCATCAAGCACAGCGATACCTATGTAAGCGCCTACGGACACAACCGCAGGCTGCTGGTGCGGGAGGGTCAACAAGTCAAGGCTGGGCAAAGTATCGCCGAGATGGGATCGACGGGTACCGACCGGGTGAAGCTGCATTTCGAGATTCGTCGCCAGGGCAAACCCGTAGACCCGCTGCAATACCTGCCAAGACGTTGACCTGTCACCTGCCTGTTCCAGCACTAGGTTGGGCTTGAGCGTAGCCAGGGACCCGCGCCGCTTGGGCCTGTTGTCGAACCCGGAACAGGACAAGAATAAAATGGCACTTAAAGACCACGCGCTGGAGTTTGACGTCGACGATGCGGTTCTGCTCATGGAAACGCCGATCCACTTCGACCAGAAAGACAAAGTGACCAAGGCTGCCAGTGCAGGCAGACCCAAGGCCACATCCAGCAAACAGCACAAGTTCATCGACTACAACCGGGCGCTAGATGCAACCCAGTTGTATCTCAACGAAATCGGTTTCTCCCCCCTCCTGACCCCCGAAGAAGAAGTGCATTTCGCGCGTTTGGCGCAGAAAGGCGATCCGGCGGGGCGCAAGCGCATGATCGAAAGCAACCTTCGCCTGGTGGTCAAGATCGCCCGACGCTACGTCAATCGCGGTCTTTCCCTGCTCGATTTGGTCGAGGAGGGCAATCTTGGTCTGATTCGCGCGGTGGAGAAATTCGACCCCGAGCGCGGCTTCCGCTTTTCCACCTATGCCACCTGGTGGATTCGACAGACCATCGAACGGGCGATCATGAATCAGACCCGCACGATTCGCCTGCCGATTCATGTGGTCAAGGAATTGAACGTCTACCTCCGGGCCGCTCGCGAGCTGACCCAGAAGCTCGACCACGAACCCAGCCCTGAAGAGATCGCCAACCTGCTGGAGAAGCCGGTCGGTGAGGTCAAGCGCATGCTGGGGCTCAACGAACGCGTCACTTCGGTGGACGTGTCGCTTGGCCCGGACACGGACAAGACGCTGCTCGATACACTGACCGACGATCGCCCGACCGATCCTTGCGAGCTCCTGCTGGATGACGATCTGTCCAACAGCATCGACCAATGGCTGTCTGATCTGTCCGAAAAGCAGCGGGAGGTGGTTATCCGTCGTTTTGGCCTGCGCGGCCATGAAGCCTCGACGCTGGAGGAGGTGGGGCAGGAGATCGGCCTGACCCGCGAGCGTGTTCGCCAGATCCAGGTGGAGGCGCTGCGCCGTCTGCGCGAGATTCTCGAGCGTAACGGCCTGTCGAGCGACGCGCTGTTCCAGTGACATCAATGTCGTCGGGTCTGGTTGCCGGGCCCGACGACAATCCCGCCGCTGCTGCACTCTTCCTGACCCCTTACACACGCGGCCTTGGGTCGATCCCTTGGCTTAATCCGTTGCGGTCGATTTTCTTGGTTGTCCTCTCCCTGTGTACGCATTTGCTTACAAACGTTGTAAGCAAAGCCCACGAAACAGCTACGGCGACCGGCGATTTATGCCCGACTCACTACGCAACTTACTGATTTTTATAGAAATTATTAGATGCTCTGGATGGGCCAGGCAGTGCTGCGGCTGGATGCCACAGCTTGTTGTCGTCACGCCGATCATTAATATCGCACCCGTGCTCAGGGATTAGCGCGGCCTTCAGGATGAAGGTCAAGGACCGCCGCAGGAAGCGGTGTCATCCAGGAAGATGAGAAGGGATACAGGGAACAAGGAAGGAGGCGGGCGGGGGCAAACCCGCCCCTTTTTTTTGCCTGCGAGAAACTCCCGCTGAACCGAGTGGCCGGGGCACGGCCTAATGGGAACAGTCCATCAGCGGAGAACCACATGAACGGCGACCAGCACAACGACCAGCCCACCAAAGAGCAGGACGACGTGACCCGTCGGCCGGATGAGGCTGACGAAGATCAGCTCGATGAGGCTATCGAAGAAACCTTTCCAGCCAGCGATCCGATCTCGCCCTGATCAACCGGAGGCGCACGCTCAAACGGCTTGTTCCTTCCCCTCCGTACGCATCAATAGCGCAGGCATGATATGCCTGCGCAACAGCGGCGCCACATCCTCCCTCGCGCATGGCGCGATCTCCATCCAACCCAGTTCTTCCAGTTCGGCCTGCACCTTCACTGCGTGGGGCAGGCGTCCGATGAACACATCCGCCTCCACCTGATGGTCCGGCTCGTTGGCAGCCGGTGCGCGGAAGTGCCCGAACGACTCGAGGTCATCATCCTCGAGCCTCAGGTCGAGTTCTTCATGAAGCTCACGCTTGAGGGTTTGCAGAGGTGTTTCGCCCGGCTCTGCCTTGCCCCCGGGGAGCATGAAGAAGCGGGTGCTGCGTTTGCGCACGACCAGGAGGCGTCCGCGTTCGTCGATCAGGCAGGCGATGGCGATGTTCAGGGTTGCAGCTGGCATGGGCATCATCCTTCGGTCATGGAGCAGGGCAATCAGTGCCTTGGTCCGTCGGTAGCGGGCCAGTCGGTCGGCCAGGGTGTCAGGCAGCTGGTCCGTCATGACGAAGCCAAGTCGCGTATAGAAATCCAGAAGTTCCGGTTTACAGAACAGCCAGACCGGTCCGCTGTTCGACATCAGCGCTTCGCGTACAAGCTGCGCGCCGATGCCGCGGCTCCGCTGCGAAGGGCTCACCAACAAGCCGGTCAGAAAATGCCCATCCGCTACTGGCGTCAGGCAGAGCCCACCGAGGATAGCGCCGCGCCGGGCCACCCAGCATGTGGCCTCGGGACGTATGCGGTTACGGCTGTTGTGGGCTCGATAGAACCTGACCAGCAGCGGCTGCAGAGCCTTGGGGAGCGGCGAATAGTCGAGAGTGGGCATGACCGACCGTGGATTCTTCGAGGGCGCTAGTCTAGCGCCTGAGCTGCGATCGCCATACGCCCTGTATCCGACCGCTGCCGTTCATCCGTTCGCTGCATCTTTTCCGTCGTCTTGGCGCTCTCACCCTTAGCGTTTCCAACGACAGGAATAACAACATGTTGGATCTACTGATTGTGCTCGCATTCGTTTTCTACGGCCTTTCGGCAGGGATGCGCGCCCGCTCCAAAGCCTCGCAGAGCCTTCACGAATACTTTCTTGCCGGACGAACCATCAAGGGCTGGCGCGCAGGTGTGTCGATGTCCGCCACGCAGTTCGCGGCCGATACGCCGTTGCTGGTCAGCGGTCTGGTCGCGACTGCCGGGGTTTTTGCGTTGTGGCGGCTGTGGATATATGGGTTGGCATTCCTGCTGCTGGCATGGGTATTCGCCTCCGGCTGGCGCCGTGCCGGGGTGCTCACCGACGCCGAACTAACTCGTGTGCGCTACAGCGGTCCCGCAGTGGTGCCGTTGCGGCTGTTCAAGGCGATCTATTACGGCACCGTTATCAACTGTGTGGTGCTGGCAATGGTACTGGTCGCGGCCATTCGCATTGCCGAGGTGTTTCTGCCATGGCACGAGTGGCTGCCGGGCGGCGTCTACGCGGTGATCATGGGCGCAGTGGAAGCCAGCGGCATACGGCTTGGTGAGAGCATCAGTGGGCTCGATCAGCTGACGACCAGCACCAACAATCTCATTTCGATCCTGTTGATCCTGACCTTCACGGCGATGTACTCGATCACCGGAGGCCTGCGTGCGGTGGTGCAGACCGATGTCATGCAGTTCAGCGTGGCGATGCTGGGTACGTTGGTATACGCCTGGTTCGTGGTGGACGCAGCCGGTGGACTGGGCGGCCTGACCGATCGGATCGTCGAGCTGTATGGCAGCGAGCAGGCGGCCAAGATGCTTTCGTTCTCGCCGCCGAGCAATGCCGGCGAGGCGCTGACGCCATTTCTGGTGATCGTCGGTTTGCAGTGGCTGTTCCAGATGAATTCCGACGGTACCGGATACCTGGCGCAGCGCAGCATGGCTTGCCCGACAGATCGTGAGGCGCGTATTGCCGGTTTGGTATTCACCTGGCTGCAGATATTCCTGCGCAGCCTGTTCTGGCTGGCGATAGCGATCGGTCTGCTGGTGCTGTATCCGTTCAGTCCAGAAGAGATGAGTGGTGAAGGCTTCACCGCTGCGCGCGAGGCGCTGTTCGTCACCGGTATCGAAGAATTGCTACCGCCGGGTTTCCGCGGGTTGATGCTGGTGGGCCTACTGGCGGCCCTGGCGTCGACCGTGGATACGCATCTCAATTGGGGCGCTTCGTACTGGAGCAATGATGTCTATGGTGGGGTCGTCGCGCCGAAGCTGCTCAAGCGCAAGCCCAAGGACAAAGAGCTGGTTCTGGTTGCGCGTCTTTCCAACGTGCTGATCCTGCTGATCGCGATGGTCATCATGGCCAACCTCGGTTCGATCCAGACGGCGTGGTTCATCTCCTTGCTGTTCGGTGCCGGAATGGGATCGGTGCTGGTACTGCGCTGGCTCTGGGAGAGGATCAATCTGTACTCCGAGCTGACGGCAATGATCGCATCGCTGATCACCGCGCCCTTGCTGCTCTACTACTTGGGCACCGATCCGGAGCGTGAGTGGATACGTCTGGGCATCATGTCCCTGGTTACCTGCAGCGCCGCGATTCTGGTCAGCTACATCACCCCGCCCACGGACAAGGAGACGCTGGATCGCTTCTATCGCAGGGTGCGGCCGTTCGGCTTCTGGGGACAGACCGCCGTGCGTTGTGGCGTCTCACGCCGGGAGTCGCTCAAGGCCCTCGGTGTACGCCTGTTTGCGGTAGGCGTTACGGCGCTATCGGTCTTCACGTTATTGATCGGCGTGGGGCGGTTGCTGTTTCCACAGCCGGAAGGAAGTTCTGTGCTGGCGTGGATATGTATCGCCGTTGGGTTGGCCTTGACACCCGTGTGGATGTATCTCGCGTTCAGCCGTTATTTCGATGATGAACGGGAAGATGATGTGCTTGAACTTCACGAGAAGAGTGCGGATGTGGCTGGCTGATTTATTGGAAGGGTTTATATGTATATCACGCAACGATTCTATAATTGCCTTTCTAATATCTATTTGAAGGCTGTCGTGCTGGCATAACAATATCGCGTTCTAGGCTAATTTTATAAAAATCATCGAATTGACGCTTTTTTCTATTGTTTTGCATGAAAAGCCGGTCATTCGTCGATTCCTTTGAGCAGTCTCAGGGTTTACATGCTTGTCTCAGGAATACGCATTGCTATTGCGTATTTCATAACAAGCACAAAAGCAGAGGTGCCGTCATGAATCGACTTTTCAAAACTTCCTTAATGGTTGCCGCTATGCTTCCGGCTGTTGCCGGTGCGGCTCCCATGACCGGTGACAAGGAAATCACATTGGGTGGTGCAGGAAGCAGCGACAAGGACTTTGACGATACTGTTTTTTCCGTACAGGGAAGTTGGGGTCAGTATTTAAGCGAATCTTCTCTCTGGGGTGTCCGGCAGACTGTCAATGCGCGTGATACCGAGGGAGAAAGTGGGCGGCCGCAAAAACTGAGTGCAACACCTGACCTTTCCGGTACGGTGTTGCCCCATGTCCTATTCCGAACTCAGCGTCGAAGAGCGCGCCGCCATTCAACTCGGTCAAGCCCAAGGTTTCAGCCTGCGCGGGATTGCTCGCCTGATCAACCGATCGCCCTCGACCATCAGCCGCGAGCTGAGACGCAATCAAGACGGCATTGGTGCTTACGCGGCCCGTAGCGCCCAACAACAGATGAGGATTCGGCGCCAAGCCTGCCGGCCCAAGCGCAAGCTGCTGCCGGGCAGTGAGCGCTTCGAGTTGGTGGTCCACATGCTGCGTGAGCGTTTGTCTCCCGAGCAGATTGCCGGCAAGCTGCGCAGCATGAACATTTCCAGCCTTAGAGATGCCTACGTCTGTCGCGAGACGATCTACAACGCGATCTATGCCCTGCCGGTCGGCGAACTGCGCAAGGAGCTGATCATCTGCCTGCGCCAAGGCAAGACGGCCCGCCGGCCGCGCTCTGGCGGTGTAGATCGGCGCGGCCAGATCCCCGAGATGGTCAGTATCCACGTGCGCCCGCCGGAGATCGAAGACCGACTGATGCCGGGCCATTGGGAAGGCGACCTGATCAAGGGCAAGGCCAACGCCTCGTCCGTAGGCACCTTGGTAGAGCGCACCAGTGGCTACCTGATCCTGGTGAAGATGAACGACGCGACGGCGACCTCGGCGATGGAAGGTTTCAGCGCGGCGCTCAATCGCATGCCGCTGGCGATGCGCAAGAGCATGACCTACGACCAGGGGCGGGAGATGGCGCGGCACGCCGAGATCACCCAGAAGACCGGGGTGGCGATCTACTTCTGCGACCCGCACAGTCCTTGGCAGCGCGGCAGCAACGAAAACATCAATGGCTTGATCCGCCAGTACCTGCCCAAGGGCACAGACCTGTCGGTACACAGCCAGGAAGAGCTGGATGCCATTGCACTGCAATTGAATATGCGCCCGCGCAAGCGCTTCGACTTCAAATGCCCGATTGAAGTCATGAGCGAGGTGATGCAAGAAGCCATGGCTATGCGGCATGATGCTCCAGCTTCAATTCAATAACCGTGTTGCACTCAGCTCCTGAAACCGCCGTGTCAAGTTCGATGGCTCGACTCGCGTCTTCTATGACTATCACTTCGGCACCGGCAAGGCACGGCCTTTCATCGGTGCGAGCATTGGTGGTGTCTACGGTGACCGGGTAGACGAGACGTTCATGGCGGGGCCGGGAGGCGGCTTCAAGTACTGGGGTCAGGACAAGTCGGCTTCAAGTACTGGGTTCAGGACAAGACGTTCATTACCGCGATGGCGGAATATCAGTTCCTGTTCAAGAGCGGCAGCGATGCACAGGATCGATATGATGACGGAGTGTTCCTCTACAGCATCGGTGTTGGCTTCAACTACTGATCAGGACATGCGCGATGTCACCCGACATCGCGCATGCTAAATTGCCTGTGTCTTCGTCAAAGTGCCGTTTCGCTTGTTTTAATGCCGCTTCGCTTGTTTTTGGAAAAGGCTCTCAGGTTTCAACCAGTTGCTGCAGGAAGTTCTTCAGCGCAACGCCGGGTTCATCGTCTTCCGATGCAATCATGCGAATGCCCCATTGCCTCAACACTTCTTCCTGAACCGGGTTCGGCTTGTGTGAGAACACATATGAAATGGGCCGTACACCGAGCGTCTCGTGCTCGTTCCATATCTTCGACAGCTTGTGAAATAGCAGACGTATATTGGTATCGGAAAGACTGTATCCGATAAACAGAACGGCCTTGCTCAATGTGTCGGCGCGTAACTTGATATCCAGCGGCGTTTCGAACTGCAGGCGCTGGTAGTAGCTGGTCTCGTCAAGCACGATCGAGGCGTCATCATCGAAGTCACCGTGGAACTTGACGATCTGCCTGACGCCATCACGGGCCTTGGTCAGGTCACTGGCGTTGGCGATCTTGATGTAGTCCACCGCATGGGCGTCATGGGCGTACTCCAGCCAACGGTCATAGTTGGTGGTATAGATCGCCGGAAAACGGCCACGCACGATCAGCCGATGAATTTCCGAGTCTCGTATTTCGATGTCGCGATGCCACTCACGGTCCATCCAGCTGCGCAGCGGGCCGATGCTGCCTTTCTTGATCCGGTAGTACTCGGCCAGAGCGAGGAAATTGCCGTAGGTGTTGAACACCTCCGGGTCGTAGTCGAGCTGCACGGCGATCTCGTCGATCAGCTCCTTCCACGGCGGCAAGCCAATGTTGGCGGATACGCCGGAACCGACAAAAAGGATCAGGCGATTGTTCCGGTACGCTTCGCGGAGCTGGTCCATGGTTGCTCAGGACTCCCGCAGATAGGCGACGAAGGCGTCGAGTGCGCGCCGGCGCATGGAAAGACCGTTCTTTTGCGTGCCCAGCTGCGCGAACGTCTGGGTCTGGCCTTCGGGAATGAATACGTTGTCCCATTCGAAGCCGCCATGCCCGGCTGGCGACGGTGCGATGCGCCCGGCGACCACGCCTTCGAAGAAATGCCGTTTGCGACCGTCGCAATAGCCGATCAGGGTCCGCGCCTCGGCGGCCGGATCGTCCAGCCGCCCGATCAGCTCCGAGAATCGCTCGGCCTGCAGTCGGTCCCAGAAGATCTGCGTCAGCCCGCCGGGAAAGCCGTTGAGGCTGTTGATGAAAAGCCCGGTGTGTTCGACGAAGACCGGTTTACCGATCATCTTGAAGGCGACCAGCAGCTTGTCGCTGACCAGCTGGTGCAGGTCCTCGGTACGCAGCTCCTCGATACGGATGGGGAAGGGCTTCACCTCGATTCCGCTGGGCTGGAGAATCTCGCAAACCTCGAGGATCTTCTGCGGGTTGATGGACGCGAAGCGGATTTTCATGGAACGAGCCAGCTCGGTTTCGACGGATGAACGCTGCCGCCACGACGGCCGCCCTTGTCTGTATGACGCAAGGTGAGTGGCTCGGTTCTCCTGCCCAGCGGATTAATCGATCAGGCGCGCCTATGGACGTTGCAGCGCCACGTCTTAAACGAATGACATTGCAGCCTCTGGCGGGGAGGGCGCTTCAGCTCCGGCCCGGACGCATCGGGCAGGCTGCCTGCACCTGGCGGATGCGCTCGGCGGGGACGCGCAGCTGCCGTAGCAGGTACTCGGCGAATTCCGGCGTGAATGGCTGACGGGCGATGGCCTGTTCCATGCAGAACAGCCAGGCATCGCGTTCGGCTTCGCCGACCTGCCAGCGGGTATGGAACTGCGGAATGCTGATGCCGCCATACTTCTCTGCGTATCGCTTCGGGCCGCCCAGCCAGCCGCTCAGAAAGCTCGCCAGCCGGTCCCGGGCGTCGCTCACGTCCGCCGGATACATTGCACGAACGCCCGCGGCCTCTGGCGCCAGGTCCATCACCTGGTAGAAGTCCGCGACCAGCCGTTGCAGGCCCGGTTCGCCGCCGGCTGCCTGGAACGAGGCGTCGCCGACGCCGAATGCGGGACCTTGATCGGGGTTCATCAGACTCGTCTCTGGCTCGTTGAAAGGGCGCGAGATGATGCGCGCTTGTGCCAGATCAAAACAAGTGCGAGCAGCGCCCGCAACGCGCAGGCAGCTGGTCTAAGCTGAAGGTCCACACAACAGCGGAGACAGGAAATGCGCAGGCTTCTGGTTGCATACGATGGTTCGGACAACGCCAAGCGCGCCCTGCAGTATGTCGTCGATCTGGCGCGGGATACCGGGATCGCGCTACAGGTGCATGTGGTCAACGTTCAGCACGAACCGATCATCTACGGCGAATACGTGACGTCGGCGATGATCGATGAACTCAACAACGGCCTGATGGCCAAGGCGCGCTCCGTGCTCGACGAAGCGGCAGCCGTGTTGCAGGCCGGCGGCCTGAGCTGCGAAACCCATGCGCTGCTTGGCAATGTTGCCGAGCAGGTCAACGACGCGGTCAAGCGGCTGGGCTGCGACACGGTGGTGATGGGCACCCGTGGTCTGGGCAGCTTCACCGGGATGCTGATGGGCTCGGTGGCGAACCGGGTGATCCATGAGGTATCGGTCCCGGTGCTCTTGGTCAAGTGAGCTGAATGTCGGTCTGGCCGATCAGTCCTGCTTGCCCTTGAGCAGATCGGCCAGGTTGGCGAAGGCCTTGAAGGTTTCCTTCGGGCCCAGGTCGCTGCCCGGCCTGGCTTCGGCCTGGTACTGGTTGTCGGTGTAGCGGGAATGCTCGTTGTCGTGGCAGTACAGGCAGAGCAGCTCCCAGTTCGAGCCATCCTCGGGGTTGTTGTCGTGGTTGTGGTCCTTGTGGTGGACCGTCAACTCGCTCAGGCGCTTGCCGGAAAATTCCCGCGCGCAACGACCGCAGACCCAGGGATACATCTTCAGTGCTTTTTCCCGATAGCCTTGTTCGCGCTGACTGTAGGGCGTGGTCGGTTTGCTGCTGCTCATGGTGAATGCTCGCCGGGTTCGTTGTTCGTCAGGGCCCACCCCCGCGTCGGCATCGCCACGCGCGGGAACAGCCCCAAGTAAAGTCGATGGCTGTCAGCCCGCCAAGCCGACGTAGACGTTCTGCACGTCATCGTGGGCGTCGATGGCCTCGAGGAAGGCTTCGACTTCTTCCAGTTCGGCACCGGACAGGCTGACCGGATTCTTCGGACGATAGCCCAGTTGCGCGGACTGCACGGTAAAGCCGAATTCCGGCAGCGCCTTGCACACGGCGTCGAGATCGGTGGGTTCGGTGATGAACAGCGTGCTGCCTTCGTCGGCTGCTTCGAAATCCTGCGCACCGGCCTCGATCGCGGCCATTTCGGCATCGGCGTCGCCTTCAGGCGCGGCTTCGATCATGCCGACGTGGTCGAAGTCCCAGCTCACCGAGCCGGAGGAGCCCAACTGGCCTTTGCGGAACAGCACGCGGATTTCGGCAACGGTGCGGTTGACGTTGTCGGTCAGGCACTCGACGATCAGTGGCACCTGATGCGGCGCGAAGCCTTCGTAGAGTGTGCGTTCGTAGTGGACCACCTCACCGCTGAGGCCTGCGCCTTTCTTGATGGCGCGCTCCAGGGTGTCCTTGGGCATCGAGGCCTTCTTCGCCTGTTCGACGACCAGGCGCAGGCGCGGATTCATGTCGGGGTCGGCACCGCTGCGGGCTGCGATCATGATTTCCTTCGACAGCTTTCCGAAGATCCTGCCCTTGGCGTTCGCCGCCGCTTCCTTATGCTTCGCTTTCCACTGTGCGCCCATGCTCGTCCCCGTCTGAAGTGATGAAGTCAGGCGCGGATTCTATAGCGTATTCCGGCCTTGCGTCGCCGGTGGCGGTCGAGCTTGACGTGTGCTGCCCGTGTCAGGGCGATGGGCGGTTGCTCCGCACTGTGCCGCTCATTTTGGCGATCACTGTATGGAGCGCTCATCGGAAGCGGCGTCTTTAATGCATCTTTTACGCAACAGGGTGCGTCGCCATGTCGCCTCGGGATCTGCTGCTCGCGCTGGTCGTCATCGTCGTCTGGGGCATGAACTTCGTGGTGATCATGGTCGGCCTGCACGACGTGCCGCCGATGCTGCTGGGTGCGTTGCGTTTCATGCTGGCGGCCGTGCCGGCGGTGTTCTTCATCAAGCGTCCGCAGGTGCCGTTGCGCTGGATGCTGGCCTATGGGCTGACCATCTCGCTCGGGCAGTTCGCCTTTCTGTTCACCGCGATGAAACATGGCATGCCGGCCGGACTGGCCTCGCTGGTGCTGCAGTCGCAGGCGTTCTTCACGCTGTTCTTCGCGGCGCTGTTTCTCGGCGAGCGTTTGCGCGCAGCCAATTTGCTGGGACTGGTCATCGCGGCCTGCGGTCTGGCGATGATCGGCGCGCAGACCGGCCTGGGCATGACCCTGAGCGGTTTCGTGCTGACCATCTGCGCGGCGTCGATGTGGGCGCTGGGCAACATCGTCACACGCAAGGTCGGCAAGGTGAACCTGGTCGGGCTGGTGGTATGGGGCAGTCTGGTGCCGCCGCTGCCATTCCTGGCGCTGTCGCTATGGCTCGAGGGGCCGGCGGTGATCGAGGCGGCGCTGCGCGGCATTGGTTGGCAGACGATTCTGGTGCTGGCCTACCTGGCATTCGGCGCGACGATTCTCGGCTATGGCCTGTGGAGTCGCTTGCTGTCGCGTTACCCGGCGAGCCAGGTGGCCCCGTTCTCGCTGCTGGTGCCGGTGGTCGGGCTGACGTCAGCCAGCGTGTTGCTGGGCGAGCGGCTGGGGACGCTGCAATTGGGTGGGGCGTTGCTGGTGATGCTCGGCCTGGCGGTGAATGTCTGCGGTAGCTGGTTGTTCGGTCGGTTGCGTCTGGCCAGGGTCTGAAACGCCCGGCATCAGACCGGGCGTCGCAGCGATAAGGCTCAATGGGTGGCGGCGTGGGCGCCGAGCAGCGTAGTGCCCGAGCCACTCTTCTTGTCGCGCTTGGCCATCCGTTTTTCTTGCGCCGTTTTCATCGGCTTTTTCTTGCCGTTCTTCTTTGCGTCCATTCCCTTGCTCATGGTGTTCACCTCTGATTGCTGGCTGGACATGTCCTGATGTGCGAAGACCTGACTGTCGCTGCTGGAGCGAAGCCTGTTTCCGGCCTGTGTCTTCCATGACCGCTGCAGTATGGCACTGCTGGGCTGCATTGCACGCACTGCTTTGCTTAGGGCCTGTTCCCGTTTCGTCGCAAGCCGCGTTGCTGCACTAAATGGCGCCATGGCCGGGCGGCGTTCCGCAGGCGCGGGACGCAGGTAAAGGTGGTTCCCTTGCCAAGTCCCGCAACGCCGGATGGCGCCATTTGCCGCGCACGAAGCGGGAACAGCCCCTAGGTATCAGTCGAACAGGCTGTGCTGGTCGCGCTGGGCGCGAAGGGCGTCGTAACGCTGGCGGAAGATCGCCCGATAATGCATGGCCAGACGCGGCAGCTTCGCCAGTTGCTGCAGGTTGTCTTCAGTCAGGTTCTGATCGAGAAAGCAGCGCCACAGGTGCGCGACGTTGATCTGTGGGTGCGGGCGCTCGAGCAACTGCAACGTGTCGCCAGGACGCACGGTGCCTGGCTCGATGGTCCGGTAGAGCCAGCCGGTGCGGCCGCTCGCCGACAGCTCCCGTGCCAGGCCACACACACCGTGACGGTTGTCCAGCCTGATGCAGGGCGAGCGCGGCTGGCTGATCTCGATCAACGCGGTGCCCCAGCGAAGAAGATCGCCGATGCATACCTGCTCTTCGTCCAGCGCCTGGCTACCTATGTTCTCACCGAAGGCGCCGAGGCCAAGCCGCGCGCGCAGCGGCGGGAAGCGCTGCGACCAATACTGATAATGCTGGGTCGGGTAGTGGCAGAGGCTGCGATCCGGCCCGCCATGAAAACGCCGATCGGCGATCCGATCACCCTGCAGGCCATCCAGGCCCAGCCACAACGGGCCGTCGCTGGCTTGCTTGTCCATGGCGGTGGCTCTGCGACTATCCGGCAGCGGCGAAAACTGACGGCACAGCAATGGGCCGTCGACCGTCCAGGCTCCGAGCGAAGTGCGTGGCGCCTGCTGGGTCACGGCTGCTGTGCTCGGTTGAGCTGCTCCAGTTCGCGGCGGACCATGGCGGTGTATTCCGGTGGGCTGAGCTGATACAGCTCGGTGGCAACCCAGGCCAGCCAGCGCGAGCCCAGGGCCGCTTGCTGGTCCAGCAGGCGTTGGGCTTCGGCGCGGGCGCGCTCGGCATTGATCTGATGAAAATCTGCTCGACTCACGAATCGTCTCCGTCGCCGTACTCGGCGATGAAAGGGGCAGCGATGGTAAACCCGGAACGCTCGCGTTAGGCTCGATGGCTATTCTTTTTGCGCCGCGAGAACGATGCATGCCGGTGTCCATGAACTTCAAGCACAAAATCTCCCGCCAGCGCCCCTATGGCAAGGCCGAGGCGGACCTGCGGGCCAGCGATGGCAGCCTCGACGCCGTGCTGGACCAGCTGGAGAGCGATCGCGGGCGCATCATCAACTCGGCCGCGGTGCGCCGGCTGCAGCAGAAGACGCAGGTGTTTCCGCTGGAGCGCAATGCCGCGGTGCGCAGCCGCCTCACCCATTCGCTGGAAGTGCAGCAGACCGGCCGCTTCATCGTTCGCACCCTGTACAAGCAGCTCGGCCACCGAGCCGCGGAGTTCGGCCTGGACGGACTCGAGCCGGCGTTGCAGAGCCTGGTCGAGATGACCTGCCTGATGCACGATATCGGCAATCCGCCGTTCGGCCATTTCGGCGAGTACGCCATCGGCGAGTGGTTCGAGCGCAATCTCGACGCGCTGTTCACGGCCGCCGTGACGCCGGGGCAGGGCGATGCCGAGCTGCGTAAACGGATGCTGGTCGATCTCAAGCACTTCGAAGGCAATGCCCAGGCGGTTCGCCTGGTGGTCTCGCTGCAACGCCTCAACCTGACCTATACGCAGTCCGCCGGACTGCTCAAGTACGTCCGTCCGGCCTATCAGGCCAAGCCCGCGAAAGGCACGCCAGGCGCCTACCTGCTGAAGAAGCCCGGCTTCTATCTGTCCGAGGAACCCTTCGTGCGTGCGCTGCAGGTGGCGCTCGATCTGCAGCCGTGCACGCGTCACCCGCTGGCCTACGTGATGGAGGCCGCCGACGACATCGCCTATTGCCTTGCTGACATCGAGGATTCGGTGGAGAAGGGCATCTTCAGTATCGAACAGCTGGCGCAGCTGCTGCTCGCCAAGTTCGCGCTGCATGGTTCGGTCGATGCCCCGGTGCCGGGCGCGGAGCGCAGTTTCCGGGGCATGGTCAACTACGCGCTGGAACGCGCACAGAAGGAGCCGATCAACAAGGCCGGCGAGTTCTTCATCTGGCTGCGGGTGAACATGATCCACCCGCTGGTGCAGCACGCTGCGCGGCAGTTCATCGACAACATCGACGCGGTTTATCACGGCACCCTGGATCGCGCGTTGCTGGAGGACGACAGCCTGCCCAACGCCATCGTGCAGACCTTCAAGGATGTCGCGATGGAGCACGTGTTCTGCCATCGCGAGGTGGAAACGTTGCAACTGCAGGGCTATCGCATTCTCCAGGGCCTGCTCGACTTCTATGCGCCGCTGCTGCGCGTGCCGGCCACCGTGTTCGATGCACTCAGCCTCGGCACCTGCCGCAGCGAACCTCACCTGCAGATGCTAGCGCGACGCCTGCCCAACCAGCTCGTCAAGGCCTACCACGAAGCGCTCAAGGAGCACGCTGAGCAATCGGCGGATTGGCCTCTGTGGGAGTTCTACTACCGTAACCGGATGCTGCAGGACTACATCAGCGGCATGACCGACCAACTGGCTCAGGACGAGTATCGGGCCCTTTCCGCCCTCTGAGGGTGCGCTGCACCAGAACTGCCGCTGCGCTTGGTACGCGCCTTGCTTTTGCTTGGTGCAGCAGTCGTCGTGCGAGCCCCGCAATGGCGCACGACGGATTTCCGGTAGTTTCCTTAACCTGTTGATATCAAAGGTTTCATGGCGCTTCAGCGTTTCGCTGCAAGCAAGCTCCGGCTGCAGGTGACGGTGGCCTAGTATGGCGCGGTGATGCATCTCGGTGCATGCGTCTGGCGGAGGTAACCGTTTTGGTGCGATTTATCCGCTGAGGCTGTAGTAACCCATGGAAAACCTCAACAGCGCCGTGGAAACCCTGGTCCACGGTTCGAATACCCTGTTCATCCTGATGGGCGCGGTGATGGTGCTGGCCATGCACGCCGGCTTCGCCTTTCTCGAAGTCGGTACGGTACGTCTGAAGAATCAGGTCAACGCGTTATCGAAGATCATCACCGACTTCGCAGTGTCGACCCTGGCGTATTTCTTCATCGGCTACTGGGTCGCCTATGGCGTGACCTTCATGCAGCCGGCCGATCAGCTGGTGGTGGACCACGGCTACGCGCTGGTGAAGTTCTTCTTCCTGCTGACCTTCGCCGCGGCCATTCCGGCGATCATCTCCGGCGGTATCGCCGAGCGCGCGCGGTTCGGCCCGCAGCTGTGCGCCACACTGCTGATCGTCGCGTTCGTCTATCCGTTCTTCGAGGGCCTTATCTGGAACGGCAATTTCGGCTTCCAGGGCTGGCTCGAGCACCAGTTCGGTGCATCCTTCCATGACTTCGCCGGCTCCGTGGTGGTGCACGCCATGGGCGGCTGGCTGGCGTTCGGCGCGGTAGTGCTGCTGGGGCGGCGCAACGGTCGCTACCGGGATGGCAGGCTGGTGGCCTTCGCGCCGTCGAACATTCCGTTCCTGGCGCTGGGCTCGTGGATTCTCATCGTCGGCTGGTTCGGCTTCAACGTCATGAGCGCGCAGACCATCGAGGGTATCAGCGGGCTGGTTGCGGTGAATTCGTTGATGGCGATGGTTGGGGGCACTGCAGCGGCATGGCTCGCCGGGCGCAACGACCCGGGCTTCCTGCACAACGGCCCGCTGGCTGGCCTGGTGGCGGTCTGTGCCGGCTCCGATCTGATGCATCCGGTCGGCGCACTGGCTACTGGTGCGATCGCCGGAGCATTGTTCGTCTGGACGTTCACCGCTACGCAGAATCGCTGGAAGATCGACGATGTGCTGGGTGTCTGGCCACTGCACGGCCTGTGCGGGATCTGGGGCGGGGTGGCCTGCGGCATCTTCGGCCAGTCCGTGCTGGGCGGTCTGGGCGGCGTGAGCCTGATCAGTCAGGTGATCGGCAGCGGCATGGGCATGCTGGTGGCGCTACTCGGCGGCTTCGGCGTCTACGGCCTGCTCAAGCTGACCACAGGTATTCGCCTGAGCCAGGAGGAAGAGTTCAACGGCGCCGATCTTTCCATCCACCGGATCAGCGCGCTCAGCCAGGATTGAGCCGCTTGTTTATGCCGGGTTGTCGCAGTCGCGCTCAGTAGCCGCGGCTGCGCTCCACCAGATCATGCAGCGGCTCGCCGTCACGCAGCGCTTGCAGGTTAGCGGCGACGATCCGGGCCGCGCTGCGCATGTCCGTTGCGGCTGCGATGTGGGGCAGCACGGTCACCTGTGGATGCTTCCAGAACGGATGCTCTGCCGGCAGCGGCTCGCTGCGAAACACGTCGAGCACCGCATGGCCGACCTGGCCACATTCGAGCGCCTGCAGCAGATCAGCCTCGACCAGGTGCCCGCCCCGTGCGAGGTTGACCAGCCCGGCGCCGGGGCGCAGAGCTTCGAAGAAACGCCGGTCCAGCAGATCGCCAGTCTGTGGCGTCAGTGGCAGCAGGTTGATGACAATGTCGCTGCATGCCAGCAGCGGCCAGAGGGCATCCATACCGTGCTCCAGCGCGACGCCCTCGGCGGCGCCGCTGCGAAGCTTCCAGCCGGTCACGCGGTAGCCCTGGGTGACCAAGCGCTGGGCACATGTCCGGCCCATCTGGCCCATGCCCAGCAGCGTCACGTGGATTTCGTCAGCCCGCCGCTGCGGCAGTTGCCGCCAATCGCAGGCGTGCTGCTGCCGGGCGTAATCGTAGAAACCCCGATGCAGCGAGAGTGTTGCCCACAACGCAGTTTCGGCCATGGCCGCGCTCATGGCCGGGTCGACCATGCGTGCCACCGGCACGTCCGGCAGGCTCGGGTCGCTGAGCAGGCGGTCCACGCCGGCCCAGAGCGACTGGATCAGCCGCAGGTTGGGCAAGCCTTGCAGCAATCCCGCGGGTGGGTTCGCGACCACCGCCGCGGTGATCAGCCCGGCGTTCTCCGCCGTCGCGGACAGGTGCCAGCGGGCTTGCGGCAAGGCGCGCTGCAGCTCTGCGAGCCAGGCGTCGCGCTCGTTATCGTCGAAGCTGCCGCAGAGCAGGATGTCCATGCAGTCATTCCTCATCGGTCCAGGCGGAACTGTAGTCAGCCGCAGAGTCTCTGAATAGGCAAGTAGCGGAACGCGCGACGCGCCTTTCAGCCTGTTGACGAGCCTAAGGAGAACATCATGGAACTACCCAACAAAGACCTCGGTACTCTGTTCGAGCAGCTGGGTCTGGCGTCAGACCCGGCGAGTATCGATGCATTCATCGGCAAGCATGGGCACCTGCCGGAAGACGTTCGGCTGGCCGATGCGCCGGTCTGGAACGAGTCGCAGCGCGCGCTGCTGCGCGATGAGTGGGTCGAGGATGCGGAGTGGGCGCCGATTGTCGACGAGCTGAACGTGCGCATGCACGAGCATTGATCACCAGCGCGAGCTGCCGCAATCGCTGCAGCTCGCCTGTCGCCCCTCGAGGCAGATCAGTCCAGCAGATCGGCTGGTACGTTGCCGCCATTCTCGGCCAGTTTGTTCAGCACCGCCTTGTGCAACCACATGTTCATCTGCGCCGAATCCCCCATCTTGTCAGCCGGGCAACCCAGCTCGGTAGCCAGTTCCTTGCGCGCGGTGAGGCTGCTGTCCAGGCCGAGCAACTTCAGCAGGTCGACGATGGACGTGCGCCAGTTGAGTTTCTCCGGGTGATTCTGCGCCATGCCGTCGAGCTTGGCCGCGACGTCCACCTGGTCCACTGCAGGGCCCGTGGGGGCGCCGGCACCGCCTGTGGAGGCCTCAGGTGGTGTGGTGGGCGCTGTGCTGTCGGGTGCGGCATGTGCCTGGCCGAGGCCGATCTTTTCCAGTATCGAGTTGAACAAGCCCATGGGGATCTCCTGTCTGCGTGAATGATGAGCCGTGGCTCGCAGATTAGGACCGCACGTGTATCGATTCGTCGCGTCCGTATTGAACGGGGCGTTCCGGCGAGTGGCGTGGGGAAATTGGGCTTTTGGGCGCCCTGGGTGGACCCATGTCATTCATCGTCTTGCCCAGTCGATTCCCGGCATCGCTCGTGCTGCAACAGGTGCATGTCGAGTGGCCTGTTTGGCAAGTTCAGTTGGTCAATTTCGGCGCGCATGGCCCCGATACAGCGTTGCTGCTCCTTGCCATAGCCCCGCTATGACTCGTCGCAGGGAGCCCTGATCATCCGAACTTGCCTCAACCAACTCACCAAACAGTCCACTAGAATGCCGCTTTTGTTTCAGGAACCAATCATGAGCGAGTCGACCCAGCAAGACCTCGATATCGATGCCCGCTACGCCTGTGCCAAGAGCCTCGCGCTGGAAGCCGCGCAGCTGGGCATGGATTTCTATCGGCAACGCGAGACGCTGGATGTCGAGCACAAGGGCAACGACCGGCAGGATGTGGTCAGCATCGCCGACAAAAACATCGAAGACTTCATTCGCGCACGCCTGGCCGAGCGCTTCCCGCAGGACGGCTTTCTCGGCGAGGAAAGCGGCTCGGCCGACCTCAAGGCCCGCTGCGTGTGGGTGATCGATCCCATCGACGGCACCGCCTGTTTCGTCAACGGTCTGCACAACTGGTGCGTTTCCATCGGGCTGCTGATCGACGGGGAACCCCACATCGGCGCGATCGCCGACCCCAACCATGACGAACTCTTCCATGGCTGTCTCGGCCGCGGCGCCTATGTCAACGAGACGCCCATCACGGCCAGCGCCGCCAGCCATGTGCGTGATGGCCTGACCGGCGCGGGCACCTTTCACCCGCGCGGCAAGGAGCATTTCATTCCGTTTCTGGAAAAGCTGCTGGCCGAAGGCGGCATGTTCATCCGCAATGGCTCCGGCGCGCTGATGACGGCTTACGTCGCCGCAGGGCGATTGATCGGTTACTACGAGACCGAACTCAAGAGCTGGGATTGCCTGGCCGGGCTGGTGCTGGTGGCCGAGGCGGGCGGGCTGCGCAACGATTTCTTCCGCAACGATGGGCTGCTCAGGGGTAACCCCTATCTGGTGGCGGCGCCCGGCGTGTATCGACAGCTGGCCGAGCTGATCGGCCCTTCGCTGGATGGCTGAGGCGTTGCGCGTTCGTCAGTCGACCGTGCACTGCCAGGCCCGAGTCGGGCAGCCTGTGCTATACCGTTCTGACGCGCTGGGGCCGGCGAAACGGCCCTGTTCATCAGGGGGGGAACAATCGGCGGCCCATCAGCCTGAGCCAACCTGCGTGATCTGATGGCTGCCCGCATAGAAGCGAGGTAACGATCATGACCATGATGCAATGCACCCACCGCGACCACCTCATCACCGCCGAGGTGATGGAATATCCCGGCACCCCGACACCCTGGGCTGGCGGTTGCCGGATTACCGATCCCGCCGGGCACGTGACTCGCCGTATGCCGCTACCGCTCGAGCATGCGTTCATGGACGAGCTGGAAAAGGCCCAGCGACTGTCCATCGCCCATGGCAAGTGGCTGGTCGATCAGCATCTCGATCACGGCCGCGAGCTGTTCCAGAAGGCCGCCTAGCACTGCTCGAAGCGTCTTTTCATGCGTCGGATGTCCATCGTCCGACGCATGCCTTGAGCGCGTCAGATGGGCGTGCAGCATGCGTCACCTGCACACACAATTCTCTTCACAGTTGTCAGCGCACGAATCTGTACCGTTTACGGCAGGAACGCCGGCGAACCGGCTAAGTTTCGGATAGCAAAGCGAAAAGTGCTGACGGGCAGGACAGCTTCGGCGGCATTTTGCCCGTTGCTTAATAAGTGAAACGGTGGCATAGCTATCACCAAGCCACCGGAAACGGTGGTGCTCATAAGCGGAAGTAAGGACGACTTATGCAAATCCAGGTTCACAGCGATAACCACATCGAAGGCAGTGCCCGTCTGGCTGATTGGGTCAGTGCCAGTGTCGCAAGCAGGCTGGACCGGTTCGACGACGAGCTGACGCGCGTCGTCGTGCACCTCAACGACGAAAACGGTGACAAGGCCGGCGCCCATGACAAGCGCTGCCAGATCGAAGCGCGGCCGAAGGGGCTGCAGCCGATCTCCGTCACCCACAAGGCCGAATCGCTGGAGTTGGCGATCGACGGCGCGGTGGACAAGCTGAACAATGCGCTCGCTCACCAGTTTGGCAAGTTGCGTAGCAAGCGCTCCGGAGCCCAGCCGCAGATGATCGATGGCGCGGTGGCCGAGCGTGACGCGCTCTTGGAGGAAGATTTCCTCGCGGACGAGCAGGTCCGCAATTCATAAGCCGTAAGCAAGGGCCTTCCTCGGAAGGCCCTTCACACATCTAGTGCAGCAATTCCGGCGGAATCCTGCCGCCATTTTCGGCAAGCTTCTTCATCACCGCCCGGTGCAGCCACATGTTCATCTGCGCCGAGTCCGCCATCTCTGCCGGCGGGCAGCCTAGTTCCGTAGCAAGCTCCCGGCGTGCTTCCAGGCTGCTGTCCAGCCCGAGCAACTTCAGCAGATCGACGATCGAGGTGCGCCAGTTCAGCGCTTCCGGGTGTGCCGCCGCCTTGGCTTCCAGTTGTGCCACCACATCCACGCCACTCGCCGTGGCTGATGACTGATTCAAGTCCTGGTGCGGCGCGATAGTCGCGTTGTCGGTGGCGGTGGGCCTTTCTCCCAGCGTGATGCCCTCGGCGCTCGAGCGGGTAGCGTCGGCTGGTGGTGCATCAGCCTTGTGTTGCGCCTCGTTGGAAGCATCACCCAGGCCGAGCTTGGCCTTGATCGTATCGAAAAGTCCCATGTCCGTTCTCCTGACTGTTGATGTCCATATTCGACAGCAACCCAGGACAGGCCATTCGCTCCCGCAGGTCGGGTAATTGTCGGCCTGGCGTGGCCCCTCAGCCGTGCTCCAGCCAGGCGCTGGCTTCGGCTTCCTGGTGCAGGTCGAAGGCCTTGATGGTCAGCCCGGGGATCAGCGCGCCTTCCACCTCACTGGCCTTGCGCAGCCATTCCTTGCCGGCGACCACCGCGCAGCGGTCGAAACGGCGTATGAAGCGGAACAGGTGCGGCAGCCGTGACAGCTCCACGCCGACGGCGCCGAGCGTAGGCAGGTCGAAGTCGCCGATGCGATAGAGCATGCGGCCATGGCTGATGCCTTCGGATTTGAACAGCAGGTCATCCAGCGCAGCGCGCATGGCCTGACTGTCCAATTTGCCGGAGAAGTCGATATCGATGCGGTTTTCGCCTCGGCGCGATACGTGAAACATGCGCAGACCCTCGATTGATCTGTGTTTTATGCGAGTTACCCCGCACACCTGACCATAGACGTTGCGTTGCGACCGGGCCAAAAAAAACAGGTGCGCAAGTGCCGTTTCGTTGATCTGCGTCAGTACATGGGGCTGCGCTGCGTGAGCGCCAAAAAAGGCGCGCAAAGCCAGCAATGGCGCGGCTTGCAGATAGTTGATAAACGGTATCAAGTTGCCCCTGGCGCCGCCGAGAACAGTGTTAGCTGCGACGCCATTCGACGCTGGCATCGCTTTCTCTCCCTGTAGTGGATACCCCCATGACCAGCACCTTGGCGAACGTCATTCAGTCCCTTTTGCGCGGACTGGGTCTGCGCACCATCAACCATCAGTTCTTCTTCTCCTACAGCCTGATCTTCCTGTGTGCGGCTCTGACTGCCGCTGTGCTGTTCATGTCCGCCAAGGACGCCAGCCAGATCGACATGGCCGGAGCCCAGCGCATGCTCAGCCAGAAGATGATGAAGGAAGCGCTGCTGGCGGCGCAGGGCGTCGGTGACAAGACCGCCGTCGACAAGACCATCCAACGCTTCGAGCAGTCGCATCGGCTGCTGCTCAACGGCGACCGCGCCCAGGGCATAGCACCGGTGGAGCTGACCAGTGCACAACCGCACCTGCAGCGCGTCGATCAGATCTGGCAGCGTTATCGGCCCGCCGTACAGGCACTGGCCGCAGGTCAGAGCGCTGACGTGAACGCCATTGCCACCGACTCAAACGACATCCTTGCCGCTTCCAACGAAGTGGTGCTGCTGATTTCCGCTGAAGCCAACCGCAGCGCGTCGCGGCAGCTCTGGGTCGCCCTGGGTTCGACCCTGTGCATCCTGCTGATGGTCGTGCTGGGGCGGGTCGCCGGCATGAACTGGCTGATGCTGCAGATCGACGAGCTGCGGGGGCGTCTGGAGAGGGTCAGCCAGGGCGACTTTTCCGCGCCGCTGCAGGTGCGGCACGCCGATGACGAGATGGGCATGATCACCCTGGCGTACAACCGCCTGCTGGGGCAGGTTGGAGAGATGATCCGCGGTGTGCGTCTGGCCGCTGACGAAGCCGATGGCCAATGCGTGCGCATGGCGAATCTGGCCGGGGACAGCGCGCGCAACGTCGAGGGGCAGCAAGCCGAGATCGATCAGGTCGCCACCGCCATGAACGAAATGCTCGCCACCTCCCAGGAAGTCGCGCGCAGCACGATCGAGGCCGCCAATGCCGCAGATGTCGCCGAGCAGGAGACCAACTCTGGCAGCGCGGTGATGAATGAGTCGGTCGGCGCCATCCGCACCTTGAGCGGTCATGTCGACAGCCTGTCCGATGTGATGCAGCAGCTGGTGCAGGACAGTCACGAGATCGGCAAGGTGCTGAACGTGATCAGCGGGATCGCCGAGCAGACCAACCTGCTGGCGCTGAATGCGGCCATCGAGGCGGCGCGTGCTGGCGAGCAGGGCCGCGGTTTCGCGGTGGTTGCCGACGAAGTCCGCAGCCTGGCCAGCCGCACGCAGAGCTCGGCCAAGGAGGTAAGCGTGCTGGTCGAGCGTTTGCAGAGCCAGGCCACCCGCGCGGGTACGGCCATGGATGCGTCGCGTCAGAGCAGCTCGGTGACGCTCACCCAGATCGAAGCGGCGCAGCATGCGCTGGGGCAGATCGTCGGCGCGGTGCAGACCATCCGCGGCATGACCAATCAGATCGCCACGGCGGCCGAGGAGCAGTCGCAGGTGGCCGAGGACATGAACCAGTCGCTGACGCGCATCGCCCAGGTCGCCGATCAGGCTGCCGGGGTTACCCACGACACGGCGGCGTCGGGCAATACCATCATGCAGAGCATGAAAGGCCTCAAGGCACTGACCGGGCGTTTCCGTCTCGAGGCGTGATCAGGTCGGCGTGAATCGGGGGAGGGGAATGCTGGCGGAGGGCGCCTGTCCGGCGCTAGGGCATCCCCGCCCATGAGGGGCGGGGACTGGGGGTAATCAGTCCTGACGGCTGGTCACTTCCAGCAGGTGATAGCCGAACTGGGTCTTCACCGGGCCTTGCACCTGATTGAGCGGGGCGCTGAATACGACGGTGTCGAATTCCTTGACCATCTGACCCGGGCCGAATGAACCCAGGTCGCCACCCTGACGGCTGGAAGGGCAGCTGGAGTTTTCCTTGGCGACCTCGGCGAAGTCGGCACCGCCTTCGATAGCGGCTTTCAGTTCGTTGCACTTGGCTTCGGTGGAAACCAGGATGTGGCGGGCGGTAGCGCGTGCCATGGGGACTCTCCTCTTCAAATAGGCTGCCGAGGCTACCGCAAACCGGTGGCATTGGCGACCGGACCGCGTGGCATTGAAGGCTTAATGAAGGCCCCCGGCGGCCTTCCTTTCGGGTACTCTCGCGCGCTTTTTCATCGGACCCGGAAAACGCTCCATGCTTGATAGCACCCTCGCGCAACTTGAAAACGTCATCAACGATCTGCTGCAGCGCAACCAGAGCCTGAGCGAGCACTGTGTCTTGCTCGAGCAGCAGCTGCAGCAGGCACGTGAGGAAAACGACAATCTGCAACTGGCTGCGCTGGAGCAGGAAGACAGGCAGGGCGCTACCCTGGCGCGGCTGCAGGCGCTGGTGGAGCGTGCAGCTGGCAGTAGCGCCGCATGACGGCGGATGGCGTTCAGGTGCTCAGGGTATTCGGCCGCGAATACTCGTTCCGCGCGCCGCCCAGCCAGGATGCTCTCCTGCAGGAGGCGGCGGCCTTGCTGCAGCAGCATCTGGCCGACAGCCAGCGGCAGTTTCCCAACGCCACGGGCGACAAGCTGCTGGTGCTGACCGCACTGAATCTCTGCGTGCCGCTGCTGCAACAGAACGAGCAGATGCAGGATGTCGAGCAACGCATCGCCGCCAGCGTCGCCCGTATCAATCAGCAGCTCGCGGCGCAGGGCTGAGCGGCTGCCTCAGGCTGCGTCGCTGCTGCGCGTGGTTTCGCTGACCGGGCGCTCTGTCAGGTAACGCTGCAGGCAAGCCTTTTCCGGCTCGCTGAAGGCCAGCCCGAGTTTGGTGCGGCGCCAGAGGATGTCATCCACCTGGGTTGCCCACTCTTCGCGCCGCAGGTAGTCGACTTCCTGCGCATACAGCTGCTGGCCGAGGTCTTCGCCTAGTGCATCGAGCGAGCGGGCTTCGCCCAGCATGCGCCATACCCGATTGCCGTAGAGGGTTGCCCAGCGCTTGGCCAGCGGCAGTTTCAGCCCCTGTACCTTGGCCACCAGCTCTTCGGTGAGTGCATCGGCCGTGCTCATGCCTTCACCGCCAGGCAGTGCCGCCTGCGCCGTCCAGCTTTCACCCATAGCTGGGAAGAACGGCTTGAGCTGCGCCATCGCCGACTCGGCAAGCTTGCGGTAGGTGGTCAGCTTGCCGCCGAACACCGAAAGCAGCGGTGCCTGCTTTTCTTCCGCCGCCAGCGACAGGGTGTAGTCGCGGGTAACCGCGGACGGGTTATCCGATTCGTCGTCGCATAGCGGCCGGACGCCGGCGAAGGTATGCACGATGTCCCTGGGCTCGAGTTGCTTGCGAAAGTGCGTGTTGGCCACGCCCAATACGTAGGCGATCTCTTCCTCGCTGATGCTCACCTTGGCCGGGTCGCCACGGTACTCGCGATCGGTGGTGCCGATCATGGTGTAACGGTCCAGATAGGGGATGGCGAAAACGATGCGCCGATCCTCGTTCTGCATGATGTAGGCCTGCTCACCTTCATACAGCTTGGGCACGATGATGTGGCTGCCCTGAATCAGGCGGATGCCATAGGGTGAGCGCTGCTGCAGGTTTTCGCCGATGAACTGTGCGACCCAGGGACCGGCCGCATTGACCAGTGCCTTGGCCTTTAGTGAGAAGCGGCTGCCATCCTCGCGCTGCAGCTCGACATGCCAGATGCCGCCAGCACGCTTGGCGCTCAGGCATTGGGTGCGGGTATGGATATGCGCGCCTTTCTCCCGCGCCGCCATGGCATTGAGCACCACCAGCCGCGCGTCGTCGACCCAGCAGTCGGAGTATTCGAAGCCGCGGGTGATGGCTGGCTTCAGGGGGCTCTCACTGCCGAAACGCAGGCCCCGCGAAGCTGGCAGCTTCTTGCGCATGCCCAGGTTGTCGTAGAGGAACAGGCCGGCGCGGATCATCCACGCCGGGCGCAGGTGAGGGCGGTGGGGCAGCACGAAGCGCATCGGCTTGACGATATGCGGCGCCTTGGCCAGCAGCACTTCACGCTCGGCCAGCGCCTCGCGGACGAGGCGAAATTCGTAGTGCTCCAGATAGCGCAGGCCTCCGTGAATGAGCTTGCTGCTGGCCGATGACGTATGGCTGGCCAGGTCGTCGCGTTCGCAAAGGAACACAGAAAGCCCGCGACCAGCTGCATCGGCAGCGATACCGACGCCATTGATACCGCCGCCGATCACGGCGACGTCATAGAGCTCGGAGACGGGCTGGGCGGAATGGGGCACTGGCTTCTCCTCGAAAACGAAAGATCATGTTCGGTTTTGAACATGCTATTCGCAAAAGAATCCGTGTGAAAGTAAAAATGTTCGAAAATATATAAAAAAGAAAATATTCGAACCTTGCGCTTCTGGTTGGTTGGCTGGTCGGCAGCAGTAACGGTTCGCATTGCGCCGAACGGCCCCGTAAGCGCTCGAATCCGTTACCAGCGTTCAGTCATCGCTGTGCGAGCGGAGTTGCTCGCGCATGAGCTGCCGCCAAACCTACTCGGCGATCTCCACTTGCACCTTGTGGCGGGCCAGCAGCTCGGCGAACACCTCGGAAGGTGCCGAGTCGGTGAACAGGCAGTCGATCTGTTCCAGCGAGCCCAGGCGCGACATGGCGCTGCGGCCGAATTTGCTGGAGTCCGCGGCGAGGAAGACCTTGCGCGCGTTATGGATGATCGCCTGGGAGACGCGCACTTCCTGATAATCGAAGTCGAGCAGGGTGCCGTCCTCGTCGACACCGCTGATGCCGATCAGGGCGAAATCGACCTTGAATTGGCTGATGAAATCGGCGGTGGCCTGGCCCACCACGCCGCCATCGCTGCGCACGTTGCCGCCGGCGATCAGCACATCGAAGTCTTCTTTGGTGCTGAGAATGCTCGCCACGTGCAGATCATTGGTGATGATCTTCAGGTCACGGTGGTTGAGCAGGGCGCGGGCGATCGCCTCGGTGGTGGTGCCGATATTGATGAACAGCGAAGCCTGGTCGGGGATGCGCGCGGCCATGGCGGCAGCGATACGCAGTTTCTCGTCGCGCATCTGGTGCGCGCGCTGGCTGTAGGCGGTGTTCTGCACGCTGGAATCGTAGGCCGCGCCGCCGTGGTAGCGCCGCAGCAGGCCGGCGTCGCCGAGCTGGTTGATGTCGCGGCGGATGGTTTGCGGCGTGACGGCGAAGTGCCGTGCCAGCTCGTCGATGCTCACGTAGCCGCGCTCGCGCACGAGTTCCAGAATGTTCTGCTGTCGGGGCGCCAGGCTCATGAGGCTTCCTTGTTCGCTGTTGTGCGGGAAGCATGCCGTAGTCTGGCGTTCGATTAAAGCGCTGCCTGTTCGAATTCGCACATGCCAGGCCTGCCCCCGAAACCTCTAGAGGCAGGCCTGTTGTTCGTCAGATCAGTCTTCGGCCCAGTTGCGCGTACGGTCGACTGCCTTCTGCCAGCCGCGATAGAGCGCTTCGCGCTGTTCACTTCCGCACGCCGGTTCGAACACCCGCTCGATGCTGCTCTTGCTGCGCAACTCGTCGAGATCGCTCCAGAAACCGGTAGCCAGTCCGGCCAGGTACGCAGCGCCGAGGGCGGTGGTTTCCTTCATCTGCGGGCGTTCAACCTGAGTACCGAGCATATCGGCCTGGAACTGCATGAGGAAGTTGTTGGCTACCGCGCCGCCGTCCACGCGCAGGGCGCGCAGGCGCTCGCCGGCGTCCTGCTGCATGGCATCGAGTACGTCGCGAGTCTGGTAGGCGATGGATTCCAATGCTGCTCGGATCAGGTGATCAACCTTGACCCCGCGGGTCAGGCCAAACAGTGCGCCACGGGCACGCGGGTCCCAGTAGGGCGCGCCGAGACCGGTGAAGGCTGGCACCAGGTAGATGCCGTTGCTGTCCGGCACCTTGGTGGCGAAGTATTCCGAATCCAGCGACTCGTTGAGCACCTTCAGCTCGTCACGCAGCCACTGCACGGTGGAGCCACCATTGAAGATGGCGCCTTCCAGTGCGTAGTTCACTTCGCCCCTCGGTCCGCAGGCGATGGTCGTCAGCAGGCCATGTTCGGATTGCACCGCCTTGGTGCCGGTGTTCATCAGCAGGAAGCAGCCTGTGCCGTAGGTGTTCTTGGCCTGCCCGGGCTCGACGCACATCTGGCCGAATAGCGCGGCCTGCTGATCCCCGGCGATACCAGCGATAGGAATGCCGGTGCTCTGGCCGGAGCCGATGTAGGCGTGCCCGTAGATCTCCGAGGAGGAACGCACGTCCGGCAGCATTTCGCGTGGGATATCCAGCGCTTCTAGCATCACCGGGTCCCAGTCCAGCTTGTGGATGTCGAACAGCATGGTGCGTGAGGCGTTGGTGTAGTCGGTGACGTGGGCCTTGCCCTGGGTCATCTTCCAGATCAGCCAGCAATCGACGGTGCCGAACAGCAGTTCGCCGCGGCGGGCGCGCTCACGGCTGCCCTCGACGTGGTCGAGAATCCACTTGATCTTGGTGCCGGAGAAGTAGGGGTCGATCACCAGGCCGGTCGTTTTGCGGATGTGATCTTCCATGCCGTCGCGCTTGAGCTGGTCGCAGATCGGCGTGCTCTGGCGGCTCTGCCAGACGATGGCGTTGTAGATCGGTCGGCCGGTGATCTTGTCCCAGACGATGGCGGTCTCGCGCTGGTTGGTGATACCGATGGCCGCCACCTGCTCGTTGGTGATGCCAGCCTGGGCCAGGGCTTCGACGAACACACCGCTCTGGGTCGCCCAGATTTCCATGGGGTCGTGCTCGACCCAGCTCGGTTGCGGGTAGATCTGCGCGAATTCGCGCTGAGCGATGGTCACCACGTTGGCGTTGCGGTCCAGCACGATGGCGCGGGAGCTGGTGGTGCCCTGGTCGAGGGCGACGATGAATTGCTTGTTCTGATTGCTCATGGCGTCGTTTCCTTAGCGAACTTTGCTGATATCGGGCTGGGCGGAGCCCATTTCGGCAGAGGCCTTTTCCTTGGGTTTTGGTGCATCGCAGGCGGCCGATCCAACGCCTGGCAAGTGCCGGCAGATGAGTGCCTTGTAACCTGCAGCGCCGAGGCAGGCGCCGAGAATCGGGGCGAAGATCGGGACCAGGAAATACGGAATGTCTCGCCCGCCAGTGAAGGCCACGTCACCCCAGCCGGCAAAGAAGGTCATCAGTTTAGGCCCGAAATCCCGTGCGGGATTCATCGCGAAGCCGGTCAGCGGTCCCATTGCACCGCCGATCACGGCGATCAGCAGGCCGATCAGCAAAGGTGCGAGCGGGCCGCTGGGCAGGCCGTTGCCGTCGTCGGTGATGGCCATGATCATCGCCAGCAGGATGGCGGTGATGACGACCTCCACCAGAAACGCCTGGCCGAACGACAACGAGGCGTGGGGGTAGGTGGAGAAGATCGATGCGAGTTCGAGGCTCTCGACACTGCCGCGAACCATCTGCTGGGCCTGTTCGAAATCGAAAAACAGACTGCTGTACAGCCCGTAGACCAGCGCCGCAGAACAGAAGGCGCCGGCCACCTGCGCCAGGATGTAGGCCGGAACGCGGTGCCGCTCGAATGTGCCGAACAGCCACAATGCGATGGTGACGGCCGGGTTCAGGTGGGCACCGGAGACGCCGGCGGCAAGGTACACCGCCATCGAAACGCCGACGCCCCAGATGATGCTGATTTCCCACAACCCCAGGTCGGCACCGCCGAGCTTGAGCGCTGCGACGCAGCCAGTACCGAAGAAGATAAGAAGGGCAGTGCCGAGAAATTCGGCGATGCATTGTCCCTTGAGCGTCGGGACGATGGGCGTACTCATGCGCGGAGCCTCGTTCGTTTGTTTTTGTTTTATTCCGAGCACTGCGTTGGTTCGGAATTGTTCGGAAACGAAAACTTAGAGGCAAAGAATGCCGCTGTCAAAGTAAAAATTCGAACATTTTACGGGCGCGCTGCGGGAACAAATGATGGTGCTTGCTGTCGCGGCGGTCCCGAGTCTTCCCCGTGACCGATGAAGCCTTGCCGACCTGGATGGCGTTGGAAACCGTCGGTGTCTCAGCGCCGACGCCGCCAGAGGCGCCAGCCGAGCAGCATATCGTCAGCCATCGGCACCAGAGCCAGTGCCAGCAGCAAGGCGGCCAGCGGGACCGTGGCGATGAAGCCGAAATGCTTGAACCCGGCTGCGCCGCTCAATCCGCCGACGAAGAAGCTCATCACCATCAGCAGGTTGATGCGCAGGCGCTGTCGGTTGGCCCGAACCGGTGGCATGTCGTCATGACGATTGCGGTTGAAGTAGATCAGCCTGCCCAGCTCGATGCCGATGTCGGTCACCATGCCGGTGATATGGGTGGTGCGCACTTCGGCATTGGAGAGTTTGGTGATGATCGCGTTCTGCAGGCCCATGATGAAGCACAGCAGGACCACGGTCAGCGGCACGAAGAAACCCGGAACCGTCATCAGGCGCGCGCCGAGGATACCGAACAGCAGCAACAGCGCGGCTTCCAGCGCCAGCGGTAGCGCGTACTGGCTATGCAGACGGCGACGTCGCGAGAAATTGATCATCAGCGTCGAGCACATGGCACCAAGAACGAACGAGAGCAATGCACCGAAGCCTGCCAGCGCCAGATCGGTGGCACCGAGGGCCAGGTTGTCGGCCATTGCCGAAACGATACCGGTCATGTGCGAGGTGTACTGCTGGACGGCGATGAACCCGCCGGCATTGGCGGCACCCGCGACAAACGCGAGGCACAGGCCGAGCTGACGATTGCTATGGGCGGACCGTCGGCGATCGGTCAGACGACGGGCGTACTTGATCGGCATGGCAGGCTCGCGCTCGGCAGCAAAGCGGCGATTATAGAGCGGCCGGCCTGGCTGGAACGTGGTTGGTGGATATTCTCAGCGTCGTCGCCCGGCCTTGCGGCCGCCGCCGCGTCGTGCAGCCCGCGGTTTGCGCTGGCGTGACAGTTCACGGGTGATGGCGTCGTTGAGCAGCTTGCGCGCGTCTTCACCGTCGTCGTGCTCGGGAAAATGCTCGGGCAGGCTGCGGGCCAGATGCAGGTAAGTTTCCACCACATGCAGGGTACTTTCCAGGCTGGACAGGTCGCTGCCGAGCAGCAGCTTGGGCATCGGGATGGCGTGGCCTTCGGCGACTCGCTTGATCCAGCGCTGGGCATGTTGACTGGCCGGACTGTCGAAGCCGCCGCGGATCGGCGTGCAGGCGAACGTCCAGCGCAGCCAGAGCGGAATCTTCGGATCGTCGATCAGCTCGATCCATTCGGCCAGTTCGTCCGGCAGTACCGAGATGAATGCCTCGCCGTAGTTGATATTGCGGTTGAAGGTCAGCCAGGACCGCAGCAGGCTTGGCTCGCCCATCAGTTCGGAAATGGCGGACAGGTGATCGATGGAAGGGCGCACCTGGAACTGACTCAGGTCCACCGGCGCGTCCGGGCTGTTGAACAGGCGGCGGATGGACTTGAGCGTCTGCGGGTCCAGCGCAGTGATCTCGCCGCTGTCGTGGTGACCGAAGCGCCCGGCGCGGCCGCCGATCTGCTTGACCTCCTGCACCTTGAGCTGGCGATTCTGGATGCCGTCGAATTTCTCATCGGTATAGAAACACAGCGTGTGCGCCGGCAGGTTGAGGCCCATGCCGACCGCATCGGTAGCGACCATGATGTCCGCCTCGCCCTCGCGGAAGCGCCGGGCCTGCTCGCGTCGGACCTCGGGCGAGAGCGCACCGTAGACCACCGAGACGCTTTTGCCGGCGCTTTCGAGCATGCCCTTGAGCTCCAGCACCAGCTTGCGGCTGAACGCCACCAGCAGCGAGCCGGGTTCCAGCCGTTCCAGCGTCGTGGCGTGGCGGGCGACTTCAGCCGGGGACAGGCGCTTGGTGCGTTGCACCACCAGCTTGTCCTCGCACAGATCGCAAAGCGTGCGCAAGGAGGGTTCGATCAGCGCTGGCCCGGTCATCATCAGTTGCGGCGTATGGGCGCTGACCAGTGCATCGACCCAGGCCCAGCCACGTTGCGAGTCGGCCATCATCTGTACCTCGTCGACCACCACCACATCCCAATGCTGATGGCGGAAACGCGCGAACTCCTCCACGGTGCAGCAGAAGTGTGTGGCGCCTTCGCGGATGATTTCTTCCTCGCCGGTTACAAGTGAGCAGCGCACGCCCATCGTCTCAATGCGCTCCTGGTTTTCCAGCGCCATCAGGCGCAGCGGCGACAGGTAGATGCCGTGCTCGGCCGCAGCCATCGCCTCGATGGAACGGTGCGTCTTGCCGCTGTTGGTCGGGCCGAGCAGGGCGGTCCAGCGTCGCGTCAGGCGCCGGGCCGGGTAGAGCTTGTGGTAGTGGACGAAGCGCGGGTTGTTCTCCAGCAGCACGGCAAACGCCATTTTTTCCTCGTGCTCGCGGCGGGCGGCGCGAATCGCCTTGCGCATGCGGCCGGGTTCCAGGGCGATGAGCTCGGTAAGACGCTTGTGCCCAAGCAGTTGCAGATCGAAATCGCCGGCGAGCTCGAGCATGCGCTCGAAGGTGGCCTGCAGCTCGTCGCGATCCTGGCGCTTCCACGCCTCGACTTCCGCCACGCTGAGCAGATGATCCTGGCCGGAAGGAACCCGCCGCTGCAATTCGAGGGTGAGATTGCCGCGCTGCAAGGCCACCACGTAGCGCAGCTCATGGCGAATCTCGTTGAGGGTGGCGATGGCATGCGGCAGAAATTCATCAACCCGTGGCAGTTCCGGGCGGATGCGTGCCAGGCACCGCTGCCGCTCGTCCTCGTCCATTTCGGCGAAGGGCCGTTCGAGCACCTGTAGCCGATTGCGCACATAACGCTGTACGGCCTGTTTCAGGTTGTCGGCGAAATCGTCGCGCCGCGCGCTATCGTCCAGACGCAGCGCCCAGTCCGGCTCCAGCAGATGGACCGGCGAGCCCAGGCTGAAGGTCTTCTCGCTGCCGAACACATCCACGCTGCAGTGGATCTCGCCGAGATCACGGCTGACGACCCGATCGAGCAACTCGTCTGCAGCAGGCGCGGCCAGTAGTTCTTCCACCGCCTGCCCATGCAGCCCCAGCCAGAATGCCTTGGCCGCGCGAGCCAAGCCGACGATGGGGTAGCCGACGTACGGGGTGAACCACTTTTCCTGGTGATGCTTCTTCGCGGTGAATTCCGGATATCGCGCCGTTGCCCAGTCGAGGAAGCGCGCCAGACGTTCGAGCCTGATGGATTTGAACTGCTTGCCCCCGGTCTTGGCCATGATCGACACCTTTGCTGATCAGTCTTCTTTGTACGACTCGCGTTGCGCTCGTTTGCTCGGCGGCGCGCATGGCCGGCCGGAGATTATAGAGGCCGGCGCTGGCTTTTCTCTCGCGCCTGACTGCAATCAAGAAAGCAAATTGTCCGTAAGGGTGGCGGTTGGCCATTATTCATAGATGCCCTATAGTGCGCGCCGCAATGGATGGCAAACAGCCCGGTCGAGCCGGCTGGATGAGAGCTGTCGATTTTTGATGGACAACAGGGAATTACAGATGAACGCCAACACATTCTTGCCGTAGCCGTTGCTGCCACACTGCTTTCGGCCTGCAACGCCACCACTTCGCTGCGCTCCACCGATCCGGACCTGGCAATCAAGATCAACCAGGACGCGCCGCTAGTGCTGAAGAACCCCGTCAGCAAGACCTACAAGGCCACCAGCTTCGGCCAGTACCGCTTCCGCGCCGAGAAGCCGGGAATGGAGCCTATGTATGGTCTGATCCCGTTGAAATTCAACAGCGGCTATCTGGTCGCCGACATCCTTTTCTTCGCAACCTGCCGCGTTCTACAACCTGCGCGAGGTGTACCCGTTCTACGAGTTCGACGTAGAGAAGAACGAGGTCCGCTACAAGAAGAACGTGGGTGATCAGTGGACCGTGTACAAGCCGACACCAGCGGAAGTGGCTCCCCCCCCGGCGGACTTCGCCC
>NZ_AOFQ01000004.1 GCF_000495915.1 Stutzerimonas chloritidismutans AW-1
CCCCCCGCCACAGATGGCCGCCGGTATAGGGGTCTCTGGCCTCGACAAACCAGGCCATCAGCAGCAAGGAACTGATCAAGGCGCCAGCCGCTTCCTGCTCGTCAGGCACAGGCAGCGTATGCTTTCGCCAGCCACTTAGAAAAGACAGCATCAATAATCCCTCTCAGAACAGACCGGCCCCTCCCGTAAAGCCTAGGAAGCAACCCCTAAAACGCTCATCTCTGGCCAGCCAGCAAACCACACCCCACTGCAGCCTAGTGGAGCACTGTTGAGTTCGTGTTCTCGATTCGTTGTAACTGCAGATCATCCACACACATCAAGTTCACCACCCAGGACTCGGGCAACACTGCCGGGCGGCTGAAGGTACTCACACCACACCCCTGGCAAAAGTAATGCCTGGCCTTCAGCGTGCCGAAGCGATACTCACGCAAATGCTCCTTACCTGAGCGTATGCACAACTGAGCTTCGGTGATGGCATGCCACAACACACCTTTACGTCGGCAGTAAGCGCAATGGCACCTCAACACCTCTGTGGGCATGCAACTGACTTCAAAACGCACCAGCCCACAATGGCAGGCGCCTCGATACGACTCGGCCATAGACTGCCCTCCCGGTCAAAGGAATGCCGACTCCGGCCAAGACGCAACAATGGGTTGGCACCTCCTTGTGCCCAGGGATAAAGAAGCCAGCGTGGTCGGCCCCTCCTCCAACAGACAGCCCCCCCATCAATGCTGGCTACCATAGATGGCACGGTCACGCAGGATGGGCGATTTGTAGCTTGGTTCAGGTTGGCTCTGCTGCGCATCCAGCGTGTCGTCCAGGCTGCCGGCAGCAGTCGGTTGCTCTTCGATCAGCTGGACAAAACGCTGGCCCTCTTCGCTCCGACCACGTTGCGCAGCCAATGCCTGCAGGCGTTGTTGATTGCGCATAACCCGCTCACTACCGCCTTCGGCGAGCAGCAGTTGCGGGGCCTGAGCGGACCAGGGCGATAGATTTTCCGAAGCCTGAGCCGCAGTGCCAAAGCCCACCAGCAGAGTGGCCAGAGCGGTCATGGTGATTAAGGTTTTCATGATGTAATCCTCTTAAGTTGTCTTACATCACTCAGATGACTGGCCGTAAGCGTCTAGCCAAGTCACCTTCCCAAGCTGTATCACACGGTGCACGGGTAGGCTGTATCACATGCTGCACGCCTGCTCTGTATCACACGCTGCACGCATAAAAATCAGTGCGAGACTATTACGGGTAGGCTGTTTGGGGTGATACACCGCTGTCGTTATTTGCTTGCCTCAGGCAGGCATCCACTGATGTGGGAGCAGTTGGCCGATCTCGCTCGCCCGTTGCGTCGGCAGGCGCATCAGCACATCTCTCAGATAGGCATACGGGTCGTGACCGTTAAGGCGCGCCGACTGGATCAGGCTCATGATCGCCGCCGCCCGTTTGCCGCTGCGTAGCGAGCCGGCAAACAGCCAGTTCGAGCGTCCAAGCGCCCAAGGCCGGATCTGGTTCTCGACCCGATTGTTGTCGATGGGCACGGCGCCGTCATCCAGGTAGCGCGTCAGCGCTTTCCAGCGTTTAAGGCTGTAGTCGAGTGCCTTGGCGGTCGCTGATCCATCAGGCACCAGGTCGCGCTGGGCCAGCATCCATTTATGCAGCGCGTTGAGGATCGGCGAGGTTTTTCCCTGCCGTATCCGCCACCGATCCTCAGCACTCAAGTCACGCGCCTGCCGTTCGATTTCATAGAGGCCGGCGATCGAGTGCAGCGCCTGCTCGGCCAACTGGCTTTTGTTAGCTACGTGCAGGTCGAAGAACTTGCGCCGGGCGTGGGCCATGCAGCCGATTTCGGTGATGCCTTGCTCGAAGCTGGCCTTGTAGCCCGCAAAATCATCACAGACCAGCTTGCCGCCCCAGGAGCCGAGGAAGTTACGTGCGTGTTCGCCAGCGCGGCTCGGGCTGAAGTCGTAGACCACCGCCTTCAGGTCGGCGAAGGGCGTGGTGCAGTAAGCCCAAACGTAAGCCCGATGGGTTTTCTTCTCGCCTGGGGCCAGCATCTGCACCGGGGTTTCGTCGGCGTGAATCACACCTTGCGCCAGTACCGCTTCGCGCAAGGCGTCGACCAGCGGCTGGAGCTGCACGCCGGTTTGTCCGACCCACTGTGCCAATGTCGAGCGCGCGATAGGTAGACCCGCACGGCCAAAGATCTTCTCTTGCCGGTACAGCGGCAGATGGTCGGCGTATTTGGCCACCATGACATGAGCCAGCAGGCCGGCAGTGGGGATGCCCTTGTCGATCACCTGAGCTGGCACCGGTGCCTGGATCAGCGTCTCACACTGGTCGCAGACCCACTTGCCACGGATGTGCCGTTCCACCGTGAAGGTGCCCGGCGTGTAGTCGAGCTTTTCGCTGACGTCCTCGCCGATCCGCTTGAGCTGGCAGCCGCAGGCACACTGGGTGTTGTCCGGCTCGTGATGGATCAGGGTGCGCGGAAACTGGGCCGGTAGCGGCGCACGCTTGGGCTGCTGGCGGGGTTCGCCCTGGGCCGCTGGGGGATTTACGGCTTTCAGTTCTGCCTCGATAGCGGCGATATCGGTGTCGAGCAGTTCATCAAGCAGGCTGATCTGATCGGGGCTCAGTTGCTCACTTCGCTTGGCGAACTTGTGACGCTTGAGGATCGCGATCTCGTGGGCCAACTGCTCGTTGCGGGTCTTGTGGAAGTGAACCTGCTGGCTGAGACCGGATACCTGCTGATCAAGGTGGACGACACGCTCGGCCAACTGCGCGGCCAGTTCGCGCAGTTGCTCGGGGGTCAGATGGTCGAAGGTCGTCGAGGGCATGTGGCCGATTGTGACGGCCCCGTCCTTACCTGACGATAAGGCGTTCGGTGAATTGCCGCGCAGCGATGGTTGATAGCCGATGCGGGTGTTACAGCAGGCTGATCGCGGCGTCCTGCCCCAGCCGTTTCCAAGGCAGGCCGACCACCAGCGCTTGCAACTGCTCGGGGTTCAGCTCGCGCTGCGTGCCCTGCTCGCGACCGGGCCAAACGAAGCCGCCCTCGTTAAGGCGGCGGGCCGCGAGCCAGACACCGAAGCCGTCGTGCACCAGCACTTTCATCCGGTTAGCGCGCTTGTTGGTGAACAGGTAAGCCGTGTGCGGCTGCGCCGCACCGAACACCTGAACAACCCGCGCCAGGGCTGTTTCAGTGCCGGCGCGCATGTCCAGTGGCTCGGTGGCCAGCCAGATGCGTTCGATGCGGATCATGCGAGCAGCCCGCGAAGCAAACGTGCACAGCCCTCGCCGTCCTCCACCGGCCAGTGCACCGACAGACTGCCGGCGTGGTAGGGAATTTCGATTCGTATCGTCAGCTCCTCGGAGCCGGTACGCCCGGCAGGCAGAAAGCCGAGCGGCACCGGGACAAAGCGTGCAGACACGACCGGTAGCGGCTCGCGCTGCTTGCGAATCCATTTATGCACCAGGTTGGCATTGAGCCCGTGACTGAGCGCCACGCCGGCGACGGAAGCCCCGGACTGGGCGCACTCTTCGATGACTTGGGCCTTGAAAGCCTTGGGGAATGTACGGCGCTGTCGAGACACGAAACCCTCCAGAAAGTGGCTTGAAATGGTGTCCACCAAAAATAGGTGGACACCATGCCGTTATCGGGAAGAAGCGGGGAGATGGGTTCGGCGGACGGTTACCCAGCGTGTACCTTTGTTACAGCCAGCAGTTTTCTCGTCACCTTGACCGACGAACGTCGCTTGATCCCACAGCAACACGAGCAGTAAGGTGCAGCGGCACGCCGGCTCAATACCGCCCTGTCCTAAGGAGCCTTTCTTGCCAAAGCTCTCGCCCCATTTCCTGCAACTGCCACGCGTGCTTGCCCTGCTACTGCTTTTGCACATGCAGAGTTGGACACTTGCCCATGCAGGGGGCGACATGGCGAGGGGCGAACACAGCTCCGCCGAACGCCTGCAGGCTTGGCACAAGCTGATGCACGACTTGGCGGGGGCCTCCGAATCGCAGCAACTTCAGCAGGTCAATCGTTTTTTCAATACCCATGTCCGCTACGCAGAAGATATCGATCTGTGGGGCGTCAGCGATTACTGGGCCTCACCTGAAGAAACCCTTGAGCGAGGTGCAGGTGACTGTGAAGACTTTGCTCTGGCCAAGTACTTCACCCTTCGCCTATTGGGCGTCGCACCTGAGCATCTGCGTTTGCTGTACACCACCCTAGCCGGCAATGGCCAGGCGCATATGGTGCTGGCCTATTGGCCTACCCCGCAGCACGAGGGGCTGGTTCTGGATAATCTGGACGCTGACCTGACCCCTGTGCTGCAACGCCAGGATCTGCGTATCCAGTTTGCATTCGATGCCCGCCACCTCTACAAGCCAGAAGGTGAAACGCTGCGGGCAGTGGCCGATGCCGCTCTGCTGCCCGCCTGGCGCACCCTGCTGCAGCGGATGGCAGGGGCTCAGTTAAGCCTGGCGCAGTTGCAGCCATAGCCTGGCATGCATTGCACGCCGTAATGCGCTTGTTGCCCCTGAAAATTTCATAAAACACACCGAACCACATCCTGGACCTGCGTTTATTTCAGTTTTTGCAATAAGCTAAAGACTCTGCGGACATGGAACAGGAGCCGAACGTGGATCGCTTTCAGGAAATGCAGGTCTTTGTCGCGGTAGCCGATGAGCAGAGTTTTGCCTCAGCCGCGCGGCGGCTGAACATGTCTGCCCCCAGTGTGACCCGTGCCGTGGCGGCTCTTGAGGAACGCATCGGGACTCGATTGCTCGCCAGAACAACCCGCAGCCTGCATATCACTGAGGCCGGTCAGCGCTATCTGGCAGACTGCCGGCGGATTCTGGCCGAGCTGGAAGAGGCCGAAGAGTCAGCGGCCGGCAGTCATGCGGTTGCCCGTGGGCAATTGAACGTGACCGCTCCCGTACTGTTCGGCGAACTGTTCGTGACACCGCTGCTGGTGGATTACCTTGCTCAGTATCCGCAGGTCCAGGCCAAGGCGCTGCTGGTCGATCGTGTGGTCAATATGGCGGAAGAAGATATCGATGTGGCCATTCGCATTGGAGACCTGCCCGAGAACAATCTGCACCGGGTTAAGGTCGGTTCAGTGCGTCGGGTTATCTGCGCCTCCCCCGGCTTTCTGGCCGAATACGGCCGCCCGCAACATCCCAATGATCTGCGTGACGCCTCAGTGGTTCTGGCCGCGAGCAGCACGCTGGTCAGCGACTGGCAATTTATGGGGCCTGAAGGTGCGATCACGGTCAGGCCACAACCGCGGCTGGTGGTCTCGGCCAATCAGGCAGCGATCCGTGCTGCATGCGCCGGTTGGGGACTGACTCGCGTACTGTCATACCAGATTGCCCGGCAAGTCGAGGCTGGCGAGCTGGAAATCGTGCTGGCCGACTATGAGCTGCCATTGCTGCCTATCCATGTGGTCTACCAAGGCGGGCGCAAGCTATCGGCCAAGCTTCGCACTTTTGTCGATTTCTGCACCAGCACCCTGCAACAGAACCCGGCACTCAACCCGGTGCAGGACGCCTGAAATGAACCGTTATCAGCAGATGAAGGTGTTTCTGGCCGTGGCCGAGACACTCAGCCTGGCTGCTGCGGCCAAGCATCTGCACCTGTCATCGGCCACCGTGACCAGGGCCGTGGACGCCCTGGAAAACCGCCTGGGTATCCCATTGCTCCAGCGCAGCACCCAAGGCGTGACCCTGACAGCGGCCGGCGAACAATTCCGGCATGACAGCCAGCGCATCCTTGGCGAGGTCTGGGCCGCAGAAGCGTCTGCCAGAGGGCTGCACCACAACGTGTGTGGACGCATCAATCTGAGCATGCCCCTGCTGTTTGGCCAATTTCTGTTCACTCCCGTCCTGCTTGAATACCTGACGCAGTACCCTCAGGTGCAGATTTGCGTGCAGTACCAGGAACATTGCCCCAACCTGCATGAAGAAGGCGTGGATGTGGCGGTGGCTATCGGCCCCCTGCCCGACTCATCCCTGTTCGCGTTCAAGGTCGGCAGCTCTCGCCCCGTTATTTGTACCAGCCCAGCGTATCTGCTCGCTCATGGTGAACCGCAACACCCTTCTGAGCTGCGGACTCACTCGATCATCCACACCAGTAGCGATGCGCAGACATCGGAATGGACTTTCCGCCAGGACGACCAACCTTTAAGCGTGCGTATCGCGCCGAGACTGCACTGTACAACCAGTCAGGCAGCCATTATCGCCGCGTGTCAAGGTTCTGGGCTGGCTCGCTGCATGGCCTATCAGGTGCATGAACAGCTCGGCACGAAGCAACTGCGCAGCGTACTTGCCCCATATGCCCCTGCCGATCTGGATATCCACCTGGTCTACCGCGAAGGGCGACGGGCAACCGAGCGAGTCCGCAGCTTTATCGACTTCGTAGTCGCACGGCTGCGTCAGCACCCCGCCATTAGCGAAGCGGCTTTATTTCACTTATTGAAATAAAGGATTGCCATTTCTGACGATTCTTAAAGTCTTCAACCGACAGCATGATGCGCCCATCAGCGCGATATCCGTTGGCCTACGCCACCGCCTGAGTCATTCCCTAGGACTATCTGGAGCTCATCATGTCAGACACCATCAAACTGTTCCGTCACCCTCTCTCGGGCCACGCTCATCGTGTCGAGCTGATGCTTTCACTGCTCGATGTACCGGCAGAGTTGGTTTTCGTCGACCTGGCCAAGGGGGCGCACAAACAACCCGAATTTCTCGCCATGAACCCTTTTGGCCAGGTGCCGGTAATCGACCACAACGGCACAGTGCTCAGCGACTCCAATGCCATCCTCGTCTATCTGGCCAAGAAGTATGACGACAGCGGCCGTTGGCTGCCGGAAGACCCCCTTACCGCCGCCAAGGTGCAACGTTGGCTGTCAGTGGCGGCCGGCCCTCTGGCCTCAGGCCCTGCAACTGCACGTTTGATTACCGTGTTCGGCGCGCCCTATGACGCTGAATCGACCATTGCGCGCGCCCATGCACTACTCAAGGTGATTGAGCAGGAACTGGCTGCTAGCCCATTCCTGGTCGGCGACCATCCGAGCATCGCTGACGTGGCCTGCTACTCCTATATTGCCCATGCCCCTGAAGGAAACGTGGACCTGAGTGATTACCCTCACCTACGCAGCTGGCTGCAGCGTATCGAGGCGCTGCCGGGATTCGTGCCCATGCAACGCACAGCTGTAGGCTTGCAAAGCGCCTGATACCTCACTGGCCCCGCTCCATGGGGCCAGCCTTAACGCCTGGAGCCATGGCCATGTCAGACGCCAATACCCCCTCACCTTGGCATCTTGGAGAAAAGCAGTTGCAGGCCCGGGTCGGCGTGGCCGAACAAATGGAGGTTTTCGGCCGCAAGGTGATCCGCGACCACCTGCCGGAGCAACACCGCGCCTTCTACCAGCAATTGCCCTTTATCCTTATGGGCACAGTCTCTCCCGAGGGACTTCCTTGGGCCGGCATACTGGCTGGCGAGCCCGGGTTCGCCCACTCCCCCACAGCGCAGACACTGCGCCTGGAAACCCATCTGGATGCGGACGACCCATGCAGCAGCGGTTTGACTGCGGGCAAAGCCATTGGCCTGCTGGGTATTGAACTGCACAGCCGTCGCCGCAACCGAGTCAATGGCCGGATTATCAGACGCGAGCATGATCATCTGGAGATTGTGGTCGAGCAGAGCTTTGGTAACTGCCCGCAATATATCCAGCTACGCCAGCTGCAAGCAGCCAAGGCCAAGCCCCACGAAGAACTGCCGGTCGAGCGCGCAAACCAGCTCAGTCCTGCTGACCAGGCGATGATTAGTCGAGCCGATACCTTCTTCGTCGCCAGCTATATCGAGCAGGCCAATGGCCAATTGGCCGTGGATGTATCACACCGTGGCGGTCAGGCCGGATTTGTTCGCGTTGAAGGCAACCGTCTAAGCATTCCAGACTTTGCCGGTAACCTGCACTTCAACACCCTCGGCAATCTGCTACTCAACCCGCGCGCTGGCCTGCTCTTTATCGATTTCAGCAGCGGTGACCTGCTCCAGCTCAGCGGAACCACCGAACTGGTCTTGGAAGGGCAAGAGGTGCAGGCGTTTCAGGGCGCCGAGCGGTTATGGCATGTGCAAGTTGAGCAGGTCGTGCGCCGTCCGGCGTCACTACATCTGCGCTGGCACTTCGCGGACTACTCACCCAACAGCCTGATGACCGGCTCCTGGGCAGAAGCCCAGGCTCGCCTGGCGGCCATGGACTTGCAGCAGCAATGGCGACCCTGGCAAGTGGTGAGGATTGTCGAAGAAAGTCCCAGCGTACGTTCCCTTTATCTTGAGCCGAGCGATGGGGCTGGAATGCCCAGCTTCATTGCAGGCCAGCACATGGCGCTGCGGCTCAATCTCACCGGGCAGCCTAGGCCGCTAATCCGTACCTACAGCCTGTCAAGCGCACCCTCCGATCGATTCATGCGCATCAGCGTCAAGCGCGAAGGGCAGGCATCGACCTATCTGCATGAGCATCTGCAGGTCGGCAGCCTGCTTGAAGGGCGAGCGGCCCAAGGACATTTGCGCCTGGATACCGAACAACGCCGCCCCCTGGTGCTGCTCGCTGCGGGGATAGGCATTACTCCCCTGCTGTCGATGCTGCGTGAAACACTCTATCAGAACCGCCGTCTACGCCGACATCGCACCGTATGGCTGATTCAAGCTGCTCGTAGTGCAAGTGAGCTGATCTTTCGTGAAGAACTGGCCGACTTGCTGCAACCGGGCGACACACCGCTGCACATGCTCCGCGTACTTAGCCAGCCCGAAGCAACAGCCCGCCTGGAGCATGACTATGACCTGGCCGGGCATGTAGATGTCGCGCTGCTCAAAGCCTGGTTGCCTTGGGATGATTACGACTTCTATCTATGCGGGCCAGGGGCCTTCACCCAGAACCTCTATGATGGCTTGCGCGAGCTGAATATCAGCGATCAACGGATTCATGCCGAAAGTTTTGGTCCCGCCAGCCTGCGCCGCTCAGGGGACGCACTGAATAGCGCCCCGACATTGTCGCCAGCAACGGTTGCCGTGCCCGTGCTATTTCAGCGCTCGGGCAAGGAAGCCCGCTGGACACCAAACAGTGGCAGCTTGCTTGAGCTAGCCGAATCACGTGGCCTGAGCCCTGAATTCAGCTGCCGAAGCGGCAACTGCGGGACTTGCAAGACCCCAGTGCTGAGCGGCGCTGTGACTTATCTGCATCAACCACCTGAACAGCCTGCCGATGGTCATGCCCTGCTCTGCTGTGCCGTGCCGGCTGCCACTGCAACGGGCCCCCACCCCCTGGTACTCGACCTGTAGACGCAGGCTGAACTTACGATGCTTTAACCCACTAGCGAGAAGCTATCCATGACAGAGAATGCACGCCCGCCCTATCCACCGTTTGATCTTGCCAGCGCGACGCAAAAAGTGCGCCTGGCCGAAGACGGCTGGAATACGCGCGATCCCGACCGCGTCGCGCTGGCCTATACCGTCGACAGTCGCTGGCGTAACAGAAGCGAATTCCCCCAGGGGCGTGAACAGATCCGAGCGTTTCTGACGCGTAAATGGGCCCGTGAGCACGACTACCGTCTGATCAAGGAGCTCTGGGCCTTCCAGGGTAATCGCATCGCGGTGCGCTTCGCTTACGAATGGCATGACGACAGTGGGCAGTGGTTTCGTTCCTACGGTAATGAAAACTGGGAATTTGACGCGCAAGGCTTGATGCAAACCCGACATGCCAGCATCAACGACTTGCCGATCCAGACCAGCGAACGCCTATTCCATTGGCCCCAAGGCCGCCGTCCGGACGATCACCCTGGCCTTAGCGAACTGGGGCTTTGACCGCACAGAACAAACTCGGCACATGCCTGATTCCGCCCGGAATCAGGCATTCGCTCAGACCAATAATTTCCTTAGATGAAATTAAGTAATCCGCAAACTGATGATTCTTGCGGCGAATCATTAGCGAGAGACTGTATCCGACGGCCAGCAGGCCTTAATCAATCGATCTGGAGAAGAGGCTCATGAAAAAACTACTGCTTAGCCTTGTACTGCTAGCGCCAATGGCTCACGCAGCCGAAATCATAGGCACCGGCCCGGACAATCGCGTGGGTGAAGTATTTGGCAGCGGTGTCGGTGTGCTTCTGGGCGGCGCAACCGGCGGTCCTATCGGCGCCCTGGCTGGAGCCGCAATCGGTTACTTCACCGGTGGTGGCGTACAACAGGTCACTGGTCAAACCGGTGTGGCCTATCAGGTCAAACGGGATGATGGAAGCGTGAGCACGCTGCGTTACAACCGTTTGCCGGAAGAACTGAAGAGCAACCTTGAGAAATCTCCCAAGAACTAGCGGTAGCGCTATTTAACTTTGCAAGGCATAGGGATCGACGTATTTCACCAGAAACCGAAAGTCTTCTCCAGGTTCACCCTAGGACGAGGGTATCCGTTTTTGATTGAGGAGGGGAAAGCTGTTTTGATTAAAAAAGAATTTGAAGATAATTATGGAGAGTAGCTGAGTGGGAAGCGAACCTGTAAGTAACCTTGATCGGAAAGGAACCTGATGTGGCATCAAGTATAAAGCCTAGCTGGGGAGGCTAGGCTTTATATGGGGTAGAAGCTTAACTATCGATTGTCATCAGCGACCTTAAACCGCTACGAGATATCAATATTCGTCAGCCGGCTCTTCTAAGGCAGCGAGGTTGGCAGAGGTTTCAGTCTGCGGCTTGGACATCAGCTTGTCGCGGATCAGACTTTCCAGTTTGTCCATGGTTTGCTTGTTGTCCAGCAGCCACTTCATGGTGTTAGCCTTACCTTGGCCGATCTTGTTACCTTCGAAGGAGTACCAAGCGCCGGACTTTTCAACAAAGTTGTTAGCAACAGCGAGGTCAACAATCTCACCGGCCTTGCTAATACCCTGACCGTAAACGATCTGGAACTCTGCTTGCCTGAATGGAGCAGCAACTTTGTTCTTGACTACTTTCACACGGGTTTCGCTGCCTACTACTTCGTCGCCTTCCTTGACCGCGCCGGTACGGCGGATATCCAGTCGCACCGAGGCGTAGAACTTCAGGGCATTACCACCAGTGGTAGTTTCAGGACTGCCAAACATCACACCGATCTTCATACGAATCTGGTTAATGAAGATACACATAGTATTGGAGTTCTTCAGGTTACCAGTGATCTTCCTCATCGCCTGCGACATCATTCGGGCGGCAAGGCCTACATGGGAATCCCCAATTTCACCTTCAATTTCAGCCTTCGGAACAAGAGCAGCAACAGAGTCAACGACAATAAGATTGACTGCCCCAGAACGCGTCAAGATGTCTACGATTTCAAGTGCCTGTTCACCAGTGTCAGGCTGTGAGCACAGGAGCTCATCAATATTAACGCCGAGCTTGGCTGCGTAGATCGGATCAAGCGCGTGCTCAGCATCGACAAATGCACAAGTCAAACCTTGACGTTGCGCTTCAGCAATCACCGACAGCGTAAGCGTGGTTTTACCAGAAGACTCCGGCCCATAGATTTCAACGATACGGCCGCGCGGCAACCCACCCACCCCCAAGGCGATGTCCAAGCCGAGTGAGCCAGTCGATATAACATCTATATCCATAGTGCGGTCGGAGCCCAGCCGCATGATGGAACCCTTACCAAACTGCTTCTCAATTTGAGAAAGAGCCGCTTCTAACGCCTTGCTTTTTGCCTGATCCATTCTTGATGACCATTTAAATTAATAATTAATCGGGTCTTACTGATTAGCTTAGGGCGTTTCCCTAATGAGAAAGGGATACCTCCTAAGTGAACCTAAACTATGCCGCAGTGGCTAATACTGCATCCTGCAGGCCGACGTGCGTGTCGCCCATCTCGCCTTCGATCTCGGCCTTGGGTACCAGTGCCGCCACGGAGTCGACGATGATCACGTCAACCGCGTTGGAGCGCACCAGCATGTCGGTGATTTCCAGCGCCTGCTCGCCGGTGTCCGGCTGCGAAACCAGCAGGTCGTCGACATTCACGCCCAACTTGCCGGCATAGTCCGGGTCCAGCGCGTGTTCGGCGTCGACGAAGGCACAGGTGGCGCCCATCTTCTGCGCTTCAGCGATTACCGACAGGGTCAGAGTGGTCTTACCGGAGGATTCCGGACCGTAGATCTCGACGATACGGCCCTTGGGCAGGCCGCCAATTCCAAGCGCGATATCCAGGCCCAGCGAGCCGGTAGAGATGGCCGGAATGGCCTGGCGATCATGATCGCCCATGCGCATCACTGCACCCTTGCCGAACTGCTTTTCGATCTGGCCCAGGGCTGCAGCCAAGGCGCGCTTCTTGTTCTCGTCCATCAAATCCTCACTTGATCAAGAGGGCCGGAGGCCACAACAACTGTATAAGTAGCCAGTATTAGAACATAGGCAAATTTACTCGCCTAGCCCCGAAACTGTTTTTCTCCGACCGCCAGCGCAAGCAAACCTTGCAAAGCCGCCGCGACCGTCTGCTCACGTACGGCCTCGCGGTCACCGGTAAATAGATAGCGCTGGGCCTGCACATGCGAGTCATCGGCCCAGGCAATCCAGACCGTACCAACCGGTTTTTCTGCCGTGCCGCCGCCGGGTCCGGCAATGCCGCTGACAGCCACCGCAAAGCGCGCACCACTGTTGCGCTGCGCGCCCCGCGCCATGGCCTGCACCACTTCGGCACTGACCGCGCCGACCTGCTCGAATAGCTCCGCCGGTACGCCGAGCTGGCGCGTCTTCTGGGCATTGGAATAGGTGATGTAGCCGGCCTCGAACCAGGCCGAGCTGCCGGCGATACGGGTGATGGCCTCGGCAATGCCACCACCGGTGCAGGATTCCGCGGTGCTGACCTGCGCACCCAGTCGTTGCAGCGCATCACCCAGCTGTGCGGCCAGTTCGGTGAGATTCATCAGGGCTCCAGCCAAAGGAAAGTGGCCGATACCCTACACCAGCGGGCTCCCGAGTTCAGCCATCCGGATGGCCAATGGTCGAGTTACGCGTCGCCCATCAGGCATCCTGGCGAACCGGCAGCACGACACGCTCGCCGATGCTCCGTCCGCGACGGCTTACCACTGCATCACCATAGCGCTGGATGGGATCTGCCAGGGTTCGCTTGACGAAGAAGCCGAACAGCGTCACCAGTAACAGCATCACCGCGATGTAGAGCGGGCCGGGAATGGCCAGCGCTCCAGCGCCGAAGCCCAGCCGCTCGGCGATTGCGAATACCGATGGATGAGACAGGAAGACGATATAGCCGATCCCGCCTAGCGGCGCGATCCAGCGCAGCCCCTTACCACTGATGCGTGTCGCGCCAATGAAGAGGGCAACACCCACCGCATAGCTGACGAAGTAGCGATACCAGGTTTCCCCGATACCGGTATCGCGCGAGTAGGCCAGCACGCAGATCGGCAACAGAAACAGGTAGAACAGGCCCACTGCGATGCGCGCGTAATGCCCGGTATCGGGTGCGCGACCGTTATCCGTGGCCTTCCACAATGCGCCGAGAAAACACACACTCAGCATCAGCGGCAGAGCCACCGGCAGCTTCATTTCCAGCTTGTAGCGCAGGAACGCGAGCAGCAGGGTGAAGACGTACTGGGCCAGCAGAAACAGCAGATCGCGCCTGGCCGAGCCGCCCAGACGCAGCGCGAAGATGACAATGCACAGCACGTAGAAGGTCAGCTCTATTTGCAGCGTCCAGTACAAACCGATCACGTTTTCGACAAACACGAAGCCTTGCAGCATCGTCGCATTGATCGCGATGACAGCCGGACTGAACACCCGAGCCGGATCGTCCCAGGGAAACATCACGCCGAGAAGCAGCGATAGCCAGTACAGGGGAAACAGCCTGAAGAAGCGCTGATAGACGAACGCCGCGATCGGCCGTTCGTATCGATGGCGGCTCTTGTACAGCGCCGCAACGACGAAATAGCCGCTCAGGGCGAACAGCACCAGCACGCTGGTCTTGCCGACATCCAGTACCGTTTTGCTGACAAGAAACAGATCGCTGGTCAGCCCATCGAAATGGCCGTCACGCTTCATTTTTGCGATCAGATGGGAATAGGCAACGCACAACGCCGCAACGCCGCGCAGGGCGTCGAGTCCGAGTAGTCGAGACATGTCTGCTGCTCACTTGACCAAAAGGGAGGTCGCCAGCATTACTGCAGGAAGAACTGACGCGAGGAGGGTAGAACAGGCATTCGCCGAGGCGGGATGGCCGGGGCTGCAATCCACAAGACGGCGAAGCACGAGCGACAATCAGGCAAGCTACCGCACCAGGCACCGAGGGGGCCTGCGCGACTGCATGATCGAGGGAGTCGCAGGCCCGGCGCGCGCAAGGCACAAGGCGCACCGGCAACCTGTCGACAGGCCAGAGTTACCAACAGCACCGGCTCGCTTGTCAACGCATTCCGCGCCCGGCCCGACAAACGACACCCGACCAAGCGGGAACCGGTCCTCGCCCTCACCTGTCGAGCCGCTCGGCCCGTGTTAACCTTGCCGGCTTTCCCGCGGGAACCTGGCTGCGGACGGTCCGACCGCACCGTCATCCGATAGCCTTCCCCGCCACTCAACGAACCGCACGCAAGCCGATGACCAAGCCCAACGCTGACCTTTCCGCCCATACGCCGATGATGCAGCAATATTGGAGACTCAAGCGCGAGCATCCAGACCAGCTGATGTTCTACCGCATGGGCGACTTCTATGAGCTGTTCTACGACGATGCCAAGAAAGCCGCCGCGCTGCTCGACATCACCCTGACCGCACGCGGGCAGTCGGCGGGCACGGCGATCCCGATGGCAGGCATTCCGTTCCATTCCGCCGAGGGTTATCTGGCGCGGCTGGTGAAGCTTGGCGAGTCGGTGGTGATCTGCGAGCAGATCGGCGATCCGGCGACCAGCAAAGGGCCGGTGGAACGCCAGGTGGTGCGCATCATCACCCCTGGCACGGTGAGCGACGAGGCATTACTCGACGAGCGTCGCGACAACCTGCTGGCTGCGGTGGTCGGTGATGAGCGCCTGTTCGGCCTGTCGGTGCTGGACATCGCCAGCGGCCGCTTCAGCGTGCAGGAACTCAAGGGCTGGGAAACCCTGCTCGCGGAACTGGAGCGCCTGAGCCCGGCGGAACTGTTGATCCCGGACGACTGGGCGCAGGGCCTGCCGCTGGAGAAACGCCGCGGTGTGCGCCGTCGCGCGCCCTGGGATTTCGATCGCGATTCGGCATTCAAGAGCCTCTGCCAGCAGTTCTCCACTCAGGACCTCAAGGGCTTCGGCTGCGAGAACCTGACGCTGGCCATCGGCGCCGCCGGCTGCCTGCTCGCCTACGCCAAGGAAACCCAGCGCACCGCCCTGCCCCACCTGCGCAGCCTGCGTCACGAGCGCCTCGACGACACGGTGATCCTCGACGGCGCCAGCCGGCGCAACCTCGAGCTGGACGTCAATCTGGCCGGCGGCCGCGAGAACACGCTGCAATCGGTCATGGACCGCTGCCAGACCGCCATGGGCTCGCGCCTGCTGACCCGCTGGCTGAACCGCCCGCTGCGCAACCGCGAGACTCTCGAAGCGCGCCAGGACTCGATCACCTGCCTGCTCGAGCATTACCGCTTCGAGCAGCTGCAGCCGCAGCTCAAGGACATCGGCGACCTGGAACGCATCCTCGCCCGAATTGGCCTGCGCAATGCCCGCCCGCGCGATCTGGCGCGCCTGCGTGACGCCCTCGCGGCGCTACCGCAACTGCAGGCGGGCATGCAGGACCTGGTGGCACCGCATCTGCTCGAACTGGCGAAAAGCATCAGCACCTACCCAGAACTGGCCGAACTACTGGCCCGCGCCATCATCGACAACCCGCCGGCGGTGATCCGCGACGGCGGCGTACTCAAGACCGGCTACGACGCCGAGCTGGATGAACTTCAGTCGCTTTCCGAGAACGCCGGACAGTACCTGATGGACCTGGAAACCCGCGAGAAGGCGCGTACCGGACTGGCCAACCTCAAGGTCGGCTACAACCGCGTGCACGGCTACTTCATCGAGCTGCCGAGCAAACAGGCCGAATCGGCGCCGGCCGACTACATCCGCCGGCAGACGCTCAAGGGCGCCGAGCGCTTCATCACCCCTGAGCTCAAGGAGTTCGAGGACAAGGCGCTGTCGGCCAAGAGCCGCGCCCTCGCCCGCGAAAAACTGCTCTACGACGAGCTGCTGGAAATGCTCATCGGCCACCTGGCACCACTACAGGAAAGCGCCGCCGCACTGGCCGAGCTGGACGTGCTGAGCAACCTCGCCGAGCGTGCGCTGAACCTTGACCTCAATCGTCCGCGCTTCGTCGAGCAGCCGTGCATGCGCATCGAGCAGGGTCGCCACCCGGTGGTCGAACAGGTATTGGAGACGCCTTTCGTCGCCAACGACCTGGGCCTCGACGACGCCACCCGCATGCTGGTCATCACCGGGCCGAACATGGGTGGTAAATCGACCTACATGCGCCAGACCGCGCTGATCGTGCTGCTGGCACAGATCGGCAGCTTTGTCCCGGCAGCCGCCTGCGAGCTGTCGCTCGTGGACCGCATCTTCACCCGCATCGGCTCATCGGACGATCTCGCCGGCGGGCGCTCCACCTTCATGGTGGAAATGAGCGAAACCGCGAATATCCTGCACAACGCCAGTGATCGCAGTCTGGTGCTGATGGACGAAGTCGGTCGCGGCACCAGTACCTTCGATGGCCTCTCGCTGGCCTGGGCGGCTGCCGAGCACCTGGCCAAGCTGCGCGCGTTCACGCTGTTCGCCACCCACTACTTCGAGCTGACGGTGCTGCCGGAAAGCGAGCCAGTGGTGGCCAACGTCCACCTTTCCGCTACCGAGCACAACGAGCGCATCGTCTTCCTGCACCATGTGCTGCCAGGGCCGGCGAGTCAGAGCTACGGCCTGGCGGTGGCGCAACTGGCCGGCGTGCCGGGCGAGGTCATCCAGCGTGCACGCGACCATCTGTCGCGGCTGGAAACCACCAGCCTGCCCCACGAAGCGCCGAGAATAGCGCCCGGCCAGCCGGCACCGCCAATGCAGAGCGACCTGTTCGCCAGCCTGCCGCATCCGGTGCTCGAGGAATTGGCACGGATCAATCCCGATGATGTGACGCCGCGCCAGGCGCTGGACCTGCTATACAGCTTGAAAACTCGCATTTGATACGCCGCGAAAGCTGCTAGAATCGCGCGCATTTTTTTGATAAGCGGCATTTGCCTGTGCCGCCTACTCGCAGGGGCGTCACCGTAACGCCTACCTGACACGCCTGAGGAGATAGCTAGACATGACCTTCGTCGTCACCGACAACTGCATCAAGTGCAAATACACCGATTGCGTGGAAGTCTGCCCGGTGGACTGCTTCTACGAAGGCCCGAACTTTCTGGTGATTCACCCGGACGAGTGCATCGACTGCGCACTGTGCGAGCCGGAGTGCCCGGCCCAGGCGATCTTCTCTGAAGACGAGGTACCGGAGGATCAGCAGGAGTTCATCGAGCTCAACGCAGATCTGGCGGAAGTCTGGCCGAACATCACCGAGAAGAAAGACGCCCTGGCCGATGCCGAAGAGTGGGACGGCGTGAAGGACAAACTGCAGTATCTGGAGCGCTGATCGCCAGCCAATTCCAGACAAAAAAATGCCCGCAGCGATGCGGGCATTTTCATTTGTACTGCCGCAAGAACGTCGGCAGATCAGGCCTTGTCGATGCCCTTCTTCAGGGTGTCTTTCACATCACCCTTGACCTGCTGGGCCTCGCCCTTCACTTCCTGGCGCTGGCCTTCGCCCTTCATGCGCTCGTTATCGGTCGCCTCGCCCACGCCTTGCTTGATCTTGCCGACGGCTTCGTTGGTGTTGCCCTTGACTTTGTCTTCAGTACTGCTCATGACGAACTCCTGGCTTCTCATTGGTGACATAGGGTGGACCGCCCGTGCGAAACGTTAGTTTCCCCCGGCCATCGGAACAGAGCGGCTCACGCATGGCGCGAAGGGACCAGGCGGCGCAGCAACGGTCGCCCTGCCAGGTGCAGGAACACCGGCGCGCCCACGATGAGGTAGAAGTAATAGGTCACGAAGCGCCAGATCAGAATCGCCGCTGCCGTCGTCGACTTGCCCACCATCGGCGTCAGCAGCGCGGCCGACGCCAGTTCGGCGCTACCCGCCCCACCGGGCAGCAGGCTCAGTTGGCCGGCGGTCAGCGCCAATAACTGGACGAGAAAGGTCCAGGCCCACGCCAGCTCGCCGCCCAGGCCACGCAGCGTCAGATAGAGCACGCTGAAGCGCAGCAGCCAGTGCAGCGTGGTCAACCCGAACACCGCCAGCAAAAGACGACGCGGCAGGCGAAAACAGTCGACCAGCGCATTTCGAAAGCCCAGCACCTTGCGTGCCCAACGGCGCTTGCGTGACGGCTTCATGCCGAGCCGGCCAACCAACCAGCCATTGAGCAGAAATACCTGCCGGTGGAAACGCCCGAGCAGCGCCAGCAGCACCATCACTCCGATCAATAGCGCGACGCTGAAGCCCAGCAGACTGGCAATATGCGTGTTGAACTTGTGGGTCAGTGCATAGAACAGCACGCCGACCAGGGCACAGGCGAAGAACAGCAGATCGCTCAGCTGCTCCACGGCATAAGTCGCCGTGCCCTTGGCCGGCGCCACGCCCTGGCGCATGAGCAGCGCCATCAGGGTCAGCGGCCCACCGGCACCTCCAGGCGTCGCACAGATGGCGAATTCGGTGGCGACGACGATGCCGAATGCGCGGCGCTGGCCCAGCTTTCGACGCCCGAGCAACAGGCGCAGGCGCAGCGCATTCAGATTCCAGCCGACCAGCACCATGCCGAGCATGGTGGCCAACAGGCTACCCGGAAAGTGGCGCAGTCGTTCGAACAGGCCGGTGCCGCCAAGCAGAAGCGGCACCATGGCCGCCGCGAGCAAGGCACCGCCCAGCAACCACCAGCGCCGGTTCATGCCACGGCGCTCGTCTGGCGGTACTGGCGCAGCCAGTCGATCTTGGTCAGCGGTGTCCTGCCGTCCTGCAGCAGCCGCTCGAGCACATCGAGCCAATAGCGGCGGGGGAACTCGTGGCGCATATCCACCGGATGCAGGCCCAATCGCAGCAATGGCGCCTGACGGCTCTGACGCAACTGGCGTTCGCTGACCAGCCAGGACACACCACGACGCCAGGGGCTGCGAGCACTCCAGACCAAGCCAGGAGCGACGATTGGAGTGAAATCCGGCAGCAGGTAAAGGTGGCCTGGATCACTGGTATAGGTTAGCCCGCTGCCGGCCAGTACACGCCGGGTGCCCTCGCTCATCAGCCAGGCGGGGGCGACGAAACCATGCAGCGGCCATTGCTGGCGCCGGAACAACTCCAGGCCATGCGCCAGCCGTTCGCCGGCAGCCTGTTCGCCAAGGCCATAGAACTCGCCTTCATGGGTGTACACCCGGCGCATGAACCAGTCCCGCGGCGTCTTCGGCGCGGGCTCGAGATCGGCGTGGTAGCAGCCGTGCAGCACCAGTTCGTCACCACGCTGCACACGCTGGTCCAGTAGCCGGCAAAAATCCGGCTGCCGCTCCAGCGGATTGCGCTGATGAAAGTCCGGGACCACCAGCCAGGTAATCGGTACACCGCCGATGGCGTCCACCGCCTCGACGAAGGGCCGGTAGTCCGGCCAGGTTTCCGCGGCCACGTCGTGCAGCACCAGCGTCAGAGCAGTCTCAGCCATGTACGGCTACCGGCAGGTCCGCTGTGCCGAGCACCGCGTGATAATGGGCGAGCAATCCCGCCACTACGGCATCCCAGGCATGGTGCGCCTCGACATGCTGGCGCGCCTGCTGTCCGAGCAGTCGCGGATCGTCTTCGAACAGCTCGCGCACGGCATGCGCCATGGCCCTCGGGTCGAGCGGCCGACACAGGCGCCCGGTGTAGAACGGCACCAGCTCCGGTAACGCACCGGCACGCGCGGCGATCACCGGAATACCGCTGGCCATGGCTTCGAGCGCCACCAGGCCGAACGTCTCCTGATTGCCGGCATGCAGCAGCACATCGCTACTGGCCATGTAGCGCGCCACTTCGCTGGCACAACAGAAGCGGTCGATCACCGTGACGTTGTCCGGCACCCGCTGCGGCATGCTCGAACCCACCAGCAACAGGTGGTACGGCTTGCCGAGCTGGCGCGCGGTTTCCAGCAGGATGTGCAGGTTCTTCTCCCGCGAACCGCGCCCGGCAAAGATCATCAGCCGGGTGTCGTCGGCCAGGCCCAGCTCGCGGCGCAGATCGGGGTCGCGCCGCTCGGGGCAGAAGGTGTCCAGATCAACCCCCAGGGGCTGCACGAAGACGTTCTTCACGCCGAGGTGCAAGAGCTTGTCGGCCATCACTTCGCTGGGTGCCAACACCCGGTCGAAACTTCCGTACAGCTTTGAAACGTAGCCGTTGAGGTTGGTGCCCAGCCAACTGCCGATGCGGTTGCTGACCAGCAGTGGCAGGTCTGAGTGATAGAAACCAATGACCGGAACATTGAGCCGGCGCCCCGCATCCAGTGCCGCCCATGCGGTCATGTAGGGGTCGCCGACCTCGATCAGATCAGGACGCAGCGAACGCAGCAGATTGCGCCAGGGCGCGCGGCGGATCGGAAAGCGGTAGCCCTTGCCGAACGGCAGGATCGGTGCCGGCACCTCATAGAGGCCGTCGTTGTGACTGTAGTCGCCGCCCGGCACCAGAATGCTGTGCCGCACGCCGGAGTAAAGCTGCAGCCTGCGATGCTTCGCCTCGAGGTAGGTGCGCACGCCACCACTGGCGGGCGCGTAGAACATGGTCATATCCGCGATATGCAAGGTACTTCTCCGTCGGTCCCATAGCAGAACTCCGGCCTCGCCGGGCACGTCGCGCGTCAGCGGCATGCTCCGCAATCCCTGCGGAATAATTCTGTAATGAAATAGATGACCGTTACGTAGAAGGGTTGTTCGCAGCGGGGCGCCAGACGGCGTCTCAGGCGTCCGGCACCTTCTCGCCCGGGTCCTTGCCTTCGACCGAAGCGTGTTCGATCACCGCATTGAGTTCGGCACCGAACAGCAGCACTGCCGATGAGATGTACAGATAAAGCAGCAAGACGATGATGGCGCCGATGCTGCCGTAGGTCGCGTTGTAGTCGGCGAAGTTCTGCACATAGATGCCGAACGCGATCGAGGCCAGAATCCACACCAGCACGGCTAGCACCGAGCCCGGCGTGATGAAGCGAAACTCCTGCTTCACATCCGGCGCCACGTAGTACAGCAGCGCCACCACCAGCATCAGCATCAGCACGATCACCGGCCAGCGCAGCCAGGTCCAAAGCAGCACGACGATGTCCTTCAGGCCGACCTGCGAAGCCAGCCACTCCATCACCTGCGGCCCGACGATCATCAGCCCGGCCGACAACAGCAGCAGCACGGCGATGCCCACGGTATAGGCCAACGAAAGCAGGATCAGCTTCCAGCTCGGTCGCCCCTCCTCCACGTCGTAAGCGCGGTTCATCGCATTCATCAGCGAGCGAAAACCGACCGAGGCCGTCCACAGCGCCACGACGATACCGAACGACAGCAGCCCCGCCTTCTGTTCCTGCAACTGGTCAATGACCGGATTGATCTGCTCCATCGCCATCGGCGGCAAGGCCAGCTCGGCCTGCATGCGCAACCAGTCGAAGAAGTTCTGCAGATCGAGAAACCCGAGCAAGGTGATAAGAAACAGCAGGAACGGAAACATCGAGAACAGGCCGCGGTACGCCAGCGCCGAGGCATAGGTCGACATGTCATCGTTGCCGAATTCCTTGAACGTACGCTTGAGCAAGGTCACGGCCCCGATACCGCGGGTGTCCAGCATGGCCATCGATGTTTCCCCAATCAGTGAAATGTGCGGTCTAGAAAATGGGACGACCGCTCTGCTGGAGAGTTCGCTGCTAGTCGCTCGCGAGCGGCTCCACACGGATCGCACCATCTTGCAGAACCGCTCGCCATAGCCGCTCGACGGGATCGCGCAACAGGGCTTCCGCCAACGCTGGCTCCAGGCGCGTGCGCAGCCGCCGGCTGAGGTCGCGCGCACCGAAACGCGAGTCGTGCGTGCGGCAGATGGTGTGTTTGACGGCCTCATCGACCTGCAGCCGTACGCCCTGTCGGGCCAGGCGCTGTGCCAGCTTGCCCAGTTCGACATCGAGCACAGCCTTCAGCCGATCGCCCTGGATGCTCTCGAACTGCAGCGTGCGGTCGATGCGATTGAGAAACTCCGGATCGAAATGCCGATGCAGCGCCTGCCCGAAGCTACGGCTTCGCAACGCGGCACGGCCCATGCGTGGTATCGGCCAGCGCTCCCACCGCGCAGCCTGCCGTGCGCCGATGTTGCTGGTCATGAACACCAGCGCGTTGCGGAAATCCAGGGTTCGGTTGCCAGCAGCCAAGGTCAGTCGTCCGCTATCCAGCACATTGAGCAAGCTGCGTACGACTTCCCGGCTGGCCTTCTCCAGCTCGTCGAACAGCACGATACCGGGCCGGCTGAAGCTTCCGGCGATGGCCTCGGCGTCGAACAGGGTGGTGCCTTCCTTGCTGCCCACGTAGCCGGGCGGGGCTCCGGTGAGCGCGGCGGCGTAGTGTTCCTGGGCCAGGGTATTCATGTCGATGCGGCAGAAGGCGTCCGGCTTGCCATGAATGGCGTGGGCCAGCAGACGGACGATCTCGGTCTTGCCAACCCCGGTCGGGCCGAGGAAGAGATTGACCGTCAGCGGACGTTCGGGATCGCCGATTCCGGCCTTGACCACGCGAAGCAGCGCCTCGATTTCGCTCAGCACAGGGTCCTGGCCGATAATGCGGCTGCGCAGCAGCACCATGACGGTCTCGACGTCGAACAGGAAGCGTGACGCCGGCATCGGCCCTTGGCCTGTCCGATCGCTGGCTTGCGCGATTTGGGTACGGTTGTGCTCGATCAGTTCATTCACGAAAGGCATGGGCGTCCCGGTGCGGAGTATTGAACGTGCCCCCTCAACCACAGCAGCGAAGGGCCGCGTGGGATGGGTGCGATAAACACTGCGTGTCCGCCGCTACCTGCTCTCCGAAAGGCATAGCCTGCATCGCAACGAGGCGGGTAATCACAACCCAAAGTAGACACAGGCCTGCCACCCTCACCTCTCCAAGGAGAAGTGAGGGCTGAGGGCGCACGCCCCCCGATGGCAAGCAAACCCTTGGAACAGTTGCCCCAAGGCGGCGGGCAACCCTTCAACCCAGCGTCCGCTCCCGCCCCGCGTGCGGCAGTTCGTACACCGGGCAGTCGTCGACGCCGACAGTGGCGCGGGTCATGGCCTCAACATTTTCCTGCGCCTTCTGCGCATCCAGCACCCAGGTGCGATAGAACTCGAACGGACAGTCAGCCACGCCCTTGTCACCGTCACCGGAGTTGTAGACGCCGGTGTAGCCGCGGTGCAGGAGCTTGAACAGGTGGTTCTGCGACTGGTCGTTGGCACGGGCGTCACGGATTTGCGAGATGGACAGCTGGGCGTACTGGATACCCATTTCCTCCTCGCCGCACTCGCCCAGGGTGCGACCGTCGAAGCCGATGATCGCCGAGTGGCCGAAGTAGCTGTAAACGCCATCGAATCCCGCGGCATTGGCCACCGCCACGTAGCAGTTGTTGGCCCAGGCCATGGTCTTGGACATCAGTACCTGCTGCTCCTTGGCCGGGTACATGTAGCCCTGGCAGCGCACAATCAGCTCGGCGCCCTTCATCGCACAGTCGCGCCAGATCTCCGGGTAGTTGCCGTCGTCGCAGATGATCAGGCTGATCTTCATGCCCTTCGGGCCATCGCTGACGTAGGTCCGATCACCCGGATACCAGCCCTCGATCGGGCACCAGGGGATGCACTTGCGGTACTTCTGCACGATCTCGCCCTGATCGTCGATCAGCACCAGCGTGTTGTAAGGCGCCTTGCCCGGGTCTTCGTGGCGCTCGCCGGTGAGCGAGAAGATGCCCCAGGTCCGTGCCTCGCGACAGGCAGCCGAGAAGATCGCGGTTTCCTCGCCGGGAATGATGGTGGCGGTTTCCATCATCTCGCCGGGGTCGTACATGATCCCCATGGTGCTGTATTCGGGGAACACCACCAGGTCCATGCCCGGCAGGCCGAGCTTCATGCCCTTGATCATCTCGGCGATCTTGCGCGCGTTGTCGAGCACCTCGGCGCGGGTGTGCAGGCGCGGCATCTTGTAGTTGACGACGGCTACGCCGACGGTATCGGGACTGCTGGAAATATCACCGTGGCGCATGAGCGCCTCCTCTTGGTTGTCGAGTCAGTGCGATCGTGGGAGTGGCGTCTGCCGCATTGCTCAGCCACTGCGGCCAAAGGCACTCCACGGGGTTCAGTGACGCCTCAGTGGCTGATCATCCACGGCCGGTTCGACGGGCTGGTCTTGAGCGCATGGGGATTCGCCTTGGTCGGCGCCACCGGCTTGCTCGGGCCGCAGCAGCTGCAGCCGGCCGGGTGGCGCTTGCTGGCGGCATACTCGGCGACTGTCTTCGGCGCGTGGCTGGCGCGCTCATTGGTCTCATGCGCCGCGCGGGTGCTGCCGGCCATGGTTGCCAGGCCTGGGGCGGTGCGAATCACTCGCGGGCTGGGCATGCCGCAGGCCGGGCAATCGCAGGGGTCGCTGCGCACACTCATCGGGCGCAGGGCAGTGAAGTCACCGCAGGCGTCGCAGTCGTATTCATAGATCGGCATCGCATCATCCTCCGTGTCCCTCCATCCGGGCGTGCCAGGCCGCCGTCCAGAGCACCTGCCCCGCCCGAATGAACGAACTCATTTGTCGTAGGCGATCGGCAGGTCGATGCTGCCGTCGAGGAACCGGGTCGGCCCGGACGCGTTCGGGTGGATGTCAAACTCGAAGATCTCGGTCGGCAGCCAGAGCGTGGCGCAGGCGTTGGGTATGTCCACCACACCGCTGATATGGCCCTGCACTGGCGCCGAACCGAGCAGCGAGTAGCCCTGCGCCGGCGAGTAGCCGAATTTGGTCAGGTAGTTGATGGCATTCAGACAGGCCTGCTTGTAGGCGATGTTGACGTCCAGGTAGTGCTGCTTGCCGCTCTCGTCGACCGAGATGCCTTCGAAGATCAGGTAATCCTTGTAGGTCGGCACGATGGGGCTGGGCTTGAAGATCGGGTTCTTGATGCCGTACTTGGCCATGCCGCCCTTGATCAGCTCGACCTTCATGTGCACCCAGCCGGCCATCTCGATGGCGCCGCAGAAGGTGATCTCGCCGTCACCCTGGCTGAAGTGCAGGTCGCCGACCGAGAGCCCGGCGCCATCTACATAGACCGGGAAGAAGATCTTCGAGCCGCGCGAAAGGTCCTTGATGTCGCAGTTGCCGCCATGCTCGCGAGGCGGCACGGTACGCGCGCCCTGGGCCGCGGCCTTGTCACGCGCCTCGCCGGTGAGCTTGCCCATGTGCGCGCTCGCAGCGAATGTCGGATTGGCCAGCGGCGGGACGCGGTTGGGATTAGTGTCGATCAGGCCCTGCTCGCGCTCGTTCCAGGTCGCCAGCATCTTGTGGTCCGGCAGGCAGCCGATCAGGCCGGGATGGATCTGCCCGGCGAAACGCACGCCCGGGATGTGCCTGGAGCTGGTGAACAGGCCCTGGAAATCCCAGATGGATTTCTGCGCATGAGGGAAGTGGTCGGTCAGGAAGCCGCCGCCGTTCTGCTGCGAGAAGAAGCCATTGAAGCCCCACAGCGAATCCTGCTTGGCACCGATGTCGAGCAGGTCCACCACCAGCAGGTCGCCCGGCTCGGCACCCTCGACGCCAACCGGACCGGACAGGTAGTGCACGGTGGTGAGGTCGACGTCGCGCACATCGGATGCATCGTCGTCGTTCTTGATCGCGCCTGCAGTCCAGTCGTAGGTCTCGAGAATGAAGTCGTCGCCCGGCTTGACCCAGCAGGCCATCGGAATGCCGGGATGCCAGCGGTTGTGGATCTGCTCGTTCTCGGTGGCAGGCTGGTTCAAGTCGACCTTGATCAGGGTATCGGTCATGACGAAGCTCCTTTGCGTTGGAAGGACATCAGCGTTGCGCTGAACACGGAGCTAGTCTTTTCCGTCGCCAGCTTTTCCGAAATACGTTGGATGACGTATGTGCGGAGCCAGCAAATACGCGGCTTACAGCTCTGTTGGGCAGGCAGGAGAAGGCCGGCGTGCAGGGAATGCACACCAGCCTGAGGATCAGGCAAAAGAGAAGAATTGCGTCGCCCCATCGCTCCGCGAAAGGCCCTTGGCGCGCGAACCAGCCTGCACGGTTCGCGCTCACGAAATAAGCACACTACACCGACAGGTAACGACTGATGGTCGCCTCGTCGGCATTGGCTGCGCTTTCCTCCAGCACGAAGCGGCCCTTCTCGATGACCAGGAAGCGGTCGGCGATTTCCATCGTGAATGACAGCACCTGCTCGGAAACCACGATGGTCAGATCGCGAAGCGAGCGGATCTCCTTCAGCGTGCGCGCGATGTCCTTGATGATCGACGGCTGGATGCCCTCGGTCGGCTCGTCCAGCAGCAGCACCTTGGGATTGGTCGCCAGTGCCCGGGCGATCGCCAGCTGCTGTTGCTGTCCGCCGGACAGATTGCCGCCCTTGCGCTTGCGCATGTCGTGCAGCACCGGGAACAGCGCGTAGAGATCATCCGGCACCTTGCCGCCTGCGGCTGCCGGCAAACCCGTTTGAATGTTCTCCAGCACCGTCATGCTGGGAAAGATCATCCGCCCCTGGGGCACGTAGGCCACACCGCTGGCAACCCGTTGATGGGTCTCCAGCCCGGCGACTTCCTGCCCATCCACCTGCACGCTGCCTGCCGTCTGCGGGACGATTCCCATCAGTGTCTTGAACAGCGTGGTCTTGCCCATGCCATTGCGGCCCATGACCGCAACGATTTCCTGCTTTTCGACCTTCAGATTGAGGTCGTGAAGGATCTGACTCTGGCCGTAGCCCGAAGCGAGGCTGCTGATCTGGAACATGCTGAACTCCTGTTTGTACCTGTTGGGTGCGACACGCGTGGACATGCCTGCGGCGATGTCCACCCTACGGTGCGCGGGCCAGCCGTCGGCGTAGCGTCGATAACCGCAAAGCGTTATCCACGCGTGCCAGGGCCCGCACCGCCTCAATGCCCCAGATAAACCTCGATGACCTTGGGATTGCTTTGCACCGCTTCCATGCTGCCCTCGGCCAGCACCTTGCCCTGGTGCAGCACGGTGACCTTGTGGGCGATGCTCTTGACGAACTCCATGTCGTGCTCGATCACCAGCACCGAGCGGCCCTGACTGATGCGCTTGAGCAGCTCGGCGGTCTGTGCCCGCTCACTGACGCTCATGCCCGCCACCGGCTCGTCGAGCATCAGCAACTCCGGGTCCTGCATCAGCAGCATGCCGATCTCCAGCCACTGTTTCTGGCCGTGTGAGAGCAGTCCCGCTTCGCTGTACAACTGCTCGCTCAGACCGATTTCCGCCGCGATTTCCTCGACCCGGGCGATGACCTCGGCGCTGCGTTTGAAGAACAGCGCGCCGAACACCTTGCGCCCGGCCGGATAGGACATCTCCAGGTTTTCGAACACGCTGAGGTTTTCGTAGATCGACGGGTTCTGGAACTTGCGCCCGACCCCGGCGCGAACGATGTCGAACTCCTTCATCTTCGTCAGCTCGCGCCCGTCGAACTGGATCGAGCCGCCGGTGGCGCGGGTCTTCCCGCAGATCAGGTCGAGCACCGTGGTCTTGCCGGCGCCGTTGGGGCCGATCACCACGCGTACCTCGTTGCGGTCCAGATAGAGGTTCAGGTCATCGACAGCCTTGAAACCATCGAACGAAACGGTCAGGCCCTCGATGGCCAGCACCGGTTTGGGCATCTGAAATCCAGTCATGGCGTGCTCTCCAGTTGCTTGGCGGGAACCGCATCAATCGTTGCACCGCCCACCCCCGCCTGCTCCGCCGGCGGCTTGGGCTTCATCAGTGGCTGGCGCCGATCCGGCAGCCGCAGACGCGCCAGCCAGGGGCGGGCATGACTCTGCCAGAGGCCTGCCAGGCCGTTGGGGAAATACATGACCACGGCGATGAACAGGCCGCCCATGAAGTACAACCAGAGTTCGGGGAAGCTCTCGGAGAACACCGTCTTGCCGTAGTTGACCAGCAACGCGCCGTATACCGCGCCGAGCAGCGACATGCGCCCGCCCACGGCGGCGAAGATGACCATCTCGATCGATGGCACGATGCCGACGAAGCTCGGCGACATGAAGCCCACCTGCAGGGTGAACATCGCCCCGCCGATGGCCGAGAAGCTCGCCGCCACGCAGAACACGAAAATCTTGAAGCTGGCCACGTCGTAACCGGAGAAGCGCACCCGTTCTTCCTTGTCACGCATGGCCATCAGCAGGCGCCCGAGCTTCGAGGCGAGGATGAAACGCCCGATCAGGATGCAGCCGATCAGCAGCGCCGCGTTGACGAAGTAGAGAATGGTCTTCGCCTCGTCAGTGCGAATGTCCCAGCCGAGCAGCGTCTTCAGGTCGGTGATGCCGTTCACCCCGCCGGTCAGGCCCTGCTGTCCGATGATCAGGATGGTCAGGATCGCCGCGATGGCCTGGGTGACGATGGAGAAGTACACGTCACCCACCCGGCGCTTGAACATCGCCACACCGATGATCAGCGCGAGGATCGCCGGCACCGCGACCACGGCAAGCAGGGTGAAGCCGAAGCTCTGGAAGGGTTGCCAGAACAACGGCAGCTCGGTGATCTGGTTCCAGTCCATGAAGTCCGGGATGCCGGGCGTGGACTGGATCCTGGTGCTTTCCGGGTCGGATGCCTCGAGCTTGAGGAACATCGCCATGCAGTAGCCGCCGAGGCCGAAGAAGATCCCCTGCCCCAGGCTGAGAATGCCGCCGTAGCCCCAGCAGAGCACCAGGCCCACGGCAACGAAGGCGTAGGTCAGGTACTTGCCCACCATGTTCAGGCGAAAGCTGTCGAGCAGCAGCGGAAACACCAGCAGGAGCAGCGCCACGAGGATCAGCAGACCGATGCCGCCCTGCTTTCCGCCGAAGAATTTATCGAGTGTCGAGTTCATGCCTTGGCCCTCACGTCGTTCGCCACTGCCACAAAAAAACTGTTCATCATTTGCGCACCTTGGCCGTGAACAGCCCCTGCGGACGCAGCATGAGGATCAGGATCACCGCCGAAAGGGTCAGCACCTTGGCCATCGAGCCGCTGATGAAGAACTCGGCCATCGATTGCGTCTGGGCGATGGAGAACGCCGAGGCAATGGTGCCGAACAGACTGGCCGCGCCGCCGAAGACCACCACCAGAAAGGTGTCGACGATGTACAGCGAACCGGAGGTCGGGCCCGTCGAACCGATGGTGGTGAACGCCGCGCCAGCGACCCCGGCCACGCCGCAGCCGAGGGCGAAGGTCATGCGGTCGACCTTCTTGGTGTTGATCCCCACCGAACGTGCCATCACCCGGTTCTGCACCGTGGCGCGCACCTGCAGGCCCCAGCGCGAGCGGTACATGAGGACGAAGATCGTCGTGGTGAGCAGCAGTGTCAGCGCCATCACGAACAGCCCGTTGAGCGGGATGTCGATGGTGTCGGTGGGCATCCAGGACCCCATCAGCCAGTCCGGCAGCGTGGCGCTGACCTCGCGCGCACCGAAGATCGAACGGAACGCCTGCTGCATCACCAGTGACAGGCCCCAGGTCGCCAGCAACGTGTCCAGCGGGCGATGGTAAAGCTTGCTGATCAACGCCCATTCGGCGAGCCAGCCCAGCGCACCGGCAATCACGAATGACAGCACGATGGCGACGAAAAAGTAGTAGGGCTGCAGCTCAGGCAGGTACTTGAGCGTCAGCACCGAAACCAGATAGGTGGTGTAGGCACCCACGGTGAGGAACTCGCCATGGGCCATGTTTATCACGCCCATCTGACCAAAGATGATCGCCAGACCCAGAGCCATCAGCAGCAGCACGCAGAACACCGACAAGCCGTTGAAACCCTGCATGGCCGCGATGGCACCAAACTCCGATAGCCATTCCATGATGATGTCTCCTGATGGCAAAAGAGATCGCCGCGGGCCTGCCGGCACGCGGCGCAGAGAGGGTTACTGGTAGCCTTTCGGGAAGGGATTCGGCTCGATCAGGTCGGACTCGAAGACCACCTGGAACTGGCCGTCGGCCTGCACCTGGCCGATGCGCGTCTTGCTCCACAGGTGCTGGTTCTCGTGCACCTTCACGTAGCCTTCCGGCGCGGTGTTCAGCTCCAGCCCAGCGGAGGCGGCGACCACCTTGTCGACGTCGAAGCTGCCGGCCTTCTCGACCGCGGCCTTCCACAGCCAGGGGCCGAGATAGGCGGCCTGGGTGACGTCACCGATCACCGCGTCGCTGCCGTACTTGGCCTTGAACGCCTTGACGAATTCGACGTTGTTGGGGTTATCGAGGCTCTGGAAGTACTTCATCGAGGCGTAGAAGCCGGCCATGTTCTCGCCGCCGATGCCGAGCAGTTCGTCCTCGGTGACCGAGAGGGTCAGCAGGGTCTGCTTGTCCGCGGTGATGCCGGCGGCCTTGAGCTGCTTGTAGAAGGCGACGTTGGAACCACCGACCACGGCAGCGAAGATCACGTCAGGCTTCTTCAGCTTGATCTTGTTGGTCAGCGAGCCGAACTGGGTGTTGCCCAGCGGGTAGTACTCCTCGCCCACCACCTTGCCGCCGAGCACGTTCTCGATGTGCTTGCGGGCGATCTTCATCGAGGTGCGCGGCCAGATGTAGTCCGAGCCGAGCAGGTAGAAGGTCTTGGCGCCCTTCTCCTTGGCGACCCAGTCGAGGCCGGCGAGGATCTGCTGGGTGGCCTCCTGGCCGGTATAGACGACGTTCTTCGACTGCTCCAGGCCTTCATAGAAGGTCGGGTAGTAGAGCAGCCCGTTCTCCCGCTCGAAGATCGGCAGCACCGCCTTGCGCGAGGCCGAGGTCCAGCAGCCGAACACCGCGGCGACCTTGTCGCGCTCCAGCAGCTTCTTGGCCTTTTCGGCGAAGGTCGGCCAGTCGGACGCGCCGTCTTCCTGCACCACCTTGATCTGCCGGCCCAGGATGCCGCCTGCCGCGTTGATCTGCTCGATGGCCAGTCGCTCGGCCTGGATCGAGCCGGTCTCGGAGATGGCCATGGTGCCCGTCGCCGAATGCAGCTGCCCGACCACCACTTCCGTATCGGTGACCGCCAAGCCGGTGGTGTTGACCTCGGCGCTGGCGCTCGAGGCGAAGATGCTCATTGCCAGCATCGAGAGTGCCGCAGCCCCCTGCGCAAGCCGGCGGGGAAGGCGGCGTGACGAACCCGTCAGTTTTGAATCCATGATGATTGCTCCTGTCTCGGTGGGCCGTGCTTGGCTTGCCGCAACATTGCTGCTGCGGGCCGGCATCGGGTCGGGAGCAAGAATGGGCTCGGCTGTCTGGCCGGGGTATACGCAGGATGACGTAAGCGGGTACGTCATCTGACGTATCCGTTGCAGGCGCACTGCTGGTGCATCCTTGCGCCGGTATGGAGCACGCCGGCAGCCGGCAACCCTCACCCCTGCCGATCACGGCAGCGCTGCGCCGACATGCGTACCGGTGCTTCGCCGCGGGTCATCAGCAGTACCGAACGGGGGCACGGAAGTTGCTCAAACCAGGGAAACGACAACCAGCCGGGGCCGCCAGCGTGCAGATCACAGGCACACAGCGCATCGTCAAGATTCGCCGCGACTACAACAGCTGGGTCGCCGACGAGACGCTGGAAGACTACGCCCTGCGTTTCACCCCCAAGTCGTTTCGCAAGTGGTCGGAATTTCGTATCGCCAACACCGCGCTCGGTGCGGTGTCGTTCCTGGCTCTGGAAGCCATCGGCGGCACGCTGGCCCTTTCCTACGGTTTCACCAATACACTCTGGGCGATCCTCGCGGTGGCGCTGGTGATTTTCCTCACCGGGTTGCCGATCAGTTACTACGCGGCGCGCTACGGCGTGGACATGGACCTGCTGACCCGTGGCGCCGGCTTCGGCTACATCGGCTCGACCATCACCTCGCTGATCTACGCCAGCTTCACCTTCCTGTTCTTCGCCCTCGAAGCGGCGATCATGGCGCTGGCGCTGGAGCTGTATTTCGGCATCCCGCTGGCGCTCGCCTATGTGGTCTGTTCGATCATCATCGTGCCGCTGGTGACCTACGGCATCACCCTGATCAACCGCCTGCAGCTCTGGACGCAACCGGTCTGGCTGATCCTGCTGTTGCTGCCCTACATCTTCGTCATCGCCAAGAACCCCGATGCGCTGAGCGATCTGACCAGTTTCGCCGGCCGCGAAGGCGACGGTGGCTCGTTCAACCTGCTGTCCTTCGGCGCCGCCTGCACGGTGGCGCTGGCACTGATCACACAGATCGGCGAGCAGGTCGACTACCTGCGATTCCTGCCCGAGAAGACCCGGCAGAACCGCGTTCGCTGGTGGCTGGCGATGCTTGCCGCCGGCCCCGGCTGGATCATCCCCGGCGCACTGAAGATGCTCGCTGGCGCCTTTCTCGCCTTTCTCGCGTTGCAGCACGAAATCCCGGTGGACAAGGCGGCCGAGCCGACACAGATGTACCTGGTGGCCTTCAGCTACGTGTTCGCCTCGCCGGAATGGGCTCTGGGCGCCATGGTGCTGTTCGTCATCGTCTCGCAGGTGAAGATCAACGTGACCAACGCCTATGCCGGCTCCCTGGCCTGGTCGAACTTCTTCGCGCGCGTCACCCACAGCCATCCGGGGCGGGTGGTCTGGCTGGTATTCAACGTGTCGATCGCGCTGATGTTGATGGAACTGGGCGTGTTCGAAGCCATCGAGCAGGTGCTCGGGCTGTACGCCAACGTGGCCATCGCCTGGATCGGCGCGCTGGTCGCGGACCTGGTGATCAACAAGCCGCTGGGCCTGTCGCCGCGGCAGATCGAATTCAAGCGCGCACACCTCTACGACATCAACCCGGTGGGTGTCGGCGCCATGCTGATCGCCTCGCTGCTGGCGATTCTCGCCCACAGCGGCGTGCTCGGTGCGTTGGCTCAGGCAGCCTCACCGATGATCGCGCTGGGCACCGCACTGGTCTGCGCACCATTGATCGCCTGGCTTACCGGCGGGCGCTTCTATATAGCCCGCGAACGTCAGCCAGAGCTGCTCTACCCCTATACCGAGCGCGGCAAAGTCGCCTGCGTGCTGTGCAGCAACGCCTTCGAAGAGCCGGACACCGCCTTCTGCCCCGCCTACGGTGCGCCGATCTGCTCGCTGTGCTGCTCGCTCGATGCCCGCTGTGGCGACCTGTGCAAGCCGCACGCGCGGCTCTCGGCGCAGTGGGACAACTTCCTCCGCTGGGCCTTCCCGCAGGTGTCCATCCCGCGCCTGCACACCCGCCTGGCGCACTACCTCGGTGTGCTCGGTCTGATCATCGGCCTGCTTTCGCTGGCGCTCTGGCTGATCTACAGCCAGGTTTCGCCGAGCGTCGCAGCCAGCCCGCAGGAGGCGGGAGAAACCCTTTATCAGGCGTTTCTCAAGGCATTCCTGGTGCTCTCGCTGTTCGCCGGGATTCTCGCCTGGTGGGTGGTGCTGACCCGCGAAAGCCGCCACGTCGCCCAGCAGGAATCGGATCGCCAGACCCACCTGCTGATGCAGGAAATCGAAGCCCACCGCAAGACCGACGAACAGCTGCAGAAGGCCAAGGAGGCGTCCGAGGCGGCCAATGCCGCCAAGAGCCGCTATGTGACCGGCCTTTCCCACGAGCTACGCACCCCGCTGAACAGCATCCTCGGCTATGCGCAGATCCTGTTGCGCGATGGCGAGCTGCCGACGCGACACAAGGAAGCGCTGGGCACCATCCATCGCAGCGGCGCTCATCTGCTCTCGCTGATCGACGGGCTGCTCGACGTGGCCAGGATCGAGGCCGGAAAGCTCAATCTGGAGCCCTCCGAGATCGCCTTTCCCGAATTCCTCCTGCAACTACGCCAGATGATCGCGCCACAGGCCGAGGAAAAGGGCCTGCGTTTCCACTTCGAAACCCAGGGCCGCATCCCGGCCGTTGTGCGCGGCGACGAGAAGCGCGTGCGGCAGATTCTCATCAACCTGCTCGGCAACGCGGTGCGCTACACCGACGCAGGCAGCATCACCCTGCGCGCCAGCTACCTGCGCGAAACCGCGACCTTCGAGATCGCCGACACCGGTATCGGCATCGCCCCCGAACAGGTGGAGCGTCTGTTCCAGCCGTTCGAGCGCGGTAATCCGTTGCGTCAGGACAGCGGTCTGGGCCTCGGCCTGACCATCACCCGCATGCTCACCGCGTTGATGGGCGGCGAGCTGTCGATGAAGAGCGAGCAAGGTCGCGGCAGCGTTTTCCAGCTGCGCCTGTTCCTCTCCGAAGTGCGCGTGCCGCAGGCGGTGGTCCATGTCGAACATGACATCATCGGCTACCACGGCCCGCGCCGCCGCGTGCTGGTGGTCGACGACCACATCGAACACCGCAAGGTGCTGGCCGGCATGCTCGAACCACTGGGCTTCGAGATACTCATGGCCAGCAACGGCCAGGAAGCGCTCAGCCAGGTCTCGCTGCACAACCCCGACCTGATCCTGATGGACCTTTCCATGCCGCAGCTCGACGGCTGGCAGACCGCCAGGCTGATTCGCCGCTCGGTGGGTTCGAAGGCGCCGATCATCGTCATTTCCGCCAATGCCTTCGTCGACGGCGCGAGTGTCGCCGCCGATTGCAGTGACTACCTGCCCAAGCCGGTGCATGCCCCGGTGCTGCTGGACAAGATTCGCCAGCAGCTGGCGCTGGACTGGCTCAGACGCGATGCGGCGGCCACCACTTCGACCGCCGCGGGCCTGCCGCTCAATGCCCTGCATGCGCTGCAGCAACAGGCCTCGCTCGGGTATGTGCGCGGCGTGCTCGAACTGCTCGACCAGCTCGAGCGCGACCTGCCGGCCGCCGCCGCGCAACTCCAGGAACTGCGCCAGCTGGCCAGGCGCTTCCAGCTGAACGAACTGGGCCAGCGCCTGGACCAGGCCATGAACAAAGAGATTCAGACGCCCATGGAGAACACCCATGCATCCAGCTGATCATCCGCAGAACCAGGGCATCGTGATGATCGTCGATGACGTGCCCGACAACCTCGCCCTGCTCTCCGGCGCACTCGACCAAGCCGGCTACATGGTGCTGGTGGCGCTGGACGGCCTCAGCGCGCTGGAGCGAATGCAGCGGCTAAAGCCGGACATCGTTCTGCTCGACGCCATGATGCCCGGGCTCGACGGCTTCGATACCTGCCGCCGGATCAAGGCGCAGGCCGAGCTGGAAGACGTGCCGGTGCTGTTCATGACAGCACTGACCGAAAGCGAGCATGTGCTTGCCGGCTTCGAGGCGGGCGGCATCGACTACGTGACCAAGCCAATTCACCCGGAACAGGTGGTGGCCCGCGTCGCCGCACATCTGCGCACCGCGCGCACGCTGCAGAGCGCTCGCCAGGCCCAGGCTCCGGCCGACGAGAAGCAGATCCAGGCCGCCTTGACCGAGCGTTTCCAGCTTACCGGGCGCGAGGTCGAGGTGCTGCACTGGGTGTCCTGCGGCAAGACCAACCGCGATATCGGCGACATCCTCGGGCTCAGCCCGCGCACGGTGAACAAGCATCTGGAGCACGTCTACGTGAAGCTCGGTGTGGAGACCCGGACCGCAGCCGCGGCCATCGCCATGTCCGCCGGCGCTCGCTGACCGCACGACAAGCGCAGCCATCGCACTGGGAACGTTTTCAATGTGCGTTCTGTCACATAAAGGCAGATTGGCATCAGCCCATTCCGGGTTGATTCGCTCGACGAGCGTGGGCCATTACCCGCAGAGGACGACAGGATGTTTTCCAGCTATCTCTATGAAGCCGCACTCATCTATGGCCTGGTCTTCACTTCGGTGGGGTTCGTGCTGGGCATGTTCTACAACAACCGCAAGGTCTTCCAACTGGAAGACAAGGTGCAGCGGCTAAAGCGCACCGTGCGGCACCTGCAGCGCAAGGTCGAACCGCCTGTCGCCACGTCGAGAAGCGTTCAGCGCGCGCGCAGCAGCGCAGGGTTGAGCAGCGTCCGCTGAGCGGACCGGCAGCTTTACTCGGTCGGCTGAACACGCCGGTCGCCCGTTCGCGCTCAAATGTTCCGAGCGTCGAAAAATACCGGGAACTTTCCCGACCGACGGAAAACGGCCGCAGGCCGCTCCGTCCGGGGGCTTTGTGACCTGCGACAATAAAGCGCCAGGTGGCGCAACAATCGTTGAAACTTTTTTTTACACCTTAAAGTCCGAGCCATAGGAGCTCAGGGGAAGCCGGCCAAGGTGGCCGTAACCCGAGCGAGCACCCACTGATGGACCGAGGATGCCGTGACGCCGACCAGGATGGATTGTCGGTGGCGTGGCGCTAGGACTTTATGGATGACTCGCCCCGCCTTGCCGGCGGCCTGGGCAGCGATGCACGTACGCTGAGCAGGGATAGGGAAGATGCTTTTCAATTCAGTGGAATTCATCGCCGGCTTTCTACCGGTGGTGTTGATTGGATTCTTCGTGCTGACTGGATCGGGCCGACAACGGCTCGCGGGGATCTGGCTGACCGTCGTCTCGTTGGTGTTCTACGGCTGGTGGAACCCGGTCTACGTACCGCTGCTGGTCGGCAGCATGCTGGTCAACTATCTGCTCGGTGGCTACCTGCGCCGGCACCCCTCGCGCCTGGTGCTTGGGCTGGCGGTCGCGGCCAACGTGCTGCTGCTGGTCTACTACAAGTACACCGGTTTCCTGCTAGGCACGCTGGATGCGGCGCTGGATCTCGGTTGGCGGGTGGAAGACATCATCCTGCCGCTGGCGATCTCCTTCTTCACCTTCCAGCAGATCGCCTATCTGGTCGACGCCCATGATGGCGTGGTGGAAGAGCACGATTTCGCCAACTACTGCCTGTTCATCAGCTTCTTTCCGCAACTGATCGCCGGGCCGATCACCCATCACGGCGAGATGCTTGCGCAGTTCAACGACCGCGACAGCTTCCGCGCGCGCATCGACAACCTGTCGCTGGGCGCCACGGTGTTTCTGCTCGGGCTGTTCAAGAAGGTGGTGATCGCCGACACCCTCGCGCTGAAAGCCACGCCGGTCTTCAGCCTCGCCGCCGACGGCACCATCCCGGCGTTTTACGATGCCTGGACCGGCGCGCTGACCTACACACTGCAGATCTATTTCGACTTCTCCGGCTACAGCGACATGGCCATCGGCCTCGCGCTGCTGTTCGGCATCAGCCTCCCCGCCAACTTCAACAGCCCGTTCAAGGCGCGCAACGTCATCGACTACTGGTCGCGCTGGCACATGACGCTGACGCGCTTTCTCACCGCCTACATCTACAACCCCATCGTGCTGCGGGTGACCCGCGCGCGCATGGCCGCCGGCAAGCCGCAGCCACGCCGCGGCAAGATGACCGCCGGCACCTTCTTTGCGCTGGTCGCCTACCCCACCGTCTTCACCATGTTCATTTCCGGCATCTGGCACGGCGCCGGCTGGCAGTTCGTTGCCTTCGGCCTGCTGCACGGCTTCTATCTGGTGGTCGCCCACGGCTGGCGTGCCTGGAAGGTGCGCCAGGGCTGGAAGCTGGACAGCGACATCTGGTGGCACAAGGCGGCGGCTGTCGCGCTGACCTTCGGCTGCGTGGTGGTGGCGATGGTGTTCTTCCGCGCCAGCGACGTGCCGGCCGCCATGGCAATCCTCGCCGGCATGCTCGGCCTGAGCCCGACCAGCACGGCGATGGATCGCTCCGACTTCGTCTATATCGCCGCGTTGCTGGTGTTCGTCTGGGGCATGCCCAACGTGCAGCAGTGGATGGGCCACTTCCGAACCGCGCTCAACTTCCAGGCCCAGCCGCATTGGACCGAGCGGTTGCTGCCGGTCAGCGCCTGGCGGCCGACGGCGATCCACGGCATGGCGATCGGCGTGCTCGGCTTCTTCGCCCTGGCCATCGCCTTTTCCATGGCGCCGACTGAATTCCTCTACTTCCAGTTCTGACCACGACAAGGAGTCCCAGGCATGCAACAACTCTCCTGGCTGCCGACGCACGCGGATCTATCCGGTGCCATCGGCCAAGCCAAACGCATCGAAGATCCGCTGCAGCGGCTGCATGAAGCCGCCAAGCTGGCCGCTCATCAACGGGATTTCACCCTGACCGCACGGCTGGACAAGCTGGCCACCGCCGGTATCGAGCAGAACGCCACGGCGGCACGACTGACGCCACTGCGGGTGGCATTGCTGTCCTCGCATACGGTCGATCACCTGCTGCCGGCCATCCGCGTGGCCGGACTGCAACGGCGCCTGGCGCTTTCGCTGCACGTTGCGCCCTACGGTATGTACCGACAGGCACTGCTGGCTGATGACCCGGCGCTGAACGCCTTCGCCCCGCAACTGGTGGTGCTGGCCCTGGACGCCCATGACGCGCCGCTGCAACTCCCCTTGCAGGCAGGCCAGGCGGAGGTGGATGCCGCCGTGGCGGAGCGCGTCGAAGAACTGCGCCTGCTCTGGCGCCGGGCCCGCGAACGCTATGCCGCGCAGGTGGTGCAGCAAACCCTGGTGCCAGTCGCACCGCCCTTGTTCGGCTCTTACGAAGCACTGGTGCCGGCTTCGCCGCGGGCAGTCATCGAACGGTTGAATGCGGCCATCCGAGCCGCTGCCCGCGAGGATGGCGTGCTGCTGCTCGATCTGGCCTGGCACGCAGCCGCTTATGGCGACGGCCTGGGCGAGCCGGTGCGCTGGCATCAGGCCAAGCAGCTGGTCAGCCCGGCCCTGGCGCCGCTTTATGGCGAGCAGCTGGCACGCATTGCGGCGGCCGCTGCCGGGCTTTCGCGCAAATGCCTGGTACTCGATCTGGACAACACCCTCTGGGGCGGCGTGATCGGTGATGACGGCATCGACGGTATCCAGCTCGGCCAGGGCAGCCCCAGCGGCGAGGCGTTTCTCACCTTCCAGCGTTATGCCGCGCAACTGGCGCGCCGCGGGGTGATTCTTGCGGTGTGCAGCAAGAACGACCTGCACGTTGCCGAGGCGGCATTCGCACACCCGGAAATGGCGCTCAAGCGCAGCGATATCGCGGCATTCGTCGCCAACTGGGAAGACAAGGCCGGCAACCTGCGGCGCATCGCGAGCATGCTCGATATCGGTCTGGACAGCCTGGTGTTCGTCGACGACAACCCCGCCGAGCGCGACATCGTGCGCCGCGAGCTGCCGGAAGTCGCCGTACCGGAACTGCCCGACGATGTCGCCGATTACCCCGCACGCATCGCCGCCGCGGGTTATTTCGAGGCCGTGTCCTTTACCTCCGATGACGCCGAGCGCGGCCGCAGCTATGCGCTGAATGCCGAACGCAAGGCCGCGCTGAACCAGGCCACGGACATGGAAGGCTACCTGTGCGGGCTGCAGATGGTGCTGCGCGTCAGCCACATCGGCGCCACCGAACTGGCCCGAGCCACCCAGCTGATCAACAAGACCAACCAGTTCAATCTCACCACCCGCCGCTATACCGAAGCCGAAGTCGAGCGCATGGCCAGCGATCCGCAAACCATCGCGTTGGCCCTGCGGCTGGAAGACAAGTTCGGCGATAACGGCCTGATCAGCGTGGTGCTGGCACGGCCGGATGCCGCCATCGAGGCTGACGAACTGCTGATCGACAGCTGGCTGATGAGCTGCCGCGTGCTGGGCCGTCAGGTCGAAGCGGCAGTGCTGGAGGTGCTGGCCGATGCGGCAGCAGCTGCCGGCCGGGGCGCACTGGTCGGCGAATACCGCCCCACCGAACGCAACGGCATGGTCGCCGAGCACTATCCGCGGCTGGGCTTCGAGCAGCGCCCCGCCCCTGCCAACGCCGCTACCGATGCAAGTTTCTGGCGCTACGAGCTGGCCTCGCGCGCTCCCATCAACCATCACATCCAGGTGCAAGCATGAACGAAAAGGAAATTCTCCAGGCGCTGACCCAGGTCTTCCACGACGTGTTCGACGATGACGATATCGTCCTCACCTCCGAAACCACCGCCGACGACATCGATGGCTGGGACAGCCAGACCCATGTCCTGCTGATCGTGGCCGCCGAGCAACGCTTCGGCATCAAGTTCCGCACCGCCGAACTGGAATCGCTGAAGAACGTCGGCCACTTCGCCCAGCTGATCCAGACCAAACTCGGAGGGCGTTGAGTCATGGCCAGATCCGTCGATACATGCCCGGACGGCGTTGCCGCCCGGGCCGAAGCAGACCAGCGGCGGATAGGTGCCGGCTACCTGCTGGGCATGTTCGCCGGGCTGTTCGGGATGCTCGGCGGCTTTGCCGCCCTGCTCGCCTGGCTCAATCACACTGACAATCTGCCGCCACCGGCCTTCTCCAACAGCCTGTGTGTGGACGAAAAGCTGCACTTTCTGCGGCACAACCCCATCGCCGATCCGAACCTGCTGATCGTCGGTTCCTCGGTCGCCTGGCGCCATGTCGATGGTGACGTGCTGATCGAGCAGACGCCCGGCTTGCGTCCGCTCAACGGTGCGTTCTGCGGCCTGCACGCCAATCAGTCGACCTATGTCGCCAACTGGCTGCTGGATCGTGAACCGGGCGTCCGCCAGGTGGTGATGATCGTCGATCCGCTGGACTTCGCCGGCTGCTGGAAAGTGCCGGATGCGGTGTTCGACCGCGAGGATGCCGATCACTACGTCTATCAGCAGGCCTCGCGCTGGGGTTACTACATGCGCTACTTCTCGCCGCGTTCGCTGTTGCGCAATGCGCAGACGGTCAAGGCGCAGCGGGCCAACCAGATCGAATGGGACCCGTTGGTGTTCACCCGCCACGGCGACGGGCCGCTGGAGCCGCAGGGTGATCGCGGCCTGTTCTACGACAAACCGGACGCGCTGGATGACAGCTGCTTTGTCGCCCTGGGCGAGCTGTCGAAACGCCTGAAGAACGAGCAACGCCAGCTGCTGGTGGTTTCCACGCCCCTGCACCCGCAGTGGAAAGCCAAGGTCGATGCCGATGGCAGCTTTCTCGGCCGCTTCGACGCCAAGCTGAACGCCGCCATCGCCGGGAATGCCGGAGCGCAGTACTGGAACGCCGATCGCGAATGGGTTGCTCCACCGGCCGCCTTCGTCGACGCCATTCACCTGCGCTGGTCAGCCGTGCATGACTTTTCCGCGGCACTGGCCGAGCAACTGCAGGAAGCCAGACAGGAGATGGTCAGCAAGGCGGGGCTGGCCAGAAACGGCGCGTACGACGCGCCCTGATCGACAAGCGAACCGCTGGAAGCGGCGATGGTCCGAGAAAGAACATACAAACAAGAACGTAAGCCAGGAGTTGAATCATGCATTCTCGTTCTTTGCTGTGCTTGTGCTTGCTCGCCGCATCCATCACTGCCCCCGCCGTCAGCCATGCGGACATCCTCGCCATCAAGGCGGAGAACGACATCATCGCCTCGGGCAGCGATGGTCACTACACCAACGGCCTGGAAGTCATCTGGGGTTTCGAACCGGACGACCAGAGCTGGACGCGGCGCTTCGCCGATCTGCTGCCCGGCTGGTCGGGCAATGCCGTCGACAACGTCGCCTACCGCTTCGGCCACCAGATCTACACGCCAGAGGAAATCGAAACCCGAAATCTGATCGAAGACGACCGCCCTTACGCCGGCCTGCTGTTCGCCGGCATGTCGATGTTTTCCGACACCCAGTACGACGGCTGGCGCGCCGCGCAAGGGCTGCACCTGGATGTCGGCATAGTTGGCCCGGCGGCGGGCGGCAAGCGCCTGCAGCGTGCCGTGCACAAGGTAACCGACAGCGACGAGCCCAACGGCTGGGATAACCAGCTGGAGAACGAGCCCTTCGTCAATCTGGGCTATCAGCATCGCTGGTGGCTGCAGGAGCGTTTCGCCGGGCTAGAGCTGGAGTACGGTCCGAGCGTGGGCTTCGCCCTCGGTAACCTATACAGCTACGGCTCGGCCGGATTGGGCCTGCGCCTGGGGCAGAACCTGCAGCGCAGCTTCAGCATCCCCGCGGTGACGCCGGCGCAAAGCGGCAGCCAGTTCTTCCGCCCCGGCGGCGACTTCGCCTGGTACGGCTTCGCCAATCTCGAAGGCCGCTACATGGCGCACAACATGCTGCTGGACGGCAACACCTTCGAGGACAGCCACTCGGTTAACCGTCGCGAGTGGGTCGGCGACGCCAAGCTCGGCGTGGCACTGACCTGGAGCCGCTGGCAGCTGGCGTTCGCCAGCGTCTGGCGCACTCGCGAATTCCAGGGCCAGCAGGAACACGACCAGTTCGGTTCGATCACCCTCTCCACCGCGCTCTGACCCACTGACGGCGGGCATCGCGCCCGCCGGTTCAGTTACGCGAGATGCCGTGCTTGCGCAGCTTGCGATAGAGCGTATTGCGACTGATCCCCAGCTGTTCCGCCACCCGACTGACCTGCCAGTGCCGTTCGCGTAGCACCGTGAGCAGGGCCTCGCGCTCGGCCGACTGCAACGGGTCACGAGGTGCCTCGACCTCGCCCATTTCGGCCGGCAGCACGGCAAGCACGTCGTCCAGCCCAACGCGCCCCTGCTCGCTCAGCGCGACCAACGTGCGCAGCAGATTGCGCAGCTGCCGCACGTTGCCCGGCCAGCTGTAGCGCAGCAAGGCTTGCCGCGCGGCCGGCTCGAGACAGATCGATTCGCCTTGCGCTTCTTCCGCCAGCAGGTGATCGAGCAGCGCAGCCTTGTCGCTGCGCTCGCGCAACGGTGGCAACGCAATCATCAGCCCGCCAAGGCGGTAATACAGGTCTTCGCGGAACGCGCCGCTGACAACCAGCGCGCGCAGGTCGTGATGACTGGCGCTGATCAGACGGATATTAAGTTCGGTCGGCGCGGCAGCCCCCAGCGCGGTGACCTTGCGTTCCTCCAGCACCCGCAACAAGCGCGTCTGCAGCGCCAGCGGCATGTCACCAATCTCGTCGAGAAAGAGAATCCCGCCGTTGGCCTGCTCCAGCTTGCCGACCATGCCCTCGCGCCGCGCGCCGGTGAAACTGCCGCCGCGATAGCCGAACAGTTCGCTTTCGATCAGCGTCTCGGGAATCGCCGCGCAATTGAGTGCCACGAACGGCCGACCGGCGCGGCTGCTGGCGCGATGCAGTGCGCTGGCGAATGCCTCCTTGCCGGTGCCGGTCTCACCTTGCAGCAACACCGGCACGTCCCGCTCGAGCACCTTCAGCGCACGGCTGAAACCGGTGCGAATTGACGGATCGAGCAGACACAGGCCCGGCACATCGGCCGGCTCCTGGCGCGGCGCAGCAACCACGCGCAGCTGCGGCCCGCGCAGCTGGCAGAACAGCCGCTGACCGTCATGGGTATGCAAGGGCCAGCAAGCCCCCGGCTGCGGTCGCGCACGCTCCAGCAACTGATCCAGACGCACATCGAGCACAGTTTCCAAGGGCCGGCCTAATAGCGCCTCGCGGCTACTGGCGAGCAGGTTGAGCGCGGTTTCGTTGATCGCGGTGATCCGTCCCTCGCCATCGAACGCCAGCAGGCCTTCACTGAGCAGGCCGATGTATTCGGGCTGGGCATGGAAGCGCAGCAGGTAGTTGCCCTCGCAGTGCTGCAGGAAGAAACAGCTTTCGATGAGCTTGGCCGACAGGTTGGTCAGCGCCATGGTGTGAAAGCGCCGCTGGCGCGACAGGTCTTCGCGCGCCGACGACACATTGAGTACGGCAAGCAAACCGCCTTCGGCATCGAACACCGGGCTCGCCGAACAGGTTAGCGCTGCGTGCCGACCACGGAAGTGCTCGTCACGCCGAATGGTCAGCGCCTGGCGCTCCAGCAGGCACAGGCCGACGCCATTGGTGCCCTCGGTCGCCTCGTTCCACACCGCCCCGAGCCAGAGCCCGGCGCGCTGGAATTCCGCGCGCTCGGCCTGATCCGCCACGCTGTCGATCACCACGCCGCTGGCGTCGGTCAGCAGTACCGCGTGGCCGCTGCTGCCCAGCTGCTGGTGCAGGCTGTTCATCTGCCAGTGGGCGACGGCGATAACCCGGTCCAGCCGCTCGCGATGCTCATTGAGCCGCGGACTCTCGATCACGCAGGGCGCGCGCGGGCTGGTGGGGTCGAGCTGATGCTGCTCCAGGCAACGGCGCCAGGAACGCGCAATGGCGGGATCGGCAGCCGGGCCCTGGCTGGCGGACGTGCCGTCACCGAAGCTGAGGACCTGGTGCGCGTGCTGACTGAGGCGAGAGGTCATTCTTGTTGTTCTCCGCGATGTTTCGAGGCGGTTTCGCGCCCAGCATAGGCCAATCGCCCGGCCGCCGCATGCTGTGCCACGGCTGGTACAGAGTGTCACCCCCGCCGTACTGGGGATGGCACAGCACACGCTCGACCGAGCAGTCCCGATACGACTCCAGGCCAGATACGACGCTGCGCGCCGGTTGCTGGCCCGCCGCTTGCTCTGCTGCAAGCACGGTATCCCCGTGAATAACAACAATGACCAGGAGAACCACCATGCGTCCCAACGACGTTCCCTTCGATCTGAAAACCGATAACGGCAGCGACCTCGGCGGTGACCGCCAGGCCACCGACACCCGCTCGCCCACCGAACAACTGGCCGCCTGGGTCGAACGCCTCGGCCAGCGCCTGGCGCAACGCGACGTCGATGGCACGCTTGAGCTATTCGCCGACGACTGCCACTGGCGTGACCTGGTGCTGTTCAGCTGGAACCTGGTCACTCTTGAGGGCAAGGCCGATATCCGCGACATGCTGGAAAAGCAGCTCGAAGCGACCCAGCCGGACAACTGGAAGCTCGAAGGCGAAGCGAGCCTGGCCGACGGCGTGCTCGAAGGCTGGATCGGCCTGGAAACCGACGCCGCCCGCGGCAAGGGTTATGTGCGTCTGAAGGACGGCCTGTGCTGGACGCTGCTGACCACCATGCGCGAGCTGAAGGGGCACGAGGAACCGCTCGGACGCCGTCGGCCACTGGGCGCCGAACACGGCCACGGCCTGGCCGACAAGCGCAACTGGCTGGAAAAGCGCCGCGACGAGGAAGCCGCACTGGGCATCACGGAACAGCCCTATTGCTTGGTCATCGGCGGCGGCCAGGGCGGCCTCGGCCTCGGCGCGCGGCTCAAGCGCCTCGGCGTGCCGACGCTGATCGTCGACAAGGCCGAGCGCCCCGGCGATCAATGGCGCGGACGCTACAAGTCGCTGTGCCTGCACGACCCGGTCTGGTACGACCACATGCCCTACCTGCCCTTCCCCGACCATTGGCCAATCTTCACACCCAAAGACCAGATCGGCGACTGGCTGGAGATGTACGCCAAGGTCATGGAGCTGAACTACTGGGCGAAAACCGAATGCGTGAAGGCGAGCTTCGACGAAGCCGAGGGCCGCTGGACGGTCGAGGTCCTGCGCGACGGCAAGCCGATGACGCTCAAGCCCGCGCAGCTGATCCTCGCCACCGGCATGTCCGGTGTGCCCAACGTGCCGGTCTATCCGGGTGCGGAAACCTTTGCCGGCCAGCAGCACCATTCCAGCCAGCATCCCGGCGGCGACGCCTGGCGCGGCAAGCGCGCGGTGGTCATCGGTGCCAACAATTCGGCTCACGACATCTGTGCAGACCTGGTGGAAAACGGCGCGGACGTCACCATGGTGCAGCGCTCCAGCACCCATATCGTGCGCTCCGACACCTTGATGGAGGTGGTCTTCGGCCCACTCTATTCGGAGGATGCGCTCGAGAGCGGACTGACCACCGACAAGGCCGACATGCTGTTCGCCTCGATCCCCTACAAGGTGCTGCCGCAGTTCCATCGCCAGGCCTTCGAGCAGGTCAAGGAACGCGACAAGGCCTTCTACGATCGCCTGGCCGCGGCGGGCTTCATGCTCGACTTCGGCGATGACGAATCCGGTCTGTTCCTCAAGTACGTGCGCCGCGGGTCGGGGTACTACATCGACGTCGGCGCCTGCGAGCTGATCGCCGACGGCACCATCAAGCTGAAAAGCGGACCCGGCCTCGGCGTCGATCACATCGAGCCGGATGCCGTGGTACTCAACGATGGCAGCCGCCTGCCGGCCGACCTGATCGTCTACGCCACCGGCTACGGTTCCATGAACGGCTGGGCGGCGCGGCTGATCTCCCAGGACGTCGCGGACAAGGTCGGGCGCTGCTGGGGCCTCGGCTCCGGCACCACCAAGGACCCGGGCCCGTACGAAGGCGAGCTGCGCAACATGTGGAAGCCCACCCAGCAGCAGAACCTCTGGTTCCACGGCGGCAACCTGCACCAGTCACGGCACTACTCGCTGTACCTGGCCTTGCAACTGAAAGCGCGCTTCGAGGGGCTGGACACCTCGGTCTACAAGCTTGCTCCGAGCTATCACCAGGGCTGAACCGCATCGGCCAGCTCGAATGAAACAGGCCCGCATCAGCGGGCCTGTTTCGTAGTCAGCTCACCCCCGCCCAGGGCAACAACCATCACGTTCAGCACAGGCAGAGCCAGACAAGGCAGCGCCAGTTATCGGCTCAGCCGAGCTGCGCCAGCCGCCACAGCACATGGGGCCCGAGCGGCCGCCCAGATCAGGAAGAACACCCGCACCTCTCATTTGCCACACTGCGATAGTTGTACCAGCAGCAGGCGATTGACCCAGAGCAGGCCGCCAGCTCTATATGTATGAGAAGCCACTCGTCAGCCGCGCGCTGCCTGTATCATTCCCAGCCCTTTGGCTTCCGCTTGCCTGAAGCCCGACAGCAACCTCCATTGGCGCACGCCAAGCACGCATTCGGAGAATCGCGCTTCATGTCCCGGCTGGATCTACAGAAACTCACGCTGCTGCTGGCACTCGTCGCCGGTCTGCTGACCTTCGGTAACAGCTTCTTCGCCGGCTACAGCTCACAGCGCGATCAGTTGTTCGAGCAGACTCTGGAGGCAAACCGGGCCTATGCGCGCAAGCTCGCCGACACCACCGATCAGTTCTTTCTCAATAGTCGTCGCGAGCTCGCCTACGCGGCAGAGGTGCTGTCGACACGCTTCGCCGACCCAAGCGCGCGGGACAACGAGACCGAACGGCTCAAGCTCAAGAGCGAGCAGTTCAGCCGGGCCGTGATCGTCAGCGCCGCCGGGGAGATCGTTTCCGCCTCGCCTGAAAGTACTGACCTGGTTGGCCTAAAGGTGAACAGCATAGGGGCAACCCGCGCGCTGAAAGAGCGCATACCGCAGACCAGCGATCCCTACATCGCCACGGACGGCACTTACCTGATCGCGGTCACCCACCCCATCTTCGCCCCCGATGGCCGCTACCTCGGCTTCATCAGTGCGTCGCTGTTCCTGCGCGAGCGCAACGCACTGCACGGCCTGCTGGGCGTGCATTACTACCGCGACGGCTCCTACCTGTACGTGGTCGACACACAGGGCCGGCTGATCTTCCACGAAGACGGTAAGCGGGTCGGCCAGAACGTATCGAGCAATGCCGTGGTCCGGCAGGTGCTGTCGGGCCAGGAGGGCAGCCAGCGCGTCATCAATACGCTCGGCGTGGACATGCTCGCCGGCTTCGCGCCCATGCAGAGCACCGGCTGGGGCATCATCGCCCAGCGTCCGACCGCAGCCATCACCGCGAAGCTCGAACAACTGGCGCGGACCACGCTGCTCAACGCGGTACCGTTCACGCTTATCTCGCTCGCGGTGTTCTGGTGGCTGTCCATACTCATCTCCCGGCCCATTCGCGCCCTGGCCGATACCGCCGAACACTGGGGCGCACCGGAGGCAGCCAGTCGTATTTCGATGGTCAACTCCTGGTATTTCGAGGTCTCGCGATTGAAGGTCGCGATGCTCGCAGGCGTCTCCCTGCTACAGCAGAAGATGGGCGCACTGGAAGCGGCTTCCATGACCGACCCGCTGACCGGCCTGCGTAACCGCCGCGGCCTCGAGCTGGCACTCAAGCAGTTCGACCTGCTCGACCAGCACTACGCGGCAGTGACGCTGGATATCGATCACTTCAAACAGGTCAACGACCAGCACGGCCATGACGTGGGCGATGCGGTGCTGCGTTTTCTTGCCGAGATCATGAAGGAATGCTCGCGCCCCACTGACGTGCTGTGCCGCATGGGTGGTGAAGAATTCCTCATGCTGCTGCCCGAGACGGACGCCGCCGGCGCCAGCATTGCGGCAGAACGCCTGCTCGCCCGCCTGCGGCAAACCGCAAGCCCGACTGGCGTACCGGTGACGGCCTCCATCGGCATCGCCTGCAGTGACCGCTATGCGTCGCCCGACGCGACGTTCAAAGCCGCGGACGAAGCGCTGTACCAAGCGAAGAGAGCCGGCCGCGACCGCGTCGTCCTCGCCTCCAACTGAGCGCCGAGCAGCCGCCAGATGTGACCCCCGAGCCGCTTGGCAGCCGCCGCTCACCTGCGCTGCGCGGCACGCTGGGTGCCTGTCGCCACGCGCTCGATCTGCGCCCACTGCGCCCTGTCGCAACCAGCCGTAGCGCACAGCAGTTGAGATTACCTTCTATTTGATAATAGTTTTCGTTGAGATTAGGATGCCCGCCCTCGCTCCCTTCCCTCAAGGATCATTCGATGCGGCGCCTTCTCCTCCCGATGCTCGCGATTCCCGCCCTCACTTGCCCTGCCGTGGTTTCAGCCAACGACGAACCGCCTGCTGAACCGCTGGCACTGGAGGAGATGCAGGTCACCGCATCGGCCGAGCGCGCCGACGGGCCTGTGCAGGGCTACCGGGCAACCCGCTCGGCCAGCGCCACCCGCACCGACACCGCGATCCACGAAACCCCGCAGTCGATCAGCGTGGTCCCGGCGCAGGTCGTCGAAGACATCGGCGCAACGCGCCTGGAAGATGCGCTCGATTACGCCGGTGGGGTGGAACGTGGCAACAACTTCGGCGGCCAGGGCCTGACCGAATTCCTCGTGCGCGGCTTCAGCACCCAGGAGTTCTACCGCAACGGCTTCGCGGTGAACCGCGGCTACCCCAACATGCCCGACGCCAGCACGCTGGAGCGCATCGAAGTGCTGCGCGGCCCTGCCTCGATGCTGTACGGTCGCGGCGATCCGGGCGGCACCTTCAACATCGTCAGCAAGCAGCCGCAGGCGGAACGGCGCACGGTACTCGGCAGCCAGGTGAACACCGACGGACTGCGCCGCGGCACACTGGACACCACCGGCGCACTGGACGAGAGCGCCGCGTTTACCTATCGCCTCAACCTGGTCGCCGAAGGCAGCGACAGCTTCCGCGATCACGTCGAAAGTGAGCGCTACAACATCGCGCCAGTGCTGCGCTGGCAGCTCAGCGACGACACCGCGCTGATCCTCGAAGGCGACTATCTGCACAACCGCCACCCCATGGACCGTGGTCTTACCCGCTACCCCAACCAGGCCGGCGACCTGTCGCGCGATCGCTTCCTGGGGAGGAAAGTGCCGGCAAGCTGACCAACCAGAACGCCACCACGCAACTGCGACTGGAGCACCAGCTGGACAGCCAGTGGATGCTGCGCGGCGGCATCCAGTACCTCGACGGCAGCCTGGACGGCGGCGCGGTGGAGAACAATGGCCTGGCCGCCGATGGCCGCACGGTAGGACGCAACTACAGCGAGCGCTGGCTGAACTGGAACGACCTGGCAGTGCAGGCCAATCTGGAGGGTCACTTCGATGCAGCGGGCCTGGCCCACACACTGCTGCTCGGTGTGGAATTCGACGACTTCAACTACGACTCCCAGATCGATCGCTCGGGTGGTGCGACCAGCGACTTCCCGATCGACCTCTATGATCCGGTCTATGGTCAGCCGCTGCCGGCGCTGACCCGCACCACGACCTACGATGACGAAAACCTGAAGTCCTACGCGTTCTTCCTGCAGGACCAGATCGCCCTCACCGAGCGCCTGACAGCGCAGGTCGGCGCGCGCCTGGAACGCTTCGAGCAGCGCTATGAAAACAAGCTCACCCCCGCCGGCAGCTGGGACCAGGCGCACAACGCCGTCTCCCCGCGTTTCGGGCTGATCTACGACCTCACCGAGGAGTTGGCCGTCTACGCCAACACCTCGCGCTCGTTCAAGCCCAACCGCGGCGCCGACCGCAGCAGCCAGGCGTTCGACCCGGAAAAAGGCATCGCCCACGAAGTCGGCATCAAGTACGAGCTGCCGGAGCACGACCTCAGCGTCACCGCAGCGCTGTTCCACATCACTAAGAAAAACGTGCTTACCGACGACCCCGCAAACACAGGCGTCCAATCCTTCAAGGTCGCCGCCGGCGAAGCGCGCAGCCGCGGCTTCGACATCAGCGTGGCCGGCAACATCACCCCGCAATGGCGCGTGATCGGCGGCTACGCCTACGTCGATGCCGAAGTCACCGAAAGCTCGAGCGTATCGATGCCGACCGGCACGCGCCTGGCCAACGTGCCGCGCCACAGCTTCAATTTGCTGGATACCTACGAATTCGCCGAAGGTCCGCTGGCCGGGCTCGGCGTTGGCATGGGCGTCAAGTACGTCGGCGACCGCAAGGGCGGCGCCACCAGCACCGCGTTCGACATGGACGCCTACACCACCGTCGACCTGCTCGCCTACTACCCGCTGACCGAACGGGTTCGCCTGAACCTGAACCTCAACAACCTGTTCGACGAAGAGTACGAAGAGCGCGCCTGGGGCAACATCTGGGCCTACCCGGGCGCCCCCCGCACTCTCCAGGCCGGCATCGCGATCACGCTGTAACGAAGAAGGGCCCAGCCTGTATGGCTGCGCCCCCCGCCTCGCGCTACCCCGGCCAGCTGCGGCCGGGCTTATGGACTCAACTCAGCAGGCGCACGCGTCAAGCGACCTTGAACCGACCAACGAGCTGCTGTTGCTGCTCGGCCAGGCGCGCAAGCTCCAGACTGGTCATCGCTGTCTGCTCCGCACCGGCGCTCACCTGAATCGCGACATCGTTGATCTCGACGACGTTGCGATTGATGTCTTCGGCCACCGCGCTCTGCTCCTCCGCCGCCGTGGCAATCTGCAGATTGCGATCACTGATGGCAGAAACGCCGTCGGCAATCTCCGCCAGCAACTCACCGGCACGGCCGATGTTGCTCGAGCCGGTCTGAGCCTTGGAGAGCGTCTCCTGCATCGAGCGCGCGGCCCGGTCAGCCCCGCCCTGGAGATTGGCAATCATGTCCTGAATGCTGCCGGTGGATTCCTGTGTCTTCTGGGCAAGCGTACGCACCTCGGACGCAACGACAGCGAAGCCGCGGCCATGCTCCCCTGCTCGCGCCGCCTCGATAGCCGCGTTCAGTGCCAGCAAATTGGTCTGATCGGCAATGCCGCGGATCACATCCAGCACGGACGAGATCGAATCACTCTCACGCTTGAGGTCCGCAATGATGCTTGCGGTCTGATCGGCTTGGCTCGACAGCTGGCGAATGAGCTCGATGGTGCTCTCGACTTCGGCCCGGCCTTGCGCAGTGTTGGCATTGAGCTGCTGCGAGAGTTCGGCGGCATCGCTGGTGCTTCTCGCAACGTCGCGCACGGTCGCGCTCATCTCGTTTATCGCGGTAACCACCAGCTCGGTTCCCTGCCGCTGGCGATCGATGCTCTGGCTTGTCTGCACGGTCACCGCAGAGGACTCCTCCGCCGCCGTGGCCACCTGCGCGGTGGCGTTACTGATCTCGCCGACGACCTGCTTGAGCTCGACGGCCATGAGATTGAGGTTGCGCGAGATTTCGCCAAACTCGTCCCTGCCTTCGTAGTGCGCCGTTGCGGTCAGATCCCGAGCGGAAAGCGACAACAGCGCACGATTCACATCCTGCACCGCCAGCTTGATGTTGCGAATGATCAGGAAGGAAAGGCCGGTCACCACCAGCAGCGCAATGATCACCGCAGCGAGCGTCAGCCAAAGCGCGTTGCTCGCCTCATCGCGAGCCCGAGCGGCCAGTGTGCCCACTTCCTGCGACAAGGCCTGCTCCAGCTCACCCATCAGGTCGATCCGGCTGGTCGCCGTATCGAACCAGCTCTCGCTGTCGATACCCAGGCTCTGCCCGATCGGCACCTCAAAAGCCAGACGTTGCAGACGTGCAACTTCAACGGCGCTCGGCTGCTGAAGCTTTTCATCCAGCAAACGGATGAAGTGCTCCGAGGCCGCACGACGGAAGCCGTCCATATAGGCCGAGAATTCACCCAGGTTTCGGCTGAAGGAGGCAAGCAGTGCCGCGTCGAACCGGTCCTGACCGAACACCACGCCCAACAACGCCCGTTCGCGCCCGGCTCGCTCCTTCATCTCGACGAACTGATTGAGCCCGCCTAGCGCTCGTGCAAGCGTGACGTCCTGCACGCTGCGCTCTACCTCGTGGGTAAAGCCGATCAACGCCTTGATGTAGCCAGTAAAGCGAGAACCGGAGTCGATGCTGTTGATTACGAACGAGTCGATTTGCGAACGTGTTGCCTGAAGCTCATCGAGCGAGGCCAAGACGCCCCCGATCTGCGAGCCTTCCTGTTTGGCAAGCACCTGCATGGCACTCAACGCTTCGTCAGTCGCTTGCCGCATCCCCGGTAGGCGCCTGGCCATGGTACGTCCCTGGCTCCCCAGATAGACGCCGCTCGCACCACGCTCACGCTGCAATGCGGTGATCAGCCGGCTTACGTTCTGCGCGGCCACGCTGGCCTCGACGGTGCGCTCCATTTGTCTCAGGGTGGCGTAGCTGTCAGCGACATACAGGCTGGCCAGCCATAGAAAACCGAGCATAGGACACGCGAGGATCAAAAGAAGCTTCGCGCTCAAAGGAATGTTTCTAAGCATGTGTACCTCAGTGCTCCAGGTCATGGATTTACCAGTGGCAGAAGGCAGGGTGCGCGCAACCGCCGCGCACCGTTCGGTACGCGCGAGGAAGCGATTTATCGGTTTATTGGTCGGTCGAACCGTTGCGTTGATGCTGTAGCACGTCGCAGGACGAACGGCCCTTACAGGGCTTATCAGCGACCGTTTTGAACTGGCACACATTCTTTCTGTTGCACAGGCGCATAACCCTGACCAAAGTCAATAAATTAACGTCAAGCTACTGCCGGCTGTCGGACATAGCCCCGGAGGCAATCGAACAGTCCAGAACCGCGGCGGTTAGCCGGGCTTGGCGAGAAGGGATTGGTAATGCAGCCTGAGTCTGACAACGAAGGGATAGTTCGGCGAACACACCAAAAGCCAAAGGGCTAGCCGAAGCTGACCTTTTCTTTCATTGGCTCTGGAGAAAGAAGCAGAAGTGGATCAAACCAATTCGCGAATCAGGCTTTCACGCCGAAGCGTTCTTTCAATCGGTCCACCGTCCAGCGCCACTTCGGGGTGGTTGGGCGGCAGATAGTGTTCTGGTTGCCGAACAGGCCGACTTCCTTGATGGCTTCGTTGAGCGGCAGGCTGAACAGCCACTCCACTGAGACGAAGTACTCACAACGTTCCGGGTCATCGGCCAGGTCGCGGTGATAATTAGCGCCGTTGAGCAGCTCCAGCGCCGGGACCTCGTTGCCCTGATAGGGAATACGAAACTCAAGGGCCGGGGTGGCATGGCCTGTAACCAGCGCAACGCCCACATACCCGGCGCCGGGTACGTTGACCCAGATGCGGTCGCCAGGGCTGAGCACCTTCAGGCTGTTGCTGTACCAGCTGCCACCACCCCCGCAGATGAAACCGTACTGCCGTGCCTCGGGCCAGGAGCGGCTGGGTCCGTGGCCGAAGGAGCAGTAGAGCTCGCCGTTCCAGGGCTCACCGGGTGTGCCAGGCTTGGCCACTGCGGTGGGTTGCGGCGTTTCGGCAGGGTCGAACAGCCAGGCGCGGCTGATCAGTTGCTGCTCGCCCAGCTGGAACACCTGGAAGCACAGCACATTGATCGCGATATCGCGCTCACTGAGATAGCTGACGATGCGCTCGCTGCTAGCATCCAGCTCGGCGGCGACGATGACGATCTGATGGCTTTGATTGAGCGACTCGATATCCAGCGGCGCACCGAAACGTGCCTGAAAATCGGCGGCTAGATCGCCTTGCGGCTTGAAGCGCTGATAGATGGCGGCAATCTCGTCCGCCTCCAGCCGCTCGACCCAGGCGGCATAGTCCAGCGCCTGTGCCACCACCTCGCGTGGGGTGCGGTCGCGTTTGAGTTCGATCAGCACCAGCGAGGCATCCGGCGCCAGCGCCAGCAGGTCGATACGCCCGCCGTAGCCGGTGCTTTCCTGCTGGCCGATCAGCAGCCAGTCCTCGGACAGCAGCGCCGGCGCTGCGACGATCATGTTTTCCAACAGCTGCTCGCTGACCAACCGCGCCGCCTTGAGGGCTACGGGTTGCGCGCCGACAGTCCAGACTTGCGTGCGAATAGGCATCCCTGCACTCCTTGTTCAGACCACAGCCTTCTCGACCAATGCGGTGGCCAGCTGTTCGTTGAGTTGGCGAGCCTGGGTCAGGCGGGTTTTGAGTTGATCGCAGAGGGCCATCAGTTGATCGACTTTGGCGACGATGCGGTGTTGTTCGGTAAGGGGGGGGAGAGCAAAAGGCATGCTCGCGACTTGGTTCGTCGATATATGTGGAACCCCGTTACTCCTTCCCGGATCAATGGAGTCGACGAAGAAGCGTGAATTTAGCCAAGCAGATAGATAACTGACGGTAACAGCGCCCGCATACGGGGCTATCTTGGCTACCCGCTGTAGCAGCAGGCAGGGAAGGTCAGCACAGCGTATGACCGCATACTTCAGGCCTGTTGAAATAATCGGACGATCAAGCGTCAGGACGACATCGTTTTCGTCCAGTACGAATCCTTCAAATTCGGCCGCCTGCTCTTCCGAAATGCAGGCAGTTTCCTTCCAGTTGATTACTCCATGCGAAACGTTGACGTTGCGAAGTAACCGAATGCCCTCTGGTCGGAACCATTCGCTTTTGAAGGCGTAGCCATTAAGGAAGCTGAAAACCTCTGCTTTTCTCACCCATTGCCAGCCTTGTGGCAACTCAAAAGCCCTTTCTTCTTCGTCGATTTCAGAAAGTATCTTCTGCTTCTTGAGCTTGCCTTCCGCTACTAACCGCGCCTTTTCCTCAGCAACCCGCTTAAGCAATTCACTGGCTGGCTCATCGTTGGGGTCTTGCGGCACCAGTTTGCCCATCACGGCCAGTTGCAGCAGGGATTGCTTGAGGGCGTCGATGCTGGATTCGGTGGTGAACAGGGTGTGGAAGTGTTCAGCCAGGCGCTGCCAGCTGGCGGCGAAGTCCTCGGCATCGGCGGCTTGAGTCAAGCTATCAAGCAGCGCTTGCACCAGTTGGGCGTGGGCGCTTTCGGCGTCGGCCTGCTGGGCTTCCAGGCGGTCGCACAGGGCCATCAGCTCATCGACTTTGGCGACGATGCGGTGTTGTTCGGCTTCGGGGGGGAAAGGTATTAGAAATTGAGACAGCTTCCCAATGCTGAGTCCTTCACGCGAAACCCCTACCTGCACATCCATAACGGTCTGCTGGACCAGTTGCGAGACCAGCACCACATGAAGGAACGGCTGAGTGTTGCTTGAAACTGGCCGAATAATAGTTACGTGCTGACTAACGTTACCTGTATCAAAGTTAGAAGGAACTGCGGCACAGCGCCCAATGGACGCGCCTGTGATATTGAAAAGCAGGTCACCTGCTTCAACATGTGTTCCTGACATTTTTTGGTGTGTTGCTTCAGGTATGAAAGCAACGTCATTAAGACGAAGTCCTTCATTCCAAACGTTCTGAGATCGAAGGAATTTGACCCCTTTAGCCACGTAAGCCTGCTTCCCGCCTAATGGAGTGCTACCGGCCCCAATTTTTTTGAGCAGAGAATCAAGCCTTACCCACTCCCAATCAGTGGGTATGACGAATGGCTTTTCTTGGTCCTCAATCTTCGCAAGCGGCTTCTGCTTCTTAATCTTGCCCTCGACCACCAACCGCGTCTTTTCCTCGGCAATGCGCTTTAGCAACTCACTGGCCGGCTCATCATTCGGATCTTGCGGCACTAGTTTCCCGCGCACCGCCAGTTCCAGAATCAGTTCGCGCAGTTTCTTGATGCCATTAGGTGCACCGGCCAGCAGCGGCAGGTTGTCGGTCAGCAGAGCGGTCATGGGCGATTTTCCGGGGCAAGCATGTTCATGATCAGGCGGATCAGGGTGTCTTTCTGTGCGGGGGCGGATTCGGCAACCAGCAGGGTTAGGGCTGCCAGACCGGTGTCATTGATCACGGCATTGCCCTCAGCATCGAGCAGGCGGCCGTTGCGGTGCAGGAAGTCGACGAAGAGATAGGCGCCGCTGCGTTTGTTGCCATCGGCGAAGGGATGATTCTTGACCACGAAATACAGCAGGTGCGCCGCTTTGCTCTCCAGGCTCGGGTAGGCCGGCTCGCCGAATACGCTCTGTTCGAGGTTACCGAGCAATGCAGCCAGGCCATCGCCGCGTTCGCGGGCGAACAGGTCGCTGGCTTCGCCACGGGCCATCAGCTGGGCTTTGAGTTCAGCCAGTTGCCGGCGCGCCTGGGCTGCGTCGGGCAACTCACCGCCGGGGCTGCCCGTTGGCTCGGTGAGCAGGCCTTCGTCGTAGCGCTGCAGCCAGAGGAAGGTCTGGGTGTAGCGGCTGACGATTTCCACTAGCCCACGCCCGCCGGCTTCGCCCAGTTCGGGCGTGCGAGCGGCCTTGCGCACCAGTTCCAATGCCGCCTCCAGCTCGCGAGCGTTGGCCTCGAAGCGTTCGCGGTTGAGACTGTAGCCGCGTGTCAGGTGTTGCTTGAGTACCTCATTGGCCCATTGGCGAAAGCGCGTGCCTTCACGGGACTTCACCCGGTAGCCGAGAGAGATGATCACGTCGAGGTTGTAAAAGGTCACCGGCTTGTCAGAGCCAGCAATGTGCAGATTTTGCACATTGCTTTCACGCTCCAGCTCGCCCTCGGCAAAGACGTTGCGGATATGCCGGCCGATCACAGTGCGGTCACGGCCGAACAGCTCGGCCAGCTGCTCCTGGCGTAGCCACACGCTGTCGTGCTCGACGGTGACGGCGATCTGGCCGCTGGCACTTTCATAGATCGCGACGTCGCTCATGGCCGCTCCAGCGCCTCGGCCAGCACGGCCTTGAGCTGGTCGCGCAGCTGGCTGATTTCGCCTTGCAGCTGGGCGTAGTCCCGCAGCAGTTGGTCCGGGTCGTGGCTGATCTGCTCGCCGACATGGGGGTTCTTGCAGTCGAGGTTCCAGTTGCGAGCTTTCAGGTCATCCAGGCTGACCTTCCAGGCGAACTCGTTTTCCACGCGTGCGGCAAAACCATCGGCCTCGCTGCCCCACCACGCCTCTTCTACGGCGAACTCTTCGATACGCATGGGGCGCGTCTTGGAGTAGTTCTTCACGCCGGCTGGGTACTGGTGCTCGTAGAACCACACCTCTTTGGTCGGCGTGCCCTTGGTGAAGAACAGCAGGTTGGTCTTGATGCCGGTGTAGGGGTTGAACACACCGCTGGGCAGGCGAACGATGGTGTGCAGGTTGCACTCGGTGAGCAGCTTTTCCTTGATGCGGCTTTTGATGCCTTCACCGAACAGGAAGCCGTCAGGAAGCACCACGGCAGCGCGACCGCCCTCTTTCAGCAGGTGCATGATCAGCACGAGAAACAGGTCGGCGGTTTCACGGGTACGGAAGGCGGCCGGGAAGTTGGTTTCGATACCGTCCTCCTCCATTCCACCGAACGGTGGGTTGGCCACGATGCAGTCGACCCGCTCCTTCGGCCCCCAGCTGATCAGCGGACGGGCCAAGGTGTTGTCGTGGCGGATCTGGTTCGGCACTTCAATGCCGTGGAGGATCATGTTGGTGGTGGCCAGCAGGTGCGGCAGCGGCTTCTTCTCCACACCGTAGATGCTCGCTTGCAGCGTGCGCTCGTCCTCGGCGGTTTTTACATAGCGGCTGCGCTTGTGCTCGATGGTGCAGGTGAGAAAGCCACCGGTGCCGCAGGCCGGGTCCATGACCTTCTCGTCCAGCTTGGGGTCGACCATGCGTACCATGAACTCGGTGACCGGGCGTGGCGTGTAGAACTCACCGGCGTTACCGGCATTCTGCAGGTCGCGCAGCAGTTGTTCGTAGAGGTTGCCGAACTCGTGGCGCTCCTGCGCCTTGTTGAAGTCCACGCCCTGCTGGATCTTGTTGATCACCTGGCGCAGCAGCTGGCCGGACTTCATGTAGTTGTAGGCGTCTTCGAACACGCTGCGCACCACGAAGGCGGATGGCGTGTTGCTGTACTCGTGCAGGTTTTGCAGCTGCGGGAACAGGTTGTTGTCGATGAAGTCCTTCAGCGCATCACCGGTCATGCCTTCCGGGTCGGCAGCCCAGGTGCGCCAGCGGCAGCTCTCAGGAATGGGCGAGCGGTAGTTGTCGTCCATCAGCTCCCATTCCAGCTCGCGGTCATCGAAGATCTTGAGGAACAGCAGCCAGACCAGCTGGCCAATGCGCTGGGCGTCGCCGTCGACGCCTACGTCTTTGCGCATGATGTCCTGGATGGATTTGATGGTGGAGCTGATGGACATGCTTACTTCCTAAACAGATTTTCACGATGCCAAGCCAGGTAGCCGCGATGCCGCGGGTTGATCTGGCGCAGGCGAAGTTCGGGGGAGATATTGAGCGCTCGCGCGCTGTCTGGGTCCAGATCCTCGCCAAGGAGAATCTGCCCGGAGTCGTCGAAACTAATCAGGCCCTGGTCGAAGGCCAGGTCAAGGTTCGGTGTCAGCAGGAGGCCGTTGAACGGATCGAGCCGCTCTGCCCCACTGGCGACGCGCCAGGGTTTAATGTGTGAGGCGAATAATAATCTTGACCTGCCACAGCCAGTTACGGCGCAGCTCTTCCAATATTCGAGGAGTTGTTCCCGAAAGAAGGATTGACCAATGCGGGCCTTGATTAGCGCCGCCCTCTCTGTGGCTGGTAAAGCTAGCTCCGTCTCGCTTAATTCGATTGCGGAAGCGTTAGAGGCTGGGCCCGATACCCATCCGATCAGAATAAGCGCCTCGTACAGTTCCGGGTGCATTGTCACCTGTGTCTCTAATTTACCCGGAGCACCAAAAAATGTTGCTAAGCAATAGACCCAATATTCGAGGCGGGTGATGTCTAGGGCGTCGGCGAGAGCGTGAGCTAGCTCGCCATACTTCAAATTGGCGGTATTGAAGGTGTCGTAGCCACCTAGCTGGGCAATCTCGCGCATACAAAGCGTTTGCTCAGGCGCAGAGGCGTGACCTACAAGCATGTCCCGTTGCGCTTGACTCATATCGCTTTCGATCTGTCTAAGCGCCATAGCGTAACGCGCTGCAGTGGCTGCACCGCGAGTAACTGGTGGTGCGGCTTCCATCTTTCCTGCGATGAGCGCGCGCCATGCGGCTTTATCCATTTCCATATCTATTTCTCGGTCGGTGTGCACGGGCTGGAGTAGGTCAAGATGCATACAGCTGGTCTTCCAGCTCATGGATGGCCTTGTTGTAACCTGCCTTACCGCCAAAGGCCTTCACCAATTCAATGGGCGCACCGATCTGGCTGAAGGGGTCGAGCTGGAGGATTTTGATGTCTTCGATATGTTCAACACCGGTGTCGGCGTATTTATCCAGCAGCGCTTCCAACACCTGGCGGGCTGAGCCGGAGTACTTGGCGAAATAGTTGCGCTTCTTTACCTGATCGGCACGCTCGCGGCGCGACAAGGGCGGCTGATCGAAGGCAACGTGGCATATCAGGTCAAACGGATCCAACAGCTTGCCCTGCTTCTTTTCCACTTCTTCGGCCAAGGCTTCCCACATCACGCCCTGAGAAGCTAACTCGTCGATGATCGCCTTCTTCTGCTCGGCATCACTCCAGCGGCGGAGAAAGTCGTCCAGCGAAGCGAACTGCTTTTTCACGCAGGTGCGGGTGTAGTCGTTCAACGACTCGGTGATGAGCCGGCCGTCCGGCCCGTAGTACTGAACGCGCTCGGCGATGACGTAGATGGGAATGCTGTCGATGACGTACTTGATGCGCCTTTTGCCGTCTTCCTCGCCAGTGAACTCCAGCTCACCGGCCTCGGCCTCGCTGCCTGCGGTAATACCGTCGCCTTCCAACAGATCGTCCGGCGGGACCGGAGGCTCATCGCCTGACGGAGCGTAAATCACAACGGGATCGCCATCGAAGGCCGGATCGGCAAACAGCTCGGTGGCCTTCTTGAAATCCATGATGGTGAACCAGTATTTGCCGAAATCCTCGTTGATGCGGGTGCCCCGTCCGATGATCTGCTTGAACTCGGTCATGGATTTGATGTGCTGGTCGAGCACTACCAGCTTGCAGGTCTGGGCATCAACACCGGTGGTCATCAGCTTGCTGGTGGTGGCAATGACCGGGTAGCGCGACTCAGGGTCGATAAAGTTGTCCAGCTCGGCCTTGCCTTCCTGATCATCCCCAGTGATACGCATGACGTACTTGCGATTCTCGGCCACGCGCTCAGGATTGAGGTTGACCAGCGCCTGCCGCATACGCTCGGCGTGGTTGATGTCGTCGCAGAAAATGATGGTCTTCTGGTACGGATCGGTGGCTTTGAGAAACTCGGTGACCTTCTGCGCTACCAGCTGAGTGCGCGCCTCGATGACCAGGGTGCGGTCCATGTCCTTGAGGTTGTAGATACGGTCTTCAATCAGCTCGCCATTCTTATCGAGCATGCCCTTCGGTGGCCGCCAGCCTTGCAGGTCTTTGTCGAAATCGATCCGAACCACCTTGTACGGTGCGAGAAAGCCGTCTTCGATACCTTGCTTCAAGGTGTAGCTGTACACCGGCTCACCGAAGTAGGTGATGCTGGAAACCTCTTTGGTTTCCTTCGGCGTGGCGGTAAGGCCGATATGGGTAGCACCAGAGAAGTAGTCAAGAATCTCTCGCCAGGCCGAATCCTCCGCTGCGCTGCCTCGGTGGCATTCGTCGATCACGATCAGGTCGAAGAAGTCTCGGGAGAATTGCTTGTAGACGTTCTGCTCTTCCTCGGCGCCGGTGACGGCCTGATACAGCGACAGATAGATTTCGTAGGACGTATCGATCTGCCGTTTGGCGATCTTGGTCATCGCCGCACCGAAGGGCTTGAAGTCGTTGTTCTTGGTCTGGTCGACGAGGATGTTGCGGTCGGCCAGAAAGAGGATGCGTTTCTTCTGTTTCGACTTCCACAGCCGCCAGATGATCTGGAATGCGGTGTAGGTCTTGCCGGTGCCGGTGGCCATGACCAAGAGGACGCGATCCTGCCCTCGTGCGACCGCTTCTACTGTGCGGTTGATGGCATTGGTCTGGTAGTAGCGCGGCATGCGCCCGGAGCCGTCGTCGTAGTACGGCGCCTCGGCCTTCTGTTGGGCATTACCTTTCAGGCCTTTCCAGCGGCAATAGCGTTGCCAGAGTTCGGCGGGGCCGGGGAACTGGCCGAGGCTCAGCTCCGTTTCGACCTGATCACCCGTGCCGCTGCGGTCATGAAACAAAAAGCCATCGCCGTTACTGGAGAACACGAAGGGCACGTCCAGCGCTTCGGCATATCCCAGCGCCTGCTGCATACCCGAGCCCAGGGAGTGCTTATTGTCCTTCGCCTCAATGACAGCAATCGGAAGGTTCGGCTGATGATAGAGAATGTAGTCAGCTCGGCGTGACTCGCCGCGGCTGTGTAGCTTGCCGCGCACGATGATGCGCCCTTTGGTGAAGCTGACTTCTTCACGGACCTGCTTCTGAATATCCCAGCCCGCCATGGCGATCGCAGGCGAGATGTATTTGCTGCAGATATCCCGCTCGGATAATGACTTCTTGTCCATGCGCCGGTCCCAAAACGATAGCAATTCGGACGCCCCGACAAGGGCGATATATGCCCGAGCCGAACAGCCTGAGGAAGCGAGTATGCATTAATGAAAGCGCGCTTGAAGGCCTTCCTTGACGTGCAGCAGCACCGCTAAGAGATGCTGCGATGGCCACAATATCTTTGTGCCATCATCGGGTAAAGCTAAACTCCTAGCGGCCCGCTAAACGGATCTATTCAGATCCACTTGCTCAACTTGAAGCAACGTCGAGCGATCTATCACGTCGGTGTGAATTTACCCCAAGCTGGCTAACCAAGGCCGAATGATCGCTTTGCGCTCCTCCAAACTAAGCGTGGCGACGCCCTCCTTCACCAGCGCCCGTTTATCTCCGGTATGCGGGTTTGCCACATAGGTGTTTATAGAGGGCAGCGTGTTCGGGTTCGCGCTCCACCGTAAATTGAACGCCGCCAATTTGGGAAACCAGAATTGGCTGGCGTACGGCAAATTGTCGTGAATCCACCAAGCCAGCGGCGTCCAGTCCTGCCGCTCCTCATACCAGGGCAACAACGCGGGCACCACAACACAAACGGTCGCACCCAGATAGCCATCGGTATCCAAGTAATCCCAGATATGCCCACCGTAGTTGCTCTCATTTGCGGCGCAACTATATTGGTTTTTATTTTCTGCGCCCTTCGCATTGACTGCCGGAGCCCGATAGGCGGAGCGAATACAGATCCGGCCAAAACGATCTTGGAGCGGCTCCAGCAATAATTCGCAAAGCTGACGCCCAGCCTCAATGGCACGGTCAGGGTAATCCGGGATGTTGGGAATGCCTTCAATCTGCGAGATTTCCGAGTACAGGAAATCTCGCATGAAGAAGTGCTTGGATAGTCTTACGCGTCCTAGATCCTCTAGGGCGGCTACCGTAGCCGGCTTTTTCATCTGTATTTGCTCCTTGCTACCGCGTTGGTGAGTTCTGTACTGCAGTTGCCTTTGGCACCCGCTGTTGCAGTCGCAGAGTGGACGGCTCTGCTTAATGAGTCAGCCGCTCACACAATATGTCTACGGAGAAGACACATCTAGTCTGGCTACCTGTACAGGTAAAGTTTTCGAGCGGGATCATCCAGGTCCAGAGCTCGTGCAGGTCTGGGTACGGCCGGCGAAGCCCGCAGACGCATGCCTCATACCGAGGCTGTAGGCTGCATAAGAAAAAGCTCAGCGTCTTTGCCATCAAAACAGGAATTGGACGGCCGCCGATATGGTCAGCCCGGAGAGCCGGTACGCATCGCTGAAATGTCCATTTCCGTGCGTACCACCTTGCGCACCACGTTTTGCGTACCAGCACTGAGGTGGTATCCAAGCGGCGGTATCCAAAACGGTATCCACCCAAACCATACAAATGCCACGTTCGCATCCCAGGCTGAACGGCGTGGCGCAGCGCGCAGCCGGCAAAGGGGCAGCCCCAGGCCACTTCGTCCAGGGAATGATGGAGGAACTCTATTGCGTGTGTTTCGGCAAACCTTACAAAGCCGATGATCTGCCAGCATCGCTCATCCGCCCTGCTCACTCGACAAGAGCTCCCGAAACGTAACCCCGGCGTAACCCCGACCCAGAAACGAAAAAGGCCCGCATAGCTGCGAGCCTTGATTTCATTGGTGCCGGAGACAGGAGTCGAACCTGCGACCTTCGCATTACGAAAGATCGGCACCTGTCATCGTAGAAGCTGGAAGCCAGTAAAATCGAGGCCTCCAGCGCACCTAACATGCCGTCCAGTGTGGCTAATGTCAGACTTCGGCCAATTTTGGGACACCACGTTGTTGCGTGTTGCGCAACATGCTAGGCTCAGCAAATGATCAAAACGTTCCAGCACAAAGGGCTACGCAAGCTCTTCGAAACCGGCAGCACGGCAGGCATACAGCCAGCCCATGCCAAGCGGCTACGGATGCAACTGGCGGCCCTGGATACGGCCATGACGATAGACGACATGGATATCCCCGGCTTCCGGCTGCACCCGCTCAAGGGCGAAATGCGTGGACGCTGGTCGATCATGGTGAACGGCAACTGGCGGCTGACGTTCGAGTTTCGCGACGGAAACGCTTATGTCCTGGACTATGAGGATTACCACTGATGAGCATGCACAACCCTCCCCATCCTGGTGAGTTCATCACCGATATCTACCTGGAGCCGAACGGCATCAGCGGGCGTGAGTTGGCCGAAAAGCTCGGCGTTGCCCCCTCCACCCTGAGCCGCGTCTTGAAGGGCACCAGTCGCGTCACGCCGGAAATGGCATTGCGCCTATCCGTAGCGCTTGGTCGCTCACCTGAAAGCTGGCTCTCCATGCAGGATGCCTACGATCTGTGGGTTGCCCGGCAACATGTGGATCTGCAGCATGTTGGCAAACTGGCTTTTGCCTGAAAGGCTTGAAAAATGGCATTTAAGGTACTGGCGGATGTTGCGGCATCAACAACCGACCTGAAAAGAAACCCGATGCGGGTTATCCGCGAAGGTGCTGGCGAAGCGGTGGTCATCCTCCATCGAAATAGGCCAGCCTTTTATGCCGTTCCGCCCGCGCTGTACGAGGCGCTGCTGGAGGTCGTCGATGATGCCCACCTCGCCGAGATTGCGCGTGCACGACGTGATGAGCGCGCTGTACGGCTAGATATCGATGAACTCATCGCGCTCGGAAAATAAATCCGTCCCCTTTTTCCGACTTCAATAGATAGTGTTTTCAGTATCCTTTAATCTAGCGAGCACAGCGCATGGATCTACCAGAGAACCTATTAAAAGTTAAAGCCTCCGTGCAACGGGCGATATCACCTATTAAACCAGCGACAAGCACGCCCTCCCCCAGCTCAATATTGCTATCAGGCCAACGAACAAACGCAGGACGAAGCCTTCCCCCGTATTATCTAACTTACTTTCTATTGGTTGATCTATTGGGATTTAAAAACCTTGGACAGTTCGAGAAGCTGGCTTGGTCTGTCCCCATCGAATATCTAGGAAGAAAATACCTCATTGAACACAGAAAGATGGGGCTTGGCATTTTTGCGGAAAAAGCAGAAGCACAAGAAATCCAAGCTCAAGAAATAGCAAACAAAATCAGAAAGGCTGCAAGAATAGCGAAACCTTACTTTGAATGGCGAGCCAAGGAAGCCATAGCAAACTCCTCAATAAATGTTAGAAACGTAACTGGAGAGCTCCACCAACGCTTTCAGTATTTCGTGCGCGAGTATGAATCTGCCTACACACAACAAAAGAAGGAGATAGAGCACCGAAGCATGGCGTCTTGGGAAGATATGAAAAACCTTAACAGTGGTTATTTTTCCCAGCCATTCACAATTTTTCAAAAGGTACGTTGGTTAGCAAATTCAGCGATTGATGCGTTTTTCAGCTTTACTGAACATGTATTTATTCATTTAGCCATAATCCAAGGGCGTATCAAAACGGGAAACGAGGTTGCCGAGCTAGTCGCATCAGACTGGAGCATTAAATACAAATCGGCATTCAATATTACGGAACCGAAAGCCAAAAGCTACCATGACGCTCTTTCTGAAATCAGAAGACAGCATCGAAATTTCGTTGCTCATGGATCGTTTGGAAAAAGAGGTGAAGCATTTTCCTTCCACTCCGACGCAGGAGCGGTACCTGTTCTACTTACAAATACTCATCGCCCATTATCATTAACCGGACCTGTAGACATTGCGGACGCAGAAGCGATAAAAACAATTAGTGACTTTATGGAGTATCTTTGGGCCGATGAAAGAGAGCCTGCACGCTTTTATCTTCAACGAACAGAACTTCCGATGATTCTAACACTCGCAGCTGACGGGACCTATGAAAAGGCTATGCAATCTGTAGAAGAAATGGAGCAACTTGTTGATTATTTGGAACACATAGCAGATCAAGCTGCGAATATGGACTGGTAGATTAACTGCTAACCGCGAAACCATATATAAAAATTATTAATTTACAACAAACGCTTCTGCATTTGGGTTGTAGCAGACTTACGACACGCCTTCAATTTGCGAAAACCATCGCCGAGCCGCATCGACTTTTCTTTACCGCCCGCACTTTGCTCGTCCAACCCTACACTTGTTATTCCTCACAATTCTCTATATCAGCAAGGGGCACGATAACACCGCTACCATTGAATGCAGCGACATACTCACATTCAATCTCGCCCCCTAACTGATTAAAGTATTGAAGCTTGCTGCTCCGATAGATTATGTGCCCCTGTTTCTTTACGGGGTTACCTCTTCGCAGAAGAAGGAAGACACCTTGATCATCCTCTAAGCCACGAACAGATTCTGGCTCTATTCCTAGATGGGCACATGCCTGCCTGAAGCCAATCGCTCTTTCTTTATTGGTGAAGTGGATTACGTCGAGATAGATTTCGGCGTCAGCATCGAGTGTGCTGATCTTGGTTACGGTCAGAGGGGGAAAGCCTGGAAGCTGCTCTAGGTTCGATGGCTCTTTGAGGCGGTATTCGGTGCTGTAGGTGCCGATGAAGACCGGCACTTCGTCTACCAGCTCGCCCTCAGGCACTAGCACTTTGTAGATATAGGGGAACGTTACGTTGGTCTTCGGGCATGTGTAGCGGTCATCCGTGTTTGACCTGCGGAGATGCTCGAAGCTTGCCATGTCGATGATGTTTCCCATGCCCTTCTCCCTGGAATCATGTCTTTCGGCTGAACCATCGCCGGGCCGCTTCGGCTGTTATTTGCTGCCCGCGTTTTGTCCTTCCAACTTTAGGTCCGCTTCGGCGTAGGCCGGACTGATTTGCCCTCGGCTTAAGTCAATTTCGCCCGTGCGTAGCCAAAGACTGTACTGCTGATAAGCGCAGGCAATGGCGTCCAGCTCGTTGGTACGCACCTGCGCATCTCGGTTGTAGCGAATTGTCTTGAGCCTTTCCGGCTTCAATCCAGTTGCATCGGCAACCACGCGATGACCCAGCATATGCACTAAGGCTCTAACGCGGTCTTGGGTTAATTCCATTCGTTCTTACCACTGCTAGGTAAAATATTTACCATCGCGGATCATAGGTATATATTTTGCCCAGGCGGTAAATATTTTACCTTCCGCCTGAAACACCCGATAACCACAGTTTATGAACATTTCAAAGGCAGGGATAGGCGATGACTACGCATCTAAACGAACCACCCTTCGACGTGAGCTTTGATCTGGACGGCAAGCGAGTGATCTATCTCGATTGCCGTAACGCTCTCATGTGCAGCAAGGAGGTCTACGCGGCGATGCTAGGCGTCAGCGTCGATACCGTAATTGCCTGGATGCAGAGCGGCACCATCCCCAGCGTAAAAATGGGTCGGCCTCGCGTGGTCAACCTCGCCCAGATTCGTACCGATCTGGCAAAGGGCAAAACCATCTTCGCCCAGGGGGACTACACCGATGAGTAAGCCGAACGCAGACCAAAACGGCAGCAACGTTGTGCCCCTGGGCGCGGCCATCAGCAACCTGTGCAGCATCGTGACCTTCGCCTCGGCCAGCGGCATTCCGGTGGAGGAAGTCACTGAGTGGGTAGAGAACGGCACGCTACCCAGCGTCACCTTCTCGGACTTCCGCATGGTGAACGTGGGCAAGCTGCGGGCCGACCTGCTGAGCGGAAAGGAGAACTTCGCCGCGGGGGATTACAGCCATGACTAGCCAGCATGTCGTTGTGGACGCCTCCACCGCCCAGGACTATATCGGCCAGACCGTTCTCGTTGAGCTGCACTGGGATGATGAGCCGGAATCCTATTGGCAGTGCCTGCATATCGTCGGCATGGTGGTGCCGATGGAAGGCGTGTACGACCACGGGTACTTCCTGACCTTCGATATGAACCGGGATGACTCTTACCCGAATGAAGTGTTCTTTTCGGACATTCGCACGATCAGGGTGATGCGGCACCGCGACCGGCATGGTTCCGGCAACGTACTGGGCCGTATCGCCCTTCCCAACTCTGCAAGGTCAAGGGCCGCGCTCCCGGCTCGTCGGAACAGCTTCACCGTTCCGGCGAACGGAAGCACGGGCGCAGCGCACCCTTGACCCTGCACGACCATGAACAGCCTATCGCTGGGAGTGTGGGGTAGCTTTTCCACCCCACGCTCCCGAGCCCTCGGCGGCAAGAGCGGGATGACAAGGGCAGCGCCCTTGGTGTTCTTCGTCCTCGCACGCCGCGCCTATCTCTGCCTCCCGCACCTGCTCCTCGGGCTGGCCAGCCTCGTGCTCTGTATCGCCCTTGCCGGCACGCCGCCGCCTGATCGTCCCTCCCTCCCGCCATTCACCCAGGAACAACCGTGCCTGGATGACCCAATCGAGTTCTTCATCGACGCCGTTACTGCATGGCAGCTAATGAGCGCGCGCACGGCAGCACAGTTCTACGCCGAGCGTAGCGAGCGCGTCGCCTGTGCCGGCGTGCGCGCGCCCCCGCGCTGACGTCCCTGTAACACGTCAGATAACCAGTTGTGGGTTCAGTGGCAAAAGCTCAATAAAGGTAAAACCGATGCAAGTTAAAGATTTCATCCGCGTTGATCGAACCACCGGCGAGGAAAGCAGCACCGGCCGGCTGTTTCTGGACATTGGCTATACGGGCTTCAAGGACCTGTCAGGCGTTCGCCTGCTGCGCTGCGGCGTGGATACGGTCCGCCAGCTGTACCGCGGGCTGATCCGCCCGGAGATCATGGCGCTATTCGAGAAACCGGGCGCGATGGTCGAGTTCGCCGGGGAAATCTGGCACTCGGGCCGTGTAGGTCGCGACTCGGGTTACCAGTACAAGCTGCAGAACGCTGACCTGGGCTTCATCCTGCTCATCAAGAACTTCAACGCGAAGCTGGAACACATCGGCCCGCACCTGAAAATCGAGGTATCACCGCACGCCATCGACGCGCTGTCGCCGGAACGGCTGCAAGAGCGGATGGACTACTACGCCGCTGCGGTGATGACCAACCGGGAGCGCAACCAGTGTGCCGTTCACCTTGCCCTGGATCTGCAAGGCTGGAAGCCCCCGGTCGATCTGGTGGCACGCCTGCATTGCCGGGCCAGGACACACCGGGATATCTCGGGCATCAGCCAGGTCGAGTGGGCCACCAAGTCCAGCGTCTACGGGCGCGGGGAAACGTCCATGTTCGGCTCGGCTGGTGGCGTGCAGCTCTGCATCTACAACAAGACCGAACAGGCCCGCGCAACGGACAAGCTCGACTTCTGGGAAAGCGTCTGGCGGCGTCGGGATTCGTTCGATGCGGCTGATCCGGACAACTACGATCCAGCCCAGGACGTGTGGCGGGTGGAGCTGCGCTATCACCACTCGGTCATCCAGCAATTCGCCAGCGGCTCGATTGACGTGAAGACCGGGGAAGCCATCGACACGGACTCCTTCGCCGCCTTCTCGGCCCATCTGGACGGCCTGTGGCGCTACGGCCTGCGCCAGTTCAAGCTCATTGCTCGCCCTGGTTACTACGAGCCGATCTGGACACTGATGCGCGATGACGTGCGGGTAGATGTGGCCGTGGATTCGCTGGTCGATGACACCGAATACAAGCGGTACTACAAGACCTCTCGAGGCTTCTCAGGCAAGAACGTGGAACTGTTCCTGGGAAACTTCGTAAGCCTGCTGGCAAGGGAGCGGGTGGGCGCAAAAAAGGCGTTTGAGACGCTGCAGCAATGGGACTGTTGGCCGGTGATCCGTGACCACTACGCCGCCAAGGAAATGACCGAGCGTGACCTGTACAAGCACATCAAGGCACTGCTCGAGGAGCGTCACGTTCGCTGGGGGCGTGCTGTTTGATCACCAAGGGACCAACCGGCTGGGACGTGGATTTCTGGCTGGATAGAACAGCCGGCATCCGCAAGCGCAAGCGTGGCTTCCGCACCAAGAGCGAGGCTGAACGCTGGGTAGTCGATATGCGCCGGGAGTACAGCCATCGGGGCCGCGACCCGGGCGAACGTCTCGCCGATCTGGTGCAGGTCTGGTACGAACTGCATGGCGCCACGCTCAAGGATCAGAAGCGCTATGGGCGCACCCTGGCGATAGTCGAAGCCCTGGGCAACCCGATTGCCTCCAGCTTCACCGCCCTGGATTTCAGCCGCTATCGGGCCGAACGCCTCAAGAGCTGCACTCCGGCAACGGTGAACCATGAGCATCGCTACCTGAAAGCCGTATTCAACGAGCTGATCCGCCTCGGCGTCTGGCATGAAGCCAACCCGGTCGCCAAGCTGCGACAACTGCGGGTCGATGAAACCGAGCTGACCTATCTCACCCTGGACGAATGCCGGTTGGTGCTGGATGAATGCGCCGCGTCGACCAACAGCCACACCCTGCCCGTCGCCAAGCTCTGTCTGGCTACTGGTGCTCGATGGGATGAAGCGGAGTCGATCACCCGTAACCAGCTGCTGAACGGGCAAGTTCGCTTCGCCAGGACGAAGAATGGCCGCGTGCGGACCATCCCCGTGCCGGATGATCTGGTGGACCTGATGCTTGAGCGTGGCTACCCTGGATCGGGCCGGCTGTTCAGCTCCTGTCGATCGGCGTTCCGCAAAGCCTACGAACGCACCGGCCTGCACACACCCGGCCAGCTGACCCACATCCTGCGGCACACCTTCGCCAGCCACTACATGATGCAGGGCGGCAACATCCTCACGCTGCAACGAATCCTGGGCCACGGCGATATCAAGATGACGATGCGGTACTCGCATCTGGCGCCGGATCACTTCGCGACTGTTCTCAGTCATTCGCCATTGGTGTTGCTCGAAGCACCCCGAGGGGATCGCTAGCGTTTTGCGGCCAGTGCTATACGATTGGCTGCGATTGAAACGGTGGTTGCAAGGAGGCAGACATGGGAATGGAAGATCGCGAGTGGTATCGCGAAGAACTGCGCCAGAAAGGCAAAAAGCCCTCCTGGGACAACTTCAGAGCTGATGCGGCACCCAAGGCGCAAACGACGGAGCCTCCTCGAGGCGAGATAACTCGAATCAAGCGGCCCGCCAAGACACGAACGCCACCGTCCTACGTGCACCTTCAGGCGCAAGAGATTCTCGATGCTCGAGCAGAGGCTAGAAAACGAAGCCTATGGCCGATCTATGGGATTTTCGGCGCCGCCTTTGGCGTCCTGGCTTACGTCGCGTACCGCCTGACAGCGTGATCGACGCCGAGACAAGAATGGGACACTTGTGAGACACCGGCCCAAAAACAAAAGGGCTAGCCGAAGCTAACCCCTTGATTTCATTGGTGCCGGAGACAGGAGTCGAACCTGCGACCTTCGCATTACGAAAGATCGGCACCTGTCATCGTAGAAGCTGGAAGCCAGTAAAATCGAGGCCTCCAGCGCACCTAACATGCCGTCCAGTGTGGCTAATGTCAGACTTCGGCCAATTTTGGGACACCACGTTGTTGCGTGTTGCGCAACATGCTAGGCTCAGCAAATGATCAAAACGTTCCAGCACAAAGGGCTACGCAAGCTCTTCGAAACCGGCAGCACGGCAGGCATACAGCCAGCCCATGCCAAGCGGCTACGGATGCAACTGGCGGCCCTGGATACGGCCATGACGATAGACGACATGGATATCCCCGGCTTCCGGCTGCACCCGCTCAAGGGCGAAATGCGTGGACGCTGGTCGATCATGGTGAACGGCAACTGGCGGCTGACGTTCGAGTTTCGCGACGGAAACGCTTATGTCCTGGACTATGAGGATTACCACTGATGAGCATGCACAACCCTCCCCATCCTGGTGAGTTCATCACCGATATCTACCTGGAGCCGAACGGCATCAGCGGGCGTGAGTTGGCCGAAAAGCTCGGCGTTGCCCCCTCCACCCTGAGCCGCGTCTTGAAGGGCACCAGTCGCGTCACGCCGGAAATGGCATTGCGCCTATCCGTAGCGCTTGGTCGCTCACCTGAAAGCTGGCTCTCCATGCAGGATGCCTACGATCTGTGGGTTGCCCGGCAACATGTGGATCTGCAGCATGTTGGCAAACTGGCTTTTGCCTGAAAGGCTTGAAAAATGGCATTTAAGGTACTGGCGGATGTTGCGGCATCAACAACCGACCTGAAAAGAAACCCGATGCGGGTTATCCGCGAAGGTGCTGGCGAAGCGGTGGTCATCCTCCATCGAAATAGGCCAGCCTTTTATGCCGTTCCGCCCGCGCTGTACGAGGCGCTGCTGGAGGTCGTCGATGATGCCCACCTCGCCGAGATTGCGCGTGCACGACGTGATGAGCGCGCTGTACGGCTAGATATCGATGAACTCATCGCGCTCGGAAAATAAATCCGTCCCCTTTTTCCGACTTCAATAGATAGTGTTTTCAGTATCCTTTAATCTAGCGAGCACAGCGCATGGATCTACCAGAGAACCTATTAAAAGTTAAAGCCTCCGTGCAACGGGCGATATCACCTATTAAACCAGCGACAAGCACGCCCTCCCCCAGCTCAATATTGCTATCAGGCCAACGAACAAACGCAGGACGAAGCCTTCCCCCGTATTATCTAACTTACTTTCTATTGGTTGATCTATTGGGATTTAAAAACCTTGGACAGTTCGAGAAGCTGGCTTGGTCTGTCCCCATCGAATATCTAGGAAGAAAATACCTCATTGAACACAGAAAGATGGGGCTTGGCATTTTTGCGGAAAAAGCAGAAGCACAAGAAATCCAAGCTCAAGAAATAGCAAACAAAATCAGAAAGGCTGCAAGAATAGCGAAACCTTACTTTGAATGGCGAGCCAAGGAAGCCATAGCAAACTCCTCAATAAATGTTAGAAACGTAACTGGAGAGCTCCACCAACGCTTTCAGTATTTCGTGCGCGAGTATGAATCTGCCTACACACAACAAAAGAAGGAGATAGAGCACCGAAGCATGGCGTCTTGGGAAGATATGAAAAACCTTAACAGTGGTTATTTTTCCCAGCCATTCACAATTTTTCAAAAGGTACGTTGGTTAGCAAATTCAGCGATTGATGCGTTTTTCAGCTTTACTGAACATGTATTTATTCATTTAGCCATAATCCAAGGGCGTATCAAAACGGGAAACGAGGTTGCCGAGCTAGTCGCATCAGACTGGAGCATTAAATACAAATCGGCATTCAATATTACGGAACCGAAAGCCAAAAGCTACCATGACGCTCTTTCTGAAATCAGAAGACAGCATCGAAATTTCGTTGCTCATGGATCGTTTGGAAAAAGAGGTGAAGCATTTTCCTTCCACTCCGACGCAGGAGCGGTACCTGTTCTACTTACAAATACTCATCGCCCATTATCATTAACCGGACCTGTAGACATTGCGGACGCAGAAGCGATAAAAACAATTAGTGACTTTATGGAGTATCTTTGGGCCGATGAAAGAGAGCCTGCACGCTTTTATCTTCAACGAACAGAACTTCCGATGATTCTAACACTCGCAGCTGACGGGACCTATGAAAAGGCTATGCAATCTGTAGAAGAAATGGAGCAACTTGTTGATTATTTGGAACACATAGCAGATCAAGCTGCGAATATGGACTGGTAGATTAACTGCTAACCGCGAAACCATATATAAAAATTATTAATTTACAACAAACGCTTCTGCATTTGGGTTGTAGCAGACTTACGACACGCCTTCAATTTGCGAAAACCATCGCCGAGCCGCATCGACTTTTCTTTACCGCCCGCACTTTGCTCGTCCAACCCTACACTTGTTATTCCTCACAATTCTCTATATCAGCAAGGGGCACGATAACACCGCTACCATTGAATGCAGCGACATACTCACATTCAATCTCGCCCCCTAACTGATTAAAGTATTGAAGCTTGCTGCTCCGATAGATTATGTGCCCCTGTTTCTTTACGGGGTTACCTCTTCGCAGAAGAAGGAAGACACCTTGATCATCCTCTAAGCCACGAACAGATTCTGGCTCTATTCCTAGATGGGCACATGCCTGCCTGAAGCCAATCGCTCTTTCTTTATTGGTGAAGTGGATTACGTCGAGATAGATTTCGGCGTCAGCATCGAGTGTGCTGATCTTGGTTACGGTCAGAGGGGGAAAGCCTGGAAGCTGCTCTAGGTTCGATGGCTCTTTGAGGCGGTATTCGGTGCTGTAGGTGCCGATGAAGACCGGCACTTCGTCTACCAGCTCGCCCTCAGGCACTAGCACTTTGTAGATATAGGGGAACGTTACGTTGGTCTTCGGGCATGTGTAGCGGTCATCCGTGTTTGACCTGCGGAGATGCTCGAAGCTTGCCATGTCGATGATGTTTCCCATGCCCTTCTCCCTGGAATCATGTCTTTCGGCTGAACCATCGCCGGGCCGCTTCGGCTGTTATTTGCTGCCCGCGTTTTGTCCTTCCAACTTTAGGTCCGCTTCGGCGTAGGCCGGACTGATTTGCCCTCGGCTTAAGTCAATTTCGCCCGTGCGTAGCCAAAGACTGTACTGCTGATAAGCGCAGGCAATGGCGTCCAGCTCGTTGGTACGCACCTGCGCATCTCGGTTGTAGCGAATTGTCTTGAGCCTTTCCGGCTTCAATCCAGTTGCATCGGCAACCACGCGATGACCCAGCATATGCACTAAGGCTCTAACGCGGTCTTGGGTTAATTCCATTCGTTCTTACCACTGCTAGGTAAAATATTTACCATCGCGGATCATAGGTATATATTTTGCCCAGGCGGTAAATATTTTACCTTCCGCCTGAAACACCCGATAACCACAGTTTATGAACATTTCAAAGGCAGGGATAGGCGATGACTACGCATCTAAACGAACCACCCTTCGACGTGAGCTTTGATCTGGACGGCAAGCGAGTGATCTATCTCGATTGCCGTAACGCTCTCATGTGCAGCAAGGAGGTCTACGCGGCGATGCTAGGCGTCAGCGTCGATACCGTAATTGCCTGGATGCAGAGCGGCACCATCCCCAGCGTAAAAATGGGTCGGCCTCGCGTGGTCAACCTCGCCCAGATTCGTACCGATCTGGCAAAGGGCAAAACCATCTTCGCCCAGGGGGACTACACCGATGAGTAAGCCGAACGCAGACCAAAACGGCAGCAACGTTGTGCCCCTGGGCGCGGCCATCAGCAACCTGTGCAGCATCGTGACCTTCGCCTCGGCCAGCGGCATTCCGGTGGAGGAAGTCACTGAGTGGGTAGAGAACGGCACGCTACCCAGCGTCACCTTCTCGGACTTCCGCATGGTGAACGTGGGCAAGCTGCGGGCCGACCTGCTGAGCGGAAAGGAGAACTTCGCCGCGGGGGATTACAGCCATGACTAGCCAGCATGTCGTTGTGGACGCCTCCACCGCCCAGGACTATATCGGCCAGACCGTTCTCGTTGAGCTGCACTGGGATGATGAGCCGGAATCCTATTGGCAGTGCCTGCATATCGTCGGCATGGTGGTGCCGATGGAAGGCGTGTACGACCACGGGTACTTCCTGACCTTCGATATGAACCGGGATGACTCTTACCCGAATGAAGTGTTCTTTTCGGACATTCGCACGATCAGGGTGATGCGGCACCGCGACCGGCATGGTTCCGGCAACGTACTGGGCCGTATCGCCCTTCCCAACTCTGCAAGGTCAAGGGCCGCGCTCCCGGCTCGTCGGAACAGCTTCACCGTTCCGGCGAACGGAAGCACGGGCGCAGCGCACCCTTGACCCTGCACGACCATGAACAGCCTATCGCTGGGAGTGTGGGGTAGCTTTTCCACCCCACGCTCCCGAGCCCTCGGCGGCAAGAGCGGGATGACAAGGGCAGCGCCCTTGGTGTTCTTCGTCCTCGCACGCCGCGCCTATCTCTGCCTCCCGCACCTGCTCCTCGGGCTGGCCAGCCTCGTGCTCTGTATCGCCCTTGCCGGCACGCCGCCGCCTGATCGTCCCTCCCTCCCGCCATTCACCCAGGAACAACCGTGCCTGGATGACCCAATCGAGTTCTTCATCGACGCCGTTACTGCATGGCAGCTAATGAGCGCGCGCACGGCAGCACAGTTCTACGCCGAGCGTAGCGAGCGCGTCGCCTGTGCCGGCGTGCGCGCGCCCCCGCGCTGACGTCCCTGTAACACGTCAGATAACCAGTTGTGGGTTCAGTGGCAAAAGCTCAATAAAGGTAAAACCGATGCAAGTTAAAGATTTCATCCGCGTTGATCGAACCACCGGCGAGGAAAGCAGCACCGGCCGGCTGTTTCTGGACATTGGCTATACGGGCTTCAAGGACCTGTCAGGCGTTCGCCTGCTGCGCTGCGGCGTGGATACGGTCCGCCAGCTGTACCGCGGGCTGATCCGCCCGGAGATCATGGCGCTATTCGAGAAACCGGGCGCGATGGTCGAGTTCGCCGGGGAAATCTGGCACTCGGGCCGTGTAGGTCGCGACTCGGGTTACCAGTACAAGCTGCAGAACGCTGACCTGGGCTTCATCCTGCTCATCAAGAACT
>NZ_AOFQ01000005.1 GCF_000495915.1 Stutzerimonas chloritidismutans AW-1
CTGGTCCCGACGAAGCTCCCCCCGCCGCTGTTGCGACTGGAACCGAGCAGCGCCAGCAACGCCCCGAGGATGCCCGCGGCCGGCGCGATCAGGGTGACCGGATAGAGGCCGTAGTTGGCCAGCCAGCCGATATTGTCCTGGGCCACCTGCTTGTCCAGGAGCGGATTGAGCGCGGCGCCCGGATCGCTGACCGACAGCTGGCTGAAGCCCTGAATGCCCAGCGCCAGCCAGACACCCGCCGCGACGAAGCCGAACAGGAACACCAGCACGCACAGGCGCGTGGCCTGCCGCGAGCGCTCAGCCAGCGCGCCGTCGGTGCGCAGCATCAGCCAGGCGCCACCGTGGGCGCTGAGCATGCTCAGGCTGACGATGCCGCAGAGCAGCGCGAACGGGTTGAGCAGCGCGAAGAACGAGCCCTGATAGGTCGAGCGCATCAGCTCGTCCAGCTGGAACGGCAGGCCGAGGAACAGGTTGCCGAAGGCCACGCCGAACACCAGCGCCGGCACAGCACCGCCGACGAACAACGCCCAGTCCCAGGCGCTGCGCCAGCGCGGGTCTTCCACCTTGCTGCGATAGTCGAAGCCCACCGGGCGGCAGAACAGCGCGAACAGCACCAGCAGCATCGCCCAGTACAGGCCGGAAAATGCCACCGCATAGACCATCGGCCAGGCAGCGAACAGCGCACCACCGGCGGTGATGAACCACACCTGGTTGCCATCCCAGTGTGGCGCGATGGTGTTGATCGCCACGCGTCGCTCGTTGTCGGTCTTGCCGACGAAGGGCATCAGTGCCATGGCGCCCATGTCGAAGCCATCGGTCAGGGCGAAGCCGATCAGCAACACGCCGATCAGCACCCACCAGATGAGCTTGAGCACTTCGTAATCGAACATCTCGTATCTCCCTCAGACGCTGCCAGGTTGGGAAGACAGGCCGCTCGGCTGCGCCGACGCCACCCGTGCTTCACGTACGTCCCGTTCGAAGTGATAACGACCGGTGTGCAGACTGCTCGGCCCAAGCCGTGCGAAGCGGATCATCAGGAACATCTCGATCACCAGCAGCAGGCTGTAGAAGGCCACCAGGGCGATCAGCGAGCCCCAGATATCGCCGGCCGCCAGCGTCGAGGTGGACAGATGGGTCGGCAGTACCTCGGCGATCGACCATGGCTGACGGCCATGCTCGGCGACGTACCAGCCGGTCTGCGCGGCGATCCACGGCAGCGGCAGGCTGAACAGCGCAAACTTCAGCAGCCAGGGCTTGGTCTCGGCATTGCGCTTGATCGATGCCCAGCTCGCCAGGGCAAACAGCAGCAACATCAGAAAGCCGGCGGCGACCATCACGCGAAAGGTCCAGAACAGGCTGAACACGTTGGGTATGGTGTCCAGAGCGGCGAGCTTGACCTGCTCCTCGCTGGCATCGACCACATCGGCGGTGTACTTCTTCAGCAACAGCCCGTAGCCCAAGTCCTGCTTGACCTCATTGAACGCGGCGATGGCTTCGGCCGACTTGTCGCCGCTACGCAGCACCTGCAGCCGCTCGTAGGCGAGCATGCCGTTGCGGATGCGCAGCTCGTGTTCGGCGATCAAGTCCTTGATGCCCCTGACCTCCTCGTCCACCGAGCGGGTGGCGATCAGCCCCAGCACGTAGGGGATCTTCACTTCGTAATCGGTGCGCATCTCCTGCTGATTGGGCAGGCCGAACAGTGTGAAGCCCGCAGGTGCCGGGTGGGTTTCCCACTCAGCCTCGATGGCGGCCAGCTTGACCTTCTGCACATCGCCAATCTCATAGCCGGACTCGTCGCCGAGGATGATCACCGAGATGGTAGAAGCCAGACCGAACACTGCGGCGATGGCGAACGAACGACGGGCGAAGCCCAGGTCGCGCTTCTTCAATAGATAGAAGGAAGAAATCGCCAGCACAAAGATCGCCCCGGTGACGTAGCCCGCGGACACGGTGTGGACGAACTTGACCTGCGCCACCGGGTTGAACAGCAGCGCGCCGAAATCCACCAGCTCCATGCGCATGGTCTCGAAGTTGAACTCAGAGCCAACCGGGTTCTGCATCCAGCCATTAGCGATGAGGATCCAGAGCGCCGAGAGATTCGAGCCCAGCGCCACCAGCCAGGTGACCGCCAGATGCTGCACCTTGGAGAGCCGGTCCCAGCCGAAGAAGAACAGGCCGATGAAGGTGGATTCGAGGAAGAACGCCATCAACCCCTCGATGGCCAGCGGCGCGCCGAAGATGTCGCCGACGTAGTGGCTGTAGTAGGCCCAGTTGGTACCGAACTGGAATTCCATGGTCAGTCCGGTGGTGACCCCCAGGGCGAAGTTGATGCCGAACAGCTTGCCCCAGAACTTGGTCATGTCCTGATAGACCTGCTTGCCGGTCATCACGTAGACCGATTCCATGATCGCCAGCAGGAACGCCAGCCCCAGGGTCAACGGCACGAAGAGAAAGTGATACATCGCCGTCATGGCGAACTGCAGGCGTGATAGATCGACAACGCTTTCCGAGATCATCTCGGCCCTCCCTCGGGGATCGAACCCCGCGAATCAAGCAAATGGTCGGCAACGCGCACCGAACCGTTCTCGGGAATGCTGGGGGCATCGAACCAGACGTTTTTTATGATCATGAGGATCGCGACCTTGGCCAGCACTACCAGCACGACGTCTCGCCTGAGCGATGACTTGAACATGCCTACCTCCTTGCGTGACCGCCCGAGCGCCTGGCGCTCCGGCAGCATGTTGCGATTGAAGGCCCCCTTGGGGTGGGGGCCGGCATCCGGGCGCGACGCCTGGACTCAATCGCGGTGCCCCGAACCACCCGTGGAAGCTGCTCTGGTTCGAGGCAGACAAAGTGTCCGGCGCACCCTGCAAGCGGACAACTGCGACAGCCTGCCCACCCACTCGCGGCAATCTGTGCCAGAGCGGCGCTGCGCTCCAAACAAGCAGTGACACCGGCGAGCGACGCCGGGTCAGGCGCGACGCGATCGCCACACTGCGGCGCCCTGTCGCAGTCATGGCACACGCAGCCAGCGGCGAAATCCGTTGCCGGCCGTGCTCGAGAGCGGGCTCCAGGCGAAGTCCCAGGGCGCCGGCGGCAGCTCCTCCGCCTCGGCGGCGAGCGGGCGGCCGCCCTGGCGCACCCGTGGCTTCCAGTCGGATACATGCTCGCTGTCGCCTCGCCAGCCGAGCACGATGCCGATTGCCGGGCTGTCATCGCTGGCGACCCAACGCGCTGCGGCGGCGAGCATCATGGCCTCGATATGCTCCGGCTCGACCAGCTCGCGGTAGTCGGAGGCCAGCAACCAGCGGCAGACGCCGAGGTGGAAGGTCCAGTCCAGCGCCAGCTGGCAGCCGTAGGCCCAGGTCATGAACTGACGAAAGATCTCCAGTCCCTCTGGCGGGTCAAGTTTGAGCAGCCGCGGGCAGACATCGAACAGCGCATGCCAGTACGGCAGCAACTTGGCATCCAGATGCACGAAGCTGCGGGCGTTGCTGGGGTAGTCGGGAAAAGGCAGCCGATAGCTCACGCGGCTATCGGCGCGGGTGAATCGTTCCATCATGGTCATGGTGAAATCCCCTGAATCGACTGGGCCGTCGGAAAGCTCCGACAGGTAGCCGTCTCGTCCGCTGCTACGGGCGGAAGGACGGCGAATCACGTCAATCAGGAAATCTCAGGGCGCGCGCGGATTCAGTGCCGGCCAGTGGTGGCGCGGGCCATGACGCTCAATCGGTGGTAGCGGAGTCGCCCCTGTCGTGCGCTGCCCCAGCCAGGCCAAGGCGAACAGTGCAACGATGGCGAGGAAAACCGAACTGCACAGTGGGCAGTCGAGGGCATGCTGCGACAGGCCATGTAAATCGGAGGAAAGCGCGCCGAGACCGGTGCCGCCATCGTCGCCGGTGACGCAGAACGCGTCCTGCCCCATGGCCAGTCCGAAGCCCACATGGGTGGCGTGGTTCAGACTGCAGACAAAGGCATTGAGCAGGATGCAGGTGAAGAGCACCCATACGATCTGCGCACGCTTGTCTTTGACGATGGTCATGTTTCGACTTTACACCGCGCGCCTGAGCACGGCGCTGCGCTAAAGCGTCGCAGCCTCGTCAGTGGTTGACGGTGAACGCCAGCATCGCCGAGAGCTGACACAGCGGACGGCCGCTTTCCGCCTGCCACTGGTTGAATGCGGCCTGCACCGCGGCCTGATCGCGCTGACTGCTCGGCACCTTGTCGACGATTTCCTGCGCCTTGAGCGCGGCTACCACGTCATTGCTGGGGACGAAGGTGTCTTTGCCGGCCATACGCAACAGGCGCGGCGCCGACAGGCCACCGAGCTGGCTGCCGTGCCTGGTCAAGTAACGCCACAGGCCGACGATGTCGCTGCTCGGCCAATCGGCCAGCAGGTTGCCGAAGCTGCCCCTTTCCTTGGCCACGTCGAGCACGAACTGCGCGTTGCGCGGCACGCTCTTGAGCTTGCCGAGATGACGGATCAGTCGGGTGTCCTGCATCAGTCGCTCGATGTGCTCGCCGCCCATCAGTACGACTTTCTCCGGGTCGAAACCGAAGAACGCCTGCTCGAAGGCCGGCCACTTGGCATCCACCAAGCTGTGCTTGAGGCCGGCGCGGAAGATGCGCAGGCTGATCAGCGAGAGGTAGCGGTCATCCGAAACGCTGCGCAGTTGGTCGGCGCTGTGGGGCTGCGGCAGGCGGGCCTCCAGCGCCGCGGCCGAGCCGAAGCGGTTGAGGCAGTATTCGTGCAGCCATTTGTAGTCTTGCATGGTTCGGATCCGATGGTGACGGCAGCGGCACAGGGTGCCGGTGACGAGCCGGCCTCGCAAGTCCGCCGCCATCAACGCAGCTGGGCGGCAGCGGTCAGGTGGCGCTCGCGCAGGCTGATCTGAACGAATGTTCGCGGGCAAGCCCGCTTCCACTGTGAAGCCGGTGCAAGCCGGGTGACACCACGTGGTACGCGTCCCATTGCCCTGACACCAGGCGCGCAGACGGTGGACAAGCTTCGCGTTGCCACCCTACGAGCAGAACGTCGTTCTGCGTGCGAGCCGGCTCAGACGTGCAGCGGGCTCCCGGTATCAGCCGCGCAGCCGCTGCGCCGCCTGACGCAGCATTTCCTCGGTCGCCGTCCAACCCAGGCAGCCGTCGGTGATCGACACGCCGTAGCGCAGCTCGCCGGACAGCGGCTGGCAACCATCGAGCAGATGGCTCTCCAGCATGACGCCACGCAGACTCATGTCGCCAGCCAGGCGCTGCTCGATCACCGACTCCAGCACCGCGGGCTGGCGCAGTGGGTCCTTGCCACTGTTGGCGTGGCTGCAATCGACCATGATGCGCGGGGCAATCCCCTGCTTTTCCAGCGCGCGACGGGCAGTAGCGACACTGGCCGCGTCGTAGTTGGGTGCGCCGTGGCCGCCGCGCAGGACCAGATGGGTATCCGGATTGCCGCACGTCTGCAGCAGTGCCGGATGGCCGAGATCGTCGATGCCGAAGTGCTGGTGTGGATGTTCCGCTGAACGCATGGCGTCGCAAGCGATGCCCAGGCCGCCGTCGGTGCCATTCTTGAAGCCCACCGGCAGGCCCAGCCCGCTGACCAGCTCGCGATGGATCTGCGACTCGCTGGTGCGCGCGCCAATCGCGGCCCAGCCCAGCAGATCGTCGAAGTACCCGGCAGCCAGCGGCTGCAGCAGCTCGGTGGCGATCGGCAGACCGGTTTCGAGAATATCCAGCATCAGGCGGCGCGACAGGTGCAGCCCCTCGGCCATGTTGCCGCTGCCGTCCAGATGCGGGTCGTAGACCAGGCCTTTCCAGCCGACGGTCGTGCGCGGTTTTTCCACATAAGCGCGCATCACCAGCAGCAGCTGATCGCTGACGTCAGGTGCAAGCGCGGCGAGACGCTCGGCGTACTCGAGCGCGGCGACAGGATCGTGCAGGGAACAGGGCCCGACGACGACCAGTAGGCGCGTATCGCGGCCGTCGAGCACCGCGCGGATGGCGTTGCGGTCGCTGTGGATGCGTGCAGCAAGGGCGCCGCTCAAGGGTAGACGCTGGCGCAGTACGGCGGGGCTGGGCAGCGGCTGTGCGCTGCGGCGAGCAATGGAGGCTTCAGCGGTGGCGACGGGTTGTTTGGCAAGTACGGTGGCGGATGCATTCATGATCTGGCGGTTCCTTCTGCCGGCGCGGGTGGTCCGCGGCGGCGCTAGTCGGGTGTTCGTTCGCGTGCTTTGTGTTCGGCGTCGAAGTGGCTAAATCGCCAGTCGTAGCGGTAATAACGGTCGGTGCGGTAAGTGGTCATTGCATGTTCCTCGTTGCGTTGGGCCATCGCGTGGCCGAAAAAACAAAACCCCCGGTCGGGTGGCCGACCGGGGGTTCGAAAACTGCTCTGGTGGCGACCCTGCTTGCTAGGGCGCCTGTGGGGTATCAGGCGCGCCTGCGGCTAAACCAATACCCAAAGTAATAACCAGCGGCTGCAACCTGCTGCCCACGAACGACCACGGCGCGAATGGCACCGGCATCGACAACGTTCAGGGCTACAGGGTTCAGGGACATGCTGATCTCCAGAAGATGACCGAACCATACTCTGCCGGGACTGCGGCTTTCAACCGGCACGGCAAAAGAAAGTGGCTGGCTAGGCCGGGTGCGCCCGATTACAGGCTCATCACATCGACGAAGCGCGGCGTGGCGCTGTCGTCGATACGCAGGCTCTTGAAATCGAACAGGTTGCGGTCGGCCAGCTGCGAAGGCACCACGTTCTGCAGCGCGCGGAACATGATTTCGGTGCGCCCTGGCGACTTGCGCTCCCACTCCTGCAGCATTTCCTTGACCACCTGACGCTGCAGGTTCTCCTGCGAGCCACAGAGGTTGCACGGGATGATCGGAAACTCCTTCATCTTCGAGTACGCCTCGATGTCCGCCTCGTTGCAGTAGGCCAGCGGGCGAATCACCACGTTGCGTCCATCGTCGGAGAGCAGCTTGGGCGGCATGGCCTTCAGCGTGCCGCCATAGAACATGTTGAGGAAGAACGTTTCCAGGATGTCGTCGCGATGATGCCCGAGCGCCATCTTGGTCGCGCCGATCTCGTCGGCGAAGGTGTACAGCGTGCCGCGGCGCAGACGTGAGCACAGCGAGCAGGTGGTCTTGCCTTCCGGAATCTTCTCCTTCACCACCGAGTAGGTGTCCTTCTCGATGATGTGGTACTCCACGCCGATGGACTTCAGGTACTCGGGCAGCACGTGCTCGGGGAAGCCTGGCTGCTTCTGGTCCATGTTCACGGCAACGATCTCGAACTTGATCGGCGCGACCTTCTGCAGATACAGCAGCACATCGAGCATGGTGTAGCTGTCCTTGCCGCCGGACAGGCAGACCATGACCTTGTCGCCGTCCTCGATCATGTTGAAGTCGGTGACGGCCTCGCCGGCCAGGCGGCGCAGGCGCTTCTGCAGTTTGTTCTGGTTGACCGAGAGGTTGCCCATGTCAGGTGTCCGGGTGAGATGCGAAAGGCGCGCATTTTACGCGCAAAGCAAGCCTCACCGCAGCCCGTTCGCCGCCTGCTCCGATGTGAACCAGCACTGAATGAACACCCGCAGTGCTGTGCTAGTCTCGCCAGATGGACGACCTCTCCCCCGCACTGGATCTGCCAGACCACCTGCTCGTACTGCTGCAGGAAAGACCCGAAGGCTGCAGCGAGTACGAGCTGATTCAACAGCTCAAGCGCCGGCATAGCACGCATGTGCCCAACCTGCCGCTGACCGACAAGCTGGTGCTGTTCCGCACGCACTTTCTGGTGTTCAACGCGCTTTATCTGCTGCGCGACCGACTCTGGGCCGAGGGCAGCGGCCATCTGCAGATCAGCCCCTTGCACGTCCAGTTGCTGCCATATGCCGGCGCCAACGCGGGCCTCGCCGAGCAGGACGCCCTGCGCGCGTATTACCTGGATCTCTCCAACCTGCGGGATACCGACGAAGACGATGTCGAACGCCTGCTGGCGAGCTTCTGGACGCGCATGCAGGGCAGCGACGAGAAACGCGCGGCACTCGAACTGTTCGAACTGGACGGCGCCTCACAGCCCCTCACCCTGGAGCTGATCAAGCGCCGCTACCGTCAGCTGGTCGGCCTGCACCATCCGGATCGAGGTGGCAGTACGCAGCGCCTGCAGTCAATCAATCTGGCGATGGAAATACTCGAGCGCTATTACCGCTGACGGCATAGCTTCGAAACGCTCTAACCCCGCTGATGCATTGCCGATTGGCATTTCTATACTGCGACGTAAGGTCGCACGCGCCGTCCTCGATGACGACCGCCAGGCGAGGCGACCTCCATAAACTGAGGAGACGCTGGCATGATCAATCACGTTTGGGGTTTGTTCACCCACCCCGGTCAGGAGTGGAATGAAATCCGCGGCGAGGAAGAAACCGTCAGCCACATGTACCTCACGCATGTGCTGCTGCTCGCCGCGATACCGGCGGTATCGGCCTACATCGGCGCGACCCAGGTGGGCTGGAGCATCGGCGGTGGAGAGCCGGTCAAACTGACCCAGGCCAGTTGCATGCAGCTGGCGATACTTTCCTACTTCGCCATGCTGGCCGGCGTCGCCGTGATGGGCGGCTTCATTCACTGGATGGCACGTACCTACGACGCTACCCCAACCCTTACCCAATGCATCGTTTTCGCCGCCTATACCGCAACGCCGCTGTTCATCGGCGGGCTGGCGGGTCTCTATCCGCACCTCTGGCTCGGCATGCTGGTGGGGACCGCGGCAGTCTGCTACACGGCCTATCTGCTCTACGTGGGGCTGCCCAAGTTCATGAACATCCACGAAGACGAGGGATTCATGTTCTCCAGTTCGGTACTTGCAGTCGGCCTCGTAGTGCTGGTCGCGATCATCGCCCTGTCGGTCATAACCTGGGGCATGGGCATCGGTCCGGTCTACGTCCGTTAACCCAATCCTCACCTCAAAAGGCCGCCTGTTGGCGGCCTTTTCGTATGCCCGTGCATCATCCCACGACGAATCGTCTGGACCGATAAGGGAAACCCTCACCGCATCTGCCGTTCTAAAGCGATAACGCCGCTGCAACAGCATTCCTGAGCGGCCCGCAAGGCAGACGGAGACTCGGTATGATCCCGCACTTTGTAACATTGCTCACCCGCCCGGATCGGGCGTGGGCGGACATTCGCCGCGACGAAGAAAAGAACAGCTCCAACTACCTTGTCCATCTGCTGCTGTGGGCATTACTGCCGGCGGTTTGCATGTTCATCGGCACACGTTATGTAGGCTGGAGCCTGGTCGAAGCCGAACGGATCTGGCTCGATACCCGCAGTGCCTTCCAGCTCAGCGCGCTGATCTACATCACCATCGTCGCCGGCACCTTCATCATGGGGTTCTTCCTGCGCTGGATGTCGCGCTCCTTCGATGCACGCCCGACTTTCAATCAATGCGTGGGCTTCATCGCCTATGTCATTACACCGTTCTTCCTGGCCGGACTGGGTGCGCTCTACCCATCGCGATGGCTGGCCATCCTGGTTCTGGTGGCGGCCGGGGCATATTCGACCTATCTGCTGTTCGTCGGCCTGCCGACGTTCATGCGCATCAGTAACCGCAACACCTTTCTTTACGGCGCCTGCACTTGGGGCGTCGGTCTGCTGGTGCTGGTGAACCTGAAAGTGCCGATGATCCTGTTCTGGATGCTCGCACTCGACCCAACCTACGAGCGCGATACCCCACAGAACCAGAGCTATGGCTTCGAGGAGAATCGCCCGCAGGAAGAACCGGGCGGCATAGACAACGAACGGCGCTTCAACGAACGCCCGAACGAGTGACCAACGAAGCTGTTTGGCCAGAAACGGTTTGGCATAATGTGGCGCTTGCAGGAGTACCCCAATGCCCGAGCGCCTCAATGCCCGCGTCGAAGCCTGTTACGAGCTGGCCGAGCAGTTTTTCAAGCGACGCTTCACCCGCCCCCAGATAAGCCTCAAGCTGCGCGGGCAGAAAGCTGGTGTAGCGCATTTGCAGGAAAATCTCCTGCGGTTCAATGAGCAGCTATATAGGGAAAACACCGAGCACTTTCTGCGCCAGACCGTCGCCCATGAGGTCGCGCACCTGATCGCCCTTCAGATGTTTGGCTCACGGATTCAGCCTCACGGCGAGGAATGGCAGCTGATCATGCGTGGCGTGTACGAGCTGCCGCCGGATCGCTGCCACACCTATGCGATTCGTCGCCGGTCCGTTACCCGTTATGTCTATCGCTGCAGCTGCGTGGATCAGGATTTCGCTTTCACGCCCCAACGCCATGCGCTGGTGGCGAAGGGGCGCCGTTATTACTGCCGTCGCTGCAAGACCACCCTCGCCTTCAGCGGCGAGCAACGCATCGAATAACGCCAGCGCCTGCTAGAGCGCCCTCGCCCGCCAACCGGCAATGACGAACAACGCCGCCAGCAACGCCATCAACGGCAACCAGCCCGCGTGATCCCAGACATAACCGGCGCCATAGCCAACCACACTCGATCCCAGATAGTAGGCACACAGGTACAGCGCCGATGCCTGCGCTCGAGCACCCTTGGCATGGCTGCCGACCTGCCCGCTGGCCACGGCATGCGCGGCGAAGAAGCCGAGGGTGAACAATCCGAGACCGAGCACGATGCTGACCAGCCACGACGTCGCGCATAGCCCCACACCAATCAGCATCAGAGCGACCCCTCCGCGCAGCACCTGCCGCGCACCGAAGCGCGGCACCAGACGCCCGGCCCAGCCGGCGCTGAAAATCCCCCCGAGATAGACGACGAACAGCAGGCCGATGAGCGTCGAGGACAAGCCGAACGGCTCGCCTGCCAGGCGGAAGCCAATGTAGTTGAACAGCGCGACGAAGCCGCCCATCAGCAGAAAGCCCTGCAGGAACAGTCCACGTAGCACCGGATTGCCCAGATGCAGCCGGAAGTTCGTCAGCAGAATGCGCAGCGAGAGCGGTTGCGCCGTGAAATGTCGCGACGGCGGCAACAGCCAGACGAACGCCACCAACGCCAGCAGTCCCAGCGAGGCAATGCCACCGAGCGCCAGCTGCCAGCCACCCTGGTCACTCAGCAGGCCCGAAAGCAGACGCCCGAGCATCCCACCCAGCGCCGTGCCGCCGATATACAGGCCCATTGCGGCAGGCAGCGACTCGGGCTCGAACTCCTCGCCGACGTAAGCCATCGCCAGTGCCGGCAATCCACTGAGTGCCAGCCCGAGTAGCGCGCGCAGCGCCAGCAATAGTTGCCAGGAATCGACCAGTACGCTGGCCAGCCCGAGCAGGCTGGCCAGACCAAGCGCCGCGGCCATCACCGGCTTGCGCCCCCAGCTTTCGGCAAGCGCACCCGAGATCAGCAGACAGACGGCGAGCGACAGCGTCGTCAGCGACAACGCCAGACTGCTGCTGGCAGCCGATACGGAGAAATGCGCGGCGAGCATGGGCAGCAACGGCTGAATGCAATACAGCAATGCGAACGTGGCGAAGCCAGCGCAGAAGAGTGCAAACGTGGCGCGCCGGTAGGCTGGCGTGCCTCTTGAGAGGTGTGCGTGTTCGGCGATCATCGGCGCCCTCGTCTCATGCGCTGACCTGAGAAAAAGCCGCGCAGGCTAGCACGGCTGTTCGCTCTGCCGCTTGCCGGACAGAAAAGCGGTCCGCTGATCGGCCTAACCCCAAGCCACCGCAAAGAACCGAAACGAACATTGCCCTATGCTGGTCTGTGACTAGACTCCCTATATGCCAGTCGGAGTAGAACAATGACAGTAACGCCGAATGACACCCGCCCCGCGGATACCTCGATCAAGCGGGACGAACCCCGCCTCTTCATATTCCTGATCGTCTTCCTGTTTCCCATCCTCAGCGTCGCGCTGGTCAGTGGTTACGGTTTCATCGTCTGGATCGTGCAGATGATCTTCGGGCCGCCAGGTCCGGCTTAAGCCGCCCTGCCGATCTAATCGGGCCTTCGCCCTGCTGCCAACGGAAACGGAATCACTGATGGGACACCCTCTGCATATCGCCAGCCTGCTGGTGCACTGCCGCCCCGAATGGCTGGCCGCGGTAAAAGCCAACCTGCAACTGTTACCCGGCCTGGAAATGCACCAGGAGAATGCCAGCGGCAAGCTGGTGGTGGTGCTGGAAGCCGAGCACGAATCACGCATCCTTGCCTCGATCGACCATATCCAGCAATTGCCCGGCGTGCTCAATGCCGCATTGATCTATCACGAAGAACTCCTCGAAGGAGACGCCTGATGAGCCTTACCCGACGCCAATTCGCCAAAGCCAACGCTGCGGCCATCGCCGCAACCGTGGCCGGCATGCCGATCGCTTCTAGCGCAAGCAACCTGATTACCGAAGCGGACGCCACCAATCTGAAATGGGACAAGGCCCCTTGCCGCTTCTGCGGCACCGGCTGCGGCGTCATGGTGGCGACTCGAGAGGGCCGCGTCGTCGCCACCCATGGCGACGTCAAGGCGGAAGTGAACCGCGGCATCAACTGCGTCAAGGGCTACTTCCTGTCGAAGATCATGTACGGCTCGGATCGCCTGACCCAACCGCTGCTACGCATGAAGGACGGCAAGTTCGACAAGCAGGGCGAGTTCCAGCCCGTCAGCTGGGAACAGGCCTTCGACATCATGGAGGAAAAGTACAAGGCGGCGCTCAAGCAGGGCGGCCCTGAAGCCATCGGCATGTTCGGCTCGGGGCAGTGGACGATCTGGGAAGGCTACGCGGCGAACAAGCTGATGAAGGCCGGTTTCCGCTCGAACAACATCGACCCCAATGCACGTCACTGCATGGCCTCGGCAGCGTTTGGTTTCATGCGCACCTTTGGCATGGACGAACCCATGGGCTGCTACGAGGACATCGAAGCGGCCGACGCGTTTGTGCTCTGGGGCTCGAACATGGCGGAGATGCACCCGGTGCTCTGGACCCGCGTGACGGATCGTCGCCTCAGCGCGCCGCACGTCAAGGTGGCGGTCATGTCGACGTTCGAGCATCGCAGCTTCGAGCTGGCCGACATCCCGATGATCTTCAATCCGCAGACCGACCTGGTGATCCTCAACTACATCGCCAACCACATCATCCAGAGCGGTGCGGTGAACAAGGACTTCGTCGAGAAGCACACCAAGTTCGCCAAGGGAGCGACCAACATCGGCTACGGCCTGCGACCGACCGACCCGCGGGAGCTCAAGGCAGAGAACGCGGCGGTGGCCAATACCTGGAGCGATATCAGCTTCGAGGACTACGCCGAGTTCCTGAAAACCTACACCCTGGAATACGCCACCAAGGAATCCGGCGTTCCGGCCGAGCGACTGCAGGCGCTTGCCGAGCTCTATGCCGACCCGAAGGTCAAGGTGATGTCGTTCTGGACCATGGGCTTCAACCAGCACACCCGCGGTGTCTGGGCGAACAACATGATCTACAACATCCACCTGCTCACTGGAAAGATAAGCGAGCCGGGTAACAGCCCGTTCTCCCTGACCGGACAGCCGTCCGCCTGTGGCACGGCCCGGGAAGTCGGCACCTTCTCCCACCGCCTACCGGCGGACATGGCAGTCGCCAATCCAAAGCATCGGGCCATCACCGAAAAAATCTGGAAGCTGCCCGAAGGCACCATTCAGGAAAAGCCGGGCTTTCATGCCGTCGAGCAGAGCCGCAAGCTCAAGGACGGGGTACTGAAGGTCTACTGGACGCAGGTGACCAACAACATGCAGGCCGGCCCCAACGTCATGCAGGAGATCCTGCCGGGCTGGCGCAATCCGGAAACATTCATCATCGTCTCGGACGTCTACCCCACCGTTTCAGCCCAGGCGGCCGACCTCATCCTGCCCAGCGCAATGTGGGTGGAGAAGGAAGGCGCCTACGGTAACGCCGAGCGACGCACCCAGTTCTGGCACCAGCTGGTCAAAGCACCTGGCGATGCACGCTCGGACCTCTGGCAGCTGGTCGAGTTTTCCAAGCGCTTCAACGTCGACGAGGTATGGCCGGCCGACCTGTTGAGCAAGTCACCGGAACTCAAGGGCAAGACCCTGTACGACGTACTGTTCAAGAATGGTCAGGTCGATCGCTTCCCCAACGAAGAAATTGCCGAGGGCTATGTAAATCAGGAGGCCGAGGCATTCGGCTTCTATCTGCAGAAGGGCCTGTTCGAGGAATACGCCGAATTCGGTCGCGGTCATGGACATGATCTGGCGCCCTTCGACACCTACCACGAAGCCCGCGGTTTACGCTGGCCGGTGGTGGATGGCAAGGAAACCCAGTGGCGCTACCGCGAGGGCTACGACCCTTATGTCAAAGCCGGCAGCGATGTGCAGTTCTACGGCTACGGCGACAAGAAGGCGATCATCTTCGCCCTGCCCTACGACGTGCCTGCCGAAGTCCCGGACGAGGATTACCCCTTCTGGCTCAGTACCGGACGGGTGCTTGAGCACTGGCACACCGGAAGCATGACGCAGCGGGTCGATGAGCTGCACAAGGCCGTGCCCGACGCACTCGTCTACATGCATCCGGAGGACGCCCGCAAGCTCAACGCGCGTCGTGGCAGCGTGGTGAAAGTCATCAGCAGGCGCGGTGAGATGCAGGCACGGGTGGAGACACGGGGGCGCAACAAGCCGCCGATGGGATTGATCTTCGTGCCGTTCTTCGACGCCAACAAGCTGATCAACAAAGTCACCCTCGACGCCACCGACCCGATCTCCAAGCAGACCGATTACAAGAAATGCGCCGTGAAGATCGAAGTGGTCAGCATCGCCTGAGGAGAACCGCCATGAAATTTCGCCTACTGCCGCTGACCCTGCTCGCGGTGTTCGGACTGGCCGTCGCCGCCGAAACCAACTACCCGCTGGATGCACCAGCCCCGGACGGTCGCCGTCCGGGCGGGACCATTACCCAGGAATTCACCCCACCGAAACTGCACGACGAGGAAAACAAGGATGCCCGGCGCGAGCGCAACTATCCGGAACAGCCGCCGACCATTCCACACAGTATCCGTGGGTATCATGTCGACAAGAATGCCAACAAATGCCTGCCCTGCCATAGCCGGGCCAATAGTGCCCGCGCGCAGGCGCCGATGATCAGCATCACCCACTACACCGATCGCGACCAGCAGACCCTCGCCGCAGTCGCGCCGCGACGGTACTTCTGCACGCAGTGTCATGTGCCGCAGCACGATGTGGAGCCGCTGGTGGAAAACACCTTCAAGAACATCGACGAACTGCTGTACCGGGAAACCTCACCATCCACCAACGGAAACTGAGGGGGCCTGGATGAAGTCGATCAAGTCGTTTTTCAAACGCTACTGGGCCGTTCTGCGCAGACCCAGCGTCCACTACAGCCTGGGGGCGCTGACCCTCGGCGGGTTCATCGCCGGGATCATTTTCTGGGGTGGCTTCAACACCGCCCTTGAAGCCACCAACACGGAGGCGTTCTGCATTTCATGCCACGAGATGGAAGACAACGTGTACATGGAAATCAAGGACACCATTCACTACAGCAACCGTTCCGGCGTCCGCGCCACCTGCCCCGATTGTCATGTGCCGCACAAGTGGACCGACAAGATCGCGCGCAAGATGCAGGCGTCCAAGGAGGTCTGGGGCACGATTTTCGGCACCATCAACACGCGCGAGAAATTCCTCGACAAGCGCCGTGAACTGGCCGAACACGAGTGGGCGCGACTTAAAGCCAACGACTCGCTCGAGTGCCGCAACTGTCACGACTTCGGCTACATGGACTTCACCCGCCAAGGCAAACGGGCATCGGAGTTCCATTCCACCGCCCTGGCCAGCGGCGAGGCAACCTGTATCGACTGTCACAAGGGCATCGCGCACAAGCTGCCGGACATGAGAGGCGTACCGGGCTGGTAAGGGTAAATAGTGCTTGGCAGGTTTACCGGCCAAGCGCTCGCAGGCTCCACCGATGCAAAAAAAAAGCCCTGACCACTGGTCAGGGCTTTTTTGTATCGCTCTTTGCCATCAGGCCTTGGGCAGCGTCACGCCACGCTGGCCCTGGTACTTGCCGCCGCGGTCACGGTAGGACACTTCGCACTCTTCGTCGGACTCGAGGAACAGCATCTGCGCAACCCCCTCGTTCGCGTAGATCTTGGCCGGCAGCGTCGTGGTGTTGGAGAACTCCAGGGTCACATGCCCTTCCCACTCCGGTTCCAGCGGCGTCACGTTGACAATGATGCCGCAGCGCGCGTAGGTGCTCTTGCCCAGGCAGATGGTCAGCACGTTGCGCGGGATGCGGAAGTACTCGACCGTGCGCGCCAGGGCGAAGGAGTTAGGCGGAATGATGCAGACGTCGCTCTTGATGTCGACGAAGCTCTTCTCGTCGAAATTCTTCGGATCGACCGTCGCCGAATTGATGTTGGTAAACACCTTGAATTCATCGGCGCAGCGCACGTCGTAGCCGTAGCTGGAGACGCCATAGGAAATCAGCCGATCGTTGCCCTCGGTGCGCACCTGGCGCTCGACGAAGGGTTCGATCATGCCGTGTTCCTGGGCCATGCGGCGAATCCACTTGTCCGATTTGATGCTCATGGCTGGCGTCCTGATTAGATGAAATGGGCGTGCGAAGACGCGCATCTTACCGAGCCTCGTGCGCGTGTAAAAGCATGGCCGCGATGCGCGCCGCAGAGCAGGTCACACCTCTACCGCGCCGCTCGGAGAAGAAATGCAAAATAAAGCTCGCTTTGCTCCAGAAAAAAGGTATTGTTACTGGGCTGCTGCTGCATGTGTCACCGTGAATCGCTACATGTTTAGATTTCGATCCAAATATCGATACGACTCCTATCTCCTTGCACACAGTGATGTTCGGACCTTTTCAGTCCGCACTTTATTTTTCAAAACTTGGTTCAAGGAGACATCAAATGTCCAATCGCCAAACCGGTACCGTTAAGTGGTTCAACGATGAGAAAGGCTTCGGCTTCATCACTCCGCAATCCGGTGACGACCTCTTCGTACACTTCCGCGCCATCCAAGGCGACGGTTTCAAGAGCCTGAAAGAAGGCCAGCAAGTTTCCTTCGTCGCTACCCGCGGCCAGAAGGGCATGCAAGCTGAGGAAGTTCAGGTTATCTAACCTGAGTCTTCGCTGAAAAAGCCTCGCTTCGGCGGGGCTTTTTTGTGCCTGCAATTTATCGCCGGGCGCGGGCGGTGACGCATGGCGTCACCGCCGCTAGGCTCAGTCCTCGGAAATGACGATCTTCGGCATCGACTGCGCGATGATTTGCCCACTCTGGGCGATACGGGCACCGACGGTACGCGCCACCTCTTGGTAAATCATCGCGATCTGGCTTTCCGGATCAGCTATCACGGTCGGCTTGCCCGCATCCGCCTGACTGCGAATCGCCATCGACAAAGGTAGCGATGCCAGCAGATCGACGTTGTACTGCGCCGCCAGCTTCTCGCCACCACCCTCACCGAACAGATGCTCCGCATGGCCGCAGCTCGAGCAGATATGGATGGCCATGTTCTCCACCACACCGAGCACTGGAATGTTCACCTTGCGGAACATCTCAACGCCCTTCTTCGCATCGAGCAACGCCAGATCCTGCGGCGTGGTGACGATGACCGCCCCCGTCACCGGCACTTTCTGCGCCAGGGTCAGCTGGATATCGCCCGTCCCCGGCGGCATATCCACCACCAGATAATCGAGATCGTTCCAGGCGGTCTGAGTGATCAACTGCAACAGCGCACCGGAAACCATCGGCCCGCGCCAGACCATCGGCGTCTTGTCATCGGACAGGAACGCCATGGACATGACCTGCACCCCGTGGGCCTCCAGAGGGATGAACGCCTTGCCATCGCGAATCTCCGGGCGCGTGCCTTCTGCGATACCGAACATGATGCCCTGGCTCGGGCCATAGATGTCGGCATCCAGCACGCCCACCCGTGCACCTTCGCGCGCCAAGGCCAGAGCCAGATTGGCGGCTGTGGTCGACTTTCCCACCCCGCCCTTGCCGGATGCCACGGCGATGATGTTCTTCACATTGGAAAGCGCCGGCACCTGATCCTGCGCCTTGTGCGGACGCACGACGCAATCGACCTGGACATCGGCGCGACTGACGCCATCCAGATGCTCGATAGCCATCGCCAGCATCTGTGCCCAGCCACTGCGAAACAGCGCAGCGGCGTAGCCCAACTCAAGCTGCACGCTGACCCTATCACCCTGCACCTCGATCGAACGCACGCAGCCGGCGCTCACCGGATCCTGATTCAAATGGGGATCGGTGTACTGGCGCAGGACGGTTTCCACAGCTTCGCGAGTGACGGACATGGTTACTCCTAGAAAGACCGAGCAAATCAGACAGGCATCTTACCCCGCACGCCGCTTCCGAGCCCAACACCAACCGGCACTGTCGACGCCGGGGATGGGCAGCGCGGGTGAAAAATACGCGCCGGGCCTTTATAGTTGCAGACTTTCTTTCGCAATTCCGACTGCAGATTTCCCATGTCCGAAGCTCGCCAGATTCTCGTTACCAGCGCACTGCCCTACGCCAACGGTTCGATCCACCTCGGCCATATGCTCGAGTACATTCAGACGGACATGTGGGTGCGCTTCCAGAAGCTGCGCGGCAATCAGTGCATTTATGTCTGCGCCGACGACGCCCACGGCTCGGCAATCATGCTGCGTGCCGAGAAAGAAGGCATCACGCCCGAGCAATTGATCGCCAACGTGCAGGCCGAACACGGCAGTGATTTCGCCGACTTCCTGGTGGACTTCGACAACTTCCACTCCACCCATTCGGAAGAGAACCGCAAGCTTGCCGAGCTGATCTACACACGCCTGCGCGACGCCGGCCACATCGCAACCCGCTCGGTGACCCAGTATTTTGACCCCGAGAAGGGCATGTTCCTCGCCGACCGCTTCATCAAGGGCACCTGCCCGAAGTGCGCGGCCGAGGACCAGTACGGCGACAACTGCGAGAAGTGTGGCGCCACCTACGAGCCGACCGAACTGAAAGATCCGCGTTCGGCGATCTCCGGCGCCACGCCAGTGCTGAAGGACTCCAAGCACTTCTTCTTCAAGCTGCCGGACTTCGAGGCCATGCTCAAGCAATGGACCCGCGGCGGTGCGCTGCAGGAGTCGGTTGCCAACAAGATCGCCGAATGGCTCGACGGAGGGCTACAGGAGTGGGACATCTCGCGTGACGCGCCCTACTTCGGCTTCGAAATTCCGGGTGAACCGGGCAAGTATTTCTACGTCTGGCTGGACGCACCGATCGGCTACATGGCCAGCTTCGAGAACCTGTGCAAGCGCCGCCCAGAGCTGAGCTTCGACACGTTCTGGAGCAAGGATTCGACCGCCGAGCTGTACCACTTCATCGGCAAGGACATCATCAACTTCCACACCCTGTTCTGGCCGGCCATGCTGGAAGGCGCCGGTTTCCGCAAGCCGACCGCGGTCAACGTGCACGGCTACCTGACGGTGAATGGACAGAAGATGTCCAAGTCGCGCGGCACCTTTATCAAGGCGCGCACATATCTCGATCACCTGAACCCGGAATACCTGCGTTACTACTACGCGTCGAAGCTGGGCCGCGGCGTGGACGACCTCGATCTGAACCTCGAAGATTTCGTGCAGAAGGTCAACTCCGATCTGGTCGGCAAGGTGGTCAACATCGCCAGCCGCTGCGCCGGCTTCATCCACAAAGGCAACGGCGGCATGATGGTCGACGCCAACCCTGAACCGGAACTGTGGGCAGCCTTCCAAGCCGCCGCCCCGAGCATCGCCGAGGCTTACGAGGCACGCGACTTCGCCCGTGCCATGCGAGAAATCATGGCGCTCGCTGACCGTGCCAACGCCTGGATTGCCGATAAGGCGCCATGGGCGCTGAACAAGGTTGAAGGCAAGCAGGCCGAGGTACAGGAAATCTGTGCACTAGGCATCAACCTGTTCCGCCAGCTGGTGATTTTCCTCAAGCCGGTGCTGCCCAACCTCGCCGCGGCTGCCGAGCAGTTCCTCAATGTTGAGCCGCTCACCTGGAACGATCATGCGACGCTGCTGGCCAACCACCAGCTCAATGCTTTCACTCCGCTAATGACCCGCATTGAACCCGCGAAGATCGAGGCCATGATCGAAGCATCCAAAGAAGACCTCGCATCCAGCGAAGCCGCAGCTGCCCCGGCGGGCAATGGCGAACTGACCAAGCAGCCGATCGCCGCGGAAATCAACTTCGATGCCTTTGCCGCGGTCGATCTGCGCATTGCACTGATCGAGAAGGCCGAGTTCGTCGAAGGCGCCGACAAGCTGCTACGTCTGACCCTGGACATCGGCGATGCCAAGCGCAACGTTTTCTCCGGCATCAAGAGCGCCTACCCGGACCCAAGCAAGCTGGAAGGTCGTCTGACCCTGTATGTCGCTAACCTGGCGCCGCGCAAGATGAAGTTCGGCGTTTCGGAAGGTATGGTCCTCGCGGCTGGCCCCGGCGGTAGCGAAATCTACCTGCTGAGCCCCGACAACGGCGCCAAGCCGGGCCAGCGCGTCATGTAAACCGGCGTTCGCGTGCCGGCCTCTCGAGCGGCACGCGAAACCCGGCGTTAACGGAAACGCTATGAGCGAGCCTGTAGATCCTTCCAACTGCCCGCTCTGCGGTCAGCCCAACCAGTGCGGCGAGTGCGACCCTGCCGCCGCCCAGCCCTGCTGGTGCTTCACGACCCCAATCCCCGATCACGTGCTCGAGCGCATTCCTGCCATGCGCCGAAATCAGGCTTGTATCTGCGCGCGCTGCGCTCGCAGCCAAACCGCTCGTCCAGATGCGCCTTGACCGCTACCTCGCCAATCGCGCACGTCTAAGTCGTCAGGACGTTCGGCGCCTGCTGGCCGAAGACCGAGTGCTGGTGAACGGCGAAACCAGCCGGATAGTGGATCTGGAAGTTCGTGTATTCGACCGAATCGAGCTGGACGGAGAGATGCTGCAAGCGGGGAAAGCGGCGCACTACCTGATGCTGCATAAGCCGGCAGGCTGCGCCAGCGCTACCCAGGACGCGACACACCGAACCGTGCTCGACCTGATCGACGAGCCGGACAAGCAAGACCTGCACATCGCCGGCCGCCTCGATTTCAATACCACCGGCCTTATGCTGCTCACCAACGACGGCCAGTGGTCTCGCCGCCTGACCCAGCCTACCAGCCTGCTGGGCAAGGTCTATCTGGTCGAAACCGAAGGCGAGATCGACCCGGCCTGCGTTGACGTTTTTGCCCAGGGCATGTATTTCCGCTTCGAAAACCTCACCACCCTGCCCGCTGAACTCGTACTGCTCGAACCCCGCCGCGCCCGTCTGACCCTGCACGAGGGCCGCTACCACCAGGTCAAGCGCATGTTCGGTCGCTTCAACAACAAGGTCACCGCCCTGCATCGCGAAAGCATGGGTCCTCTGACGCTGGACCTAGCACTGGAACCCGGCCGGTATCGATCGCTGACCGAGCAGGAGATCGCTCAGATCTGAACCCTTTTCGCCTGCCCGCCAGAAAAACCCAATGCCGCCCTTCATTTCGCCCAAGCCTTCTGGTAAAAAGGCACCCCTGAGCGGGCGTCGTATAATGGCATTACCTGAGCTTCCCAAGCTCATGACGAGGGTTCGATTCCCTTCGCCCGCTCCACTGCATCAATCTGCGGACTTCCGCAGAAGTCCAAGAGAGTCTACAAGTCGTTGCCTCACAAGGACTTTTCCTCTCTTTGATGTTCTGCCGTAGTCCACTGCGATCCGCCTACAGCCGGGACTTTTAAGTCCACAAACAAGTCCATTTTTGCGGGCGCGGCTGATTCCGGATTGTTGATGGAGGGGCGAGGTCGACGTGACCAGCATCTGGTTCCTGACTCATGTTCAGGAGCAAGAGCATGGCACTCTCAGACCTGGCCGTTCGACAGGCCAAGGCAACTGGCAAGGCATACACCCTCCCTGACTTGGATGGCCTCTCCCTGGCCGTCACGGCTGCAGGGGGCAGGACTTGGCACTTCCGCTACTACTGGGCGGGCAAGCAGAAGCGGATGTCGCTCGGCACCTACCCGGAGGTGACGCTTCGCGAGGCCCGCAGCCTGCGCGACGAAGCGCGCGCCCTGCTGGCCAAAGGCACCAATCCTCGCGTTCACCGCAAGCAGAAGCGCACCGCTGTCCGGCTCGCCGACGAAAACACCTTCGAGGCGGTGTATCGCAAGTGGCTCAAGCATCGCGGGCTCAGCCTCAAGGAAGGCCGGCAGACGACCCTCTCGATACTTCCGCGCATCTTCGACAAGGATGTGCTGCCCGCCTTGGGCAAGCGGTCGGTCTATGAGATCAAGCGTCCCGACCTCTTGGAGGTGATCGCCAAGATCGAGAAGCGCAAGGCGCTCTCCGTCGCCGAGAAAGTCAGGACGTGGTTCAACCAACTGTTCCGCTACGCGCTGGTGATCGTGCCGGGCCTGGAACAGAACCCCGCCTCCGATCTCGATGTGGTGGCGCTGCCGCTGCCACCCGTCAACCACAACCCGTTCCTGCGCATGGCCGAGCTGCCGAAGCTGTTGCAGAGGCTGCGCAGCTATCGCGGCAGGCGGCAGACCCAGCTCGGGCTGCGGCTATTGCTGCTGACCGGCGTGCGAACCGGCGAGCTGCGACAGGCGACGCCGGATCAATTCGATCTGGACCGCGGGCTGTGGATCATCCCGCCCGACGTCGTGAAGCAACTCCAGTTGGATATGCGCAAGAAGCGGCAGCAGCCAAAGGACATCCCGCCCTACATCGTGCCGCTGTCGATTCAGGCCATGGAGATCGTCCGGCACCTGCTGGATGAGTTCAAGCCGGCCCAGCGCCACCTGTTCCGACACGACAGCGACTTGAAGAAGCGCATCAGCGAGAACACGCTCAATGGTGCGCTCAAACGCATGGGCTATCAGGAACGCCTGACCGGACACGGTATCCGCGGCACGATGTCCACTGCGCTCAACGAGATCGGCTACCCGAAGGTCTGGGTGGATGCACAGCTCTCGCATGTCGATCCCAACAAGGTCAGCGCGACCTACAACCATGCCGAGTACGTGGAGCAGCGTCGCCGCATGATGCAGGACTGGGCCGATCGGCTCGACCTCTTCGAGCAGAACCAGGTCGAGGCGGCCAGCATGCCGCTCACCGTGCATCTGGAAGGCGTTCCCGCGTTCCCGAATGAGCAAACCGCAAGCGCACCCTCCACGCCGGTTGCCGCTTCGCCAATCCTGCTCGTGACGAAGCCCGGCGACGCCATGCCGTTGGTTTCTGCCGCCGCACATCGGCTGCCGGCGGTTCCGCCCCCTCGATCGGCCGCGCCGCTGGTGCCTTCGGACATTCAGCGCGAGAGGATGGAGCTGTTCGATGTCTTCGAGGCGCCGCACAACCTTCCCGTCGCTGCGTTTGCGAAGATGGCGGGCAAGTCCCGCAGGTGGATCAGCTACGAGATCAAGGCGGGCAACTTGCTGGCGTTGAACGTGGGCAACCGCGGCCAGCGGGTGCCGGACTGGCACCTCGACCCACTCAAGCACGAGCTGATCCAGTCCGTCCTCAAGCTGACCAGGGGTGCGGACCCTTGGCAGATCTACCATGCACTGCTGCAGCCGCGCTCGATGCTGCGGGGGCGTTCGGCACTGGAGGGCGTGACGGCCAGCAATCTCGACAAGCTCGTCATGGCAGTGAGCACAGCCGTGAAGGAAAGCGAATGGACCCCGCCGCGAGTCGGAGTCGCCTAGCAGCAGGAATGCGGGATCGTGGCGAAACCGCGATCCCCGCGCCTCTGTCAGGACACCAGGCGCGCGCGGCGGGCGAATCTGGCCTGGGTGTCCGACAAGGAAGCGTTGCGGCGCAGCAGGTAAGCCATCACGATCGTTGGTGCGCCGGCCAGCGGCCGCACGGCGATGCCTCGGCGTAGGTAGCTCGCCAGTCTCGCGGCAGGCGCAATGGCGATCCCGTACCCGGCGGCAACCAGCGTCATCGCCACATCGAATGTCTCCACCGTTTGCTCTCGCTCTTGCAGCGCGTTTTCGAACACACGCTGCACGGTCATGCGCCATGGTTCATCGGCCGTGGACTGCGAGCAGATCAAGGGCTGCTTGAGCACTTCCCCGCACGGCACTTCACGGTGGGCCAGCAGGTGGGAGCGCTTGGCCACGGCGACCGCCAGCGTGTCATGCCACAGCGGTTCGCATACCCAGCCAGGCCACTGCCGGGCAACCGCAGACAAGGCGAAGTCGAAGCCGTCGTCCGGCAGCTCCGCGCCTCGACCGGGATCTGTCCAGCCGGCCAGGACGGCATGAGTCTCCGGCTCTTCGGCACGCTGCAGGGCGAGCACGTCGGCGAGCTGGGGAGGCACCCATTCGCCGAGGACGGCCATGCGAATTTCGGCGGTAATGTCACTCGATTCCACGTCCAGCTCCCCCCAGGCGGTGAACTCGTGGCAACTGATCTCGAAGCCGTTGAATGAGTTAAGTTTAACGTGGTTTAAATCGTGACCGTGTTCGACGCTCTTGGCAATGCCAAAGCGTTCGATCCAAAGGGGCCGCCCCACCGGCACCACTACCTACGAAGCGGAACCAGCCATCGCGTTTGGGGCTGCCGTGCGGGAAGAAAGAACCAACCAGGGCATCGCTCAGGAAACGCTGGCCCACATGGCCGGCATCGAACGGTCGCACATGGGCAAGATCGAGCGCGGCGAGCATGTCCCCACGCTCCCTCTCATCCTCAAGATTGCCCGTGCGCTGAAATGCAGTTCCGCCCACTTGATGACTCTGACCGAAGCCAAGCTGGCGGAGTCGGCCCCATCCTCGGATTGAAGCCGGCCCGCACAGCGGTCGCATGCCTACGCCTGATCGTCGTCCTTGCCCCCAAGGGCTGAATCTTCGCGCTTTGCGGCCTCGTTGAGGAGCCGCAGGTATGGGTTGTCTGGCGGCGTCTCCTGGAACAGCGCATCCGGGCTGGCGAGCAGGTAGCCGTGCAGCCGGCGCGACTTGCGCGGCCCCGTGACTTCGCAGGTCCAGATGTTCAGCCCGCTGGGCTGCTTGCGGTGCTGTCCCAGCTTCTCGAAGCGCTTCTGCACCCACTGCCACCCCTCCAGCTTCTCCTGCTTGGCCAGGGCGGCGACTTGAAGGTACTCCTGCGCGTAGCGCTGGAACACGCCGGGGCTGACGAGATAGGTCGTACCGGCGACGGTATGCACCAGGGCCTTGGCGTCGTTGATGATGAGCTTGCGCGTCTGGACGCTCTGACGCAGCCAGGCCATGAAGTGCGCCCCAGAGGGCTCCGCGCGATCCTGGGAAGGCGCGAGGCTCATCTGCGGCGGGGGCATGGTCGAAGGGGCCGGCTTGGGCTCGGCAATAGGGGAACTCGGGATCTCCGGTGTCGCGGGTGGAGCGGTGTCGCCCAGCAGGTCGAGCAGCGCTGCGACGCCGGTGTCCATGGCTGCGGATGCGATCGGCGCCGCGCTCGCGGGTGCAGCTTCGGTGCCTTCCACGCGCGGCCCATCAGCCACCGCCGGCGCCTGCGGCGTCGGCTCCGCTTGTTCCTCTTCGACCTGCACACGGCCTGCGAACGGCGCCGGCCGGTCGGCGGCATCCCAGATCATCGCTGGCGAGAGTTTCAGGAAGGTGAATGCGTGCGACCAGCCGGCGTCGCTGGTGACGGTAGCCTTCCAGATCGCCTTGCCATCCGGCGTCGGTTGCACGATGCCGTGATCCTGCAGCACGTTGAACACCGCCGTATTGCTGGCCGGGATGCCGTCGATGCCCTGTGACAGCAGATGTGCGCGCAGCTTGTCGGAGACGGTCTTGCTCACCAGCCACAAGGCGTCTTGGGTCAGCCAACCGTCCGCCGGGCCGGCCTGGTTCAACTTGAACGCTTCCTTGAGCAGGTAGCGCAAGCCGTCGAGCAATTTGCGTTGCAGCGCATGCTTGGGCGCCGCCAGCGCCTTGCTGGGATCGCCGCCGAGTTCCTGGGCGACCGATGCCTGGTCGGCCTGCACGACCAGCTCGCCGAGTGTGCCGGCGTGCTCGTACTGGCCGGCCAGCACGTACAGCAGCGCGGCCCAGAGGTCGGGATAGCCGCTGAGCCAGTCGAAGATGTCCCGATCGAGAAGGTGCGCGTAGAGCAGCCCGGTGGCGGCGCTGTGCAGGCGGTATTCACGCTCCTTTCGGTAACGGAAGCGGTAGGGCTTTCGCAGTGGGCCGTGCCAGGGATGCCAGACGCTGCCGTCGGCATGCTCGACGTGCAGATCGACCGCAATCTTGCCGATGTCGTGCAGCAGGGCCGCGTAGGCCGTGCCTGCGGTCCAGGCCTCGGCCTGGGCCGCCTGTGCCTCCGGCGTGACGCCCGCGGGCAGCAGGTATGACTGCCGCAATTTCAGCGCATAGGCGACGATCTCCAGGCCGTGGTCCAGCATGCCGCCCGGATAGGCGTGGTGGTGGTTCTCGGAGGCCGGGAACTGCTGGACCAGCTCGGCGTAGCGCTCCAGTGGGGCGAGGTAGAGCGTGGCGAACTGCCGGCGCGAGAGCGATGTGCGCTGCCAGATGTGTTCCAGCAGTTTCTGCCGGCGCGGCGTGGCCAGCAGCGATGCGGCCGACTCCGGCCGCATCGACCCTTTCGGAGTTTCGATGGCGGATGTGGGCGGTGTGCCGGCGGCGGGTGGCACCCTTTTGCGCTGGAACAGCGAGAGCATGGCGAACCCCGGATGACGGGCTGCTCGGGGCGCCTTTTGGCCTTTTCAGGATAGGGCCTTTCCCCTTGGCGCCCTTCCTTTGCCCCTTCCCAGCCCTTTGGCCTTTGTCGGAAGCCTTTGGGTATAGGGCCGCTGCTTCGCGGGTGCCACGATGAATGCGGCATGGGGCAATCCCGGCAAGTGGGGCGCAGCAGGATGTTCGTCAGCTCTGGCCCAAGCCGGTGTCGAGGGCGGCGGATTGCGCTGCGAAGTCGTCGGGACGGCGCTTGCGGAAGGTTTCGAGATTGGCGAGCTTCCAGCGCAGTGCCGGTAGTTGCGCGGCGTGCTGGCACTGCACCAGCGACCAGTCCGGTTCTGCGCGCGCCAGCCCGCTCAGAAACTGCTTGTGCGCGGTGCTCAGTCGCTGTGGCAGCTCGCGCCGCATCCTGGCGCGAGCGTCGAGCAGTGTCTCCAGGGAGCAGTCCACTTCGGTCATGCCGATAAAGGCCCGCTCGTACTCGCCGGCGATGTCCTTGTCGTTGCCGAACAGCACTTCGTGGGGCGGCCGGTTGTGGCCCGCCAGATAGATCACGAAGCACTCGACCATGCCGTCGCTGATGTCGCCCGATTCGTAGAGCTGCCACACGTCGAACAGGTCGCGGGGGTGCTGCCGATCCAGCGCGGCCACCAGCTTGCTGGCGTACAGCTCGTCCGGTGCCAGAACCGGCAGCTCGAACTCGACGCCGAACAAATCGCTGGTCTTGGCGCTCAGCGGCCGCCGCTCGACGGGCAGCACGCTGCCTCGGAACACGACGTTGACCTCGATCTTCACCTGGCTGGCATCGTTCTCGACGATCAGCTTGGTGTCCCCCAGGTCCTTGGCGCGAACCAGGCGTGTCTGCACGCCCAGCGGTGCAAGGCGCGCGGCGATGGCGGCCAGCTCCTGGTTGATGGCTTGCAGCGCTTCGTCGCGCGGCGTCTGCCACGGGAGGTATACCACGTCGATGTCCACCGACAGGCGCGGCATGTCCCGCACGAAGAGGTTGATGGCCGTGCCGCCCTTCATGGCGAAGATGTCGTTGGCGAACACGTCGGGCGCGACGGCCAGCAGCAGGCGAACGGTGTCCGCGTAGGTCTTATCCATGAGGTCTCAGGCTCAGCAAGGTGCCGTCATCGAGCCGGCTCATCCAGCGCGTGTTGCTGCCGGTGCGAACCGGGTACTGCTCCAGCAGGGCATCCACATCCACGAGGCTGGTCTCGCGCGCCCAGGTGAGGAACAGGCGCACGGCCTTCACGCTGGCGCAGCAGGACAGCAGTTGTCCGAGCAAGTCCTTGCGGGGGGAACGCAGTCCATCGAAGATGTTGCGGGCCTCTTCGAGGCTCTGCTTGACGCCGGCTTCGTACAGCAGCTCCAGAACGGCACGCTCGGAGGCAGCCACCCGCAGATCCTCGGGCAGGCCAGGCGGCGTGGTCAGGGTCTTGCTGGCCAGCGCCGTGTCCGGCCAGTCGAACAGGCGGGCGTGGACGTAGCGGGCCGGAAAGCGCGAGGTGAACCAGGCTGGCAACACGAAACGACCGTCGCCCCACAGCACCAGCGCCTCCCGGCTGCCCAGGTTGTGCCGCACACCCTGCAGGGCCAGGGCGCTCTTGCCGCCGACGTGCAGGCCGGGCACGCGCTGTTGCAGGAACTTCAGCGCACCGTAGACCCCGAATTCATCGTTCGGGAAGGCATAGACGCCATGGGCCAGGCGCACGAGCCACCCGCCGTCGGCATAGTGGGCGGCGAGCTGGGGCGACACCCCGAACTGGCTCAGGGTGGCAAGGTCGAACGGCGCCCCGCGGGGAAGTCCCGCCTGCAGCCGCTTGATTAACTGGTGCCTAGAATTTCCATCCATGGTGTAAAAATAGCACGGAATCCAATCAGCCCCTAGAGCTATCGCAGGAACGTGCATGGAAAGTAGCATAAGGTTTGATTTATAGTGCAGAATCTAATCGCCCTGCGACCCGAGCCAACCCGGCTCTGCCGGCCGCAACCCGCCCTCCTGATCGCGGTCTATGCTGCAGGGCAGGCCACGACCGGCCGCTCCGCGAGGTGAGGCACCACTGAAGCCGAGGCATATGAGCATGACCACCAACACGCACAACGGGCGCTGGAGCCACCGGCTGGGCCGGGGGGCTGGCCGTGCCTGGCGTGGATACCTGCGCCGCGAGCAGCGTGTCGCCGGCTGGCTGGTGACGCGCGGGGTGCCCGCGGGCGCGGCGACGGCGGTGCTCTGGATCGTGAAGCTCGCCGTGCTCGGTGCGCTGCTCTACTCCGCGTTCTGGCTGGCGCTGCTGCTGGCCTTTGCAGGGATCGCTGCCTGGATGGTACGCAACGTCGATGCCGACGAAAGCAGTGACGATGACGAGCCTCAGTGGCGAAACGGCTTGGACGGATACGGTCTCTACCGGGGAGAGGTACGCATCGACGGCGGCAGCGCGGACGACGAGTAGCGAATCGCCACTCTCGGCGCTACTTTGCCTTCGCTGCTTTGATTGCAAGGTCAGCGCCTTTGCCTCCCGCAGACTTGGCGCCATCGGTGGCTGCTGAGAGCATCTGCGAAATGTTGCCTACGCGGACACCAACCCAGGCGAGCGCAGCTACCCAAAAAGCCGGCAGCACGATGAACATCATCGCCATGACGAAGTTGAGCAGCATGTCGCCAAAGGCGTTGTTCAAGCCGATCAGCGGATCGAAGTTCGTGTGCGGCCTGTCCGCGCCAAACCCCCAACCGTAGAGCGCATCCAGGATCGTGCTGTCGATCCAGCGTGCGAGCTGGAACCAGAAGTCCACGAAGAACAGCGCGAACTGGACGCAGCTCACCGTCACCACCGTCTTCAGGTCGTAGGTGCCGATCAGCAGCACCAGTGGGATGCAGATGACGAGCGCCATCTTGAGCATGGTCAGCACCATCGGCAGCGCCTGGCGCACCACGTCCATCGCCGGAAAAAAGCCCAGCGAGCCGACGGTCAGCCCCAGGTCGCTCGCGCCGCGCGTGACGACGTTCGGCAGCGTCTTGTCGATCTGGCCGCCGTAGTCGGTGTAGACGGCGCCCTGGTTCATCTTCTGCTGCCTCGGTGAGACCACGGCGCGGATCACCGAGTCATTGACCTCGCTCTGCGACAGGAATCCCACCCAGCGCCCGATGCGGGTCAGCAGGTCCGGGTCGACCTGTGCCATCAGCCGGCTGCGCAGTCCCTGGCCGCCATCGGCCCACCACTGCCGGCAGGATGGATAGCCGCCGCCGCTGCCCACCTGTGCCAGCCCCGCATCGCGGGTCGCGTCGTAGGGCCAGGCCGTGCGTGGGGTCTTGGCGCGATAGGTGTCATAGAAGCCGGGCGTGTCGAGGAAGTAACTCGATCCGATCCAGGTGACGTCGTTCATCTGCTCGTCGGAGAGCGTCGGCCGGTTCATGAACAGCTTGGCGCGCGACGGCCCGTAGCAGTCGTGCGTGAAGTCGGCGACCTCCTGTGCCAGCACCGGATCGTCGATGCGCGTGGCATCCACATCCATGCGAATCTGACGCAGGTCCGTGCCGCAGGGAATCGCCGCCACCGCGGCGCCCGTCACGGCTTTCGACAGCGCGTGCATGAAGAACCACCACACCGGCACCAGCGCGCTCTGGTCGTTGAGCGCCGTGTAGACGTTGGACCAGCCCGTGTCGTTGGGCAGCGGGACACTGACCTGGCATTGCGCGGAGCGCGTGGTGTCGAACCTGATCGTGGCGAGATCCACCGGGATGAACGGGATGCCGGCGAACATGATGACCACGATCGCCACCCACACCCGGTTCTCGATGCGCATCGACGACAGCACGCCCTTGTTGCCCTCGTCCGCACCTTCGCTGCGGGCCTTGAGCCATTCCTGGATCACGATGGCCACGAACGGCAGCGCGAACACGCCGCTGGCCACGAGGATGCTCCAGATGCCGTTGTTGACCACCCAAGCCACCAGGGTCAGGTAATACTCCAAGTAGTCCGTGGTGTAGAGCGTCATGCCTGCCTCCCGGTCTCAGCCGTGCCGCAGCAGCTGGCTGGCTTCCAGCGCGACCACGGCGATGACGGCCGCGATCTCCGTGCGCAGCAGGCGCTGATGCGTCTCGCGGGACGGCTCCCGCCGCAACAGGCGCCGACGCATCCACCACCAGCCGTAAGCCGTCGCTCCGTAGAGGCACAGACGCCACACGAAGAAGTGGCCGGCGTGCGCCTGCAGCCAGTGCTGCCAGCCCTCGACGCCGCCGACCACGTGGATGCCGGCGATGTTCACCGCCACCGCGGCGGCGACCACCAGCAAGGTCCACAGCAGCGCCACGCCGACGCGGCGGTTGAACAGCCATGGCAGCCGCAGCCAGGCGAGCCGGCTCATGGCGTACCGCTCCGCGGCTTCTGGACTTCCCGCAGACGGTCGCGCGTGGTGTCGCCCTCGAAGACGCCGCGCGAGCCGGCAGCGCGGGTACTGTGGCGCTGGATGATCGCCATCGCCGAGTTGCCGGCCAGCGTGCGGCGCAGCTCCAGCTCGGTCTTGAGGTTGTTGATCTCCTGCTCCAGCGCGCTGTTCTCCTGGTCCACCGCCTGCACGGCGAGCTCGTTGGCGGCGACGTTCGGCTCCTTCTTGCCGGTCAGCAACGTGCGTTGCAGCAGCAGGGCCTTCTCCAGCACGCTGGACAGCGCCGCCTCCGACGCGAGGCGCCGGCCCAGCACGTCCTGGTCGGGCTCGTCACGCAGGGCCTCGATCACGCCGCGGGTGATCGGCAGCGAGCTGCTGCCGGCCGCGTCGAGATTGGCCAGTGTCGTCGGCCGGGCGCCCGTCACCAGTTCCTGCAACACCTGCAGCTTGGTCTCGTACTCTTCCTGGATCACTGGCGTGAGCCCGACGCCAGGCGTGGTCTGGGTCTTCGTGCAGTTTTCGCAGGTGCGTTGCTCGCGTTCGCCCAGCACGCGGTTCGCAAAGGCCGCGGCCGCGCCAGGCGACGACCAGGTCTGGCAGGTCAGGCGGTTGCCGCAGGCGCTGCGCGCGATCGACGAGGTATCGGTGGCGCTGCGCCCGTTGAGCAGGTTGTAGCCCGCGCGCGTCACGTCGCCGACCACCTTGATCGAACTCTGGCCGGAGCCGCCCGCGTTGCCGCCGCCGACCCAGGGCACGCCGTTGTTCCCCTTGTTGGACTCGGCCTGCTCGATGGCGGAGACGGCATCGGTGCTGCTGACCGCATCCCGCAGCGCCATCCCTTCGGCGAGCTGGTCCCAGCCGGCCTGGCCGCCGGCCATGTCCGCCATGCGATTGGCGATGGCCCGGCAGGTCATCTTCGAGCGGTCGAAATCCAGGCGCGCCTGGAGGATGCCGTTGGTGAGCAGGTTGTACAGGCCCGGGTCGGCGCGCTGGATGATGAGCGCCGGGAGTGACGCCACCGCGGCAGTGGCGTTCTGGATCACGTTGCTCATGATCGTCTGGAAGCCGTTGGTGATGCCGTTGAGCTGGTTCTGCAGCGTCGTGGTGATGCTCATGTCGCCGCAGATCAGGTTGCTGTTCCAGCCGACGCCGACGCCGATGCTCTGCATGTTGCCGGCACCTCCCATCGACACGGCCCGGCCGCCGCCGATGCTGTAGAGCACGTCGTCGCCGATCACGCTGCCGCTGACGTTCACGCCATTGGGGTCGATGCGGGTCTGCGCCCAGGCGACGCCGACGACCAGCGTGATGGCCGCCACGAGCAGCGTGGCCCGCAGGGGCGACTTCGCGCGGTGCAGGAAGTCAGGGAGGGAGGCGTTCATCGTGGGTTCCTCACATGAAATCGACGCTGCCGAGGAAGACCTGGCCACGGCGCCGGCAGCAGGAGTACGGCCGCCACAAGGCCCAGGCGTAGTCGCCCTGCTGGGCCTGCACGCGGGTGCGGCTGTGCGGGAAGACCACGCAACTGTTCGAGAGCGTGGGCGTCAGCTCCTGCCACTTGCCCGTCGAGGCGTCGGTCTCCATCAGCGCGCCGGCCGGCCAGTAGCCGTCGCGGGCGTTGGCCAGCAGGGGCTGATACACGTGAATCTGGTTGCGGCGCGTCACGATGTCGCCCGCGCGCTGCGCGACCACGGCGCCGCTCTTGTGGTCGTCGGTCTGGTGCAGGAAGCCACCGCGGGGATACACGTTGCCCCAGAGGTTCAGGCCGGTGCGCGTACCGATTTCGCGCCGGCCGGGGATGAGCGCTTCGGGGTAGAACGCTTCCGGGATGTTGTAGCGCCAGGCGATCGTGTCGAGCGTGCTCAGCAGATACGGCATGAAGGCCGTGCCAGCGCCTTCGCAGGTGTAGCCGGAGGCGCTGGCGAACTGGCTGAACACCAGCCCGGCCGGATGGCCGATGACATCGGCGTTCTTGAACTTGGCGAAGTTGTTCTCGTTGTCGTGATTGGTCGTGCCGTCACCGCCAGCCTTGGCGGTCGGGTTGGGCATGCTCATCGCCCTGACTTCCTGCCACGGGTTTTCTCCGGTGTTCGAGTAGCTCGACACCACCGCATCGGGGACGTAGTGGCGCACCTTGACGGAAGTGCGAACCGAGCAGCCGAAGGGCGTGCAGTACAGCCAGTAGCAGATACCGACCACGCGGTATTCGAGGCAGTCGGGGGACAGCGCCGACGAGACGATGGTGGCGGTGTCCAGGGCGAACGTCGACGTGGCCGTGCTCAGCAGCAGCGAGGCGACGGTGGCGCGCAGGCGCCGGGATGCCAGCAGGAGGCTCATGGCTGCGTGCTCCGGTAGGCGTTGATGCGCGCGACGGCGCGGGGCACGTCGGGCTCGCCGTAGACCACGTAGCGTCGATCGACCACCACGGCGGGAATCTTGGCGATGCCCAGTCCCCAGGCATCCGCGACACCTTGGTAGGCGTGGCCGATGCGGCGTTGAAGGGCCTCGCCGCCGTCATGCAACCGCTGCCGCACCAGGGCTGCAGCCTGTTGCGGGTCGGCCGGTAGGTGCGCGGCGAGTTCGACCTCGATGCGCGTGGCCTGGTCCAGCTCGATGATCCGCACGCCGGCTGGAGCCTGCACCGGATGACGGCTGTCGGTGACGACGAGCACGTCGGCTGCTGCAGTCTGGGTAAACATGAACAGCACTGCCCACAGTCCGGGCGCAATGCTGATGGTCGGCAGCCGGGGCGAAGCCTTGAAGACGGGGGCCGGCATATCGGGCGTCCTTGGAGTCGATCAAAGTCACAGTCGACTTCAAGTGCCGATCTAGCGCGACAAAGAAACCGCATCCGGCCCCTGCCGGTTTCATACCCTATGCCGTTGTGAGCGTTGTGATTGCCTCCTGTCGGAGGCGGAGATCAGGTGCGGGACGCTGAGGTGCCCGCGAACCCAAGAAACGCATGCTGTAAGCGAATCGGCATCGACGGCTTGGAGCGTGCGTGTAGGCTCTGCCAAGTCCCGTCACTGATGTCGCTCGGGGCGAGGCGATCTACCGAGCGCGAAACTCTTCTCAAGTAAGCGTTGACGCCATCCGCGGATTCCGAAGGAACGCCGGCAAGAACGTACCCCACCATGAAGCCGATAGCATGGTTCTCGCCGTACTTCTCCTGGATGAATCGATCCATGCCCTCGACGACGTACTCTCGACACAAGTGAGTGTCCGACCCGGCGATTCGTTTGCATTCGATGATCGCGTGCGGATCATGCTCCTGCGTGCGCAAGAAAATTTCGACGAACGCCAGCGGGATGTCGGTACGTCCGTCTGGCAGCATCACGTTGCTTTTAGATCGCGATTCCGTGCCAGGCAGCACCATGATCTGCTTCCACGGGGAGTTCTTCAGCGCAATGCGCATCCCGTCCCGCAGGCGCTCGGTCATGATTACCTCTCCAGCGTTGGCATTCACGTCCTCGGCTGCGCATGCTCGCTGCCAACCTGCGGCCAGTGTCAGCAGAATGACCGCCACAACCTCGGGCTCAAGTTCAATGAACTCTCTGCCCAGTGCAGGAGGTGTCTCATAGGGGATCCTCAAACTTTGCCCCCTGAAAAGCTCTCCGCGACCACTGCATCGGCATCTTCCAGTGCCGCTATGCCCATCCAGTAGCGCCGCGCTGCTGGCTTGATGATCACGACTTCGTTGCGTCCGTGTACTCGCAATTCCCGCTCTGCACTGAGCGCGGTCGCAATCTTGACTTTCAGGCGCCTGCCGATACGTGCCAGTACTTCACCCAATTCGCCTTGTGGTGCCACGACGCTCACGCTCGCATTACCCGGCCCCTCTTCCAAGACAAAGCGCACGACGCGCAAGGCCGAACTGCTTGGCAAGTCGAGCACTTCGGCGCGCATGTGCCGCTTATTGCGAACGGAAAGCCAATCCTCGATAACGGACAGGAACGTCTTGGCATACGCCGTGACCTCAGTACGACTGTCCGATGGCTCCACGGATGATTCGCGGCCGGTTTCCCATTGCCACCCGGCGCGAAGGAGGCCGTCTCGAATGACAGTTCGGTCGGCATCGTTCAGTTCGTACAGATCGAAGACAGCTTCGTCCAGTTCAGCCCATCCCCTCTCGTCGGTGCCGTTGGCGCGCAGATTCTTCTCAATCTGCAGCAGGCGCTGGCCAGCCTCAGATTTCACTGCGCTCGTGAAATTAGGCACCGGTAGGAAGCTGAGGTCGCGAGCCAGCAGCTTCCTCTTGTAGATTCCAAACTCTGCAGCGGTCAGATAGAAGAACCATGTCGCAAAAGCAGAACTCAACACGGTGGCAAGCAAATGTGCCGTCCGCGTGTGCCCTCTCGGAAGAGACACTGCGAAGTATGAGTTCGTGAAGACGAGATCCCGCTCGGAGACGGCCGCCAAGACGCGTGGACTCCCCAGAAGCATTTCCTTCACGATGAGAAGCGGGGCTTGATATATCTCCCGCGATCGTGGCCATTGTGCCTTCGATTGGCTGAAAGTCGGCAAATCATCGGGAATGTTGAAGTGCTGCATGTCTTTGACTTGCAGTACATCCAATCCTTTTAGCGGGCGAGCATCGCGCGTCTGATTCTCTGGGGCCCCGCGAATCAATCCAACCTGGAAGGTAGTGTCGAGTAATGAGAGTTGCTCGCCCAGATTTCTGTGGGCCGAAGTCAAGTCATCCAGCAATAGGAGGTCACGGCGCCGGCCAACGGCTGCTGCCTTGAGCTTCAACGGCTGTTCTTGGATTTCGTCGAGTGTCAAAGTGATGACGTCACTCGGCGCCACCTCGAACGAATGAGTCCTTGCACCGCTGGGCGTCCACGGGATCTGAACGACCGTGACCTGATCCGTTCGCTGCTTCGGTCGATGACGGGCAAAGAGAACCACTGCGGGCATGGCCGCTGTCGCGAAGAGCCAACTGCACAAATTGGACAGATTTACCAAGGTGATCGGAGCCACGGCTCGCATCACATGCTGAGCTGCTGCCATGCCGGTGCCGCTGCGGCTGAAGAACGGCATCGCGCTAAGAATGATGCCGAAACGGGTCTTCTCATGTGAGAACTCCGCCGCTCGCAACACGAAATCCAAGCCTTCACCGCGCGGTTGCGCAGGTACGCCCGCAACCCTGGTCTTGCGCCGCGCTTCGGTTCCTGTCTGCCCCCTAAAGCTCCAAGGGGGATTGCCCACGATAAGGTCGAACTGCTTCAGCCCTGTCGGCGTCGCCAGCACGGCCTTGCCATCTCCATCACGTTCGACAGTACGAGCGTCACCGACGAGCAATGTCCTGCCGATCAATGGCTGGAACTTCAGGGACTGCGGTGGTTGCGGGTCAGGGTCCAGCTCAAGCGCAGCCAGGTACAGGCTGAACGCAGCGACGCGAATCGCGGCTTCGCTAATGTCTACGCCATACACCTGCCCGTAGAGCGTCGAGCGGATCAGCTCCCTCGTGGGCGGCTGACCTTGCGAGCGAAGATGAACCAAGCGCCGCAGCGCTTCGACCAGGAAGACACCGGAGCCGCACGTCAAATCCAGCACCGACTCCCGTCCAGATAGACCATCCATGACCTCATCGAGGACCAGCGAGACGACGGACAGTCGCGTGTAGTGCACGCCGTTTCGCAACGCTTCTGTGCGCTTTCCTCCAGTCTGCGGCTCAGCATGTGCAAACTGCTCGTAGATCGAGCTGATGAGCTCGACCGGAATCACGTCGAACTGGTAGGGGAAGAAGCTGAGTTGCCCGCTTTCAGGATCGACAGCCTCCAGGAACTCCGCAACCCGCGTCAAATGGTGAGCTGCTGGTGTCGTTTTCACCGACGAGGGCGGAAACATATCGCCGTTGAAGGCCTGGGCCAGCCATGCGAACAGCTTGCTGGTCGCTGGCCGGTCGCGCAGGATCGCCGGCAACGCCGTGCGGCCGCATACCCGCTTCAACCGCGCCGCACTGACGATCTCGCGGTCAATCAGGTACTGGGTGAAGATCACGCGCCCAATCAAGGCCTGCGCCGCATCGCGCGCGAGATTGCCTGCGACCAAATCGCGTTCGAGACATCCAAGGTCAGACAGGAGCTTCTGATCGACGCTGGTCTTGCGATCGATGGCCGGCACCTGGGCCCAGAATTGGCCCGTCTCGATCGCCAGTCGGCCGGCCAACTCGTCCAGTTCATGAAGCGAAGCTTCGATGTTCTCGAAACGCCGAATCAAATGTCTCTGGGCATCGCCTTCTTTCGCGGGTGTGCCGAAACCGTTGTACAGGTCGATACGCTGCGGCGAGATCACCCACAGCAACGGCGCGAACCCCTCGTTCCAGACCTCTCGTCGCCACTGGCTGACCAGATCGTCTGCAGGCGCGCTTTGCTCAAACTTGAAGTAGACGGTCAACGACGACGCGCTGCGCCACAATGCGTCCGGAACAAAAACGCGGCCGTGGCGCGAGGACTGCGCCTCGGCCCCCAACCGAAGACCGGGCGCGGGTTGCCCGTCCGGCAGGTAGCCGGTTGCGGCGAGCACCTGTTCCAGCGTGGCAGTGTTCACGCCCTACTCCGGATAGCTTCGGGTGGAAACGGCAACGCTGCCTGGCTCGGCGTCGGGACGATCGGCAGCATGTGCTGCTGAAGCCGCATGATCAACGGATCGAGCGGGATGACGAGAGTCGGTTGCGTCGGCGCCGGTCCAATCCCCTCGGGGCCGATATCGCACAGGGTCGCCGAAGTGGCCGTCACGAACGCCACGGACCCATTCAGCGCCAATGCGCTACTCGTGCCCAGCAACCGAAAGAGCGCGTCAACGCCGACGCTGACGGTGGCGATGTGCACTCCCAACGAGCTGACCAACTCATTGGTAACGGCCAAGCCTAGGAGATCCGCGAAGGTGAATCGGGCAGCCTTCCCGGTCTTGGACGCCAAGTAGGGCACGGTCTTGCGCCAATGCCGCACCGTTTCGACGGACACGCCGGTTAGCGTGCGCATCTGGTCCTGAGTGTACTGGATGGCGGTGACGGCAGACATTCGCGTTGCTGGCAACTAGAAAATATGCAGATTCTGCCATGTAAATGTGTGCTTCTCAACAGGTAAAGGCCGGTTCAGCCGCCTATCCCACAAGCCTTCCAAGCTTCCGAAAGTCGCGACCATCAGAGCGCATCGCGAACGTGTGGATAGGGGCAAGACGCAAGGCGCCCCCGGAAGGGGCGCCTGCGGACTACAACAAGCCGGCTTCGGCGAACGAGTACGGGCTGCCCTTGCCGACGATGAAGTGATCCAGCACCCGGACATCGACGGTGGCCAGGGCGCTCTTCAGCCGCTCGGTGATCGCACGATCGGCGGCCGAGGGCTCGGTGTTCCCCGAGGGATGCTGATGCGCCAGGATCAGCGCCGAAGCGTTGAGCGCCAGCGCACGTTGGACCACCACCCTCGGATACACCGAAGTCTGGTCGACCGTGCCCTTGAACAGCGGCTCAAAGGCGAGCACCTGGTGCTGGTTGTCGAGAAACACGACGGCGAAGATTTCGTTCGGCTCCGCGACCAGTTTCAGGCGCAGGTAGTCGCGCACGGCGGCGGGACTGCCCAGCGCCGGACCGGCCTTGAACACGCGGTTCTCCAGCAGGGTGATGGCCTGCTGGATGATCCAGTCTTCGTGCTGGGCGGCGATCAGGGTGAGCGACTCCGGGCGGGAGTCGGCGATGGCAAGAGACATGGCGAACCTCCAATGGATGAGATCGGAGGGCGCCTGCCCCAGGAGGGCAAACCCTCCTGGGGACGATGGGGATGGAACGGGTGACGAGCGGGCATCCACCACCGCGGATGCGGTGGCTGTTCGCGTCAAGGGATGCGATGCGAACGGGTTTCGATCAACGCGGACGAGCCGCGCCGCAGCCTTGAAGATCGATGGCTACCTGGGCATGTCACCGGCGACGCCGGCGGGCATGTCTGGGGAATGGGCGGGTTCGGCTGCGGTCGTGCTGCCGGCGGCAAGCAGGTCGATGGCCGACAGCAAGGCATCGCCTTCGACGGGGCCGTGCAGCAGGAGGGTCTTGCCGGACTCGCGGTCGCGCAGTTGCAGAGCCGGCGTGGCCGCGATGCCCTGCTGTGCTGCTTCCGCCGCCTGGGCACGGATGACCGCATCGGGGCGATCGCTGTCGAGACAACCCTGCATGGCTGGCGTGAGGTCGGGATAGCGCAGGCCCTCCGGCAGGCCCTGGCCGTCGCCACGGGTGTTCGAGTAGAGCCATGCCACGGCCTGCCAGAACGAGGCATGTCCGCCCGTCTCGCCCGCGCACTCGGCCAGGCGTGCCCCAGCAGTCGCGGCCGGCTCGTGCATGGACAGCGGCAGGTGGTGCCACTGCCAGTTCACCTCGGGATGGGCGTCGATCCAGCGCTTGAGCGCGGGGAAGTAGGCCCGGCAGTACGGACACTCCAGGTCGGCGTACCCGACCACCGTGAAGCGCGCATCGGTACGGCCATACAGCCAGGGCGGGCCGGCCGGTTTCGACGCTTCGGACCCGGCGGCGGCCAGGGGCATGGACTCGGTTGCCGGATGCGGCACGCGCAGCAGCATCCACGAGGCAACCGCAATCGTCGCCACGATCAGCAGACCGATCCGGGGATGACGGCGGGCGGATGAAGGCATGCGCATCGTGTCGCTCCCGTCAGGCCAGCGTGTCCAGCGCCAGGGGTTCGATGCCCCGCGCACGGTCGATCTTCTCGGCCACGCGGAAGGCGGCATCCAGCTCGCTGATGCCGTGCTGCTGCATCAACTGGAAGCGTTCGGCCTTCTCCTCGGGCTCGGTCATCGCCATCGCCAGGTAGAGGCTGGGCGGCACGGCGCGAAACAGCACTTCCATCGACTTGGACAGGATGACGCCCTCGCTGAACTTGCCGGCCTCCTTGCGGGCCGAGAGCATCAGCGCCTTCTGCGAAGCGTTGAGTTCGCGGAAGCGCGCGATCTTCTCGACTTCATCGGGCGGCATCGACAGGCAGATCCACCACTCGATCATGTTGAGCATGGGCTCGGCCGCTTTCGGCAGGTCGTCCAGGTTCTGCGTGGCGAGCCAGAACCAGGCGCCGAGCTTGCGCCACATCTTGGTGATCTTGACCACGTAGGGCGCGAGCAGTGGGTTCTTGGTGATGATGTGGCCTTCGTCCGTCACGTTGATGATCGGGCGGCCCAGGAACTGGTCGCGCTCGGCGATGTTGTTGACGGTGTTGATGAGCGAGATGTAGGCAATCGAGAGTTGGGCGTTGTAGCCCTCGCGCGCGAAGGTGGCCAGGTCCACGATGGTGATGTCCGCCTCGGGCCACGGTGTGCCAGACCGGTCGAACATCTCGCCGTCCACACCCTGGCAGAACATGTCCATGGCGTCGGCCATCTCCAGCAGCCGTGCGCGCCGCATCTCCGGCAGCGTGGCGTCGCGGGCGCGCTCGCGCAGCGCGTCGCGCACATCGCGCGTGAGCACCGTGCGTTCGTCAGCCACGCAATGCTGGGCCGCATCGAGAATGCACTGGCGGATCAGGCTGCGGTCGGCGCGCGTCATGCGCGCTTCCTCCTTGTCCTCGCCGCCGGTGATCATCAGTCGTGCAGTGATCTCCAGCTCGCCGAGCACGTCGCGCTGCTCATCGCCTTCCACGACCATGCCGGCATCGGTCTGGTCTTCGTCGAGCGCATCGGCGTCCAGCGTCTGTACCTGGCTCGGCGTATCGACCAGGCGCCAGGCGTCGGCGAACGGCGCCAGACTGACGCCCGCGCCGGGCGCGAGCTTCACCCGATGCACGGTGAGGCCCAGCCGTGCCGCGAAGTCGCCGAACAGGCCGAAGCTGTTGCCAGCCTCGACGATGAACAAGCGCGGCCGATAGATCGCCGTCACCTGATTCAGGATGTTGTTGAGCGTCGCGCTCTTGCCCGAACCCGTGGGGCCGAACAGGAACAGGTGCGCGTTCATCTGCCGGTCGAGGCGGTTCAACGGATCGAAGGTGATCGGGCCCCCGCCGCGGTTGAAGAACGTGATGCCCGGATGCCCCGTGCCCTGGCTGCGGCCCCAGACCGGCGCCAGGTTCGCCGCGTGTTGCGCGAACATGAGCTGGGTGTACCACTGGCGCTTGTCGGCCGCCGGATCGAACACGCACGGCAGCCAGCGCAGATAGCTGTTCAGCGGCGCCACCTCGTCCTCTTCGCGTACCGGTTGCAGACCGGCGTTGAGCATCACGTTGACGAGCTGCAGGCCGCGCGCATCGAGCTGGGCCAGGTCGCGGCCGCGCAGGTAGAACGCCAGCGTGCCGCGGTAGAGCTTGTGCGCGCTGCCGATCAGGCCGCGCGCCTGCTGCACGTCCTGCCGGGTCTGCTCCGAGGCCAGGGTCTCGCCGACGGCCTTCCTGGCGAGGTGGTTGAGGTGCGCCTCCAGCACGTCCTGGGGCGTGGCGACCAGCGTCAGGCACATCACCGTGTCCTCGGGCATCTGGTCGAACAGCGCGTTCATGGCATCGCCGCCCTTGCGCGTCTCGCCCGTCAGATGGCCCGTCACGGGTGGCGTGCGCAGGCGATCCATCACGATCACCCGATGCGGCATGCCGTCGAAGAACCACAGGCCGTTGGGCACGTCCGAACGTGGCTGGCCGAAGAACAGGCGCTGCGCGAAGTCGGTGCCGCTGGCGAGTTCGATCTCGCCCTCCTCCCGCTCTTCCGGGTAGCGGGTCAGCGCGTAGAAGCGTTCCCGATCTTCGGCAGTGGCGCCGAGCAAAGTCGGATTCGGGTTGAACCAGCGCAGCAGCCAGGCGTGGATGTCCGCCGCGCCGAGACGCCGGGCTTTCACGCCGGCATTCGCCAGCCCGCCGACGAGGCGGTCGCAGATCGTCGTCAGCGCCTGCTCGGGCGACTGGCCGCGCCGCGAAGCCGGGGCCGCGGACGTGCGGCGGTAGACCACCATGCGCACGCGCCGGACCTGACCGCGCCACGGCAGGCGCGTCACCGTGGTGTCCTCGAACAAGCCACCCGGCTTGGCGATGGCCCGCAGATGATGGGCGAAGAAGCGCAGGTAGAAGTCGCTGAACGCACTGCCCTGCGCACGCGGCTGCAGATAGTTCGCCAGGGAGCGCAGATAGTTGTCCCAGTCGGCCTCGTCCTGGGCGTAGAGCTGCACCACCCAGGGGTTGTCGTCCAACTCGTCGAAGGAGTCCTGCAGGGCGTTCTCCAGCGCATCGCGCGCCTGCCATAGCCAGGCCATCTCGCGGCCCTCGGTGCCGACCGGCGCCAGCTCGAAGAAGGCCGCCACCGACTGGCCATCTTCCAGCAACATGCACTTGCTGCCGGGCAGGTACTCGACCCAGGGCAGCAAGTCCGCGAACGACGGCGCGACGCCATAGAGCGCATCGTGGTCGGCCTGGGTGGCCGGCCTGCGCCGGCCCCGGCCGAGCGCGCTGCCCGGCTCGGCGACACCCTGTGCCACCAAGGCCGCCACGTGCCGTGCCCAGGCATCATCGATCGCATCCACGGCGTCAGCAGGCGATGCGTCGCCCTTGCGTGACCACGACAGCGACCAGGCCATCAGTAGTCCTCCACGCGCTCGCCCGGCATCGCGTACTGCACGCGCTGGTAGAGCGGGAACACCGTGCTGTAGCCGGGCACCGGAACCGGGTCGGTGCCCGCCAGGTGCGGGAACACGTACATCACCAGGTCGGGGTTCGGCAGGCGGTGGAACTGGCGGTAAATCTCGTTCTGCGCGGTGCGGGTGTAGCGCGCCTGCACGCCGGGCGCCGCCTGCACATCGGCCTCGGCCAGCGGCCGGCGCAGGCCCTGGCGCGCATCGAGCAGTTGCCGCGCGGCCTGGCCGCCGCCCGCGCTGCCGCCGGTCTCCCGATGCCAGATGTCGAGCATGGTGCTGTCGCCGTGCGGCAGCAGCTTCTCCTTGCTGGTAGCGCAGCCGCCGAGCAGGGTGGCCGCCAGCAGCACGGCGGCCGCGTCAATCCAGATCCGAGGCATGGGCTTCTCCGGTGCGGTGGTGAACCCGACGCCCCTTGGCGTCGTAGTCGATGTCGAGCGGCTGCTCCAGATGCACGGCCACCTTGGCGCCGGGCTGCACGTAGACCGCCGCGAAGGCCTGGCCGTAGAGCTTGTTGACCCAATCGGCCATGTCGCGCACGCCGCCCGCGAGGATGCGGCCCATCGCTTCGTTGCCGCTGATGCCGACGGTGCCCAGCGAGCCGTTGCTGTTGGCGACCACGGCCACGCTGCCGTTGTCGGACTTGATGAGCGAGGCCGCGCCGGCGCCGGCTGCGGTGATGAGCGCCTGGCTGCCCAGGTACTGCTGGGCGTTGCTGCGTCGCTCGCCGCTGACGCACGGAATGCCGTAGGGGTCGCTGATCCAGCCCAGGCCGCCCTGGATGCTGGCGCCGTTGTGCCCCGAGTTGCCGCTGTTGCTGCCGCCCTTGCTGCTGTCCTCCGGCACCGTGCGGATGGTGCCGTCCTGGAACACGAACGTGACCGAGCGGATTTGCCCGCGCACGCACGAGAGCGTCCAGTCGCCCGAGGCCGTGCCGCTGACCACGGCGCCGGCCACGTCGGGGATGTCGATGCCGTTGGCCGTGAGGTTGTCCAGGCCGATCAACACCTTGAACGGGTACGGGTCGTTGACGGTTCCGTCGATCGGCACGCGCCCGATCAGCGCCGTCATGGCAACCGACCCCATGAGCGTCGAGTTCGACGGCACGGTGTAGACCGCCTTCGTGGATGCGCCCACCGCGCGGCTGCCAACGTCGGCGACGGATTCCACTGCGGCCGACAGGCTTTTCTGGGCCGGCCCGAAGCTCAGGGGAAAGCTCGGCTCCTTGTTGCCATTCTTGGCGTCGACCTTGGCATCGTCGGGCTCGACCCACTGCGTGCCACTGGTGCTGCGGTTGAAGCGCTTGCTGTCACCCTCTTCCAGCCCCAGCCCGACGGGCAGGTCGGACGGGCCACCCTTGCCGGCAAGGCCGTCCAGTTGCCGCTGCAGATCCTGCAGCAGCCCCTGGGTCTGCTGCCTGTCGCTGGCCACCTGATTGCGCTCCTGCTCCAGGCGGTTGCGCTCGCCTTCCAGCGCGCTTTGGATGCGTTGGTCGATCGCGCTTTCCCGCGCACGCAGGCGCTCGTTCTCGGCCTTGTGCTGCTTGTTGTCGCCGAGCGCGCTCTGCAGCTCGGTGCGCAACTGCTTCACCTGGGCCACCAGCGTGGCGACGGTATCGCGCGGCGTGTCGCCTGCGATGCCCAGGGCTTTCATCTCCTCGGGCGTGAGCGTACTGGCCGCGCCCTTGGGGGCGGGCTGGCCGCCGGGGGCGCCGGAGAACAGTTTGACGCCGACGAACACCAGCAGCAGCGCCATCGGGATCAGCAGCCACTTGAGCAGCGGATTACTTTTCATCGCGCGCTCCTCCGGTCGAGCCGGCCGCGGCGGCCGGCGGCAGGTTCGCGGTGGCATCGATCGGGCTCAGCGCCGGCAGCAGCGACTCGGCCAGGCCGTGGCCGCGCGTGACCAGGTAGAGCACCGTGGTGTCGGACGGGGTGCCGGCCGGCCCCAGGTTCGGATGCTGGAAGGTCGCCGCCACGAAGTTCCCCTGCAGGGCGCGCGGGTCGAGGTCGAGCCAACGCGCGGCGGTGTTGGTGAGTCGCACGGCCGTCACCCACTGGTCTTCCAGGCGCCACGCGGCCAATGCCCGCGCGTGCACCGGCAGCGTCGGCAGCAAGGTGTCCAGCGCGAAGCCACGGCGCAGGTTCACGCGCCCGATGCCGGCGACTGGCTCGACGGTGCGCAGCGGCGCGTACAGGTTCTGTGCGGCATGGCGCGTCAGCACGACCGGTACCGGCGTTTCGCGCCGGGGAACGGGTTTGTCCGCGGGCGCATCGGCCCGCTCGTCCGCACCGCTTGCTGCACTGCCGCCGTAGCGCTTCGCGGGGGCTTCCGCTTCCACGATGCGCACCGGCTCCAGCGGCGCCTGGCCGTCCTTCGCCGGCTCGGCGGCGATGTCGAGCAGGATCAGCGCGCCGGACTCCACGTCCTGCAGTTGCAGCCGCGTGGGCGGAATCGGCTCGCTCGCCCGCAGGTAGATCGCGCCGCCCGCACTCTGCACGCGCAGGTGATCGCCGACGCTGGCCGGCACGCCGACGCGCACATTGCGGTCGATGAAGACCACGCGCTCCTGGCCGACCACCAGCGGCACCGGCAGGGGCAGCCGCTCCCAGCGCAGGATTTCCACGGCCTGGCTGGCCGGCACGAAACCGAGGATCAGCAGGACGCCGGCCAGGGCCGACAAGGCAACGGGCTTCATGGGGAGTCTCCCTGCAGGTGGCCGGAGGCGTTGGCGGGCGCGCCGGCCTGGGTCGGCGTCGGCGGCGGTTCGATGCGCTGGGGTGCGCCGGCGTAGCAGTCCAGCGCCAGGCCGAAGGGGTTGCGCTCGGGGTCTATGTCCAGCCGGACGACCTTGATGGGGTAGCGCACCAGGGCGCGCTTGACCTGCTCGGAGCCGTAGTATTCGTCCGCGCTCACGTCGAGCGTGACGATCCAATCGCGGTCGGAGAGCACCTTGACGCGCGTGGCCGGATCATCGCCGTAGCCGCGACCGGGAATCTCGTAGATGCCGCGCACGCGTTGACGCAGCTCGCCACTGGCGCGCCGGTACTCGTAGTCCTGTTGCAGGAAGGCCCGGCAGCTCGGCGTCAGGTAGGCCGACAGCGCGCGCAGGTTGCGCGGGTAGTCTTCTTCGCCGTTCGTGGGCCAGCGCTGTACCTGCTGCCAGATGTAGAACGAGAAGGCGTACACACTCTCGGGCGGCACGTCCCACCACTTGCGCATGCTGCCCGAGCGCAGGTCCGGCGGCACATGGATGGTGAGACTCTTCGGCGCACTCCACCAACCGAAGCCGAGCAGCAGCGCCACCACGAACAACGCGCCGGCCCCCAGACGCAGCGTCTTCACGTGCGCCTGCAGGTGCGCAACCTCGTTCTTGAAACGGCTCATGGCGCACCTCGATCGGCATTGCGCCGGGTCGTCCAGTAGCCCGAGCGGGTGATGAGGCGCTGGCCGCCCAGTAGCGCCGCCAGCGCCGGGTGCCGCAATGCCAGCCGCCACTGGAGCTGCCGGTACAGCCAGGTGTCGGGCCGGCCGCGCTTCTGTGCGCGCAGGAAACCACCTCCGACGAAGACGCCCAGCGCGATGCCGGCGACGATCAGCGTGGGCACCATGGCGATGCTGTGCGTGAGCCAGGCCAGCGGCAGGCCGAGCGCGAACCCGGCTGCGGCCGACAGGCCGGCGCAGATCCACAACTCGTCGGCGGTCAGCCCGCGCACGACCACCGGCTGGCGGTTCAGCCGGTGCGGCAGGAAGGTCACCAGCGTGTCGCGCGGGGTCTCCGAAGGGACGGCCATCGCTTGCCGCCCTCACAGCACGCCGGTGGCCTTGGTGAGCAGCCAGATGCCGACCACCAGCAGGATCGCGCCCACGGCGACCGTCAGGCCGAACTGGCCCCAGGTGGCGCGGCCGGTGTGGATCTCCGAGTAGCGCGTGTAGGCGTGATAGCAGACACCGACGAACATCGAGGCGACCACGAGCAGCGCGATCAGCAGCACGATGTCGTAGCCGTAGTTCTGCAAGGTCTGCAGGATGCCGCTGCCTTGGCCGCGCGAAGGGTCCTCCATGGTCGGCAGGCCCTGCGCGAAGGCCGACAGCGGCAGGCCCGCGAGCGCCAGCGGTAGCAGCAGTGCGGCGATGCGGGACGGAATGCGATGGGATGTCGATGACGTGTTCATGGCGTTTGGCCTTTCGTGACGGTCAGGAGAGGAGGAAGAAGGTCAGCACCAGGTAAATCGCCACGAAGCGCACGACGACGGCGAGAAACTGACGCTCGGTGATGCGGTGCTCGGCCCAGCCGACGTAGGCGGTGCGCATGGCCCACACGCCCCACAGCAGCAACACGGCGAACACGAAAGCGAGCACCACGGCAGAGACGGCCGAAGGCGCGAAGCCGCCGTTGGCCTGGAAGGCGGCGACCTGATCGGCAGAGGGCGTCATGGCGATGGCTCGTCGTCGTCGTCGTCGGCGCGGTCACGGCGGACGTAATCGCCGGCCAGCGGGACGGGATCGCGCGGCTGGGCGCGCTGGGGCACGAGGTAGTCCTGCAGGCCGGCGCGAACGCGCTTCAGGTCTGAGCGCAGTCGGGCGTAGTCGAAGTGATAGCGGGCGCGTTCCTGCGGAGCGGTACTGGCGGCGTGCTCGGCGAGGCGGTCGATCAGATTGAGCTGGCGGGCGAGCGCGGCGATCTGCTCACGCTCCGGAGTGTCCTCGGCAATGGCGGGTTGCAGGGCCGAGAGCGACACGGCCAGCAGCACGGCCAGCGAAGGCCAGGCGGATGCGCGGCGGTTGGTCTGTCCCATCGTGCCATTCCCAAGTGAAGCGAATGGCCTTGATGCTGTGTCCCTTGCTCGGCTCGCGCCGCAATCAAACGGAACCGGTGGTCAACCGTATTTCAGAAGTGTTGCTTGATCTGCTAGCCAACGCTCTATCTACTGTCACGTAGCAGGGCAAGCAATCCCTCCTTACCCGCTTCGACCATCAAACTATTTCCTTGCTCAGTCGCTAGCCCACAACCGCTCGTCATCCTGGGTCGCCGCCCAGAAGTCATCGAACAGCGCCAGCTTCGCCTCGTCCTTGGAGGCATAGGTCTTTGCACTGAAACGGCTGTCGATCCGATATCCCCATCGCTTTGTCTTCGTCGGATGCACGCCGAGGTTATGGCCGTCGACATTCAGAAAGCTGTTGCCCTTGGCGGAGACCCGCCACTTGCGCTGTAGCCATCGAGTGCGTCGGACGGCGCGGTTGCGCAGCTTGGCCTCACGCCGCTTCGGCCCCTCGTAGTCGCCGCTCATCTTCTCGGCGCAGACGCACCCGACTTCGAAATTCTCGTCCAGATCCGGGTGCTCCATGATGTGGACGTAGCGGATCTTCTCGTTGCCGGACATCTGGCAGGTCGCGTAATCGGTTTCGTCTGCCGGCTCGCCGTCGGCCCGCAGATCGACGACATCCACGCAGTGCCATCCCTTGTGGGGCACGCCCGGCTGGTCCCATCGATTTCCATTCACGACTGACCTCCCGATCCAGGGTCATCGAATACTTGCCTGTATGGCATTCCACGCCACATCCCAGCGTATCCGCTCCTGTTCGAGGCGGACTTGTTGACCCCAGGCATTTCCCTTGATCGACTGATAGAGCTTTTGTTCGGTACTTTTGAGTAGTGGGAGTTCTGTGGAAGAGTGCTGGTCTTTCTCTTCGACCCATAAATCACGATGACTCATCAGCGTTGACTCATCCATAAGCACAGTCTTCAGGCTAGGGATGTATGTTCTGGCTCGATTAAGAATGGAAAAGCCATGCGTATCAATGTCACCCCAGTAGATACATTGCGCCTGTTGTAGCCATGGAAGCTGTCCCAAAACGTCAACCGCGTAACCCAATCGCATGATCACAACCGCCCCTGGCAGGTCATCAAAGGCAAGTCCGGTTTGAAGGTTCTCAACAACGAAGACATTCTTTGGTCGTATGCCAATGCTTGCCACCTCCTCACAAGGAGCAGAGATATCGCCAAGACCGCCCAAACGGGCTCTCAGCTCTGGGTCTAGAACGCGCATGCGCATTAACTGCGGCTGTGCCCTCAAACCGCAGCGTCTAAAAAAGTCGCGCTCTCCTGTCGGGTCACCCTGGAGCGTCGCAACCAAGTCAGAGATGAGGCCCTTTCTAGAATCCAGCCACTTGCTGTCGGCCCCGGCAACCGGAATTTGTCGTGGGTAGAGATTCGATTTCGGATTGAGACTGATCCAATCCAGCATCTCTGCCAGCCGACTAAAATCGGCATCGCCGTAGTCAGCGAGGACATCAAAATATCTCGGCAACTGCTGCGCCAGTACCGGCCAGCGAGCAGTGAGCGTCTGATAGCGAGACTGGGCACGCACCCACCGTGCGGATTCCCCAATCCACAGGGCAACATCTTCAGGGCCTCGTAACGCCAGTTTCTCAGGCAGTCGCTGGACGCCAAGCGCTTTCCACCGGCGCTCACACCAGGACAGGGTGCCGACTCCTTGCCAGCCTTGCCATGCACTCACCCAAGCGCGAACGCCGTCGACTTGCCTTAGCGCAGCCTGTTCCGTCGGTATGCCGAGCGGAACTTCCAGCGGCCATTGGCTCTCGCCAGCATCACCGATCAACCACTCGCGGTGTTTGCTCTGAAAGCGACGGGCAAGAAACTGCCAAACATCTTCAGGAAGCTTCAACGCTAGCCTCCTCTCGAGCGTGCTCCGGCAGCTTCAACCGCTGGCGGTCACCGTCGTACTCGATCAACAGGACGCCTGACACCCGCCGGTCGCTGATATCTACGAAGCAGGCGCCACCGATGAATGGTTCGAGGGTCATGACGGACTTCAGCGGCGTAGCGACCACCATTTGAAATCCGAAATTGGTAAAGATGTTCATCGCCAAAGCGGTGAACTCGTTGTCGGCCTTGTCGAAGGCTTCATCAAGCACGACGGGCGCATACATCGGCACGCCGTGGTCGTTCCCTCCCAGCTGATACCGCAGGGCTGCGGCCAAGCACGTGGTGGCCAGCTTCTGCCGTTGACCGCCTGATTTGCCAGCACCGCTGCGGTAAATTTCGACCTCCACGCCGCTTTCATCAATCTCCCGTCCGATAAACTCAACATGCTGTCGAACGTCGAGCACAGTCTCGCGCCAGCGTTTCTGCTCGGGGTCCTGACTGGCGAGTCGATCAACAAGTCGCCGCAGGGCCAGGAACCGCGCCTCGGCAAACTCGCGATCCTCCGTCCACGCATGGCTAAGTGCCTGCTGGATCTCCTGCTTGAACTCCTTGACGTCGACAAGCTGCCGGTCACTGGCGTCGATGTGGAGATAGGTACGTTGATTGGCGCTTTGGTTGAACGGCACCTGGCCAAGACTGTCGTTGACCAGATCCATCCGCTCTAGGATGGCTTTGCGCGCATCGTTCAGGTAGGTGGACAGTGCCGCCAGATTCTGGTGGCTTTGGTTCTGCAGCAGTTCGAAGAATCGCTGCTCATAGGCGGGCAGGCCATCCGTTTCCAGTCGAACCAACTTGGCGAAAAAGTCCGCTGCGCTGGCTAGGCTCGTGTCCATGTCCACAGCATCCATTGGCCACTGCCGTTTGAAATCGGCAAAGCGTGCTTCAATTTCCTTCTCGCAATCGCCGATCTCATCTTTGATCTCACCGATTTCTGTGTTGAGCCCTCTCTCAACAGCGGTTGCTACCTTGTCGAGGCTTTCGAGCCTGATCGCGTCTGACTGCTTGGTGAATCGTTCGTCGAGCCCCTTGATCTGGTGGGGAGTCAATGGAACTCTGGAAGCATCTTGAAGGAGCGATTCAAGCTTCTGCGTGCTGTCGTTGATCTGCTTGAGAACTGAGTCATGCGCGACCTTGGCTTCTCGGAGGTCCTTGTCTGCTTGATCAACCAAGTTCTTTTGCTTGTCGATCCGCTCACTGATTTGCAGTAGGGCTGTATTGCCCTCCCGCGCTTCGCGAATCTGTTGTTCGATGGTGGAAATGCGGTCAAGCAACGGTACTACATCAATTTCCTGCCACTGGAGATTCACCAAGGTTTGGCACTGAATCGCTCGGGTCGCACGATTCTTGTCTTGGTCGGCGAGGGTTTCGATTTCTCCCCCGAGGCGCGTAATCGTCGCAGCCAGCTCCTGGGCCTGTGCTTGAAAGAGCCCAAGCTTCTCGCGGTTATCGAACCCGAGCACCCAGTTTCGTCGGTCGCCGACACTTCTCCGGTCGTCTTTCTCGTGCCGGGTTTTGCTGTGCTTGACCTGGCCCTCACGGGTGATGGCTCGATCAGCGCTCCTGAACGACTGAATGGAGTCGACGCACGCGTAATCGAATCGTTGCCGTAGCTCGGCCTGCAGCCAATCGGCATACGTACCCTCCTTGACGTTCAGCTTCAGGACGAGCGAGTTAGCGCCGATGGGCTTCGCCTGCCAGGTCTCCGAGCGGCCAGTTCGGTAGTACACCAGACGCTGCCCAAGATGGGTGTTGTTGATGTAATTGGCCAGCGCCGAATACTGGCGTTCGTCCACCAAGAGTGAGAGCGCAAATCCGTGCAGTACGCGCTCGATGGCACCTTGCCACTCGGCCTCGTCAGACTTCACCTCAATGAGTTCGCCGACGAAGGGCAGAGCCGATTCTGATATCCCAATAGCTGCGGCGATGTCTCGGCGCATTTCGAGCATATCGGCAGGAATGCTCGATGGCTGGCGCTGGAGTGCCTGCACCTCCTTCACCGCTTGCGAAAATGCCGTCTCAGCGTCTTTCTTTTGACCTGCCAAGCGGAACTGTTCTTCGCGGTTCTCGTTGCTGCGCTGCTCCCAGTTTTCGACTTCCTGCCGCGCGTTTCCCAACAGTTCAGCGAAGGCCTGAGGCGAATCCGGGAGGCTCCAGCCAAGCTTCTTGCACGCATCTTCAGCCTGGCCGCGTTTGCGCAGGCGATCCGTGCGCTGGCCCTCCAGACCAGATTTCTCTGCTTCCCATTGCTCGATCTGATCACCGCCTGCTTCACGGTGCTGTCGCTCCAGATTGCGCAAGGTTGTGGTGTGGTTATCCAGGATGCTCTGACGTCGACTTACTTCACCTTCCGAGCCGCTGGCTTGCACCTCCAGGGACTCGACATGCTGCTTGAGGAGTTCAATGCGGCGGGTTTCGCGGTAGCCATCAACGCCCAGCCGAAGCTCATCCAGCCCATTGCGTTGCAGCATCAACGAATCTCTGCGCTGATACTGCTCCCGCGCTGGCGCGAGCGTTTGAACCTGCTCGCGAGCTGTCACTACCGCCTGGTGGGCAGCATTGAGTTCACCAAATTCGCTGACCAAGCGATCCGCCACCTCGAAGGTCTCGGGCTTGTCGAGCATGAAGTCGCGCAGGAAGGTATTGAGGTCGCCGAGATTCTTGGCCGACTGGGTTTTGTGCAGCAAACGCAACGCCATTTCGCTCTCGATACCGAGCAGGCGGCAGAATCGTTCGCAATAGGGACGAAACTCGTCGCGAGCGAACGCCTCGGGGAAAGACTGCTTGAGCTTTCGGATGTCGAAGTTGGATTGACCGAAGTCCTCCAGCTCGCGCAGGTCAAAGGCCCGCTCCAGGACAAGGTAGTGGCGTTTGACGTCGGTGCTTCCATTCGCATTGCCGCGAAGCCAGAACACCTGAACCAGCACCACAGACTGGCCCAATGCGTTCTGGTAGGTCAGTGCCAGGGCAGACCACGTTGTCCCCGAGCGCAAGTAGCGGGTGGCGATCTCACCCGACTCTCCATCCTTCTGTTCGGCCCATGCCCCACGTACGTAGGTGACGAGGTTTCGGTCACGGCCACTGCGGTCAGCCTCCCGCGCGGCAGCGTTGAAGTCAATCCAGCGAGGTGGCACCAGCAACGCCGAAAAAGCGTCGAGAAGCGTCGATTTCCCAGCCCCTGATCGACCGACAAACAGAAAGCCTCGTTCGCTGATCGGTATGTCATGCAGGTCAGAAAAAGTGCCCCAGTTGTAAACCTGCAGGCGAGTCATCCGGAATTGCTCCCGGGCGAACAAGGACGCGGTTTGGGGTTCCGAGATCATTGGTCGGCCTCCTCATCGGACTCAGTCTGAGCCAGTTGCGCTGGCGTCTCACCGGCGGCCATGCGCTGATACAAGTGGGTCAGGGCTTGTATTTCTTCTGCAGAGAAGAGGAGCTTCAGCGTTGGCGAAATCTCGAAACGATCTTCACTCGAGCGAATTTTCTGGAGGATGCTGTGCTTCTTGATCTTCTCGATGGATGCATGAACACGTTTCACGAACCCTGCGCGGTCGGTGTTGGAGGCACGCTCATAGAGGGTAAGAAACTCCATGATCTCGTCAGTCGACACCACGGCACGATCGCCCTGCGAGTCCGCTTGGGTCAATCGCTGGCGAAGGTGAAGCAGCAGAATGGAGTCAATGAAGGTCAGCTGCGCGCGACGCAGCAGGAGTGGCACTTCAAGGTCGCCGGTATCAGCCTGACGGGTGAAGGCAACTTGTACGTCCCGGTCGATGACCAGTTCGAGAAACAGTTCGGCAAGGCGCCGACGTATCACCGCTTCGTCTCGCACCAATATCGGCCAGAGCTTTGGATGTCGACGTCCGTCGAGCGAAGGTCCCGCAAGTAGCTGCACCAGGGCGCGCCGGGTATCCAGCGCCAACTCGCCGCTGTCACCCATGAAAAGGGTGTTAGCAGATGCCTGCGAAGCATCTGGCGCTTGTGCTTCGGCTGGCATTGCCGCTTCGTCGTTCTCAGACCAGTTCATTGGCCCGCTCCCTCAAAAAGAAGATCTTTGGAATTCGGGCGCTACGACGCTCGTCGTCGCCTCCAACCCAGCCTACGGTTTCGCTATGGTCGGCTTTGAAACCATGCCGACTGCCCAATGCAAGCAGGCCGACGACGCTGCCCAAACCCTGTGCAGCGGGGAACTGCTCCAGCACGTCAGCGATGGATGCCTGGGACCGTTGCTCCAGGACCGCCAGCACGTTGGCCTTCAATGTTCGGAAGTCGATCTCGGACTGGGCGACCAGTTCGCTGACGGACTCCAGGTCGATTGGCGGGGCATCCCCTTCCGCCATTTGGCCGGGCAAAGCTTGTAGGGAGGGGTCGTACAGCACCCATTGAGACAAGGAGCGCAAACGGCTGCTCGTGAGCTCAAGCGTGTACTGGAGGGTTTCTGTGGCCCTGACTTCGTCCTTCAGGGCGAGTGCTGCTCGCTGAGCGTCTTTCAGAAGGTGATTGAGTCGGCGTTGCTCGAGGTATTCACGACTCTGGACGAAGTGCTTCAGGCTGCGCGCGAAGGTCTGGAGCACCTCGTGAACCATGCCGCCCTGCTCGAGAAGGGTCCGCGTCAGCCGAAGAAGGAATCGTCGCTCCTTGGCTTCGAGCTGCCCCACGAACTCCCGCGACATGACGCTATCAAGGGCCTGATCAAGCGTAGCGGCCTGTTCTGGGTCCGTAAGCAATCGCCAGAAAGCGGAGAAAGTCCTTCCGGCGTCGCTCTCTGAAATCAGGTCGATTCCGGCGAACAGTGAATCCAGCACATCCCCCCGATTGCCATCGTTGTCCATGATGCGTTCACGGAGATCTCGATTGAGCTGGTCGAACTGATCGCGGACGCGTCGGAAATCACCTGCAAGATCATCAGCCAACGTGATGATCTCCCGCGTGCGCTCCAGCGCCGTTGCGTGGGGCAGCACGCGCATCTGCCCCTTCTGGATGGCGTCTATCTCCTTATCGATGCGGGCTTGCTCGGCCATGAGCCGGTCTATGCGACGGAATTTGTCGGTGTCGGTGTCCTCGGCAAGCCGGGCTAGTGCCTCGATAACAAGCGTCAGGCGGCTTTCGGTTGCGGCTGAGTGCGGCTGCTCCAGGCCAGAGACAAATCGAATGGCTTCGACGGCGGCCGTGGAGAGTTCATATTCCTCCTCTGAAGCCCCAGCCGGGAAGCGTCGCTCCAGGTACCCATCGGCAAGCCAGCTGGCGACGTACGCTTGTGCCGTTTGGGGGAAGTCTTCGCCTTGGGCGCGTAGCTCTTCCAGATCTCTTGCGATTCGTTCGTGAAAAATGGAGGCAGGAAGACTTCGCTCACTCTCGTAAAGATGGGCCTGAAGCAGGCCAATGACGGTAGGTCCAGTGTTCGAGGCAAGCAGGCGCCACAGCGGCTGCGCCCGCATGCGCCGGTACGTCGCGATGGCTTTGTCTGCTTTCACTCCTGTGCTCCAAGTGCGCGTCTCGCCCGCCTTGTGGTTATCACAACACGACGCATACACGCATCAAAAACAACTGATAGACAGATTCTAGAGCAGACAATATACTTTCCGCAATAACCCACACAAGCATTCGCTAACCCGAACGAGCTAGCCAGGATGTCGAACGAACAGCTTGCAGATCTAACCCAGCCACAACGCGACCGGCTCGCGTTCGTGGAGTTGCGCGTGCGCTTCATCGGGGAGATACGCCGTCAGGACTTGGTCACTCGGTTTGGCATCCAGTCCGCCGCCGCATCCAGGGATCTGGCGCTGTACAAAAAATTGGCCCCGGGCAACATCGACTACGACTCCAAGGGCAAGTCCTACGTCCTGGGGCCGGACCTCCGGCCCGTCTTCGACTTCCCCCCTGAGCGGGTGTTGTCGTGGCTGACCCAGGGCTTTGGCGACGGCGAGCCGATGCGGCTCAAGGCCCCGTTGGCCAATGCCGTGCTGGCCAGCGAGAGCCCATCCCGGCTCACGCACCCGGATCTGGATGTGCTGGCGAGCGTGACCCGTGCGATTCACCAGGAGTGTCCGCTCGGCATCGAGTACCACTCCATCTCCAGTGGCCGCACCGAGCGGGAGATCGTCCCGTTCGCGCTGATCGACAACGGTCGGCGCTGGCACGTCCGCGCCTTCGACCGAAAGTCGCAGGAGTTCCGGGATTTCGTCATCACCCGGATCAAGCGCCCGGCGGTGCTCAAGGGGCAGCCCGTGGCGCCCCACGAGATGAGCGATCAGGACATTCAGTGGACACGGATCGTCGAGCTGGAACTGGTGCCGCACCCGGATCAACCCCGGCCAGAGATCACCGAGATGGACTACAGCATGCAAGGCGGCGTGCTGCGGATGAAGCTGCGGGCAGCCACTGCCGGTTACATCCTGCGCAAATGGAGCGTCGACTGCTCCCCTGACCACAGCCTGCGCGGGCATGAGTACAGACTTTGGCTTAAGGATCACTTGGCTTTGTATGGCGTTAAGAACGCCGTGCTGGCGCCGGGGTATGCGCCCTTGGATGCGGCTCGCTCGGGGGCGGAATGTGACTGAGCAATGAATACCACTGCCTGCGCCGGTCGCGTTGGTAGAACAAACGAATGACGAGAGTTGAGATGAAAGAATCCTACCTACCCACGTTGCTGCAAATGAGGATGCTTGTCGGCTTCCTCGGAGAGCGTGCTCAGTGCGCCTGGTGGCCAACGGCTTTCTATGAGGCATCAAGCCGGCTCTTCCTAGAGCCGGTCTTCTCGAAAACATCTCGCCTTGCTCAGTATCACGGTGTGCTGGAAGCAGCCAGACGATTGCACGACGAGCATTTGAGCGTGGGTAGCTACCACTTGTTCCGTCTGCCTGAAGAAGTCGAACAAGACCTGCATGCGATCGTGCAAAGCAGCGCGGGGGAAGAACTCGCCAGCCAGGCACCGCCGAGTAAAGAGGCTGCGCTGGATGCGTTGAAGCGCTTGGCATCGACGAGCGGCACGTCCAGCGTGGGCCCAACGGCGGTCGGAAGCATCAAGGATATTGATTCCACCGACACCCTGAAGGCCATCGCGGCGGCTTATCTATCGGCGTTCACGCAGAACACCAAAGCTTATCCGTATCTGGTGGGGTGATCGTGGCCGACAACAAGCCCTACACGACTCAGTTACAAGCAGGCCTTGGGCTCGTCAACGAGACCAAGACGCTGCTCGACCTGTGGTCGCCCGGCATGTCGGCGAATCAGTTGCATCAAGTCGCGCTGGAATCCGGTCGATTCCCAACCGTTACCGCGCGTCGACTCCGCAACATCGTCGTCGAATGCTTTGCCCCGCGCTATCTAGTCAATGGTGGTGCACCGGCTGCTCACCTCAAGCGGCTGTCGGCAACGATTTCCACTGCTGATCTGACGCAGCTCATGCTGGTTTTCACGAGCCGCGCCAATCCCATTCTTGGTGACTTCGTGCGCCACGTTTACTGGGCTCGATACGCCGGTGGATACACACAAATCACCAATGAAGATGCGCGCGCCTTTGTCGAACGAGGTATCGATGATGGCAAGACAGTCAAACGATGGTCTGAAACAACTGTGCGGCGCGTCTCCGCCTATTTGACAGGATGCTGCGCCGACTACGGAATGCTTGAGCGTGGGTTGCGTTCCAGTCGTCGCATCTTGCCGTTCCGCATCTCACCATCTGCGGCCGCTTACTTAGCCTATGAGCTGCACTTTTCCGGCGTCGGTGATAACGCGCTGCTGACCCACGAAGACTGGCAGTTGTTTGGCCTGGCACGGGAAGACGTGCTGGAAGAGCTCAAGCGACTTTCGCTGAAGGGGTTGCTCATCGTCCAGGCGGCGGGTGACGTGATTCGCATCAGCTGGAAACAACAAGACATGGAGGCGCTCTGCGATGTCCTCACTCAAAGCTGATTTTGACGAGTTGCGCGAGCGCATTCGGCATGGGCGCGAGCTCGGCCATGCGAGCTTCGAGCCGATCTACTACCTGGTTTTCCCGCCAGAGCAAATCCTCGAGGTGAAGCGGCAAACACCCGCATGGGTGGCCAAACTGCACCAGGAAGGCTGGGACGTGCACACGTTCTCCATCGCCGAACAGCTCTGGGCGCTGCTCAAAGACGACCCGTTCTGGTCGCTCTGCGTGATGGAAGACAAGTCAGCACCACTGGATTGGCCGCGTACCAACAAAGCCTTGGCTGACATCCTGACGGCGGATAACGGCCTGCTGAAGCGACTTGAGGATGCCCTGCAGCCGCTCGAAGGCCAGCAGAACGCGCTGCTCTTGGTAACGGACCTTGAGGCACTGCATCCCTTTATGCGGATCGGTGCCATCGAGAGTCAGCTCCAGGGCAAGTTTCATGTGCCGACGATTTTTCTGTACCCCGGCGTGCGAACCGGCAAGACGCGCCTGAAGTTTCTCGGCTTCTACCCGGAAGACGGCAATTACCGCTCCGTCCACGTCGGCGGCTGAACAGACAAAAGAACCCTGGGATAAACCTATGACCATTCGCTCACTCTTCGATCCAAGCAAGGACATCTACCGGACCATCGAGAAGGTCATCACCTATGGCGCCTCGCAAGAAGGCCGCCTCAAGGCTGAGATCTCCGAATATGTGGTCACCGAGAGTATTGAGGAGCAGTTCCGCAAGCTTCTCGATCGCATGCAGATCGCGATGGAGTCCGGTGGCGAAAATGAGGTGGGCGTTTGGGTCTCAGGCTTCTACGGCTCCGGTAAGAGCTCGTTCACCAAGTACCTCGGCCTGGCGTTTGACGATCAGCGCACCATCGACGGCACGCCGTTCATCAATTACCTGCAGGACCGCCTGCACAAGCCACAGACCAAGGCGCTCCTCAGCACGGTAGCGAAGCGCTTCCCGGCTGCTGTGGTCATGCTGGATCTGGCCAGTGAAATGCTTGCCGGCGCCACGATGGAAGACGTCTCCACCGTCCTCTACTTCAAGGTGCTGCAGTGGGCCGGCTACTCGCGCAACCTGAAGGTTGCCGCTTTTGAGCGCATGGTCGAGAAGGACGGCCGCACGCCCGAACTCCATGAGCGCATAGCCCAGGCGCTGCCAGGTGCCACCTGGGCTCGCGTGCAGAACAACCCACTGGCCATCGATGGCTTGATCCCGAAGATCGCCCATGAGATGTACCCGGCCCTCTTCCCGGAGGCCAAGTCATTCTCGTCCAGCACCGAGGGCTTCTTCCAGTTCGAAGACCAGCGCGTGCAGGAGATGATCGACATCGTCCGCGAAAAGAGCGGCAAGCAGAACATCATCTTCATCGTCGACGAAGTGGGGCAGTACGTGGCCTCGCGCGACAACCTTATCCTTAACCTCGATGGCCTGGCCAAGAACCTCAAGCGGCTCGGCGATGGCAAGGTCTGGATCATCTCCACTGCGCAGCAGACCCTCACTGAGGACGACCCACGCGCCGCACTGAACTCCGACAAGCTCTACAAGCTCAAGGACCGCTTCCCGATCCAGATCGACCTCGAATCGAGCGACATCAAAGAGATCTGCTATCGCCGTCTGCTCGGCAAATCACCAGCGGGTGAAACCGAACTCGGCAAGCTGTTCGACGCCCACGGCCAGGCACTGCGACACAACACCAAGCTGCAAGACGCCAAGTACTACGACGCGGACTTCAGCAAAGAGAGTTTCACCAATCTCTACCCGTTCCTGCCGGCGCATTTCGACATCCTGCTGCACCTGTTGGGCGCGCTCGCCAAGTCCACTGGCGGCATCGGCCTGCGCTCCGCGATCAAGGTGATCCAGGATGTCCTGAAAGGCGAAGGCGGCTCTAAGGCCATGGCCGATCAGCCTGTGGGCTGGCTGGCCACCACGGTCACGCTGTACGACGAACTGGAAAAAGACATCCGCCGCGCCTTCACGTCCATTCACCAGGCGGTTGGCAAGGTACAGATTCGTTTCCCGGATTCGCAGCTCCATCAGGACATTGCCAAGTCCGTCGCCGTACTGCAGATCCTCGGTAACCTGCCGGTGTCGGTGCAGAACGTCGCCAGTTTGATGCACCCGTCCATCACTGCAGCATCGCAGCTTGATACGGTAAAGAAAGCCGTCGAAGAGATGCTGAACGACGTGCATGTGCCGCTGGGTGAGAAGGATGGCAACCTCGTGTTCCTCAGCGAGAAGCTGCGGGATATCGAGCAGGAGCGCGGTGCCATTGCACTGCGCACCGTGGATGTGAAGCGCATTTTCAACGATGCGCTGCGCGAGTCCTTCGATCCGCTGCCTCGCGTCAGCCTCCACGGTACGATGGCCGTCGCAACGGGCCTGAAGGTCCAGGCCGGCAGCGCCATCACCAGCCTGGCCGGTGATCAGAGCACCATTCAAACCATCGTGGAACTGGTGCCCGCCAGCGACTACGAGACCGCCAAGAATCGGATGTTGGATGACTCCCGCAGTCGGGCGGGCAGGAATGTCATTGGATTGTTGGCGCGCTCCAACTCTGATCTCGACGATCTGGCAAACGAAATCTATCGCTGCCAGCGCATCGCCGAACTGCATCGCAACGAGCCTGACCAAGAGGTCAAGGACTACTGCACCGGCCAGCTCGACCGTGCTGCCAAGCTGGCTACCCAGCTCCAGAGCAAAATCAAGCAAACCCTGCAGGCAGGTTCATTTGTGTTCCGTGGGCAGGCAACGGCGGTATCGGCGCTGGATGCCGACCTGTTGGAGGCCGCCAAGAAGCTGCTTTCCGACGTAGCTGACCAGGTGTTCGACCGGTACGTAGAAGCCCCAGTACGTGCCGGAACCGACACCGCCGAGAAATTCCTGAAGGTCGCCAACCCCGCAGCCATCAGCAGTGCGCTGGACCCGCTCGGCCTGGTGCAAACCGTGGCCGGTCGCGCCTCGTTCAAGACCGACCACAAGGCGATGATCAGCATCCGCGACTACATCGACAAGCGCGGTACCGTCGATGGCAAGCGCCTGCTCGACGATTTCAGCAACGATCCGTTTGGCTGGTCACCCGATACCACGCGCTACATCGTGGCCGCCATGCTGATGGCCGGCGAAATCAAGCTCAAGGTCTCGGGTCGTGAGGTCACAGCTGCTGGGCAACAGGCGATCGACGCGCTCAAGACCAACAACTCCTTCAAGCAAATCGGCGTCGCGCTGCGCGACGAGCGCCCGTCCATCGAAACGCTCGGACGTGCCGCTGAAAGGCTCACCGAACTGGTGGGCGACATGGTGATCCCGCTTGAGCAAGAGATCAGCAAGGCGGCGGCCAAGCACTTCCCGCGCTTCCAGCACGACTACGGCTCCTTGGCCGAAAAGCTCAGCGGCCTTGGGCTGGCGGGTAGCGAACGCATCCGTACTTTGAACCAGGACATTGCCGACGTCCTGTTCACAGACGCTTCCGATGCGCCTCAGCGGTTGGGCGCAGAAACCTCCGCCATTTACGACAACCTCAAGTGGGCGCTCGAAGTGAAGCGCGTACTCGATAACGGGCTCGATGCAACCCTTCGGGATCTTCAAGCCCATCGCCGTGACATTGAGGCCTTGCCGGACACCGGCGTGCCGGGGGAGCTGCGCCGCGAACTTGCCGAAGACCTGGGAACTCTGTCTGAGCGCCTGGGCAAAGAGGACTTCTACAGACACACCGCCGACTTCAATTCACAGCTCACCCATCTCAAAGGGCGCGTGCGCGATGCAGTCATCACGCTCTCCGACCAGCAGAAGCTGCGCCTGAAAGAAGGTGTCGAGGATCTGCAGCGCATCCCCGAGTGGGAAGAACTCACCCAGGAGGAGCGCGGCAACGCCGTGAACCGGCTGGACGGGCTCGCCCTGGCAGCAACGCAGGATCTGGCTGGACTCAAGAAGCTGTTGGCCCGCGACTACGACATCAACAGCACCCTCGACGACCTGAAGCGGTCGATCCAGCGCCAGGGCCAGGAGCGCCTGCGCCAGCGCATGGAGGAAGAGCGGGCCAAGACAGGCGAGAAAGGCCCCGCCAAGCTCACCAAGTCGATCGCCGTGCCGGTGAAGATGACCTCGGCGGCAGACATCGACGCGCTGATTCAACAGCTCCACGAAATCAAGGCTCAGCTCGCGCTGTATGCCGAGATCGAAGTGTCTCTTGTCCTGGGTGAACAGCCTGGAACAGGTGGGAGCTAAGCATGGAGCTGACCACCGAATCCAGGCAACACATCGAGCAGGTCGCCGGCGAGGCGCTCACCCAGCTCGACAGCATCGCTACAGCTGCAAAACGCAATCTGCACGATGGGCGAACGCTGGGCTCCGATTCCTTGGCGAGCGTCAATACGATGACGTCTAGTGCGGCCATCCAGAAACTGGATCAGATCAGCCAGGCCAACCGAGAGAGCTACCAGATTTTGGCGGCTGAGCCTGCGATCGCCCGTGTCGTTGTCGTGGATGAGGAAGGCGACGAGCGAACCTATTACATCTGTCGAACCACGCCGGTTTCGGGTTTTCAGAATCTGGCCAGTTATCGCGCCCCAGTTGGTCGTCTGGCCTCTTTGGCGATCGGGGCTGAATTCACCCTGCCCAATGGCACCGTTGTCGAGGTCTTGGAGCGCGCCCAACTCCGACCCGCCGCACTAGCCGATGGCCGCCGCACTAGCCGATGGCTGGGATTCGCGCGACACGGTGGTGGAAGCCGAGCATTTCGGCCCACTGACGATCGAGTCGTTGAGGGCGCTACTGACTGAGGTTGCCGGAGAAGAAGTCACCGAAGACCTCCTGGGTCAACTGCTGGCCGAAGAAACCGTCAAGGCCAACATCATCGACGGCGTGCGCCGCAGCGTCATCACCAAGATGGGGCTGCGCGATCAGCCCGTTCTGGATCAATACCAGGATGAGATTTTCCGTCTTCCCCTCGACAAGCGATTACTGATTCTTGGCCCGCCCGGCACGGGTAAGACGACAACCCTGATCCGCCGCCTTGGCCAGAAGCTCGACACCGCCTTCCTGGAAGAAGGCGAACAACGTCTGGTTGAAATGGTGGCTACTGCCCAGGGCGTTGCGCACGCCAACAGTTGGCTGATGTTCACGCCCACCGAATTGCTCAAGCAGTACCTCAAAGAGGCCTTTGCCCGTGAAGGTGTTCCAGCCTCCGATCTGCGCATCAGAACCTGGCAGGACTACCGGCGCGAGCTGGCCAGAAACGCTTTCGGCGTCCTCAGAACCGCATCGGGTGGCGGCACCTTTGTCCTGAAAGACAGCCTGCCAAGCTTGAGCGCAGAGGCGCTGGATCGCCCGATTCAGTGGTTCGACGATTTCAACACATGGCAGCGCAACGCCTACGTGCAAGAGCTGCATGAAGCGGCCAATATGCTCCGCGAAGCCAAGGCGCCAGAAGTCCAGAGCTTGGGCGAGCGGCTGCACAGCATCCTGAGGCAAGCAAGCGATGGCGCGCTGGCGTCCACCTTCGGATCGCTGGCAGCCGAGCTCCCCAAAGTACAGGCGCTCGTCGCCAGCCTGAAAGAAGACACTGACGGCAAGATCAAAGCCGCGCTCAATCTCCAACTCAACCGCAACCGGGCGTTTCTGGATGAGTTGGCGCGCTTCATCGACGGCCTGCAGCAAGCCCAGACCATCGATGCCGACGAACAAGACGAGCTTGATGCTGATGAGGAAGAAGACACCACAGCACCGCGCACCGGTCGTGCCGCCGCTCTCACCGCTTACATGCAAGCGGTGAGAGCCCAAGCCCGATCTGCAGCCTCAAAGCGTGCGGTCAGCAAGACGTCGCGTAACGGCAAAATCATCGAGTGGCTGGCCGATCGCGGCCTGACGGAAACCGATCGCGCGGAGGTGGGTGCGAGCCTACTGGTGCAGACCAACGCGCGCCGCTTCGTGAACCCGGTCAAGCGCTATCTCGACGGCATTCCCAAGCGCTACCGCGCGTTCCGGCGCGAACGCCAGCAAGCCGGGAGCTGGTATCGCAACGAAGGCTTCGAAGCCCGCGATATCCATCCGCTCGAACTGGACATTGTGCTGCTCGCCATCCTGCGCGCCGCAGGCGACTTGATCAGCCGGCCCAACGTGCAGCGCGATATCGACAGCCCCGCTTGGTCGGCACTCCAGCCCATCCTGGGGCACTACCGCAACCAGGTTTTGGTGGATGAAGCGACCGACTTTTCGCCTATCCAGCTTGCCTGCATGGCCGCCCTGGCGCATCCACGGCTGCGCTCGTTCTTTGCTTGCGGCGATTTCAACCAGCGCCTGACCACCTGGGGTGCCCGCTCCGCCGATGAAATGAAGTGGGTCTTTGCCGACTTCGACATCAAGGAGATCACTGTCTCCTACCGGCAGAGCAAGCAACTGAACGATCTGGCTCGCGCCATGATTCGCGCTGTCGGCGGCACCGAGCAGAACGTCAGCTTGCCTGCGCATGTGGACAGTGGTGGCGTAGCGCCCGCGCTCCTGGAGCACGCAACGGACACAGCAATCGTTGTCAGTTGGCTGGCAGATCGCATCCGAGAGATTGAGCGTTTCGTCGGCCAGCTGCCGTCCACCGCCATCTTTGTGAATGCCGAAGACGATGTGGCGCCAGTGGCTGAGGCGCTGAACGAAGCCCTGTCCGAACACAACATCCAGGTCATTGCCTGCCGCGAGGGTCAGGCGGTGGGCCAGGAAAGCAACGTGCGCGTGTTCGACATCCAACACATCAAAGGCCTGGAGTTCGAAGCGGTGTTCTTCGTGGGCATTGACCAACTCGCCGCACTGCATCCAGCGCTCTTCGACAAATACCTGTACGTGGGCACCACGCGTGCGGCCACCTACCTGGGCGTGACCTGCGACGGCGCTTTGCCGCCCGCCATCGAGAGCCTGCGCGCTCACTTTGGCCAGGATTGGCAAGCACCCGGTTCACTGCAAGCAGGCACAGAACAATAGGAATCGATTGATGGCATTCGACCAAACAACAAGAAACCGCCTGCAGCGCTTCGTCAACGACGCGCGCCGGGTGCTGGAAGAGGAGTTCACCCGCCAGCTGCAGAACGACTACGGCATGGACCCGAACGCGGGCACCGTGGCGGAGCTGGTCAGCCTGCGCCATATCAACGATGCCCAGCGCGAAACTGCCCGCATCCTGCGCGATACCCTCGCGCACTACACCGCCAGTGGCGACATGAACGCCACGCAGGGGCTGGATCGCATCGTGCGTGAGCAGGCCTTCACTGTGCTCAACCGACTGGCGGCGCTGCGTATGGCGGAGGCACGTGGACTGCTGGTCGAGTCGGTGGGCAACGGCTTTCAGGCCAAGGGCTTTCAGCTCTATGCGCGCTTGGCCGGCACCGGCTTGGGCGAAACCGGCGATGCCTACCGCGTGTACCTGTTCAGCGTGTTTGATAAGCTCGCCCAAGACCTGCCGGGCCTGTTCGACCGCTACTCGCCCCAGGGCCGCTTGTTCCCGCGCGAAGCCGCGCTGCTGCAAGTGCTGAACCTGATCAACGATGCCGGCATCGCCCCGCTGTGGAGCGAGGACGAAACCATCGGTTGGATCTACCAGTACTTCAACTCCAAAGAAGAGCGCAAGGCGATGCGCGATGCGTCACAGGCGCCGCGCAACAGCCGCGAGTTGGCCGTGCGCAACCAGTTCTTCACGCCGCGCTATGTAGTCGAGTTCCTGGTGGACAACACTCTGGGGCGCCTGTGGTTCAACGCCACGGGCGGGGCCACCGGCCTGCGCGATCGCTGCCAATACCTGCTGGTGAAGCCGGACGAAACGCCACCAGCCGCCACCAAGCTGCGTGACCCGCGCACCCTGAAGCTGCTGGACCCGGCCTGCGGCTCCATGCACTTCGGCCTGTATGCCTTCGATCTGTTCGCCGAGATCTACCGAGAAGCATGGGCTTGGGAACAACAGCAGGGCCCCGGCTCGCTAGATGTATCGACTCAGCCCCAGGCTGCGCTCAAGCCATTGAGCCAGACCTACGAGGACGAGGCGGCATTTCTGCGCGACGCTCCGCGTCTGATCATCGAACACAACATCTATGGCGTGGACATCGATCCGCGCGCTGCGCAGATCGCATCGCTGGCACTGTGGCTGCGAGCGCAGCGTGCTTGGCACGATGCCGGTGTGAAGGCCAAAGACCGCCCGCCGATTGGGCGAGGCCATGTAGTTGCCGCCATTGCGCCGCCGGCAGAGCGTGAGCTGCGCCAGCAGTTTGCCGCCACCCTCGACAAGCGCGACGCCGAGCTATTCGAGAAGACCCTGCAACTGCTCAAGGGCCTGCCGGAGCTCGGAGTGCTGCTCCAGGTTGAACGCGAGCTACCAAACTTGATTCGCCAGGTTTATGTGGGCAAGGGCACTGGCCTGTTTGCCCAACAGGAGCAGGAGAACTGGCAGCAAGCAGAGGCAAGGCTGCGCACGGCGCTCACCGAGTTCGCCCAAGCAGCGAAATCTACATATCAAGGACGTTTGTTTGCCCAGGATGCTCTCCAGGGCCTGCGGCTTATCGATCTGTGTCGTGAAATGTTTGATGTGGTGGTGATGAATCCACCGTTCGGCGCGCTGGCATCAAATACCAAGGATCAACTTGCCAAAGCTTATCCGCGCAGCAAGAACGATCTGCTGGCAATTATGGTGGAGCGAGGAATAGGAATGCTCCGCTCCGGGGGGTTAATTGGTGCAATTACATCACGCGCCTGCTTTTACCTATCCGATTACAAAAAATGGCGAGAAGAAATTGCTCTTGGCGTTGCTCAGCCTAAGGATGGTCTGAAGTAGTCGAGTTTTTCTGACTGACTTCAGGCACTGCTGATTTTAAAGCGGGATAATGATCAAAAAACGATCAAGTCGCCGGCTCAATTCGATGCTTGAGCCGCTGCGAGCACCTCGCAGCGGCTATGCCTCGCATTACAGGCGCACCTCTCCTGCAGAGGTCAGTAAATGTCGGCGAGCCATCCACAGATTCGATAGCGCAAACAGCGTAACCATCTGCGACGTATTCTTCGCCAGGCCTCGGAAGCGCACCTTGGTGTAGCCAAACTGACGCTTGATCACCCGGAACGGGTGCTCGACCTTGGCGCGCACCTGGGCTTTGGCCTTCTCGATCTTGCGCTTGGCTTTGTACAGCGCGCTGCGCTTATCCAGCTTCTTGTAAGTGCTGCGGCGGGCCGCGATCTGCCAGATGACTTCGCGGCCTTCATGTTCGGGACGCTTCTCGACGCCGGTGTAACCGGCGTCTGCGCCGACCATGTTCTCCTCGCCGTGCAGCAGCTTATCGACCTGGGTGACATCCGCGACATTGGCTGCCGTGACCACCACGCTGTGCACCAAACCCGATTCATCGTCGACACCTATGTGTGCCTTGGCCCCGAAGTAATACTGGTTGCCCTTCTTGGTCTGATGCATCTCTGGGTCGCGTTTGCCGTCCTTGTTCTTGGTCGAGCTCGGTGCATTGATCAATGTGGCATCGACAATGGTGCCTTGGCGCAGCGACAGGCCACGGTCACCCAGGTAGCCATTGATAACTGCCAGGATGCCAGCAGCCAGTTCGTGTTTCTCCAGCAGGCGACGGAAGTTGAGGATGGTGGTTTCGTCGGGGATACGCTCCAGGCTCAGCCCCGCGAACTGCCGCAGGATGGTGGTCTCGTACAGTGCCTCTTCCATCGCCGGATCGCTGTAGCCAAACCAGTTCTGCATCAAATGAACCCGCAGCATCGCCATCAGCGGATAGGCCGGACGTCCGCCTTCACCCTTGGGGTAGTGGGGCTCGATCAAGGCAACCAAACCCTTCCATGGCACTACCCGATCCATTTCGATCAAGAACAACTCTTTGCGGGTCTGCTTGCGCTTGCCGGCGTACTCGGCGTCGGAGAAAGTCATCTGCTTCATCGGGCTACTCGGCGGGTAGGATCGGGGTATTTTGCCAAATCAGGAAGTCTTCTTCAGAGTGTCCCTAAGGTGGTTGCTGATCTTGGTGTTGGCGTTATGGATGATGCTATGGTTGAGGCTGCTGCGTATGTTCTGGAGAAACAGGCATGACTTATTTTATAAGACTCCTAACTAGCAACGAGAAGCAAACTGATCTTCAAAAAATTGCCAACAAAATACGAATGGGAGAATCTGACGCGCGTTTGTTCTTGGTTGATGCTTCAGCCTTTGATAGCGTGCCTGGAAAGCCATTTGCATACTGGGTTAGTGAATCAGTTAGACAAACCTTTCAAAGGTTGAATGCTTTTGAAAATGATGGACGATCTGCAAAGCAGGGATTATCTACCGCTGAAGATTTTCGCTTTGTGCGCGCTAATTGGGAGCTGGGCGGAGAAGCCAAGGGCTGGCATGGCTTTGCAAAGGGAGGTTCTTTTGGTGCCTTTTATCAAGATATTTTTCTATCGGTAAATTGGAAAAAATCTGGTGAAGAAATAAAGGCAGGGATTTGCCGGAGGTATCCATATATAAATGGCAACTGGGAATTTGTTGCCAAAAATAGTTCCTACTATGGTCGCCCTGGGCTTACTTGGCCGAGAAGGAGCCAAATTGGTCTCTCTGTCCGTGCGTTACCCGCCGGGTGCATCTTTGCAGATGTCGGTCCATCTGCCTTCGTTGCTAATGACACCAACGATGACTTATTGCTACTTTTAGCTATCTGCAATTCTTCTGCGTTTCGATTCATGGTCCGATTTCTTGTTTCGTTTGGGAAATATGAAGTTGGCGCGATTCAAAGAATGCCAGTCCCAAAAGATGACAAGAAAGCGAGAGAAGAGCTCGTCACACTCGCTTTTAGCGCATGGTCACTAAAGCGAAAGCTTGATGTTACAGAAGAAATATCACATGCGTTCGAGCTTCCTGCGGTACTACGTTCACGCCTGGGTGATTACGACCCACCCGCCATCCAGGCGGAGCTCACTTCCATCCAGTTTAAGATCGACGCCATTGCTTTTGACCTATATGGTTTCAGCGATGCTGATCGTTCCGAAGCGCTGGCCAGTCAGGGCTCATCAAGCGAGGAGGCTACTGATGGCAGCAGGGACGATGAATCTGATGACGAAGAAAATGTCGTGCCCATCGACCACACAACCGGCTTATTGAGCTGGGCTGTCGGTGTGGCATTTGGACGCTTCGACTGGCGCCTGGCCACTGGTGAGCGTGCGACACCAGCAGAGCCGGAACCATTTGATCCCTTACCCGCCAAGAGCCCAGGAATGCTCCCGGACGGTGCTGCAACTTTCCATGCGCACCCGGGCATCTTGGTTGACGACCATGGGCACCCGCATGATCTTGCTCGCTTGATTGAGGAAGTTCTCGTTCGCGTCGAGGTGCCCGTGCCGGAAGATGTGCGCCGGTGGCTGCAGCGCGACTTCTTCCCCTTCCATCTGCAGCGCTACTCCAAGAGCCGCCGCAAAGCGCCTATCTACTGGCCGCTGTCCACCACGTCGGGCAGCTACACCCTGTGGGTCTATTACCCTAGTCTTACCAGCCAGACGCTCTACACGGCGATCAACGACTTCGTCGAACCCAAGCTCAAACAAGTCGGCGCTGACGTGACGGCGCTGCGCAACAAGGGCTCTGCCCGCAGCCGCGACGACGAAAAGCAGTTCGAGGCATTGCAAGCCTTCGAGCTGGAGCTGATCGAGCTGCGCGACACTTTGCTCAAGCTTGCGCCCACCTACAAGCCCAACCACGACGACGGCGTGCAGATCAGCGCCGCGCCGCTGTGGCCGCTGTTCCGTCACAAGCCCTGGCAGAAGGTGCTCAAGGACACCTGGGCCAAGCTGGAAAAAGGTGACTACGACTGGGCGCATTTGGCGATGAACTACTGGCCCGAGCGCGTTCGCGAGAAGTGCAAGACCGACAAGTCGCTCGCCATCGCGCATGGCCTGGAGGATTTATACATTGAGCCCGAGGTAGCACCGAAGAAGACACGTGGCAGAAAGAAGACCGGAGGCGATGAATGATTCAGGACGTCAAAGCGCTGCCGGTCAGCTTCTATTTCAGCCCCGATGGAACGACGTCGTTCTTCATTCCCAAGTACCAGCGCGAGTACGTGTGGGGCGGAAAGAACTGGGATGCGCTGTTCAATGACCTGGAGGAGTCGCCCAGTGGGCACTTTCTGGGCTCGATCATCTGCGTGAACACTCAGCAAGATGGCATGGCCGGTGGCCGACTTGAGCTGATCGACGGCCAGCAGCGGTTTACCACCATCAGCCTGTTGTTCTGTGCGTTCTACGACAAGCTGAATGCCATTCCGAATCCGGATCGCCGTCTGCTGGTGGAGCTGGACAACCTGGAAAGCCGCATCTTCGTCCGCACTTCTGGCCAGTGGCGTCTGGAGCCCAGCGAGCAAGCGCAGAACAAGACAGATTTCCAGAAGGTGCTGAGCGATCTGTTTCCCAAGCAGGTGAAAACGCCGAAGGGCTTGAGCAATTTCGGAAACCGCCGCATTGCGCGCGCCTACCGCTACTTCTGTGAGCGACTGGAAGGGCTGAGCCAGGACAGCGCACTGGCCCTGCTGGAAAAGCTCAAAGCGGCCATGCTGGTCAAGATCGAGGTGCGTAGCCATTCCGACGCATTCATGTTGTTCGAGTCGATCAACAACCGGGGCATCCCGCTCTCGGCCATCGACATCATCAAGAACAACCTGCTGGCCGAGTTGGACAAGCGCCCGGACTACGGCATTGACCGAGCGTTTGACGAGTGGAAAGACCTGATCGACCAGTTGCCCGACCCGGCGGTGCAGGAGCGCTTTCTGCGTCAGCTGTACAACATGTTCAAGTACCTCAAGCGGGTCGAGGTCAAAGGCTGCACCCGCGCCACGCGCTCGAACCTGATCACCATCTACGACACCCTGCTGCGCAAGCGCCCGGTCTGGCTGTTCGGCGCGCTGCAAGCCAAGGGCAAAACCTACTCGGCACTGCTCAACCCCGCCGTGGCGCGCGCGGAATGGGGCGACGCTGCCGCAGCGGCCTTGCAAGACCTGCAGCGCCTAGGAGCCGCGCCGGCTTACGCATTCTTGTTGTGGGCCAGCCAGGTGGCGCAGAGCCAGAAGTGGAATGAGGGCGACGCATTGAGCCGCTTGGCCGCTTTGCTCACCAAGTGGTTCTTTTGGCGCAACCTCACCGACATGCCGCCGACCCGTGAACTCGACCCGATGTTCATGGAACTGGTCAGCCACCTGCTGACGCAGATTCGCAGTGGCGAGATCACGGCGCTGGACGGCTTCATCCAGCAGAGCAGTAATTGGTTGCTGGGACGGGCAGCCCCACAAGATGTTTGCGAGTCGCGCCTCAAGGGCGATGTGTACCTGGAGAATTACGACGCCACGCGGTTCATGCTCTGCAAGCTGGAAGAGACACACCAAACCCGTGAAAACAAACGCGACCTGTGGGTGCATGACGCCAATGATCGCCCCGTTTTTACCGTCGAACACATCCTGCCGAAGACCGAAAACTTGGGGCCGGGCTGGGTGACGATGCTCGAAGGGAACCAGAAAGGCACTGCGGCTGCCATTCGCGAGCGCTGTGCGCACCAGCTCGGCAACCTGACCCTGAGTGGCTACAACTCCAAGCTCGGCACGATGGAATTCTTGAAGAAGCGCGATCGCAAGAACGATCAGGGTGATTTCATTGGCTACCGCAACGGCTTGTACCTGAATGCCGACTTGGCCAGCCGAGATGATTGGAACGAGGCCGCCATTACGGCGCGAACAGACAAGATGCTCAAGGAGGTGATGTCCATCCTGAGCCTGCGGGAGGACAAATGACGATTGCGGAATTCATTCGAGAAAGCGTGCTGCGGCCGCGCCTGAAACAGGCAGGCGCCTTGGTGGTCTACGACGCTGACAGGCGCTACCGCGAGCAGTGTTTCGACTTGGCGGCCGACAAGGTGCGGGTGGTGGATGCGTCTGAAAGCAGCATCGAAAGCCGTGAGGCAGCGTTGCAGGCACTGCGCGATGTGGGTCAGCCCAAGGCGCCGCTGGAAGGTGTATTGATCTATGTGCCGACCAAACGCCCGGAAACCGACGAGCAGAAGCAAGCTGATCCATTCGCCCTGTACGCAGAATGCGGCGCGGTGTTCCCGCAAGATGATGGCGATGAATACTTGAGCCTGTGCCTACGTGCGAGGCCGGATCACGCCACTGAGATTCGGCAGGTGTTTGCGACTTCTCCCTCTGGGCCGACCTTCGCGGTGATCGATGCCATTGGCGGCGGCGTGAGCTGGCCGCAGTTGCGAGCCACTTTGCGGGTGGAATCGGGGCGCGAAATTCTGGCCGCACTGCTGGCACCCACTACCAGTCAATCCGAAGCACTCAAGGGGCAGGAAGGCTGGGTGCAAGAGGCGCGCGATTTCCTCCGCGCTACCTTGGGCCTGAGCGTGAAGACGCGCGGCAAGACGTGGTCTGCCTTGGCGGATGAGCTGTGGCGCTACGTGCTGTTCAGCGAGTTTGTGTTTGATTTGCCGGTGGCACTGCCGGAGACCCTGAAGGGTGTGCCACACGCACCGATGGAAGCCAGGCCTATCGTCGAGGATGTGTGCGACCGGCTGCGCAGTGACCCCAAATCACGCGCGGCATACATCGAACGTGCCGAGGCCATCGAGGCTGAACTCAATCTGACCGATCTTTGTGGTGCGATTGAAGACCTGGGCGAGCGCGACACCTTCCCCTTCGAGGAACGGACTTTCCTGCGCACGGCGATCAAGGGCATTGTCAGCGGCGACGCCGATGCCACACGCCGAGTGCTGACCCGTCACAAGAGTTCGGTATGGCTCGGCAAGGGCGAAAGCCAGGCCCAGTGGGAGTTGGTGCGGTCTGGCTTGAGCCTGGTTGAGGCCTGCGACGATTTTGAGCGCCAGCTACCGGATCATGCCCGCTCGCAAGCGGATCTGATCGACTTCTACCTGGGCAGCCTGCGTGAAGCAGACCGTCTGCAGCGCGAGTTTGAGCAAGCGGCGGGTGACTTCCTTGACCCACATGGCTTGATGCATGAAGTGATCAGCCAAGCACGGGCGCGCTATCGCCGGTTGGCAGAGAAGGTTCAGGGCGTGTTTGTGAAGCACGTTGAGTCCGCCGGTTGGCCACCCACGGGGCGCCTCGCCAATGCCGATGCCTTTGATCGGCTGGTGGCTGATCGACTCAAGGAAAGCGGACGCAATGTGGCCTACCTGATGGTGGACGCCCTGCGTTACGAGCTGGGCGTGGCCCTCGAAAAGCTGCTGGCGGAGGATGGTCCCGTCGAGCTCCAAGCGGCCTATGCGCAGCTACCGACCATTACCCTGGTGGGCATGGCGAGCTTGCTGCCGGGCGCTCGCACGGGGCTGACCCTATCGCTGGAGAACGATTCCCTGGTGCCGAAACTGGCAGGGGCGCCGGTGAGCAATGTCCCGCAACGCATGGGTGTGCTGGCCAAGCGGTACGGCGACCGGTTCGCTGAAATGCCGCTGAACGACTTTGTTCGCGGTAAGCCAAAGATTGCCGAAACCGTCGACCTGCTGGTGCTGCGCTCCACGGAAATCGACAGCCAACTGGAAAGCAACCCCGAGACAACGCTAGGGCTGATCCCTGGCACGCTGAAGCTGATCCGCGTCGCGCTACACAAGCTGCGTGGCATGGGCTTCAAAGAGGCGGTCATCGTCACCGACCATGGCTTCTTCCTCAATGCGCAAGCGGAAGCTGGCGATGTGTGCGTGAAACCGCAAGGGAAATGGCCGGTGAATGCCCATGACCGCATGATGCTGGGCGACGGCACCGCCGATGGTCACAGCCTGGTCGTCAGCGCCGAGAAGGTCGGCATTCGTGGTGATTTCACGCAAGTGGCACTACCGCGCAGCATGGCTCCCTATCGCTCGGGGCACCTGTATTTTCACGGCGGGGCATCCCTGGCCGAGGCCGTTGTGCCGGTGCTGGTGGCCAGGCTGGATACCACCACCCATGCGGAATTGCGCAAGGTGGTGGTGGAGCTGAGCTACAAGAACGGCGCCAAACGAATAACTACGCGATTGCCGGTCATCGAAGTGATACTGGTGACAGACGATATGTTCTCGCAAGACATGAGCGTGGAGATATTGCTGGAAGCGCAGGATGGCAAGGGCAATGTGGTGGGAGAGCCGCGCCCAGGCGGCGATGTGAATCCCGCGACCAGAACCGTGACCCTGATGCCAGGCCAGCGCAAGCAGATTGCGCTGCGGATGGATGATGAGTTCAGAGGCAAGTTCGCAGTCAAAGCGCTGAACCCGACGACTCTGGCGGCCTACAGCAATCTGGCGCTTGAAACCGACTATACGGAGTGAGCCCTATGGACGAACTCGACCAAAAACTAAACGCCACGTTCGACGGCAAAGTTCTTCGCAAGGACTTGCTGCATCGGATCAAAAAAGGCACTAACGTCCCGACGTTCGTCCTGGAGTTCCTGCTCGCCAAGTATTGCGCCAGCAACGACCAGGCGGAGATGGATGCCGGCATGGAGGCGGTGCTGTCCTCCTTGCAGGAGAACTACGTTCGCCCCGACGAAGCCAATGCCGCTCAGTCCAAGGTGGCCACCAAGGGCAAGCATCGCTTCATCGACAAGGTCCATGTCCGTTACGTCGAAAAGGAAAAGCGCCACTGGGCATCGCTGGAGAACTTCAACTCGCAACGCATCGCCATCGGCGAGAAGTTCTACCGTGACAACGACAGACTGCTGGAAGGCGGAATTTGGGCCGAAGTCACCCTGGCGCACAACGACATCGATGAGGACGACTACGCGTTTTCCATCGAGGACCTGCGCCCGATCCAACTGACCCGTTTCGACTTTGACCGCTATGCAGAAGGCCGGGCAGCCTTCACCCGAGATGAGTGGATCGCGGCGGTTCTGCGCTCTGTGGGTCTGGAGCCCAACAAGCTCTCGAAGCGCGTTCAGATGCATTTCATCGCCAGGCTGGCCGCTCTGGTGGAGCCCAACTTCAACTACATCGAGCTGGGCCCGCGCGGCACCGGCAAATCCTACTTCTTCAGCGAGTTTTCGCCCTACGCCACGCTGATCTCGGGTGGCCAGGCGACCAAGGCCACACTGTTCTATAACAACGCGCGTCGCAAGGTGGGCCTGGTCGGCTTTTGGGACACGGTGGCCTTTGACGAAGTTGGCGGTATCAAGGTCAAAGACCCGGACACCATCCAGATCATGAAAGACTTCATGGCTAACGGACGTTTTTCGCGCGGGGCCGAAGTCATCGCCGATGCCAGCCTGAGTTTTGTCGGCAACATCGATGTGTCTGTGCAGCAGGTGGTCAATTCCAACGAGCACGACCTGTTTCAGCCCTTGCCACCAGAGCTCGACCTGGCCGTGATGGACCGCTTCGCCGCGTACATCCCGGGCTGGGAAATGCCCAAGAACAGCAGCGAGTTCCTGACCAGTAATTACGGATTCATCACCGATTACCTGGCCGAGGCCTTCCACTACCAGTTCAAGCACACGAACCGCTACGAAGAAGTTAGCAAGCGCATCCGGCTCGGTAAGTCGATTGAGGGGCGTGACGAGAAAGGCATCAAGAAAACCGTCTGCGCTTTCTTGAAGGTCTTGCATCCGAATGGGCCACCGACCGACGAAGAGTTCGAGGAATACGTGGCCTATGCGACGGAATGCCGCCGTCGTGTCAAAGAGCAGATGAACAAGCGCAAGCCGGATGACGAGTTTGCGCGCATCAACCTGTCCTACTTCAAGGCCAGCGGTGAGGAAGTGGTGGTCTTCTGCCCGGAGTCGAAGGATGCGCCCGCGACGCAAGAACCGGCTCGTCGTCGTTTGAGCCAGGCGGATGGCCAGCCTGCTGAGGCAGTCGAAGTGCAGCCCGTCGCCCAGCCGGCGCCTGCTGCAGCAGTGGAACCTCCAGTGGCGCCGGTACAGCCTGCTCCGGCACCAACGGTGGTTGCTCCGTCATCGGTCGAGCTCAAGGAACAGCACTTCACCATCCTCTATGGCGATACCGGGTACAGCTATGAGTCGATCCTCGGCCCCTACCTGCAAGGCGCGAAGTCCGTCGTCATCGAAGACCCGTACATCCGGCTACAGCACCAGATTCAGAACTTCGTGCGCTTCTGCGAGACGGTACTGAAGGCTGGCACCGTGAAGAAGATCAGCCTAATCACCGGCTACGACGACAAGACCCAGTTGGCCGACATCGCCGAAAAGCTCGATGAGCTGAAGCAAAGTCTGCTGGAGTTAGATGTCGAGCTAGAGGTGAAGCTCAACCCGAACATCCATGACCGCGAAATCAGACTGGATAACGGATGGATCATCAAGATTGGCCGTGGACTGGATTTTTACCAGAAGCCAGGGGGATGGTTCGAGGTTGGTGCAAACGATCTGAGTCTGCGCAAGTGCCTTGAAACCAAGGTGGATATCTTTCGAGCATGAGATTTGGGGCCTGTGGTGAGCTTGTCTACAACGATTGAAGCTGCCGGAGGCCCAGCGACTGCGTTGCCCGCGAGCCCGATCGCGGCACGCTGGGACGACATTGGTTTGTTGTGTCGCTATTCCACAGGGGAAAATACTGATCCTTGGCCCGAACTTGGCACCAACTCAATATACATGGCACTTCGTCCAACAATGACAGCGAGCGTTGGTCGCTTATCCCGACGCTTGGCCGACAGACGGTTCCATTCCGATCTATCGAGGCCAGACGGGTTGGGGTTGTCTTCCGGATGGGTGTGCCATTCGCCCAAATAGCGGATGGTTCCCTGGCTCGCCGTCCATCGAGCCAGTGCAATGGCTTCGTGGCCGAATGGCATTCTCTCGAACAGGTAGCGAAACCGTTTGTCCCATGCCGTGGGAACCGTTGCATGCTCAATGAGCATGTGAGTTCCATGGACCGAACCGAGTAGCAGCCCGCCAGCTTCGCAGTCAGAATCACTGGCCTGGACATGCTGGCGGAAGGTCTCCAGCGTGGACTTCGAAAAATGCAGCAGCGTTCTGTTGTCGTCGGCCGCCCAAGAACTCATGAATTGCATAAGGGACATTCCCGATCCCGCGGCGGATCGCAATCGGGTGTGGCAAGCTGCTGTGCGCGGTCGATCAACCTGGTTCGTAACGCGGGGGTATAAACGCCGTTGACCCAATCGAGGGTCATCTCAGCGCCCAGGCTGGCAGCGTGCACCGACACCGAAGCGGGGAATGGCACGTACAAGCCTTCGCATCCATGCCCCGCCAGAATGGCAGGAAGAGGATCAGTGATAGAACGGAACTCGCCTCTTCTGTTGCTATGCCAAAGACATCGATAGCACGCATCAGATGCTTTCGTCCTCAGGAGCGCACGGACAGCCGTTCCCGGCCCCTCGATCCAGACCGAAAGCATGGGCGTCGGAGGCGGATAGTGGCCGCACAGCCAATGCCCGAGAGATTCTTCCCCGGTGGCATCTATGAGCAGGTCCAGCTCTCCCAGTTGGGCATGCCTGACATCCACGGGCAGCGCGCGAATCTCGGCGCCTGGCGCCAAGCGCTTGAGTTCCTTCGCCATAGCCTCGGCCTTGTTCGACAGCAGGTCCGGGAATCCGAGGCGATGGCGCCCGATGTTTTGCGGGAGAAAGCAATCGAAATCCACCAACGTGAGTTTTCCGCCACATGTCCCCGCCCCAGCCTTGACAAGCATGTCCGACAGATAGCCACCAATCGTGCCGCATCCAACGACGGCGATGTTCTTCCCTGCAAGCGTCTTTGAGTTCGGCATGTTCCGCTGGGCAAGGTACCGATCGTCAATTCTGATCACCGAAATGGGCACCACCTTCAACCCATAGCTCGAATCCCTGCGATCTGCGAGCTTGCTCTTTTGGACAGGACTTTGGCGGTCGTAGAGAACCGCAAAGCCATAGGTCATCAGCGGAGACTCGATGACGATCAGAACTCCGTTGGCCTTCTTCCTCTCCCCCTCCTTGATACGCTCGTGAATCTTGCGCCGGCACCGGGGATCAAGAGTGCTCTGCCACGCCAGGATATCCCCGACTGTTTCAGGAGGCCAATTGCTAGTCAGAGGGCGCGGTTGAGCACCGGTCTTTACTCGGTAAGTCAGCACCGTTCTATCGGTGACCTGGTAGCCGAGCGACTTCAGCTTTTCAGTTGTTCGATCTTCGTTGTCGGTGATGAACCACAAGGGGCACCCATTGGCATGCGCGACGATGCAGTTCTGTCGCCCTAGATCCTCGCCTTGCATGTCCACGAAACAATGCCAGCCGCGCCAATAGGCGAAGAACTCTTCCGCGAGGTCTTCGATCATCTCCCCCTGCATGATCTGCCCGAACACGACGGCCGCGCGTTGCAGGCACGCCAGCGACTGTCCGACAGGATCGTAGATGTCCAGAACGACGGTGCCCTTGGCGAGATAGCAAAGCCCGCCATCTGCGCCAAGATGAGGAACCGCTGCGGGCAGCTCAGGAGGGATTTCCAGCAGCCGGATGCGAGGCAAGTCGAAGAACGTGGGGTCGAGCTGGACTTCGCACGGACAACCCTTGTCCGCTTGGGGCGAGGTCAACCGCCCGTGCAGCCTGAACCAGCCGTCATCCGTCTTGCCAACAAACGCGAAGCCTCGCTGCTTGAAGGCCTCGATCACGTCTGCGACCGCTGCGGCGCTGCTCATCCAGCTTTCGTTCGTCCGATGAGTTCGCTAGGACCAGCAGTAGCGGGAGCCGCGGCAATGGTGGCGGCAACGGACACCACCTTGACCCGATCCGGCTCGTTCGGAAAACGCGGGCCGAATTCGCCTCGCATCCAGATGCAGGCCTGTGAAGGACTGCCGGCGCCGGTTGCTCCGCGAAGCACCTTCTCAAACTCTTCGAATGCTATGGCCGCATCTTCGACACCCGCTTGGCCAAGTCGCTCCGTGAGCGATTCGGACTCTTCCACGGGGTTGTTCACTCCCCCACGCAACCGGGCTGGCAGTGCCGCGACGACATCCAGCAGAGCGAGGTCGTCGCGCCTATCGCGTTTCTCAAAGAGCGGGGCCGCGGCGGCCATCAACAGGATCGAGGCAGGTCCTCCGCTGGACCACTTCCAATCGCGGAACGCCTTCAAGTAACGAACCACGCGGCGGAACTGCTCCCCCTTGGCCTCCACTTCGCCCAGGAACCATTCCTTCACGGGCCTCGGGTCAGAGGACATCCAGTTGCATTCACGATGGGCCAGGAGAACCTTGTCAGCCGGCAGCGCGGTCCAGGCATCGCGCTCTGCCATGTTCACCGCTTCCGTCAGCGAGTCGTAGCCATATCGCTCCATCGAAGCCTTTGCGAGCGTGACAAATTCCTCGTCGGGAATGGCGTACAGAGGAATATCAATGTGGGCATACGCAGCAATGACGATGCGGATGCATGTCGGCTTGTCGGTGACAAGCTTCCACCGCCTTTCCTCGACCAGCGGCTTCAATGCTTCTTCCGCAGCGGCAAAGAACACCGTCGCCGCAGTGCTGGGACGCTTCGTCTGCGAGACGAAACTCATTGGCAGATAGCAGCCATCATCGACATCCGCCTGCTGAGGGTGTTGTGCCGGGGCGTTCAGCGTCTTGTATGCCCACGACCCTTGCGTGAAGAAGCGCGGCTGTGGCACGTCTTCCGTGTATCCGTTTGCCCTAAGCACGCGGGGGATGCCTGTGCGCAGGCAGTCCCTGACGTCAGTGCGTGCGCTGGCGATCCAGGCGCGCTGCCCAGGCGTCAGATCCAGCTCGTCGTGCATGCAGGATTCGTCATCAAGGGTGGTGAAGAAGAGTGGGCTCAAGTTCAGCATGCGGCCTCCGGAACATTCTTGTTGGGGCCGTGATAGAAGATGGGAGCGCCGGCCTGGTGCGCTCGAAATGGTTGGAAAAGAGGATCGCCGAGCGCACGCTGCGCCGCGTGGTTGCCGCGATCCTTGAGCGTGTTCGTGGCGCCAATGGAAACCCGATCCAGCGCCTTCACGTCCTTGCTTTGATCCGGTGTCGCCTTGTCGTCGATCTGGAAGTAGTTGTTGCCCAGCGCCTGCCGCAGCATGTAGTCCACCGACGACTCCTGGGCGGAGATCACGAGGTCGAAGAGTCCCCCACGCCACTTGCCGAATCCGCGGTCGAGGCTGGCGCCGCCGCGAACGGTCGCACCGATGGTCATCGTGCCGATGGCGAGGACCCGAACCAGCGCATCCTGTTTCGGCGCCAGGAACGTCTTGACTTCGTGCAACCCGAAGAGGCCCGGGGCATTGCCCACCAGCCCCCCGTCCGCGAAGACACCGCGGTCGTTGCGCGCCAGAGGGAAATAGACCGGCGCGGCAGCAGTCGCCAATGCCACATCAACGACCTTCATGCGGTGATCCAGCTCAAAGGATGGATGGTGCGGTGTCTTGAAGAACTGCCCACGTCCCGTCGAGTAGTTGACTGCCGGCACAAGAACACGATGTTTCAGGTCGCCTATCGTGGTCCCTTGGAAGCGCTCGGTCAGCACTTCCTTCAATCCCGCTGGGTCATGCTTTGCGGTCAACCAGAATCCAAGAAGCTGCCGTGGAAGGCTGCGGCAACCAAAGATGCGGCTGCCCTGTTCTTCAAACAGTGCCTTGAGTTCGTGGGCCGGAATTTCCGCAGCCAGCCCCAAAGCGAGCATCCCTCCTGCCGATGTGCCGCAAATCAGATCAAAGTGCGAAGCGATCGGACGACCCAGCGCGGTTTCGAGTTCGGCGAGAACCGTGGCGGTGTACAGGCCGCGATAACCGCCCCCTGACAGGGCGAGCACATGGTAGGTAGGGATGCCCGTCATGGCGCTTCAACCCTTCGGCGGGAAGGGGTCGTTGCCGTGGCTGTCCTTGTCACGGATACGTCCATCCGGACGATGGATGACGAGTTCGGACTGCTGGTTGCGTGCGATACCCCTCGCTGCGTCAATGGCCTGTTGCTGCGTGTCGTGCACGGAGGTCGCCCGCTGATTGCCGGCTCCCTTGACGGCCCAACCGTCCTGATGAGGAACAACATGCTGATTCTTGCCTGCCATGATGGCTCTCCTACAGTGGAACTATCGAAGACCCAGCCGCTCGACTGGGTTGTCAACGGCCGCCCGCTGTAGCACAATTCGTTGCTCACGCAGACAACAGGAAGGCCAAGCCAATCCAACCTGGAGCAGGCGTAAAACCTGCATCCGTTGTCTGGCTGGACAACAATGTATCAGAGCGCGTGTGCCGGTGCAACTTGCGTGCGGCGTGCACCTCTGAACATCAACCGGACGTGGAGGGCAACAGAGGGCTTGGCCCTTCTTCCCGCAACCGCAAGGATCAGAACTCATGCCGCAAACAGGCCTAGGCGTCGCCCTCAAGACGCTACGCGAACGCAGAACCCTTTCCCTGCGTGAGATCGGCCAGCTATCGTCAGTTGATCATGCTTATGTCCACCGCCTCGAAACAGGCGAGAAGACAAACCCATCCCAAGACTTGGTTGAGAAGCTGTTGAAGGTTCTCAAGCCGGGAGAAAGAGATGCCGCACTCGTGATGTGGCTGGTTGACCACGCAGACGCTGATCCAAGCCTTGTTGAATTCGTGCTACAAGATCCCTCGATCAGCATCGATGTTTTTTCGGCCGCGGCTGGAGTCAGGCATCGGGGAAATGCGAGGCCTGACCCCGCGACGCTCATCGCCCGAATCAAGAAGGCCTTCGACGACGACGAGGACGACTGAACATGGACGAGGCGGATGTCAGGCAGAGAGCGCGCGCGTTTGCCGCGAGAGTCGATGTTTCGAACATCCGAGAAGACCTGTCCCCGTATGTGACCGCGGCTAACGCCAAGGTCAAGAAGGATGAGCTTGACGAGGGGGAGTCTGGCTATACCGTTACCAAGCCGAACGGAAAGCACATCATCACTGTGAATTCGCTGGAAACCGAAGAGCGCCAGCGCTTCACTGTCTGCCACGAAATAGCTCATATCGTGCTTGGCTTGGAATCAAGTCACGACGAGGTGCCGTCATGGTCCTATGCAAAGCGACATCCGAACGAGATCGCCTGCGACACGTTTGCCGCTGAACTGCTGATGCCCTATCAGCAATGGCTCTCCGCTGTTCCCAAGGAAGAGCCCTCCCTGGATCTCATCCAACACATGGCCGACTTGTTCGGCACATCATTCCCTGCAGCGGCGTCAAGGTTTGCCAGTCTTAGCGATATGCCGTGCGCATTCGTCACCATGGAGCGCGGTGCGGTGCGGTATGCCGCACGCTCAACGGCCTTGCGGCAAGCAGGGGCCTGGATACCTCCCAGGTCGGTCATTCCAGCAGGCTCCGTGGCTCACCGAATCCGCTCTTCAGGGAATAGCGCTACTGAGACGGGGGAAGTTTCACAGGACGTCTGGTTCGACAACTGGGAAAAGGGCCTTGACCTCTGGGAACTTTCAAGACATTACCAGCGCACCGATACCACCATCTCCTTGCTATGGTTCGACAGCGACGATTTGCCGGAGGTTGAGGTGAACCGCTTCGGCGCACGTGTCGAAGACGATGGAGGCTTGGCAGAATTGACGGGAGAACTGCCATGGCCGGGGCGAAGCAGGCGCCGCTGAAAAGCGATCACGGCCACGACCGCAAGGAGGTGACTCTTATGCGCCATTTGCGCGTTCTTACAGGTACTTCTTGAACGTCGCCGCCGCAATGCACACCGCCACGCCGAGCAGCGCGGCACTGGGCAACAGGATCAGCAGCGGGTTCACGCTGACCGGCAGTGCCAGGTAAGTCACCCACGGCAGCACGGCCAGCGGGATCAGGCTGGCCCTGGCGCGGTGATAGATGAACCCCGATTCACGCCCCGCGCCGAAGCGGCGGATGTCACGGCGCACCAGACCGTCCACCAGCCCGACGAAGGCGGCCATCAGGAACAGTGGCAGGGTCAGGCACAGCACCAGCAGCCGAACGAGGAAGACCAACGTCGTGTAGGCCGAGGCGATCAGGTAGCTCTCCATGCTCACGTAGACCAGGCCGATGTAGTAACGGAAGTCTTTGGTCGGGCGATGGCTGCCGGCGCTGGCCTGCGCCGAGGCGTCGCGTATCCAGTCCAGCAGACCGCTTTTCACGAACAGCCAGTCGTAGCCCTGCTCGACCAGCTGGTGCGCGGTGCGCCCCGGCTCCTGCACCAGCGCGCTGCGCGTGAAATGCGTGGAGAGCTGGTCCAGCTCGTAGTGCAGCATGCCCTGCGCGTGGCGCCAGCCCTGCTCGGGCCAGAAGAAGTGCATGCCGACGCATTCGATCAGGATGCACAGCAGCAGCGCGCCGCACAGCACGCCGAAGAAGCGGAACGGCAGCGTGACCAGGCCGGCGATCAGGCCTTGCTGTCGTTGCTGCTGGCGCTGTGCTGCGACGGCCGGATCGCTCATGCTTCGGCCTCTTCAGCGGCGGCCATCTGCCTGAAGTCGTCCAGCAGGTCGTCGGGCAGCGCCTTGTCCTGCAGGCCGGGGATGCCTTGGTTCTCCCACCAGTCTCCTGCCTCGACGTAGTGCTGCCGCATGTAGCCGGCCAGCTCCTGCAGATCCTTCGGCATGGCTTCGTCGGGATCGGGTGCCGGCAGCGGCATGCGGACTTTCCAGAGGTTGCCGCCCTCGATCAGCGCGAAGCACTGGCCCTTGGGCAGCGCCACCACATGCGCGGGCTCGATCAGCGGCACGCTGTTGCTGCTGATGCGGTCCTGGGTGTTGGACGTGAACGCGGTATTGCCGTGCGGGTCGGAGCTGTCGGTGGCGCCGCTCATCAGTGCCGTGGCGTAAACCTCGACCTTGGGCAGTTGTCGCGTCAGCAGCTCGGCGGTGGCGGTCTCGCGCACGCGCAGCATGAACAGATTGTTGAAGTTCCCGACCACCTGGCCGGCCTTGGCGCGGTTGCCGATGCGCGCCTCGATGTCGCTCAAGGTCTGCGTGTAGGCCGTCACCTGCACGCCGGCACCGCCGCCCTTGTTGACCATCGGGATGAACTCGTCGCCCATGAGTTCATTGAATTCGTCGGCGTGGACGTTGATCGGAATCTTGGCGCCCGCCGCGGCGCCGGGCAGCCCGTCGTCGATGCCGAACTTGTAGATGTGGCCGGCGACCGAGACCAGATCGCTGAACATCGAGTTGCCCACCGCCGCCGCGACTTCGGCGTCGGACAGCGCATCCAGCCCCACGTAGACCACCGCGCGTTTGCGGATGACCTGCATCCAGTCGAAGATCGGCCGCGGGTCGGACAGGTCGGAATAGTTCGGTGCGAGCAGTTGCGCGATCTTGCCGGTGGTGAGCTTCTCCAGCAGCGGCAGCAGCGAAGCGACGATCTTGTCGAAGTACGTCCGGTCGTAGCGCACGGCGCTGCGCAGGCCGTCGAGCACCGGGTCATAGATGCGCACCTGGGACAGGTACTGTTCGAGGGCCACCACGCGCTTCTCGCGCCCGATCATGTTGCGCGGGATGTTCTTCTCGTTGAGCTTGCCTTCGAGCTGGACGATGACCTCCCAGGCCTTCGGCTCGTTCTTGGCGAAGTAGTGCTGGGCGTACTCGATGAACAGCGCGTCGATGTTGATGACGTGGCGCTGGATCAGCAGGTAGTCCGGACGCTGCCCCAGCTCGACCAGGGCGCGCGCGATGATGTTGACGAAGCGCCAGGCGAACTCGCGGAACGCCGCGCTGTTGCCCTCGCCCGAGAGCTGTCCGGCGATGCGCGTGGCCACCTCGGAGATCCGCCCGAACCGGCCCACGGCGTTGTAGCGCGCCGAGATGTCGGGCCAGCCCAGATGGAACACGTAGAACTCGCCTTCGCGCCCGGCGCGCTTGGCCTCGACGTACATGCGCTTCAACAGGTCGGCGTCGCCCTTGGGGTCGAAGACGATCACCACCTCGTGCTCGCCGCGGACCTTGCGGCGGATGTCCTGGGTGATGAACAGCTCGGCCAGCCGCGTCTTGCCCACGCGCGTGGTGCCCAGCACCAGGGTGTGGCCGACGCGCTCGCCCAGCGGCAGGGTGACGTCGACCTCGTGCGGCTCGATGCCATGCAGGCGTGGCAGTCCGCCGACCGACGGCAGTGGTCGCGCCGGGTTGAGCGGGCTGTCCCAGGCCAACGCGCGCGCCAGCGTCGAGACGGGAAACGGCGCGAACTCAAGCCGCTCCTCCAGCCGCCGGGCGGCCCGGTAGGTCGCCGTCGGCTCGACGTAGCGGCGGAACTCCGGCCGATAGGTCTGCATCAGCCGGTGCGTGTGCCGCTGTTCCCAGCGAAAGCCCTGGCCGACGAACAGCCGTTGCTGACTCACCGGCACGTCGCGACTTGTCATCACGTAGCGCGGCAGGCGGCGGATGTTGCGGCGATAGCGCAGGATCGCCCAGGCATCGCGCAGGCGAATCGCGCCGAAGGTCAGGAAGGCCAGCGCCGAGCCCAGGCCGAGCAGCGGGTTCAGCGCGAGCGACCACGGTGCCACCAGGCACAGAATCGCGGCGCCGGTGCAGACCGCCACGGTATAAAGCTCCACCGCTGGCCGCAGCAAGACCTCGACCGCATGCGGTTGGGCCATTTGCGCACCTACTGCTCGACACCGGTGGCCGTGATGAGCACCGGGTAGTGGCGCAGGCCCAGGCGCTGGGCCAGGTCATCGCCGGAGGCCGGCGACAGGATCAGGCCGGGCGCCAGCCTGCGCAGCGCCGTCAGCGCGGCCATCGACTCCACGTTGACCACCAGGCCCACGGCCCCCAGCTCGCGCAGCGCCGCCTGCCGCTGCCGCAGCCAGGCGCGCGAACGCTCGTCGTCGCCGATCAGGAACAGCGCCGTCAGGCCCGGCGCCCGGATGACGCGGCGCTGCACCTCGCCCGGCGACAGTTGCGTCGAGCGCACCGGCAGCATGGCGGCTTCGGCGTCGGCCGCGTTGCCCGCGCGAAGGGCTGGCATCTGGGCCGGCGGCGTGGCCTGATCCGGCTGAGGATTCAGCGACTGGTAGTACGGCAGCGCGGAGTCGCCGCCGCGGTCTTCGACGACGATCAGCGGCGCGGAGACGGTCTGGGCGAAGACGGTGGTCGTGGGCAGCAGCCCGATGGCGGCGATGAGAACGATGTGGTTCATGGCGTGGTGGCCTGGAGGGTGGGAACGGGAACGCCGGGGTCGAGCACGCGGGTCAGGTGCCGATGCACACTGCGCCGGTAGCGCGCCGCGGGTGCCCCGCCGGCGGGCCGGTGGTAGCGGCCGATGGCAAGCAGCCAGTCCTCGCCCGGCGTGTGCTGTTCGCGCAGGATTTCCGCAGCGATGGCGAGGTTGCGGTACGGGTCCAGCAGCTCGCAGGGCTGCGTGTAGCGATGCGTGTGGTAGCCGAGATTGACCTGGCCGAGGCCGGCGTCGATGCGATTGGCCGGCGTGTGGGCGAGCGCACGATGCAGCCCCGCGCAGGCCTCGGCGCGGGTGGCATAGCGCTGCGGCGTGCCGGCGACGTTGAGCGTCCACGGCCAGGGGATCAGACGCCCGCGCAGCTTGGCGCCGCTCTCCTGCAAGGCCACCGCGTACAGCACCGCCGCCGGCACGTCTGCACGATGCGCCGCCAGTTGATAGGCCGGCGGCGGCACTTCCCGCGCCAGAGCGGCCAACGCCCAGCCGCCGGTGGCGAGCAGCAGCGCGGCGCTGGCGCAGCGGATGGCGACGCGGGACGGCCGACGCTCCCGGCCCGGCGTACCTACTGCCGCTGCCATTGGCCGTTCACCTCGCGCACCACGGCCGGCAGATCGCCGGGGAGGCCGAGCGACAGCCAGCGCCCCGCATCGTGGTTGAGCGTGATGGTGCGGGCGCGCACCCTGGTCGGGTCGATGCCCGCCTGGGTGGCCCACTGCCGGATGCGCGCGTCGTCCTGACGGCTGCCGACCATGTAGAGATCGAAGGCCGTGCCGGCCGCCTGCAACTGCTGCACGCGCTGCGCGCACGGCGCGCAGTCGGCCTTGACGAAGACCGCCAGGCGCCCGGAGCCGGTGTTGCCGGCACCCTGCGCCTTGGCGCCGAGCAGGCTCACGCGCGGCTGGCCGGGAAACAGGCGCTGCCACGCCGCGTCGTAGGCCCGCTGGTAGGCCAGCGTCTTGCCGACGCGCCGGGCCTCGGCCTGCACCTGCAACTCCGCGTAGCGCCTGCGCTCCTCCTCGCTGCGGGCCTCGATGCCCAGCGCCGTGAGCGGATCGAGCTGGGGCGAATAGACTCCGAGCGGCCCCTCCATCAGTTGCCGGTAACGCGCCCACTCCTCGGGGCGAAGCCCCCACTCCCGCGCCTGCCTCTCGTCGAGCGCGGCCTCGGCGTCCGGCTGCACCTGGGCGGGCACCATGCGCGAGTTCGTCACCGGGGCCGGCTGGGCGGATGCGCCGAAAGCGGCGAACAGGACGACGGCAGCGAGCGACGGCCGCAGGTTCATGGCGACCTCCTACGGCACCGCAACGCGCTGCGTCTGACCGTTCACCTGGAACACGCCCGCCTGCGCCTCGATGGACTGCAGTTGCCAGCCGCCCTCGGCATCGCCCTCGCGCAGCAGCCGGGCGCCCGCGAGCGAGGCCGCGGCGGTGGAGGTGATCGACAGAAAGCGCTCGCCTCCCCGCAGCTCCACGCCGAGCACCCGGAACGGCGGCTCCGGCACCTTGGGCTTCGTCGCAACCGGAGCGCGCGGGCGAGCGGCGGATGCCACCTGCCGGGTCTTCTCCAGACGGGTCTCGATTCCGTTCACGCGCGCCTGCAGCGTCTGCAGGTCGATCGCCAAGGCCCTCGCCTCATCGGCCTCTTCAAGGCGCGTCATCCGTTCGTCCAGCGCCTGCCGCGCGGTGGCGAATTCGGGCTGGCTGACCGGCACCGGCCGGCGCTTGTCCGCATCGGCCTGTTGTTCGAGATCGGCCACGCGCAGGCCCAGCGCCCTGACCTGCGCATCCTGTGCGCTGCTCTGGGTCTGTTCGGCGAGCCGCGACAGGCCGACGCTGTTGATGAGTGCCACGGCACTGATGAGCAGCAGCCAGAAGGCCGCGGCGATCTTGAGCCAGCGCGTGCGGGAATTGCGCTCGGATGGCGCCTGGGGAAAAGTCATGGCTGCATCTCCTCGGGCCGGTCGGCGTCCGGCACGGGCGTGGCGGCGCCGGGCGGGTTGGCGGAAAGGAAGGTGGGAGTACCGTGCCGGCTGAAGCAGACCTGGCGGGTCAAGCCATCGACCGACAGCTCCCAGGCGGGGCCGGCAAGGGTCAGCAAGGCATCGCGCAGCATCAGCGGGCCAAGGCGCAGGTGTGCGGCGGGCAGCGGCAGCGCGTAGAGCGTGGCGGCCTCGGCCGCATCGCAGAGCCGATAGCCGGAGCGTAGCAACACATGGCGCATGGCATCGCCCACGCTGGCATCGAACATGGGCGGAATCGAGACCTCCACCGCCTGCTGCAAGAGATCACGCTGCGCAGGTTCCGGCACCAGCTCGACCAGGGTGTAGCGGCCGTAGCGGGCCACCGGAACGAAACCCGGCTCCGGCGCGACGGCGGTTGGCGATGCGGCCGGCACCGCTGGCGCAGACGACGCGGCGGTCGTGGCGCAGCCGGCGGCCAACAGGCTGCCGGCCAGCAAGCCAGCGGCGAGGGCCAGGCGGTGAACAGCGCGGATGGATGGTTGCATGGAGGGCGCTTCCCTGGAACACGGAGCGCTCACCATCGCCGCCGCTTGGCCTGCGGGCAGCAAACAAAACGCACTGACGCCCGCCCGAATACATGGCTGGGCAGCGCCATGGACTGTCATACGCCCAAGAAAAACGGCCCCGAAGGGCCGTGGAAAGAAGCCGGCGACCCCGAGGGGCCACCGGCATGGGCACATGGATCAGACCGTGACAAGCTGCCGGGCCAGTGCGACCTCGACGGAATCACCATCCTGGTTCAGAACATCCAGGCCCGACTCGGGTACGTCTCCCGACGTGCTTTGCGAGACCATGATCTTCCTGGCCATCAACCCCAGGCAGGTCATCTGCGAGGAGTTGGCATAGCCCAGGTAGATCACGCGCACCGGCTGCTTCTGGCCGATGCGCCATGAGCGCCGGGCGGCCTGCTGCAGCGAATACACGTTGTAGCCGGACTGGAGGAACACGATGGTCGGGAACTCCAGCAGGTCCAGGCCGGTTTTCACCAGCTCGGGATTGGTGATGAGCACGTCGATGCCACGGTCCAACTGCTCGGCGATCCAGTCCTCGCGGCGGGAGGCATCCACGCTCGCGCGCAGTACCGCAACCTTGAAGCCTTCCTGCTCCAGCAGCACCTTCAAACGCGACGTGGTATCGCGCGTGCCGGTGTAGACCGAATAGACCAGGGTCTTGCGACCTTCCGCCTTCTCTTGCTTGCAGATCTCGATCAGCTCGCGCTCCTTGGGCATCACCTCCAGCTCGTTGAACTGAGCCGGTACGAACGCCAAGGTGTTGCGCGTGCGCGGATGCACCACGGTTTCCGACCGGAAGCAGCAGTCCGGCCAGGCCAGCAGCACGTTGAGGACCACACCGAGCAGCGTCGTGTCGCGCTTCGCCAGGGCCTGCTTCAGCTCCTGGGTCAGGCGACCCGCCAGATCGCGGTAGGCCGCGGCTTGCGCCGTGTCCATCGCGACTTCGCGGAACTCCTCGTCGTAGGGCGGCAGCACGTTGCCACCGATGTCCTTCAACTTGAGGAAGACCGTGAACGGCAGGACGCAACGCAGTACGCCCTTGGGACCGAAACCCGGCGCCTTGACCGTGCGCACCGATACCTTGGTGCCCTTGGCCGTCTTGTGCGCCGTGCCGGTGCTCTCGGAGTAGATGTCCTTCAAGACACCGTGATCGCGCATGAACGCCATCGCGGCCGAGGTCATGCTGCCGCTCTTCGTCGGCCGGTAGCCGTCTTCGATCATCCGCCCCGGCAGGGCGCGGAACAGCAGGTGGAACAGGTCGTCGCCGTAGCCGCCCATCAGCGTGCCGGTGAGCAATAGCGTCTTGCGCGCCTTGGCCGCCAACACCCCCATGGCCTGGCCCTGTGCGGAGCCGCCGTTCTTGTACTCGTGCGCCTCGTCGGCGATGAGCAGGTCGAACGTGCCTTGGGGAAGCTGCCTCTTGATGAACTCGGACGGCTGGTAGCCGCCCTCGCCGAAGCCGAACTCCATGTTGGCCATCGCACGTTCCATGCGATGGGCTTGCCGGTCCGAGAAGACCAGCTCGCCGTTGCCATCCATCAGGTTGATGAACTCGTGGATGTTGTCCCCGAGCATCGACGCGAGGAAGGCGTCACCGAACTTCTGCATCAGCTTCTGCGCGGTGACTTCGCCAATGGTTGGAATACGCTTCAGTGCCTTGAGCACCGTCGAGGACTGGTCGCTGGCGGACAGCCCTCTGGGACGGATCAACGACCACAGCGGTGCACGGCAGTGGCTGCACTTGCGGCGGGACTCCTCGGCTTCGAGTTCGACCGGGTTGATCGGCTCGCCGTCGAGGTCGGTGATGACATGCCCGCAATCCGGGCAGGCCCCCACGTCGCCGTGAGGCGTGCGCCGCCGAACGAAGACAGGCTTCCAGTGGAACCCCATCCGCATCCGCACGCGGCCCAGGACGAAGAACTCCTGGCCCTGGGCCGGCACGCCCAACTGCTCGCGCAGTTTCAGCAGCTTGACCAGCGTGTCCGGGCCATTGAGCACCCAGACCTTGGCACCGGCCACCGTCTCCTGGATTTCGCGCCGCCACTTGTAGACCAAGTGGGGTGGCGAGAGCACCAGGGTGCGGCGGTAGCCCTCGGCGTTGAGCACGGCGGCCGTGGCGATGCCGACGGTCGTCTTGCCGCAGCCCATCTCGCCATTGACGATCGCGGCGCGTTCGCCGCGATCGACCAACAGCTCGGTGACGGCGTGGACCACATCGGCTTGCGCCGGGAACAGCTTGCGCTTGAGCGCGGCGAGGATCAGTTGCCTATGCACCCGCACCTGGCCGGTGTAGACCGGAGGATTGGCGCGGTTCAGCGAATCGAGCAACTCGTCGCCGAACTCCGATACGAAGTCCTGCAGGCTGAGCGTGAGGGGTGAAGCAGCCGTTTCGAGCAGGTCGCCCTGCACAGCGGTTTCGGGAACGGTTTCGAGATCGAGGGACATGGTGATGCTCCAAAGCAATGGGGCATGCACCTCCCCCACGGGGCGGTGACATGCCCCTGGGTGGGAAGAAAGAAGCGGCGCGAGGCCGCTGGATGCGGATCAGTATTCGCTGGGCAACAGCAGCGTGGTGACGCTGCGATCCCATTCGGTGATGATCCAGAGCTTCAGGCCGGGCGTGACCTGGTAGGACGAGAACAGACGATCCTCGCCGGACTTCAGCGCGGCGTCGTTCTGCCGCCGATCGCTGTCGCTCAGGTCGCCCCAATCGCCATGAAGATGGCGGCGCAGGTACGGCGAGGGGTTGAGCCGGCCCTGTCGGACCAGCTCGTCGACGCCGGCGGTCATGACCACCTGCCCTGGCGAAAAGCGTGCTTGTGACCCGAGGTTGAGGACTGCGAGTGCCATGGTGGTTTCTCCTTCTGGAAGAAGGGGCCACGGCACCCCATCGGGGCAACGTGACCCCGGTGGGTGGATGAAAGCGACGGCGAACCGTCAGGGAACAGCGATCAGCGGATGGTCAGCACTTCGCCCCACGTGGGCGATCCCAGCGTCAAGTCCCATGCACGAATGACCGGCACGAACTTGTCGGTGAGGATGCGCGTCTCGGCCACGGAGCCGTCGTCGCGTTCGGTGTATTCCGTCTGGAGCGTCTTCTCCTTGTGGGTGTCACCTTTGACTACCAGCACGCGCCCGGTCTTGGACGTCACTACGCCGGAAATCGCGCCCGCGGCCAGGGCCAGGGCGAGATGCCAGTGCGACAAGGCCCGCGCGGGCGGACGCAGCGACTGCTGCGCGGCCCCCAGGTGCGTATCGAGCGCCGGCCAGAGTCCTTGCAGCCGGCCGACTTCATCGGCGAACTGCTCGGGCTCCATCGTCACGCGATAGAAGTGCTCCGGCTCGGCCGGGCTGGCAGGGACGGTGTACGGCAGGAACGGCCATTCGAGCGGCAGTTCCTCGGCTTCGGCGTCACCCTGTCCAATCTGCAGCAGCAGACCGCGGGTGGCCTTGACCGAATCCGATGCCTGGTCGCGCTGACGAATCCTGCGACCGAAGATCACCACCTGCTTGAACTGCGTTTCCACCGCACGGTAGATGCGCAGGTCGGCGAAGTGGCGCGTCAGCCATCCGACCAGCTCGGCGTCGAGCACGTAGGACGGCACGATGAAGATCAGCACGCCGCCGTACTGCAGCAGCGGCAGCGCGCGCTGATAGAACAGCTTTTCCAGCCGCGCACGGCCCTGGCCCTGATAGCCGATGTTGCCGTTCACGTCCTTGCTCAGGTCGCCATACGGCGGGTTCAGCCACAGCAGCCCGAAGGACTGGCGCGAGATCAGCGTGTCCATCAGGTCACCGTGGATGCAGCGATCGACCAGTTGCCGTGCGTGGCGGGCACGCTCGGCGTCGTACTCGACGACGAAGGCCTGGACCTGCTCGCGCCCGAGGGCGTGGGCGGCTTCGGCAATCGCCACGCCTTCGCCGGCGCAGGGATCGAGGATGGACATGGAGCCGGGAGACGGCGCCAGTGCGGACAAGGCCCGCTCCAGCGTCGGCTCGTCGGTGGGGAAGTAGCCGTTACGAATGAAATTGCGCGCCAGGCGCGGAAACATGAGTGCCATGGATTTCTCCTGGTGATGGATGAGGGAAGGCGGGCACGCGCGGCGCGCATGCCCGTGGGGATGGCTCACGCCACACGCCGAAGCGGTGCGTTCGCGGCCAGTTCGTACTGCGTGGCGCCGAGGGTGCCGTTGCGGATCAGCTCGCCCAACGCCTTCGTCAGCGCCGGGACATCGAGGGCCAGCCGATGGCCTTCCAGCGGCCCGAGGGCCAAGGGAAGACCGGTCAGCATCCGCCGTGTCTGCAACAGCTCCAGCACGGTGCCGCGCCAGTGGTCGAGCAGTGGCAGCGGGCAGGTGTCCTGCACCAGCGTCCACAGCCGGTCGAGCCGGTGAGCGGAATCCCTGGGCAGAAGCGCCAGCGCGCTGGCGTTGGCCTTGTCTGGCTTCACGCAGCGACGATCGAACAGCCACACATTCGTCAGCGAACCGAACAGCGTTCGCCGATAGGCGCGGGTGATGCGCTTTTCCAGGTTCTCGACGTTGCCGACGAAGACCGGGATGGATGCGCCCTGCTCGGTGATGACGTGGAACTGATCCAGTCCCTGTTCATCCCGGCCGAGGGTCAGGCGGGCGAGGAACTCCTGAACGGCGGTGTCGCGCGCCCAGATCGAGAGAAAGACGAGATTGCCCTGCTCGTCACCGACGCAACCGTCGGCCATGAGGTCGGGGCATTCGTCGATGCGGTACAGCGGTTTCGCGGAAGAAGGTGCAGGCATGGTGATGTCCTCTTGAAAATGAAGGAGCAACCACAGCCCGCGGGGCCATGCTCGCCCCGGTTGGGTGAAGGAAGATGCGTGCCGCTAGACAGCGCGTCCCGCGTGGAAGCGGTGAACCCGCTCGCGCCACTCGGAGCTTTGCACCGGCGCCATGTCGAGATAGCGCAGCGGGCACGAGTAGTAGTACGGATGCACGGACTCATCGAGGGACTTGTAGCCCCAATCGCCGCCCGAGCTTTCCAGCAGGTGGCAGCCGATGTAGCAGACGGACTCACCGGCCGCGAGGCCCATGACGCCCGCCTGCCTGGCGGTGACGCGAACCACGGTCCACAGAACGTCGCCGTCCAGCGTGTGGTCGATGACTTCGCAGCAAGCGCGTTCGGACGCCTGCGGAGCGATCAGCTCGCGGATCAACTGATCGCGCGTCTGACGAACGAAGGTCCAGCCCATGAAGGTCTCCTTGAAGAAATGGCCGGAGCCCTCCCCGTCGGGGGAGAACCCCGGCGGGTGGCGGAATGCCGCGCAAGGCGGCGGATGGATCAGGCAGCTTTGAGGTGCCAGTCCTGGGACAACGGAGCGAACTCGTAGCCCAGCTTGTCAAGACGGTCGCGCTGCTGACGCAGCACACGACGATCCACGGTCGCATCGAGCTTCACGGTCTCGCCCAGGGGCCACAAGGCACCGAACAGCGCCGCGTCGTCTGCCTCGGCCGAGGCCGCAGCGGACACGGGAGCCGGTTCGCTGCCGAACGGCGTGGTATCGACCAGGGGATCGCGCGGACTGCGCGGCTTCGCCTTCGGCTTGGCCGGGGGCGTTGCCGGCGCGGGCGCCTGCGCTTCCTCGTCGATTGGATCGACTTCCTGCGGACTCAGCCGGCGGGCTTCGTCGCGGCTCAGGGCGTCGATGTTGGACAGCGTCATCCCGCCCAGATGGGCGCGGATCTCGATGACCATGCGGCCGTTGGCGTTGTACGTGGAGGGGCGAATCTCGACGATGGCGAAATCACCGTCGTACTTGCCCTCGCGGTACTGATCGAGTTCGGCGTTCTTCACGACGAACTCGCCGATCGAGGTCGCCAGGCGGCCGACGTTGAAGTCGCCGTTCCTGCCGTGGATGGTCTTGATGGCCAGTTGGCCGGGGATGGTGATCATGAAGGTCTCCTGCTGACGAAGAGAAGACAAGGCCCCGGGGATGGGGCCTTGCGGATCAGAACGACTCGGCAACGGCCAATGCGGGGGCATCGGCTGCGTCGTCGGCAGCATCGGCGACGGGCTCGGAAGGCTCCGGTGCCGAGGCTTGCTGCGCAGCGGGCGCGTCGGACGTCACAGGGACTTCCGGGTCGCGCTCGTCGGTCTCGGTCGGCTTGGGTTCGGCCTTGTAGACGAGCTTGCCGTCGACCTTGATCCAACTGACGAACAGCAGGCGGGCCTTGAGGCTCACACCCTGCTCGCCGGCACGCTTGCCCTTGGAGTAGGTGAAGGTGTCGGTCCACAGGTCGCCCAAGCGGAAGCCGATCATCACCTTCTTCTCGGCGTCGACCGCCTGAATGCAGCGGCGCACCAGGTGCTGCGCTTCCGAACCCGATACGCGCGTGTCGAAACGCACATACGAGACGTCGTCGCTGGGACCGTTCAGAGCCGCGATGTCGCAGGCCAGGAACGCATCGCCTTTCTTGGGCTTCACTTCGCGGATGCGATTGAGATACCCGAGGCCGGTGATGTGCAGATCGAAGTAGGACTTTTCGGTGGAAGTGGTCATGGTGAATCTCCTGAGAACAATGAGGCGGAGACACACCCGACCCAGGCGGGGAAGGTGTGGAACCCCCGCGTGGGTTGATGGAACAGCTTGGTGGCATCGCCATCGAGAACCGATGGCCGTTCGCGCATGGATGCCGGTGCGAACTGGAGTGATCAACGCGGTCGGAACCGCGTCGCAGCCTTGAAGATCGTGGCTGCCTGGGCATGTCGCTGACGGACGTCAGCGGAACATGGCCGGAAGCGTGGCGCCGGGACGGCGCGCAGGCGAGCGGCAATCGGCACTCGCGGCTGTCCGCATTGCCGGGAAGAAAGAGGCCCCCGGAGCGGGGGCCAGGGATGGGCGGTCAGTTACCGCTGGGCGTGGGAGGAACCGCCTGCAGCGACAGGTGTGTCGCGGTGGCGGACACGTCGAGGTCGTCCTCGCTGCGCAGGATGCGCGCAAACACGCCCTCCTGCGGATCGAAGAACTCGCCGAAGTCGTCGCCACCGAACTCGGCACGCGCCAGTTCCCACCAGTCGTCGAAGGCCTCGACATCCGGGTTGCAACCGGCGGCATAGGCGATGGTCTTCTGGCGACCATCGGGTCGGCGCTCGCCGCACTCGGCCAGAAAGTACACGCCCTGATCCTTGACCAGGATGACGCGGCATTGATTCGCCACCGCTTCGGCGAGCACGGGCCGCAGCTCCGTGCCTTTGAATCGAACAGTCATGAGTGTGATCTCCAGGGGGCAGGAAAAGAGGCTTCCCGCCGCGAGGGCGGGAAGCTGCTGTGAGATCAGTGCCGGATAGCCTTACGACACGACAGGCACTGCACGCGGATGCGCCGCCAACTCCCGTCGTCGATCAGCCGTTCCAGCGTCTCGCCGAGGGTGTCGAAGAACACCTCATCGACCCGTTCGACCAGCTCGCCGTCGCGGCGCAGCTCCACCGCGTAGAGGTCGAGGCCACGCTCATACAGCACGGTGACGCGACCCTGGAACTTCGTCGTGGCGACGGTGAAGCCGATGGCCGGCGGCGTGCGGATGATGTCGGCGGGCAGCGGATCGACCCAGGTGATGTCCCGCGCGCCGGCATCCACCAGCATGTGGGTGACGCGCCGGAAACCGTCGGGAGCGGGCAACTGCTCCAGTTGGTCGACCAGTTCCTGCAGCTCGGGGCAGCGGGGCTTGGGAATCGGCAGCTTCGCCGGTGCGGAACCGAGCACGAACCGCTTCACCGTGTAGGGCTGGCCGTCGGCGGTGAACTCGGTCTGCTCCTCGGGCGTGTCCGCCCGCTGACCGTCGAAGCGGCGTCTGACATAGGGTTCGACCTGCACCTTGGCGCCCTCGTCGGGCACTTCGGTCACGAGCGTGCGATCGAGTACCGCGAACTCGGCCCGTCCCGTCTTGACGACGATGGCCTCGTCGGTGGTGGCGATGACCTTGCCCTCGAAAGGCTTCGGGTCGATGTGAAAGCCCAGCGTCGAAACCTTGGGCTGGCCGTCGAAGATGTTGAATTTGAACGAACGGACGTTGGAAGGCACATGACCGACAACGAGCGTCGGCATCTGTGCGCGGATGGCTTGGGTATCCATGGGGAGACTCCTTGTGGCAACCAAGGGACTCCCGCCCGCAAGGGAGGTCTGTCCCTTGAGGGTGAGGTGGATGGACGCGGGTGCGCCCGGAGAACGAAGCAACCAGCACGGCGAACCGCGCCGCAGTCTTGAAGGTCTCGACTGCCTGGGCATGCTGCCGGCAACGCCAGCGAACATGCGGCCAGCGTGCGGCACATGGCGGCGACCGTCCGTTGGGAATCGGCAATGCGCCGGCACCGCGTTCCGCGAAAAAGAAGAGCCCCGACGTGGGGGCTCGAATGGGTTGCGGGTTACTCGTCGTCGTAGAGCGTCAGCCCGTCCAGCACGGGCGCGTCGGCATCGAACACCAACATGCGAACGTCGGCGAGCGCAGCCAGGTGCAACACTTCCACGAGGGACTCCGGCACGCCCTTGGCCCGGTGCTCCTGCCGCAGCTCTTCGGCGGTGATGCCCTCGACATGCTGCAGGTTCGCATCCGTCCAGGGGGTGGCGATCAGCTTCACGCCGACCGCCGGGCTGTAGGGAATGCGGAAGGCGACGAACAGAAAGCCGCTCGGCGTGGCGACGTCCGCCAGTTCGGCGAGGAAGCGGCCGGCCTCCTCGGTGATGTGCGCCGAACTGATTTCCCAGGCACGGCTGTAGAAGCCGGTCTCGAAGCGCAGGCGCCGCACCACCTCGCGCGCGGCTTCCTCGGAGTAGGTATCGCCGACGTGCAGCGGCTGGCCGGCTTCTTCGGCCATGACGGCGTAGACGAGGTTTCGGGCGATACCGTGGCTGGGGCACTGCGCGTCCAGCTCGGGCGGCACGTTCTGGCCCTCGGTGATCAGCGCGAAGTCGTCGCAGAAGACGCAGGCATGGCGCTCGACCTGGCTGTCCGGCAGGTGCGACTGCGAGACGTGCAGCGGCAGGTAGCTCAGCGGGCAGTCGTCGTCGTAGGAAATCGCCAGCAGCCGCTGCACGGACAGGCCATCGTAGCCGCGGGCGAAGGGATTGTTGGAATGGGACATGGGATTCCTCCAGCAGAGGATGGCCGAGGCAATCCCCTGCCGGGGATTGAACCCCAGCGAGTGGATGAAGTGGCAACCGGTCAGCCGGCCGCGGCGTCGGGCCGCCCTGGTGGCGGGCGGTGCAGGTCAGTGGAAGATGGTGATTCGGGACATGGCCGCTCCTGCGAAAAGAAGGAGGGACATGGCCCCGAACGAGGACGCATGTCCCTCGTGGGGTGGGATGAAAAGACGGTGGGTTGCCAGGCGCGGCTCACCAGCCGTTGTAGTGCAGCGTGAGGTCAGCGATGACCTGGCGCCGTTCCAGATCGAGGCCGCCGAAGTCGGACAGCCCCTCGAAGCCGCAACGCTTGAGCATCGCGCCGCCCTCGCGGGAGTTGTAGAAGCTCACCATCGCGGACAGGAACATGCGTTGACCGCTGCTCAGCACGCCCAGGGCGTCGTTGAGCATCAGCATGTTGGGCCGCAGGTCCCACTTGGTGGTGGCACGCTGCAGACCTTCGCGTGTGCCGTCGCCGAACCACTCGTGGCCGGCGATTTCGGCGCCGCGCTTCCATGCTTGGAAGAACGCTTCGGGCGCTTGGGAAAAATGCAGATCCTCCAGAGCGATCAGGTCGAGTACGTCTTGGGGCAAGGACTGGTTCATGAGGAATCTCCTGGCGAGAGGGTTTCAAGGCTTAAGCCGCTGTTGCCAGTGGCCTGTCTCCAGGGCATGGCGGGCGGCCTGGTACGAACGGAAGTACTGGACGGACTCACGCGAGACCGGACCTTCTGCATCGGTGGTGCCGATGTAGTGGCCGGCGGCGCTGTGGCAGACCTGCAGGGGCAGGCGCTTGCCGATGTGGACCAGGGCCAGATGGCCGATGGAATCGGCACAGGCCTGTGCGGGGCTGGGAAGCACCGCTGGGGGCGGACGGGGCATGGCAATCTCCTGGCGAAGGTCGGAGGCCACATCCCGAACGGGAGCGGAAACCTCCCGGTGGATGGAACAAAGCAGGCATCGGCGCCGCGAGGGCGTGCGTCCGCGGTGGTCGATGCGAAGCGGACTGGGCGGGTCGCACGGAGGAGCTCCGCGGCAGCCGGATGACCCTGGCTGCTGGCATGGTGCTGACGAGTCAGCGACGCATGATGGGAGGATCGGCGCGAGGAGGGTCGCTGTGGTCCAAGAAACAGAAATCCGTCATCACCGCAATGCCGCCGAATCCGGCTAGTGCCCTATGCACCAGGACCCGGTTGGGTACGACTGGTGCTGCGACGAAGCGATGGCGTATTGCGTATTGCGTATGAAGGCTGCGCCAGATGCTCCAGTGCTTGAATGCACCGAAAAGTCACTGCCTGACGGGATGAGATGGCTACACTGCGAGCGTTGCACCATTACGGCGATGGGGGCACATGGAGCGGAATGGACACAACGAGAGACTTCGACTTAGTGGAGCCGCTGATCGGCGAGACATGGGTGGTGGATGGGAAGGTGGCGGCCTCACCACCTGGCGAGATCGATGCGCTGTATATCCGGCCGATGCTGCACCAATGGGGATCGGTGCCATCGGGCTCGAAGGTGCTGCATTCACTGGTGCTCGACAACAATGTGCTGACCGACATGGTCGAAGGCCGTCGTTCGGCCAACACCGACTATCTGGAGAACCTTCTGCGCTCGAAGCCGTTGGAGCTGAACCCGGTGATGGCCATGCTCGAACAGCGGCAGAAGTTTGGAGGCGCCAGCCAGGCACTGCATGATTTTGCCGAGTTGCTGGGGCAGCGCTTTGGTGCCTGGGCGGCCAAGCAAAATGCCGGATACTTCGACAGGTTGCTGGAGGACGGCAAGCCTGAGCTTGCGCAGAACATAGCCCTGCTGTCGGGCTACCTGCCAGCCATTCTGTACATCTACCACCAGCCTGGCAGTGCGGAATCCAAGCTGGAGTGGTTGAGTGGCCTGATCCAGGCGGTGGATCTGCCATTCCTGCAATTGCCCTTCTATCTTGCTGCGTTGTTGTTTCTCGTGAAGGAACAACCTGCGCTGTTCCGCAACAAGGTCATCCGCAAGGTGAAGAGTGACACCAAGTTGATGGCCAGCCTTGAGGAGCAGAAGAAGGCGGTGCTGAATCTTGCGCACGATGTGATGCTGCCTGCGGTAGCGATTTTTCCTGCCGGTGTCGAGGGCACGATCGTGTTTCCATACATCGCCACCCGCGACTACTTGTTGCAGGATTTCCTGGGGGAAATCCGTTGCCGTGCCGTCGTGGCGATCCCAGGTGGTCGAGCCAATGGCGCTTGGGAGTTGAATCCAACCGGTCATATCCATGCGCGACTAGGCGAAGTCGTCGCCCGCTGTCTACCCAAACGCGCGGGGCCTGGAACTGTGGCGGAGCAGTCGGTGCGTCGCGCGAACCTGCGAGCGTTCTCGGACAGCTATCTGGCGAAATGCCTGCTGCTGAAGAAGCAGCCCGGCACGCTTGAGTGAAAGCTGGCAGGTCGGCAGATCTCCATGAGTCGTTGAGGTCATGGTGTTTCCTGTTCGGGTTTCGGGAAGGCTGGAAAAAGGCGCCGAAGACCTGCAGGTCTTCGGCTATCGAACAAGAAACCACCCGTGGGCTGGCACAGCGCCTGGCCGTCGTCGGAGCCGTCCGCTGTCGCAGCATTCACACCCGACCCGTGTCGTGGTTGGGGCCGAAATCCTTTGGCACGCATACGCGCACAAAGGGAGCCCGTTGTTCCGCCGGCGGGCACCGGCACGGAGTACCCTCGGCCCAAGGGGCCTCCTCACGGCTCGCGCGGCGGCAAGGCGTCAGGAAGCCCCTCGTGACCGAGGCAAGGCACACCGATCAAGGGAATGGCGGCGGGCGCGATTCGTGGGAGCAATGACCTTCTCGCCCCGTCGCCCGATGGCGGGCAGACGGGGCGCGCACACCGTTGCAGAAGGAGGCGCGCGCTTTGGAGTCCCGCGCGGTGCGGGACGTTTGCCTCGCCGCCAGTGAAGTGGCCGGCGCGGCAGGGGGAAAGCGAGGATCAGGACGCCTTGGAGGCAGCGCGCCGCTTGCGCGGTGCGCTGCGCCGGCCCGTCGGGGACTCGATCGGCAACGTACCCTTGCAGTCCGGGTAGCGCGAGCAGGACCAGAACGCGCCGCTCTTGCCCGTGCGCTGCTGCATCGGTGCGCCGCACTGCGGGCAGGCCGGCGCCGGCGGCAGCTTGAGCGAGAGCGTTGCGCCGCGGTACTGCTGCACGAGCTGGCCGACCCACACGGACTGCTTCTCGATGAAGGTGTCCAGCGCCATTTGGCCGGCCTCGATCATGTCGAGCGCCTGCTCCCACACCGCCGTGGTGCCGGGGTCGGCGATGGCCGAGGGCACCGCGTCGATGAGCGTGAATGCCGCGTCGGAAGCGCGGACGGCGCGGCCTTTCTTGACCAGGTAGCCGCGACCGATCAGACCGTTGATGATGTTGGCGCGTGTCGCCTCGGTGCCGATGCCGGTGGTATCTCGCAGCTTCTGTTTCAGGCGCGGGTCGGTCACGAACTTGGCGACGGTCTTCATGGCCTTGATCAGCTCGCCCTGCGTGTAGGGTTTGGGCGGCAGCGTCTTCAGCGCCTTGAGATCCACCTTTCCGACCGGGCAGGACAGGCCCGCATGCAGGGCGGGCAGCACCTGGCTGCGCTGCGCATCCTCGCCATCGGCATCGTCCGGCCCCGGCGTCGCCAGCACCTCACGCCAGCCGGTGACGGCGATCTGCTTGCCCACGGCCGCCAGCGACTGACTGCCGCACGAGAACTGCGCTACCGTCCGGTCGAACTCATGGTGCGGGAGGAACTGCGCGAGGTAATGGGCGCGGATCAGCCGGTAGACGGCCAGTTCCTTCTCGTTCATGGCCGACAGGTTGGCGGGCTCCAGCGTCGGGATGATGCCGTGGTGAGCCGACACCTTGCCGTCGTTCCATGCACCCGAGCGCTGTTGGCGATCCAGGCGGTCGATCAGCGGCCGCAGGCTGGGGTCGGTCTTGACCAGGCTGTCGAGTACGGTCGGCACCTCGGCCAGCATGCTCTCGGGTAGGTAGCCCGAATCCGAGCGCGGATACGTTGTCGCCTTGTGTGTCTCGTACAGCGCCTGGGCAATGTCCAGCGTCTCCTGCACGTCGAGGCCCAACTGCTTGGAGCACACCTCCTGCAGCGTGCCCAGGTCGAACGGCAGCGGCGGTGCCTCGCGCACGCGCTCGGTGTCCACCGACACGACCTGCGCATCGCGTGCCGCGCGAATGCGATCCGCAGCCTGCTGCGCCACCGGCTGCTGAAGGCAGCGACCCGCTGCATCCGTGCTGCCTTCGGGCGGTATCCAGCTCGCGGTGAAGGATTGGCCGGCATGGGATAGCAGCACATCCACGGCCCAATACGGCATGGAGACGAATCGCGCGATCTCGCGATCACGATCCACGACCAACTTCAGCGTCGGCGTCTGCACGCGCCCCACCGACAGCACGCCCGTATAGCCGGCCTGGCGCCCCAGCAGGGTGAACAAGCGGCTCAGGTTCATCCCGATCAGCCAGTCGGCACGCGAACGGGCGAGTGCGGAGAAATACAGCGGCAGCGTCTCGGCGGACGGTTTGAGCGCGCCCAGCGCCTTGCGGATCGACGAATCGTTGAGCGCCGACAGCCACAGGCGCTGAATCGGCCCGCGGTAGTCGCATAGGTCGATGATCTCGCGGGCGATCATCTCGCCCTCGCGGTCGGCGTCGGTCGCAATCACCAGCTCACCCGCCTTGGCGACGAGCTGCTGCACGACCTTGAATTGCGCTGCGGTCGCCGCCTTGGGCTCGACACGCCAACGCTCAGGAAGAATGGGCAGTTGCTCGATGGCCCAGCGCTTGTATTGCTCGCCGTAGCCTTCGGGCGGAACCGCCTCCACCAGATGACCGATGCACCAGGTCACGACGACACCCGCGCCGCTGTAGCAGCCGTTGCCGCGTTGAACGGCGCCCAGCACACGGGCGATGTCCTTGCCCTGGGACGGCTTCTCGCACAGGAACACGCGCATGAAGCCTCCTTGGAAATGTGCGGTTCATCGGATGGGCGTCAGCTTGGCGGCGCCAGGAGATGCCGACAGCAAGGAAGCCGATTGATGCAGACACCGCTTTGTGATCGGCAGGCGGGCCGTTGCCGCAGCGGTGCGCATGGACCGCAGGAGCTGGCGCAGCAAGAGCGTCGTTTGGGGAGGGTGGCTGGAACTCCGTGGACGACCTTGGAGCTATCCCCCGGGGATAGCTCGCTGGTGCATCGCGGGCGTATGACGGTTGCTACAGCCGCCCTCGGGGGAGCGGCGATGGGTGAACTACTGTCCTCCGGCCGGCTTAGCGCTCAGCGCCACCGACTCGATGCGGTACGGCAGGATGCCCACGCGCCGGGCCTCGACCTTGAAGGTCACCCGTTCGTTCTCGTCGGCGTCCTCCCATTCGTCGCGCACGGTGCGGCCCTCGACCAGCACCCGCATACCTTTCTGGTACAGCGTCTTCCAGTGCTCGGCGTCGCGGTGCCACAGCTCCACGGGCGCCCAAAAGCCGCCGCGATCTTCGTACTCGCCGTCCTTCTTCGGGATCGGGTTGTCGAAGTAGACGTTCAGGCGAAGCAGCCGGCGCGGCTCGTCGTTGCCGTTCGGAAATTCGCGGTAGTCCGGCGCAGAACCGATGTTGCCCTCGCCGACGAAGTGCGTGCTCATGGTGACTCCTTGGTGGTGGGTGGAACGGACGCGGTATGCCCGTGGACGCGCCGCAGGTAAGCCGCTTCGGCCTGCGCGGCCTTGTTGGCGCATTCCAGGGCTTGGCGAGCGATGCTGTGGGTCAGGCTGATCTGCATGTTCAGCACGATGCGCTGCAATTCGATCGCGTACAGCTCGTCGATCAGCGAGGCCGGCGTCGCGGGGTTGGCCAGCAGGGCCTCCCACAACGCCACGCCCATGGAGGAACGGTCGAGGTTGCGCCAGCGCAGGAAGGTCGTCCCTGCGCCAGTGGCCTGCTGGGCCAGTTGCACGTCGAGCAGACTGAATGGATAGGCGCGCGCCTGGGGCAGCACGCGCCGCTGCGCCAGGCCAATCACGTCGTCGCGCAGCGCTGCGCACTGGCTGGCCCAGGTCTCCAGACTCCCCTTACCCTTAAAAGGCTGTAAAAGGCCTTTTAGGTAGCCTGCGTGTTCCAGCCGCTGGAAGTCCGCCTGTTCCAGCGCCACGAAGCGCGTGGAGTGGCTGATAGGGGGTGATGCTGTCATGCGCCAACACCCTCATCGCCCGCGGCACCATCGGCTGCGCCACCCGTGGGAGCCTGCGCATCGGGCACGATGGCAGGCGCAGCAGGCGGCGTGCCGGGCTTGTTCGACCGCCGCGCGATGGGTGGCGCGAAGCGCGAGCGGCGCGCGCCTTCCAGCACGTCCTGCGGCAACTCGCCGAACTTCTCCAGCGCCGCTCGCGCCGCCGCGTTCTTCGCCGCGAAGTCGTCGCGCGTCGTGCCCGAGTAGCGGTACTGCTGGGCCAGCGAGAACAGGCTGCGCAGCGCGTGCGCGCCATCATTGAGCCAGCGCTCCAAGGTGCTGCGGTCGATCAGCGCCGTGTGGTGGGCCAGGATGAGCTTGCGTGCCAGGTCGTCGTAGTCGGCCAGCAGGTACACCGCCATGAAGCCGAGTTGTGCATTCACGAACAGCGGCAGCTTCACCGGCTGCACATTCATGTTCTCGCCCAGGGACAGCGCCGCTGGCACGTCGGCCAGGGCCTGATCCACCTGTTCGCGCAGGGTCTGCAAGCGGGTCTTGGTGTCGGCGAGCTTGTCCTCGATCCGCAACATCCACCAGTCCGAGTACGGGTCGTCCTGCTCGGCGCCGCGCTTCATCTTGTTCATGGCGCCGATGAAGCCGTTGAGACCGATGATGCCGGGGCGCCCCTCGGTCGGCGCGCGGCCGTGCCAGATGCGCGAAGCGTGGTGCGTGTGCAGCGTCAGCGACATCGCGCTGCGCAGCGATCCCAGATTCAGTTGCAGGGGTTCTGTGCGTTCGTTGGCCATGTGAGCGACTCGCGGTGAAGGGGCGAGTCGCCAGCATCGGCATCGGCCGGAAGGCTGTCAGTCAACAAACCGCAGCCCATGCGTGCCCGGATTGTTCCGCACGGAAGGCTGTGTGTGCCGGCTATCCCCTGGGGATAGGTCTTGAGCCCGCGATGCTTGATGTCTGGGCGTGAACCATGACAATGACTGGGGGTGCATCGCACCTGGGTTGCTGCGCAGAAGAACGAGGGGAAAACATGCAGGATGGGAAAGCCGTTCAGTTGCTGTTGAACGGGGAAGAGCACGGGCACGGCCACGTAGTCGAGAAGCTGCTGAAGCGGGCGGAACGCCTGGAATGCTTGGTGGCCTTCGCGAAGATCTCGGCCATCGGCGACTTGTTGAAGCCCTTGCGCAAGGCGCTGGAAGGGGGATTGAAGGCCAGGTTTGCGATAGGTCTGGACTTCTACCTGACCGAACCCGAAGCACTCCGACAGCTCTTTGCGCTCGCCGAGAAGCACGCGCTCGTCCTGTACCTCAGCAACGCCAGCGACACCTTCCACCCGAAGATCTACGCCTTCCAGAATGGCAAGCAATGCTCGGTGATCGTCGGCTCGGCCAACCTCACCCACGGAGGCTTCTACGGAAACTACGAGGCATCGGCCCTCATCGACGACGCGAGCGGCGCGCTGATGGCATCTGTCACGCGACACCTCGATGCGCTGGTCGCGGACAGGATTCTCGTGCCAGCGACCAAGCCCCGGATTGATGCCTACGAGCGGGAGTACATCATCCACGACACTTGCCGGAAGGTGGCCAAGAAGCGTGCGCAGAAGGCGAGCCGAACCGAGGGGCCGGACTTCACGATCCTGGCCGACCTCCTGGAGCTGATGAAAAGCGACGATTCAGCGCATGGATTCACCGCGCAGAAGACCGGCCGCAAGGGAAACCTGCGCCAGGCAAGGCGCAGGCTGGCAGAGCTGGCGGCCCTGAGCAGCAATGCCAGGCGGGACTTTCCGAGTAAGTACGACGCGCTGATCGGCCTGTTCCATTCCGGCGGGCTGCACCGCGGCAAGAGCCGGATCGCCAACCACCCAGGGCAGTTCGTGGCCGCAGTGGCGGACATCCTTGACCGGCGCAACCTCTCGCCTGCCGAAGCGTTTACCGTTCTACATCGACATTTCGGCGCCATCACCGGAGCAGGCATCAACCTGCTGACTGAGATTCTGCACGCGCTGGACAACAAGCGGTTCGCCGTGATGAACCAGAACGCGGTGTCGGGACTGGCGCTCGCCGGCATCCGGGACTACCCACTGCATCCAACCAAGCAGAACGTCAGTGCGGAAAGCTACGCAAGGTACTGCGGGCATGCCGATACGGTCAGACGATCGTTGGGCCTGGACGACTTCGCGGAGCTGGATGCACTGTTCAACTACGCCTATTGGCGGGAAACGGAAGAAGACGAAGCCGCGACCTGACTGGATCACCCCACGGAAGGCGACCTGTTCCGTCTATCCCCTGGGGATAGCTCAGGGATCGCGCAAGGCTGAACGCAGCCGTGCGAGGTAGGCGCGCGCCACCTCGGGGTCGGCTGGGCGGGAGGCCGAAGGCGACGACGATGACGCGGGCCCCGCAGCTCGCGGCGCGGGCGGCGCTCCTGCGTCGGTGCCCGCCCACGCCTTGAACTCCCCGCGGATCGCCTTCTGGATGATGCCAAACAGGTAGCCGGCCGGGTTGCGCACCGCGCTGTTGTGGCAGCGTGCCGCCCACTCGTCGAGAACGGCCTGCCGCTGCGCCTCGTCCACCTGCTGCAGCGCCACCAGCGCGCCGGCCTGCTGCTCGTCCTTCAAGCGCAGGAAACGCTCGGGCAGTCGCAGGTTCTGCAAGGCCCTCGCGCGCGGTACTGTACGTACTTCATTTATACGATCATTACGTACTGTACGGTCCTCCTTCGGAATCCGAAGAGAGCTGTCCGGCGCGGGTTTCGGCCCTGCTTCGGATTCCGAAGACGGGCGCGCAGCATTCCGAAGAAGGGCTTCCTGGCCTTCTTCGGATTCGTGGTCCGCACCCTCCTGTGGATAACCTGGCGTCGTCCAGCCATGCCGCGCCATGCGCTGCGCCAGCACTTGCAGACGGGTCGGCAGTGTGCGCCCGCTGAGCAGCGGGTCTTCGGCGATCTCCCGCAGCGTGTTCATGCCCACGACCTGCACCGCCTTCGCCGCGTGCGTGAGCGCCTGGCTCACCAGGCCCAGGTAGTCCGGGTCGAGCTGCATCGCCTCGAAGGGTGACAGCGGTTCGTCGTGCAGCACGTAGAGGTTGCCTTGGATACGGCCGGTCTTGGGATCGCGCCGCCGCCGCACCAGGCTGAGCCAGCGCGTCAGCCGCAGCAGCGTCAAGGCGCGCGCCACGGTCTCGTGCGAGGCTTGCGCCGCACAGGGCATGGACGCCAGATATGGGCGGAGCTGGTCGTAGGTGGGAAAGGCGGTCACGCCGTCGTCGTTGAGCTGCAGGCGGAACACCTGCCAGGCATTGCGCTCCAGCGGCGTCAGGCGCCGGTCGAGGAACAACGCGCGCGGCACGCTCTCGTGCCGGTTGCCGCTGTAGAGAAAGCCGTCCTGGCTCGGCGCCGTGCCCTGCGCCGGTTCCTTCGGCTCAAGGTGCCGCAGCGCCTCGTCGAACAACGCCGACAGCGCAACCGGGCCATCACGCCGTGGAGCGTCGCCCGTCGTCATGACCTACACCAGCCCCTGGTCGACCCAGTTCCGTATCGCCGACCAGATCACCGACATGGGCAGGGTCATGGCCTCGGCCAGGTCCATGGTCAGCGCCAGCATCGCCATGTCGTCGTTCAGTGCGATGTGCCGCTCCGTGATGCCGGCCTTCCAGCGTTCCCACAGGGCCACGTCCTGCGCCTCGTCGAGCACCGGATGCCGACCCTTACGCTTGGGCAGCCCGAGGATGTCGCGGCGCAGCGCCACTTCCTGATGCGTGAGGCCGTAGAACTTGCTGACCATCTCCGTGCTCGCCCCCAGGCGCAGCATGCGGTCCACCGTGGCGATCTCCCGCTCCACGTCGTGCACCTGGCTCAGCAGCCGCTTCAACACTTCCCGGTTCACCGACACCGAACACCACGACACCGTGGCATTCACCAGCATGCTCACGAGTTCTGGGTGCTTCAGCGCATCCAGCTCCTCCTCACCGAAGCCCATGGCCTTGCAGCGGCGCAACTGGCCGTTGCGCAGGTCATGCAGGGCCTGGGCGATCACGGCCTGGTTGAGCGGGTGCGGTGCCGACATACGGGAGCCTCCTGCGCTCAGGAATCCTGGCTCGCTACGCCGGCTTCCAGATCCAGCAGCCGGCGCGCCAGGCGCAGCAGACGGAACAGCTTTACCAGCCCGGCATCGCTCAGGCGCGTGACCAAGCCGCCGTGACCATGCAGCAGCGGCCCAAGGTCATCGGCCAGCCGCGCGCTGTCCAGCCCGGTCGCGGGTGCCGGCGCGGTGCTCAGCGCGTGCAGCAGGGTCAGCATCGCACGCGCGAACGCCGGGAGCGCCTTCGCCTGGCCCACGGCCGGCGTCACGCAGACGAAGCCGATGCCGCCATCGCTGGCTTCGATGTGGTCGCCCACCGCCGCTTCCCCCGCGATCTCGCGAGCGAACTGCGCGATATGCACGCGCAGGCGATCCGGCACGTCCAGGCCCGGCTCGATGTACCAGACATCCGAGATGGGAAAGAGCCCGCCAACCTGCACCGGGATCGCACGCAGCGCGTCGGCCTCGAAGTCGGGTAGCTTGTCGCCGAGCTGATCCGCGACCATCCTCTGGATGGACTGCAGGCGCTCGGTGGTTGGGGCCGGCGTCACGATGTGCCCCTGCAGGCGCTCGTCGCGCTGCCCGTCCCGGGCGTTTGGTGCAGCGGCAGGTGGTGCCGAGGGTGTCTCTGCCGGTGGCGCGACGGGCGAGGTGTCCCGTGGCGTTGGCGCCGCGGGCGACAGTTGCGGCGTGATGGCTGGCGCCGCAGGTGCGACAGGCGTTGCCGGGTTCGGCGCGGCCGGCTCGCTGGTCAATACTCGCTGACGGCTTTCGCTGTCATCGACCTCCAATGCCAGCGTGTCGTAGTCCGCTTCCAGCAGCTCGGCCATCTGACCCACCAGTTCGTCCTGCACGCGCTGGGGCGAGAAGCCCTCCGGCTGCGTGTCGAACTGCGACAGCACATCCTGAAACAGCGAAGCGAAGTCCACGGTCAGCGGCCGGCCCAGCGCACGCCGCTCCCAGGTGCGCTCGCACGCCTTGCGCAGCACTGCGAGCCGGTCCACCTGATGCCGGCCCAATCCGCCGTACAACAGCGTCGGGATCGCCGGCAGCAGATAGCGCACCGCATCGTTCATGCGGCTGATGTGTGACTGCGGCACCGGATAGCCGTCGGCCGTCAGTCGCCGCGCGAGTTCGCTTTGCGACAGCGCCTGGCCGCTTTCCTGCTCGTAGAACTCGCGCGCCTTCTCGATGCCCAAGGCCCGCTCGATAAAGGTCAGGCCGCCGCGCAGCTCGTTCTCGGCCAGATGCCCGGTCAGCGCCACGATTTCGCCGCGCGCCGGCCACGGGCGGAACAGGCACGCAATGCGGAAGAAGCGTTCCTCCTTGGTCTCGCTCCACAACTCGCGCAGGATCGCCAGCCGCGTGTTGCCGCCGTTGCGAATGATGTAGTGCGCCTCGCCCGGCCTGCGCGTGATCGCGGGGGGCGCGTCCAGCCCACGTTCGCGGATGGACGCCTTGATCTCCGCATAGGCCGGGTTGCGCGTCACGCGTGGGTCGTGGTCGTAGGGCCGCAACTGGTCCAGCGTCACCACCATCGGCGTGTCGGCGATGGGGTCGCTCAAGGTCGCGGCCGAAGGGCCGCTGCGCTCGAAGCCGGTGGCCAGCAGCTTGGCAGCCATGTCCTGCGGCGTCAGCTCAGCCACGGCCATTCTCCTGCGCTTGCCGGTCGGCGCGGCGAAGCTGTGAGTGGGCATTGCGGTCGGCACGGTGGTCGCTCGCCGTCGAGCTGGTGTAGATCGACGCGCAGCCTTGCTTCGTGAATTTCAGGTGCCCGCCGGACGTGCGAACCACGCGCCAGCCTTCGCCCAGCGCGAACTCGATCAGCGCGCGCAGCCGTTCGCGGCCGCGCGCCAGTTCATGCGCGCTCGCCATGGCCGGCCCCTCCCGCGTCGGCCCGACCGGTGACCAGCGCGAAGCGCTCCCGCCACACGGGGAACAGCTCGCCGGCCAGCGTGCGCATGGTCTCCAACGCCGCGGGCGCCGTGCGCCCAGCCGGCTGCCGGTACTCCACCCGGTGCACCGGCAATCCTCGTGTCGCAGCGCGCGGATAGGCTTCGATGGCCGGTACGTCGGTGCCCAGCACCTGCACGCCGGCCTGTTCCTGAAACACCTGTCGCAGCGCCTGCTGGACCAGCCGCGCATTCGACGACACAGGATGCACACGGTTGATGAGCAGACGCAGCGGCGGCGGCTCGATGCCCAGGTGCCGATACGGCGCGATGTCCTCGATCAGTTGCAGCGTGCCGCGCCGCAGCTCGCGCGCCGCGAGGATTTCCGGCGTCACCGGCGACAGCGCCAGGTCGGACGCCAGCACCGCCATCTCCAGCAGCACGCTGCGCGCGCCCTGGGTGTCGATCAGCAGCAAGTCGTAGTGCGTGCGGAAGACGGGAAGCAGATGGCGCAGTCGCAGGCGCCCATCCGGAGCGTGCAGCAGCAGCGTGTTCAGTTCGCCGCTGTCGTCGTTGGAGAGCACCAGGTCCAGGCCCGCGATCACGGTACGCGACACCAGTTGCTCGATGCGCCGCTCGTTGAAGGCCAGCATCTGGTAGATGCCGCCGGGCGCGCGAACGTCCAGCGTGAAGTAGCTCGACAGCGTGGGCTGCACGTCCAGGTCCAGCAGCAGCACGCGCAGCCCGGCATCGGCGATGAAGCCGCCCAGGTTGGCCGCCGTCGTGGTCTTGCCCACGCCGCCCTTGGTCGAAATGATGGACACCACCTGCATGGGCTTCTCCTCGTCGAATGGCATGAACCGAGAAGAAGCGTCAGGCGCGTTCTTTGAGGCGATCGGCGATCCACTGTTCGATCTCCACCGAGTCCCAGCCCACCGCGCGCACGCCCAGGCGCAGCGCCTTGGGGAACTTGCCTTCCTTCATGAGGCTGTAGATGTGCGCGCGCTTGAAGCCGGTCTTGGCTTCGACCTCGGCGCGGCGCAGGATGCGGTGCTCGGGCGGCAAGGCCGGCGCGATGGTCTGCGAAGACATGAGAGGCACTCCTTGACGCTCGATGGCGTTGTTCAGAAAGTGCCTCGCATTCCATATGCTGCTGCTGCGAGATTCACTGCAACTGCAGAACACGCAACTGCAATTGCAGTCTGCTGTTACAGGCTCAGCGCGATGCATCCAGGTGGCGACGCGCCTGTGCCAGCTTGCTCCACAGCGTTCGCTCGCTGATGCCGGGCCGCCCTTCATGGTGGGCCAGTAGCGCACTGATCACCGCATCCATGTTGCGGAAGGACGAGTAGGCAGAGCCCGCGGGGGACTTGCCCAACAGCAATGTCAGCAGGCCGCCAATGATGTTCAGGTAAGTCGATTCGCTGCGCAGGCCCGGTTCACTCGCATCGCCCTCACGAATGCTACTGGCATGCTCCTTCGCCAACGCTTCGTGCTGTGCCTTCAGCGCCGCATGTAGTTGTGCGAGTTCGGCAAGCTGCAGCTTGGCGGCCTCGCGATCGGCCAGCAACACGTTCAGCATGGCGACGCTCACCGAAGGATGCAGTTCGCGCTCGATGCCGTCGAACAGGAATGGAGGCCGCTCACCGGGGTAGTAATGCGACATCCACGCCTTCAGGTCGACGTGGCGCACGATCAACGCAGGATCGTCGAGTGCGGGGCGCTGAGGTTCCTGCGCCATGCCTGCCTTGCCGTAAGAAAGCTCATCGTGTGCCAATGCGTCGAAGATGCGCTCGGAGAAAAGGCGCAGCAAGGGCCAGCGCGGAAAGTCGTTCGGCTCAGGCATGGCACGTGGCCCGAGCGTTTCCAGAATCCGCGGCTCAAAGCGCAACAGTCCCGCCCAACGGACGGCCGCCTCGATCGGGCGGTAGTAGATCCTGGCGCCAAAGGCAAGGCAACTCGATTTCTCCATGTCGCGTGCGTCCCATCGTCGGATCGAACTCTGGCAGACGCGCACCGCCCAAGTGGGCGAGGCGATTGCCCAGAAATCCGGATGAAGCGCAGGACCGGCCGGGATCGTGGAAGGAAGCGTTGCATCGGCGCTGACGGCCGGCTAAGGGCGAACTACATCTTGCTACGCTTGAAACTCCTCAACCATGATGCGGGCGCTTTGCCTTTGGACCGGCACGCGGCTTGGTGGTCGCGCTCCCCTGGGGTCAAGCATGGGTGCCGCGCTTTACCCGAAACCTGGCCAAAGTTTTCCGTAGGAATTCCAACGGCGTAAAGTGCCAATGCGTCAACAGGATGAGCCGGTTTGCAACCAGCAAAAGCTCATGCGTTCCGCGTCAGTGAAATGACCGCGGCGGCGAGCCCGCAGGCGAGTGCCGGAGTACGGAAGGGCGCAGCAATTGCGTCGAAACTGGAATCAGTACAGCGCATGAGCCATGCAGATCGGGTCAGCCGCAAGACCAAAGATGAATCGCGCAATCCGAGAAAACTAGCCGCGCACCTTTCGATAGATCTGCGTCAGATCGCGCGTGATGTGCTTGCGTCCTGATGACATACACGTTCGGCGCGTTCGATGAACCGCTGCAACGGCTCCGTCATGCCACCCTCGGTTCGTAACAGATAGGTGGTTATCGATGCGCTCTGACCGGCCAACGGGCGGACAACAACATCCGCCGGCTGGCAAGTTGCCAAGTGCGCGGCAGTGGAAAAACTTAGCCCGTACCCTGCGGCCACCAACGTCAGCATCAGCCCGTGAGAAGCGGCATACTCAGCCACGATCGGTTGGACATCGACAGAGCGGAACAGTCGTTCGCTCTGCCGACCGCAACCTTGGCATGCCCGTGGATCACAAAGTACCAGCGGATAGCTCACCACTTCCTGCAACGGCACTTCCTTGAAGGCTACAAGCGGGTGCCGTGCGGGCAGGATCACTACCAAGGGGTCGGCCCACAGCGGCTCAGCAATGATCCCGTCCTCCACTTCATTGACCATTGCAAAGCCGGCGTCGAACAGATTTGCGTTCAGCCCCTGCACGAGTTCGGTCAGCGGTACTTCGGAGAGCCGGATGTTTACCTGCGGCGACTCTTCGCGGCACAGTGCAAGCAGTGCTGATAGCCTCGCCCGTCCTATGTCTCTCGACAGCGCGATTCGCAAAATGCCCTGAGAACCGGAGGCAGCAGCCTTCGCGCTGGCCACTGCCTGCTCAACGCTCAACATGATGCGGCGGGCGTCGTCGAGGAAGACTCGCCCTGCCCAAGTCAGGGTTGCGCCCCGCGGCGTGCGACTGAGCAACGTCACGCCTAGAGTTGTCTCCAACTTGCGGATCGTGCGTGATAGGGGAGATTGTTCTATATGCAGCCGCCTAGCGGCTCGACCGAAGTGCAGTTCCTCGGCTACAGCAATGAAACAGCGAAGATGACGTAAGTTCATGCGCAGTCCCTCGTGACGTGACCAGTCCTTATGATCGTAGGGAGCCGCATGCGTGCGGAGAAGAGGCCGGCATGTCTTGCAGCGGCTGCCGTCGCCGGCTCACAGCACGCGGGCAATGGTGTCCGGAGTTATTGCAACGCTGCTTGAACGCGGGCGGCGGTCATGGCGGATGGCTAGCTAGAGCACTCGCGCCAGCGCGCCTCGGCTATCTTCTGTGGCCGCAGCGACCCGAGGAAGACAGTCGCGGCGTCTTACGTCACTCCCCGAGGGCGAGCGATTTGGTCTGTCGACACGGGCGGCGGCGCAGCGTCTGAAGTTCGCGCCAGCGGGCATCGCGCCGGATGAACTGTCGATGGGCATGTTCGGCGAATTCGAGATCGCCACCTGTAACCGCGCTGCTGAAGCACTGCGGCCGGAGCAGTCGCAGCAAGCGGCTGACGCGGGCGGACAAGCAATTCCTGCAACATGTGCCGCGCCTCTTCACTGCCTTGCAGCAAGCCCGCGACAGCGTGAGGGGAGCGGCCAACGGCTTTCACGGTCAGCAACGCATTACGCTGTCCGATGGCATCACCCCGTCGCGCTTGCCGACCTTGCTGGCGTTAAGCTGGCAGGAGGAGCCCGACGTCGAGTTGCGCCTGTTCGAGGTGTCACTGTCGCAGCAAATCAAGGGGCTGCATGGCGATCTGTATGACCTAGGGCCCAGTCTGGTGAAGTGGGTGACGACATCGTGGCTAAGGCGCTTTGGAGCGCCCCCCCTCATGGTCGCGGCGCCGGCATGGCATCCGCTGCTCAAGCACAAACGTATCTCACTGGACGAGGTGCTGCGTTATCCGCTGGTGCTGGTGACCCACATGCATACGGGAGTCATGAACGTCAGATCCAACGAGTGCTGCCGCGGGTGAAGCAGGAACCCGTGATCGCTGCACGGGTGGCTTCCTGGGAACCTGAAACGCGTCGAGGTATATTGATTGGACAGAAGCTAGTCTTCCGTCAACAGGTGTAGCCATCCCTTGCTAGCGGCTTCCATAGAACTTTTCCACGAACGAGCGACGGTAACTCTGGTGGCAGGCTAGGCAGCTTTGCTGGGTCTTGGAGAAAGCCGCGATGACTGCTTGGCCGTCATTCCGCTGTGCAGCCTCGCCCATGGCGGTCGCGGCGTCATGGACCTGTCCATCAAGACCCCGAAACTTTCCAGCGTCTGCCCCAAGCCAAGCAAGGATGCGCATCTTTTCCGACATGGGCGGCTCGGCATGCTTGGCGATTCGTGGTGCTAGCTCGGCGACCAGCGGCCAGTCTTCTTTGGAGATCGCGCCCGTGACGGCTTGCATGTCGCGACCGAGTCTTTCCATTATGGTACGAAGCGCCATTGGCTTTGCCGCCTCTACGGACTGCGCACCGAGTGCCGTGGCGAAGGTTGCCAAGAGCACGGACAGCGGGACGGTGAAAAACGATCTGGGTTTCAAGGGCTGGTTCACGAATTTCTCCATTGATGTTGTGACGAATGCTTTGGGTCTAACGATTGGTTGCAGGTGTCCTCAAAATTCCAGACTCAGCGCGATCGATCCGAATGCGTGATGGCCCGCCTGCTGGTCGAACTCGCGGGTTCTCCAAACGCGCATCACGGCGAGCCGTACGCCACGTCCAGCAACGATCCATTGGCTACTGATGCCGAGAGCTGCTTGCGCGATCCAAGGCCGCCGGCTGACGTGATGGCTATGCCGGAACATGTTTCCGTCGAGTGAGAAGTCCCAGGCGACGGCTTTACCCTCCAGATTCAGGAAGACATGTGCCCCAGGTTTGGGCGCCAGGACCGACTGCGGCGTTGTCGTGCGCAGATCGGCAACACCAGAGGGCGGGCGGTTCTCTGCGCCAGGGCGGATCGGATAGCTGCCGAAGTCGTTCGGTATATTCCAGCCCGCGCGAAACTCCACGCCGGTACTGGCGGCGGTTTCGATGTTTCCGACCCGCAGGGCATAGCTGCCGATCACGTCGCTGCCCCATCCAGGGCGGACCGCACCCTCCATGTACGGCTTGAACTTGCGGTCCATGGCCATCTGAAACGCCGGCTCGTTGCGCAACTGGTTGTCCCAGCCGCGAAATCGCTCAATGCCGCGTGCCCGATGCACCAGATCCTGAGATTGCTCGGCCAGCGACCAGGGGCCGATCACGCCCAGGGTCAGCTCACGCACGTCAAGCATTTCGTAGCTGGCGGCTTGTGGGTGGATGCGGCGATTCCACGCCAAACCCAGGTAGAGCAAACCAGCGTACGGTCGGTCATCTGGAATCACGTCGGTGCGCGTCTTGTTCTCGGGCGTGTACATGGACTGGCCAAAGCGCACGACGAGGTTTTGCGACGATGTCTGGGCGCCGGAATCGCGCCAGAACCCGGGATCAGCCCAGCCGATGAAGCGGGCGTACAAACCAATCGGCTGAGGCAGGCACTCCGGACGGAGCCCGCCTTGCAGATCACGTGAGACTGCTGTTAGCGCGACACCGTTGGTGTAGTTGCGATCGGAGCCGGTGAACAAATCGTTCTCCAGACGCAGGGTGCCGCCCCGCCAGCGCAGGGATTGCTCTGGCGAGCAGGAGGGAGGATTTGCAGAGAGTGAGACTTCGGAACCAAAAGCAGAAATCGGGCTGAACAATGCACCCGCAATCAACAAGATGACGCACTGCATCGGCTGCCGCACCTTGGTGCCGCGCAGGCTCCAGCGATACCCGCCGATGCCAATCATGTTGCCCCATCGCCTGCCGCCCTGTTGACGTAAAAGCGTTCGAGGGCACTGACGATTTCCTCCGCATCGTCTACGCAGGTGAACAAGTCGAGATCGGATGAAGAGACATAGCCTTCGTCGAGCAGAAGATCGAAATCAACTACGCGACGCCAGAATGCACGGCCGACCAGCACCACCGGAACACGCTGCATCTTTCTGGTCTGGATCAAGGTGAGCACCTCGAACAGCTCATCGAGCGTTCCATAGCCACCGGGGAAGGCCACCAAGCCCTTGGCGTGCAACAAGAAGTGCATCTTGCGCAGCGCGAAATAGTGGAATCGGAACGCCAAATCCGGGCACATGTAGGGGTTGGGTGCCTGTTCGTGGGGCAGCGTGATGTTGAGGCCAATCGAACGTGCGCCGACCTCGAAAGCACCGCGGTTGGCGGCCTCCATGATGCCGGGCCCACCCCCGGTGACGACGACGAAATCACGGCGGTTTTGCTGCTGGAAACGCGCCGAAATAAGGCCCGAGAAACGCCTCGCTTGCTCGTAGTGACGTGCCTGTTCGACCCGGCGATTGGCCCGCGCAAGCTCTTGCCGCAGCCCGACATCCTCCGGAGTGACGAGCGCCTGACGCTCCAGAACGCCAAGACGGGCTTCTGCCGTCTCGGCATCGCTCACGCGTGCGCTGCCGAAGACCACTACCGTCGAGCGAATGCCTTGCTCGTGCAGGATGCGCTCGGGCTTGAGCAGTTCGAGCTGTAGTCGCAGCGGCCGCAGTTCGTCCTGGCCAAGCAGCTCGATGTCTTCGTACGCAAGCCGGTACGTTGGCGACTCGCGGATGGCGCGCAGGCGTTCATCGAGATCTTCTGCGGGCTTCATCACTCGTGCGCCAGAAAGTCCGGCCAGCGCAGCGCATGGCCATACTCGGGCACCGTGACCTGCCAGCCGAGTTGCTGCTGCAAGAGGTCAGCGAAGGTTTGCGCGGCCGACGATTCCCCATGCACCACGAAGGTTTGCGCCGGTGCTTGAATGAAAGCACGGGCCCAATCCAGCAGCGCCTTCTGGTCGGCATGCGCCGAGAGGCCGTCCACGCTGTGGATCGCCGCACGTACCGGGATGTCCTCGCCGAAGATGCGTACACGTTCGGCCCCCTCGATCAGGCGCCGGCCAAGCGTCCCCTGCGCCTGGAAACCGGGAAACAAGATGCTGCATTCGCGGCGTGGCAAGTTGTGGCGCAGGTGGTGCCGGATACGTCCCGCATCGCACATGCCGCTGGCAGAAATAATGATGGCCCCGGAGCGAATCCGGTTCAGCGCCATGGACTCCTCAGCGCTCGCTGTGAAATCCAGGTACGGGAGGTTCTCGCCGCGCGCGTGCCATCCGGCCAACCGCTTCGCCTGTTCGTCGAACAATTCGAGATGTTCACGCGTGATGCGTGTGGCCTCGGTGGCCATCGGCGAATCGACAAACACCATTGGACGCTGCAGACGCCCTTCGCAGGTGAGACGATGTAGGTGGTAGAGCACCTCCTGGGTTCGGCCGACCGCAAAGGCCGGAACGATGACATTGCCGCCGCGCTCGAACAGGGTTTTCTCGACGATGCCGATCATGTCCGCTTCGGTCGCCGAAAAATCCTTGTGCCGGCGGTCACCGTAGGTGGACTCGATGACGAGGATGTCGGCTTCCTCAATGGGTGTCGGGTCGCGCAGGATGGGGCGTCCCGGCTGACCCAGATCGCCGCTGAACACGATCTTCGTGGGGTAACCGTACTCGGTAATCCACACTTCCAGGATGGCCGAACCAAGGATGTGTCCGGCATCACGAAAGCGGGCGCGCACCCCGACGCGGGGTGCGAACTCCCGGTCGTATTCGATACCTCGTACTTGCTGCAGGCATTCGTGTGCATCCTGCAGGGTATACAGGGGTGGCGGCACGGTCTTTTCTTTGAGCCGCTTGGCAACCCGCTTGGCATCGATTTCCTGGATGTGAGCGCTATCGGGCAGCATCACCCCGAGCAGATCAACCGTCGCTGGCGTGGCGTAGATGGACCCCTTGAACCCGGCGCGCGTGAGTTTGGGCAATAGCCCGCTGTGGTCGATGTGGGCGTGGGTTAGCAGGACGAAGTCAATGGACGCCGGGTCGAACGCGAACGGCTCGTGGTTGCGTGCTGCTGCTATACGCCCACCTTGAACCATGCCGCAATCGACCAGGAAGCGGACATTAGCCGCTTCGACCAGAAAGCACGATCCGGTGACTTCTCGGGCTGCGCCCAAAAAACTGAGTTTCATAGGGCGTTCACTCGGGTTTTCGCATCGGGCAAGTGCTGAGGCCGAGCAGGCGATAGCCAGGACAGCGGCCTGCCAGGCCGGTGAGGAGTGGCATGATTCCAATGAGCCCCAGCCAACGCCAGGATGAGTCCAGCCACAATGGGAGACTGAGCATAATCAGTCCGATGACGATGCGCACAATGCGGTCGAGATTTCCAACGTTGATTTGCATGACGGTCTCCTTGTGTTGAATCAGCGGCTTGAAAACGCGACGGGGGCGGCAGCGCCCCGCAGCGGATGGGTTGCGGTCGATGCCGTCGTGGATACGTCCCAGCCACCACCAAGGGCCTTGTACAGCGCCACCAGTTGCACGGCGGCGTTGGTATGCGCGCGTGCGGCTGCGGTTTCTGCCTCGTGCAGACTGCGCTGGGCAGCCAGCAGTTCGACCAGCGCAATGTCGCCCGCCGCGTAGCGCGCCTTGGCGTGGCCGTAGCTGGTGCGCGCGGCATCCAGTGCCATACCGCGGCGCTCCAGTGTGTCCAGCCCGCCGTGGTAGTCGCCAAGCGCGCGCTCGGCATCGCCCAGCGCCGCCAGCACGGCCTGCTCATAGGCCAGCGCGGCCTGTCGCTCGGCCGCCTCGCGTGCCCGAATTTCGGCTCGCACACGGCCACCGTCGAACAGGCGCCAGGAAATCAGCGGCAGGATGGAAAAACGCGAGCTGGATGCATCGAACCAATCGCCCGTACTGAGCGCTTGGAACCCGCCGCCGACACCGATGGAGAGTTTGGGGAACAACTCGGCCGTGGCCACGCCGATGTCGGCGGAACTCGCTGCCAGGTGACGCTCCGCAGCCAGCACGTCCGGGCGCCGGCGCAGCATCTCTGCGCGCTCGCCCACCGGCAGCGCCCGCAGCGTGCTCGGCGTCAAGGGGCCATCCAGCAGTGCCAGCTCCCGCTCCGGCGGCGCGCCCAGCAGCACGCCCAGGCTGAGTATCGCGGCGCGCTGACGCGCCTGGATATCCGGGATGAGCGCGTTGACTGCTGTCCATTGGGCGTACGCCGCCTCCACGTCGGCGGCCGACGCGTCGCCCAGCGCATGCCGCAGGCGCACCAATTCCAAGGTCTGCTGCAGCGTATCCAGTGTGGCCTGTTGTGCGTGCAACTGGTAGCGGGCGCCGACGGCGGTGAACCAGGTGCGCGCGACCTCGGCCACGATGCGCATGCGTATGCCCTGCGCCTCGGCTTCGGTCGCCTGCAGGCGGGCGCTGGCGCCTTCCAGCGCCCGCCGCTTGGCCCCGAACAAGTCGGCCTCCCAGGCCGCGTCGAAGCCCGCGTCGTAGATGGTCTGCGTGGCGTCAAGGCCGGGGATCGAACCTACGGGCAGGGGTCCGTTCTCGCTTTGACGGCGCCGGTTGACGCTCGCGCCAGCGGCGGCGGTGGGCAATGCCTCGCCGGCCACACGATCGCGCAGGGCGCGTGCCTCATCGATGCGTGCCGCAGCGTGGCGCAGATCCAGGTTCTGTGCCAGCGCCGTGGCCATCAGGCGATCGAGGATGGGATCGTCCAGTGCAGACCACCATTGGCTCAAGTCTGCGGACTGGGATTCGCTTGCCAACGGCAAGCTCCAGCCGCTGCCGACGTCGACCGGCGGCGGCTCGCGGTAGTCGGGGCCCACGCTTGCGCAGGCAGTCAGCAGCACGCAGGACAGGGCCAGCACGAGCGGACGCGCGCGCCCAGGGGTCAGGCCGGTGACGGTTGCGCGAAGAAAGGGAGTGCGGGGCTTGGATTTCATTGCAGGCGTCCTCGGACGAATACGGTGGCCATGGTCAGCGTGGCGAGGGCGATGACCGCCAGCGGCCACAGGCTGGCGAGAATGTCACCGGGCGGCATGGCCTTGAGAAAGCTGCCTTCGACGATGATGAGGAAATGGGTCAGTGGGATGGCCTGAGCCAGCCATTGCAGGACGACAGGCATGTTTTCCACAGGCGTCGCAAAGCCGGACATCAGCACCGCCGGCACGCCGATGGCGAACGCTCCCAGGATGGCCTGCTGCTGCGTCATGCTGACCGCGGAAATCATCAGACCGATGCCGACCACCGAGGCGATGAACAGCACCAGGCTGGCAAGCAGGAGTGCAAACGAGCCCGTAAACGGGATGCCGAACAGGAAGACGCCCGCGCTGATCATGAACAGGCCCAGCCCGGTGCCAATTGCGAGTGCCGGCAGCGACTTGGAGATGATGATCTCGGGCGTCGAGGTGGGCGACACCAGCAACTGGTCGAAGGTGCCCAGCTCGCGCTCGCGCGCGATCGACAACGAGGTGATCAAGAGCGAGCTGAACAGCGCCAGGATGCCCGTCAGGCCGGGCACGATGAACCAGCGGTAGACCAGATTCGGGTTGAACCAGTGGCGCACGACCACGGGCGTTGGTGCCTGGGCGTCGGGCACGACCTCGGCGCCGACATCGGCGGCGATGGTGGACAGATAGGCCACGGTGATCTGCCCGGAGTTGCTGCGCCGGCCATCGACCAGTACCTGCGCGCGGCCACTTTCGCCGGCGGCGATGGAGCGCGAGAAATCCACCGGGATGGCGAGCGCGGCGATCACCTCGCCACGGTCGATCAGCTCGTGGAGCTGCTGTTGGCTGTCGACATGCCGGACGTGGGTGATGAAGCGGGCGCTGTCCAGGCGCTGTACCAACTCGTGCGACCAGCGCCCCGCATCCTGATCGTAGACGGCGATATCGACGTTGCGCACTTCCAGCGTCGCGGCAAAGGCGAACACCAGCAACTGCAGGATCGGCGGCACGAACACCACCATGCGGCTGCGCGGGTCGCGCAGGACGCTGAGCACTTCCTTGATGAACTGGGCGCGCAGGCGGGTGAACGAGAATGCGGAAGTCAACATCGCGTCACTCCAGGTTCTTGCGCGTGGCGCGCTTGGCGATCACGAAGAACAGCCCCCCGATCGCCGCCATGGCCGCCAGGTTGGGCAGGAACACGGCCCAGATGTCGCCGGCCAGGAACACCGTCTTCAGCGAATCGACGAAGTAGCGCGCCGGAACCACCAAGGTGATGGCGCGGATCGGTGCCGGCATGGCGTCGATCTCGTACAGAAAGCCCGACAACATGAAGGCCGGCAGGAAGCCCGTGAACAGCGCGATCTGCGCTGCCAGGAACTGGTTGCGTGCCAAGGAGGAAATCAGCAGACCCTGACCCAGCGCCGGCACCATGAACACCGCCGACAGCAGCAGCAGCGCCGCCAGCGAGCCCCGCATCGGGACCCCGAACACGAACACCGCCAGCGCCGCCGCACCCAGCGTGGACAGCATGCCGAGCACGAAGTACGGCAGCAGCTTGCCGATCAGGATTTCGGCCACCGAGGCCGGCGTGGACAGCACCGCCTCCATGGTGCCGCGCTCCCATTCACGCGCCACCACCAGTGCAGTCAGCATGGTGCCGATGATGGTCATGACGATGGCGATGGCACCGGGAATCAGTGCGCGGCGGCTTTCCAGCTCGGGGTTGAACCAGTAGCGCGGTTCCAGCATGACGGCCTGCGCTGGTGCTCCGACGTCCAGTCCGGCACGCCAGGACTGGACCACGCCGCGGGCGTAGTTCTCGACGTAGTTGGCGGTATTGGGGTAGGAGCCGTCGGTGACGATCTGCACCAGCGGCTCGCTGCCACGCTGGGCCAGCCGCTGCTCGAAATCCTGCGGGATCACCACGTAGCCGCGCAGGTCGCCTGAGACCAGCTGGTCGGCCACTTCGCGCCGGTCATGGGCGAAGTGGGCATCCAGGAACTTTGTGCCGGCAAAGGCCGCCGCAAGCTCCTGCGCTGCAGCGCCGGGCGACTCCAGCACCACGCCGACGCGGACATCCTTCGCATCCAGCGACACCGCATAGGCGAACAGCAGCAGCAACACCACCGGCAGCACGAACGCGATCAGCAGCGTCGAGGGGTCGCGCAGCGCCTGGTAGCTTTCCTTGGTGACCAGGGCGATCAAGCGCCGCAGATCAAAATGGCGCAGGTCGGTCTGCTGTGGTCCATTCCCGTCCTTGTGCTTTGTGGTGCCGTTCATGTGGCGGCCTCCAGCTCGCGGTCCGCCGACTCCACCAGGTGAATGAAGGCGTCCTCCATCGTCGGGTCGGGTCGTTCGGGGCTGACCGCCGAACGTTTGAGCGCGTCGGGCGTATCCAGCGCAATCAGTTGCGCACGCGAGAGCATGGCCACGCGGTCGCAGTATTCGGCCTCGTCCATGAAGTGGGTGGTGACCATGATGGTCACGCCCTTGCGGGCCAGTCCGTTGATGTGGGTCCAGAATTCGCGCCGGGTGATCGGGTCCACGCCCGAAGTGGGTTCATCTAGGAACAGCACGGGCGGCCGGTGCATCAGCGAACAAGCCAATGCCAGGCGCTGCTTGTGGCCCAGCGGCAGGGAATCGGGCGTGGCGGACAGCCAGTCGCCCAGATCGAAGGTTTCGATCATCTCGGCAATGCGCTCGCGCCGGGTGTTGCCTTCCAGTCCGTAGACGCCGGCCGAGAATTCCAGGTTCTGCTGCACCGAGAGCAGGCCGTAGAGCGAAAACTTCTGCGCCATGTAGCCGAGCCGGCTCTTGGCTGCGCCGGTGGCGCGGCGCAGATCATGGCCCACCACATGCGCTTCGCCAGCAGTGGGTTTCAACAGGCCGCACAACATCTTGAAGGTGGTGGACTTGCCGGCGCCGTTAGGGCCGAGCAGGCCGAAGATTTCGCCCTTTTGCACCTCGAAGCTGACGTTGTCGGTGGCGGTGAACTCGCCGAAGCGCTTGGTGAGGTTTCGGCACGACACGGCAATGTCGGAACCCAGCTCAACCGGCGGCAGACGCTCGGCCAGCGTCGAAGTGCCGCCGGGGCCGCCACCGAGCAGATCGATGAAGGCGTCTTCGAAGCGCGCGGGCACCTGCGCCAGCTCCACTCGCGCCTGATCGGACAGGGCCTGGAGCTGCTCCGCTTGAGCGCCCTCGCGCAACACCACGCGCACGCCGGCGCCCTGGATCACGCCATCGCTCACGCTGGGCAGGTCGAGTGCCTGGGTCAGGACCGCTCGGCGCTCGGCACCGACGTCTTCCAGACGGAAACTGCGGCCTTCGAGCTGCCGGCATTTGTCAAGGTAGTTGTCGCGTCAACCGTCTAACTATGCCGCCATTTTCTCGTTCTGTTGCTCTCGATCCGGGTTCAACAACACGGTGCCGATCGGTTCCCAGTTACGCGTCCGGCCTGACCACCGCTCCGGTTTGTTTTCCTTGGCTCGTTCGTACAACTCATGTCGCCGGGCCAAGACCTGATGGTCCAGCCCTCGATGCCGCTCAGCCGGTGTGACGAACCGGATGCGGCTATGTCGGTGCTCGTTGTTGTACCACCGCATAAAATTCCTCACCCAAGCCCGAGCAGCATCCAGACTGGCAAAACCATCCAGCGGCCATTGCGGGCAGTATTTCAGCGTTCTAAACAGCGACTCCGAGTAGGGATTGTCGTTGCTCACACGCGGTCGGCCCCGCGAAGGCGTGATGCCCAGGTCGTACATCTTGCTCAGCAGCGTCACCGATTTCATCGGCGCTCCGTTGTCCGAGTGCAGCACCAGCGGTTCGTGTAAACACTGCTCACCGATCACGCTGCGTTGCAGCAGCGCGGCGGCTTTTTCACCGCTTTCCGCGTCGTAGACCTCCCAGCCCACGGCCTTGCGGCTGTAAATATCCTCGATCAGATAGAGGTAGTAATACTTTCCGCGTATCGGCGAGGGCAGATACGTGATGTCCCACGACCACACCTGATTGGGCGCTTTGGCCGCATGCGTTGTCGGTGCTGCGTGCCTTCTGGGCCGCTGGCTGCGGCCTCGATGTTGTTGTTGGCCTGCCGCACGTAGAACGCGATAAAACGTCGCCTCCGACGCCACATAACGCCCTTGATCGGCCAGCCGCGGCACGATCTGGCTCGGCGGCAAGTGGGCGTACTCCGGGCTGTTACACAGCGTCACAATGGTCTGACGCTCGACTTCGCTCAGTGCATTTCGCGGTGTTGGCCGTGTGACAATCGTTCGGGCATCGGCCTGGATAACCTCTGTTTCAGTCCAACGTTGCAAAGTCCGCAGCGATAGACCGATTTCCTGGCACGCCCTGATTTTTCTGGCTCCTGCCGCCACCGCGCTACCCAGCCAGGCAACGATTAACTGGCGCTCTGGCAAAGATGTTAGTTGTCCTCGTTGTCGTTCGTCCCCCAGTAGTCGTTGAGCTTTTTTCGCAGCACCAACAACGCGGCTGTTTCAGCGAGCGCCTTGTCTTTGCGGCGCAGTTCGCGCTCAAGTTCCTGGATGCGTTTCTTGTCCTTGCGAGATTGCTCGCGATCTTCTTTTTGCTGAGCCTTTGTCGATTTCTGGCCGGTGATAAAAGCTTGTCGCCAAGCCGTGATTTGTTCGGGGTAAAGACCTTTGCGGCGGCAATACTCGCCGAGGTCGATCTCGGACAAACCGGCGGCTTCAAGCACGACAGCAAACTTGGTTTCGGCTGACCAGTTCTCGGTCAACGGCTTGTTTTCGGACACTGCATTTCCTTCAGAACTGAGCTGCTTGCGCCAGTTGGACAAAGACATTTCGCTGACCCCTTCGCGCCGGGAAACCTCGGCCATCGACAGGTTCAGCGGGGGAAGCAGCATTTTAAGTAATGCGGCTCTGCGTTCAGGTGAATAGTACGGCACGACCAGTCTCTTTCCGCCCCCGATATGCTTTTTTAGGAAAAATCGGAGAGGCGACAACTATCCTGACACCGGGGGCTGCGCGGTCAGCTCCTGCGGCGGGCCATCGAACAGGAGCTGCCCTTGGTTCAGCAGCAGCACGCTCTCGCAGCGCTCGGCTTCGTCGAGATAGGCGGTGGACCAGACCACGGCCATGCCTTCATCGGTCAGCGCCTGCACCATGCGCCACAAGTCCTGGCGGCTGACCGGGTCGACACCCACGCCCGGCTCGTCCAGCAGCAGCACCTTCGGCCGCGCCATGAGCGCACAGGCAAGGCCCAGCTTCTGCTTCATGCCGCCGGAGAGCTTGCCGGCCAGGCGTTTGGTGAAGGGTCCGAGCCGCGTGAAGTCCAGCAGCTCGGCAAACAGATCGGCGTTGCGGTCCGCATCCATGCCGCGCAACTGCGCATACAGGCGCATGTTCTCCATCACCGACAGGTCTTCGTACAGGCCAAAGCGTTGCGGCATGTAGCCACTGGCGACATGAATGGCGTCGTTGTCCTTGACCACGTCATAGCCTGCCAAGGTGACGTGGCCGGCGTTCGGCACCAGGAGGCCGGTCAGAATCCGCATCAGCGTCGTCTTGCCGGCGCCGTCGGGGCCGACCAGACCCGTCAGCCGTCCATAGTGGATGCGCGCGCTCAAGCCCCGCAGCGCCTTTACGTCGCCGAAATGCTTGTCCACGTCTTCGATGACGATGGCAGCGTCTTCGCCCGCACCCGCAGGCACGGCGGCGATAGCAGGGCTTGCCTGCATTTCAACGCTCCCCCGCCGGGATACGGGTGCCGGCTTTCGCATCGACCTCGATCGTCACCGGCATGCCCTGGCGCAAGGCACTATCGCTGTCGGCTTCGTCGATGACGATGCGCAGGCGGTAGACCAGATCCGTGCGCAAATCCGTCGTCTCCACCGTCTTGGGGGTGAACTCGGCGCGCGGCGAGATGAAGCCGATCTGGCCGCGATAGACCTTCTCTGATGAATCGCTTTTGACGCGCACCACAGTACCGGGCGCGATGCGCCCCAAGTCCGACTCGCCCACGTAGGCGCGCACGTAAACCGGCTTGTCCAGGCTCAGGCTGTAGACCGCGCTCTGGCTTGCGACCATGCTGCCGGGCTCCCGCACTCGTGCGATGACGGTGCCGCTACTGGGCGCCATCAACTCGGTGTCCGCCAAGGCTGTCGTGGCTTGCGCTGCGGCAGCCTGTGCGGCCGCAAGGCGAGCTTCTGCCGCGGCGATGTCTTCCTTGCGAAAACCTTCGGATGCTTGCGACAGGGCCGCCTTGGCCGCTTCGACGCCAGCGGCTGCCTGGTCGCGCGCCGTGCGGGCTGCATCGACCGTGCGCTGGCTGCTGGCGCCCGATGCCAGCAGGCCACTCTGGCGCTGGAAATTGCGCTCGGTCTCGGTGGCGAGCGCCTGGGCCTGCCTGAGGGCTTCGCGCGCCTGGGTGATTTCCTGCGGTCGCAGACCGCGGCGCAGCTTGGCCAGTTCCGCCTGCGCCACCTGCACCTGGGCCTGTGCTGCCGCAAGTGCTTCCCGATAGGGTTGCGCGTCAAGCGCCGCCAGGCGCGCGCCCGCGCTGACGGCATCGCCCTCATCGAAAGCCATTTGCATCACGCGCCCGGGCTGACGGAAGGCCAGTTGCACCTCGCGGATGTCGACGTTGCCGTAGAGGCGCAATGCATCTTGTTGTCCATGGTCGCGCGACAACCAGAACGCCAGTGCGCCGCCAAGAGCGAGCACGACGACGGCGATCACGACCCAACGGGTTTTCTTGAAGAGGAGGTTTGGAGTTTTCATCGATGGGTTTCCGCTGGATAAAGGTGCTCAGTGCTCGCGTGCGACCGGCGCATTCGCCGCTGACCGGCGCCAGGCGATGGCCGCTATGCCAGCCCACACCAACGTGCGCAGCGTCATGGCGACCACCGTGCGTCGCTCCCAGGCGCCACCCAGAGCCACATGCACTCCGAAAGCGAGGAACACGAGTGCGGTCGCCACCGTGATGACAATCGCTAACCACGCGGCCCAGCGCCGGCGCATCCACAAGCCGACGCCGGCGACGATGTAGGCGAACCCGGCCAGAAAATTGAACCAGAGCACGAAGGGCACATAGTGGCCGGCGGCTTGGCGCGCCGCGCCGTCGACAAACAGAACGGCGCCGCCCTCCCGAAGAGTGAGCAGACCGAAGCCGATCGCAAGCAGGGAGATCAGCCAGTGCCAGATGCTGCGTTGTGGATGAGTGGTCATCTTCATGGCCTTTACTTGATCGGGGAAACTCCCAGGCCTTCGTCGTCGTCGCGGCGTGCGTGTGCATTCCGCCGGGCGGTCGGGCTGAGTGTTGAATGACGCGGATTCGCGCTGGAGGCGCAACGCGATCGCATGACCGTGGTGTGCCTCTCGGCTGACCGAGGAACTGCGTGGCGGCAGGATGGAAGGCGTTTCATCGGGTGTGCGTGATGCCACGGAGATAGATGGCAAACACGGCTGGCGCGTCGCGGCGGATGCGTGCTACATCGCCCGCCAGCAACGACTGCATCACCAGCCCTTGAATTGTGCCGATGAACAAGACGACGGCCGCGTCCACATCCAGTTCTGAATGCAGCTCGCTTCGCGCCTTACCGGCTTCGAGCAGTCGACGCAACCGCTCACCATATTGACGGGTCAAGGTCTGCACCATTTGCTTGGGCAGGGTCTCCCCCGGCCGCTGTAATTCGCCGAAGAGCATCCTCGGCACCCCCGGGTGCTCGGCCACGAAGTCGATGTGCGTCTTGAAGATCGCTTCAAGAGCTGCGAGGGGGGACGTAGCACCTTCTGCGGCCTTGTCTACTCGAGCGAGCAGGCGTTCCGTAACCCAGGACATCACCGCCTGCAGGATTGCGTCCTTAGTCGGGAAGTGACGGAACAGTGCTCCCTGGGTCAACCCCATGCGCTGCGCGATGGCCGTGGTCGTGATGTCGCTGGGGTTCTGTTCGGCAGCCAAGTCGACCACTGCCTCGACGGTGGCCGCGCGCCTCTCATCAGCCGGTAGATGCCTGGAGTGTCCGCTCATTGCTTGCATCCCAAAAAGTGAGTAATCTATTACTATCTTACCACTGTGCAGCCAGACCGCAAGAGGGGAAGCACGAAAAAGAGGTCTCGATGAACAGCAGAACTGCTATCTCAGACGGCTGCCAACGGTCGATTTCTGGCGGGCGCAAACGTCGCCCTCCGCACCTCATTGGCGGAAGGGCGCCGGCACATCGCAAGCCTGGCGGGGCGTAAGTGGGCGGGATGTGGATGGAGATGCTGGCGCCCGAGAGGCCGAACCAGAAGAAGACGAACAGGAGGTGGCCTTGGATTTCAGATTGCTGCGCTACTTCATCGCAGTCGCGGAAGAACTGCATCTGGCCCGGGCAGCCGAGCGTCTGGGCATCGAGCAATCGCCTGTGTCACGTGCGATGCGCGACCTAGAAAGCCAGCTTGGCGTGCAGTTGTTCGACCGCAGCACACGCCTGACGCGGCTGACCTGGGCCGGCCAGGTGTTCCTCGGCGAATGCCGGCGCGTGCAGGCCACCGTGGAGCAGGCAGTCAAGAGCGCCAAGGCGGCGGCACAGGGCTACCAGGGCCATCTGCGCATCGCGATCTGCGACGGCCTGGCGCAGCCCCGCATCGCCACCTTGCTGGCACGCAGCCGCGAGGAGGAGCCCGAGATGGAGATTCGCGTCTTCGAGCTGCCGTTCGCGCAGCAGCTCAAGACGCTGCACGACGATCTGCTGGACATCGGCTTTGCGTTGTCAAACGCGGTACATGATGGCCTCGTCGCCGAGCCGGTGTGGACCGATCCGCTGTCGGTGATCGTGCCCGCACGCCACCCCTTGCTGGCACACGTGCAGGTGCCGCTGGCCGAAGCCCTGAAGTTCCCGCTGGTTCTGTGCCATCCCGAATCGGGATCGGGCTGCCGCCATCAGATTCAAGCGCTGCTGCAGGACGCAGGCACGCCGCTCAAGCTGGTCGATGAAGTGACCAGCCTGGGCGTGATGCTGACCCTGGTCGGTGCCGGCTACGGCATCGGCTTCGCCATCGCCTCGCAGGTGCAGACGCTACAGCGCCCGGACATCTCCATTCGTCCCTTGGCCGGCAGCCCACCGGTGCTCTCTACCTACCTGCTGCGCCGCCGGGGCGAACCCTCGGAGCCCATGAAGCGGTTCATCGAGCGGGCGAAAGGCGGGCGGGACCGGGCCTGTCGATGATGAGTCAATCCTTTGAGGACGCAGCTCACCTGTCCGTAGCGGCCTGTGGCGTGATGTGCCAGTAGACAGATAGACTTCCGAATGAAATCCGATGCTCTGGCTGTTGATGGATGTGCTTGGCTCGCTTTGGATCACCCGCAACGGCCTGCGTTGACCAGGCCGAAGACTTGAGTCCACAATCGAGTCCATTCCGTGACGCTTGGATCGGAAAAAACGTTCGTAATAAACGAGTTAGCGACCGGGTGCTGTTCCCTTCGCCCGCTCCAGTCTTAAAGGCCCTGCTTACGCGGGGCCTTTTCATTTGCGGCTGAGCTACCTGCAGATGGTTCGCCTTCCGCCAGAGGTTTCATGCGTCGTCGGCCCAACCACTGACTGCTCTCAGCCACGCAGGAACGCCAGCACTCGCTGTGTGAACGCGTCGCCCGCTTCTACGTTCGATAGATGCGCAGCCTCGAATGCGACCAGTTCGGCGGCGGGGATATTGGACTGGATGAACTGGCCATGCTCGACGGTTGTCACCGGGTCCTTGGAGCCGCAAACGACCAGTGTCGGTGCCTTGATCGCGCCCAGCTGTGCGCGATAGTCGGCATCGCGCACAGCCGCGCAGTTGGCGGCGTAGCCGTCTGGTGAGGTGCTGGCGATCATCTCGGTGATGCGTGCCACAGCCGCTGAGTTCGCCTCGGCGAAGCCAGCTGTGAACCAGCGAGCAATGGATGCATCACGCATGTCGCGCATGGCTTGCTCGCGGCCGGCCAGGACGCTGTCGATGCGAGCGTTCCATATTTCGTCGGTGCCAATCTTTGCACCGGTATTGCACAGCACCAGCCCCTGCAGCCGGTCGCCGGCATTGATTCCGAGCCACTGTCCGATCAGCCCGCCCATGGAAAGGCCGCAGAAGGAAAAGCGTTCGATGTTCAGTTTGTCGAGCAGGGCCAGCACGTCCCTTCCCAGCTGCTCGATACTGTAGGGGCCAGTGGTGACGCTCGACTCGCCGTGGCCGCGCGTATCGTAGCGCAGCACTCGAAAATGCTTTGAAAACGCGGGAATCTGCTCGTCCCACATGCCCAGGCTGGTACCCAGAGAGTTAGAAAGCACCAGCACCGGCGCGTTATTCGCACCGTCGAATCGGTAGTTCAGGCTTGCATCAGCCAGTTTTACGCTCGGCATTGTTCTACTCATTATGTTCGGTCAGTGTGCTCGATCGAGCACAGCCTGATTCGGAGATTCAAGCGATCACGGGCGGCTTCGCCGATGCTCTGTGGGTGCCTCGGCAGCAGGCAGCCAGAGGTAGAGGTCTAGCCCAAATCGATACCCACGCAAGCGCTTTCAGCTGCATGAGCACGACGGAGCACGACGTGTCGCGGTCGAGATCGCGACCATGGCAGTCTGCGCAAAATCCAGGTCAGACCCGCTCCACTACCAGCGCCAGCCCCTGCCCTACGCCGACGCACATGGTCGCGAGACCGAGACGGCCACCAGTTTTCTCCAGCTGATGGACTGCAGTCAGCACCAGGCGAGCACCACTCATGCCAAGCGGATGGCCCAGGGCGATGGCGCCGCCGTTGGGGTTCACCTTCGGGCTGCCATCTGGCAGGCCGAGATCGCGAGTCACGGCCAGGCCCTGCGCGGCGAAGGCTTCGTTCAGCTCGACCACATCGAAGTCGCTTACCGTGATATTCAGGCGCTCACACAGCTTGCGCACTGCCGGCACCGGGCCATACCCCATGACCCGCGGGGCGACGCCGGCACTGGCCATGCCGAGCACCTTGGCGCGGGGTTTGAGGCCATACTTCTGCACCGCTTCGGCACTGGCGAGGATCATCGCTGCGGCACCATCGTTGACGCCCGAGGCGTTGCCGGCGGTGACGGTCTTGTCCGGGCCGTTGACCGGCTTGAGCTTGGCCAGCGCCTCGGCCGTTGTATCGGCGCGCGGGTGCTCGTCGGTATCGACTACCGTTTCGCCTTTCTTTCCCTTAATCACCACCGGAACGATTTCTTCGGCAAAGAACCCGCTCTGTTGAGCTACCGCCGCTCGCTGCTGGCTACGCAGCGCGAAAGCATCCTGATCGGAGCGGCTGATCTGCCACTCATCGGCGACGTTGTCGGCGGTCTGCGGCATGGCATCCACGCCATACATTTCCTTCATCTTCGGATTGATGAAGCGCCAGCCAATGGTGGTGTCCTCAATCTTCTGGGTGCGACCGAACGCCGTGTCGGCCTTGCCCATCACGTAGGGCGCGCGGGACATGGACTCGACGCCGCCGGCCATCGCCAGCTCCATTTCACCGCAGGCAATGGCACGAAACGCGGTGCCCACGGCATCCATGCCCGAGGCGCATAGACGGTTGAGGGTCACGCCCGGCACCGTATCCGGGAGGCCGGCGAGCAGCGCGGCCATGCGCGCCACGTTGCGATTGTCCTCCCCAGCCTGGTTGGCGCTGCCCATGAAGACTTCCTCGATCGCCGCAGGATCGAGCTGCGGGTTGCGTTCCAGCAGCGCCCGCAGCGGGATCGCAGCCAGGTCGTCAGCGCGTACGGCTGCCAGCGCACCGCCGAAGCGGCCAATCGGCGTGCGTACGGCATCACAGATGAATACCTCGCGGCTCATTCCTCACCTCCCAGCTGACCATGGGCGGCAGCCGTGCGCGCTTCCAGGGCGCGCAGCGCTTCCAGCTCCTCGGCACGCGGCGCCTCGGTGACGACCACGTTGTCGGCGAAGCGGATCTGCCAACCGGTATTCTCGATCACCTGCTCGCGGGCCACACCCGGATGCAGAGCGGTGACCACGAATTCGTTAGTACCCTCTTCCGGCTCCATGATGCACAGATCGGTGATGATCGCCACCGGACCGGCACCCGGCAGGCCCAACTGCTTGCGGTGATCGCCGCCCTCACCGAAGCCGACCGAGGTGATGAAAGCCAACTTGTCGACGAAGGTGCGATGCGACTGCTTGAGGATGATCAGCACTTGCTTGGCGCTGCCGGCGATCTCCGGCGCGCCGCCGGCACCTGGCAGGCGCACCTTGGGCTGGTGGTAGTCACCGATCACCGTGGTGTTGATGTTGCCGTACTTGTCCACCTGCGCGGCGCCGAGAAAGCCGACGTCGATGCGCCCGCCCTGCAGCCAGTAGCGGAAGATTTCGCCAGTTGGCACCACCGTGTCGGCAGTTTCGGCCAGCTCGCCGTCACCGATGGACAGCGGCAGCACCGAAGGCTTGGCGCCGATCGGGCCGGATTCGTAGATCAGCACCACTTCCGGGGCGTGGGTCAGGCGGGCCAGGTTGGCGGCCTTGGACGGCAGGCCGATGCCGACGAAGCAGACACTGCCATTGCCCAGCCGACGGGCCGCGGCGACGGTCATCATTTCGTTTGTGTTGTAAGCGCTCATGAGTTGGCCTCCTGCTGGGCGATCTTCGCGCGATAGGCGGCGAAGTCGGCGGTGCCGCGAATGTAGGTGTCGATCCAGGCGCTGAACGCCTCGCGGTCACGGGCGATCGGGTCCCAAGCCTGGTAGAAACGGTTGTCTCGCTCGTAGTAGCCATGCGCGTAGGACGGGTGCGCGCCACCCGGCACCAGGCACACCGCGCTCAGGGCCCAGGTCGGCAGCACGCAGGCGTTCATCGGCGCCTGGAGGTCATCGACGATCTCTTCGACGGTGACGATGCAGCGCTTGGCTGCCAGGGCGGCTTCCTTCTGCACACCAAGAATGCCCTGGATCAGCACGTTGCCTTTGCGATCGGCCTTCTGCGCGTGGATCACGGTGACGTCCGGGCGCACGCTGGGCACGGCCGCCAGCACTTCCCCGGTGAACGGGCAGGTGACCGACTTGATCAGCGGATTGACTTTGGGCAGGTCGGAGCCGGCATACGCGCGCAGCACCGCAAACGGCAGGCCGGAGGCACCGGCGACATAGGCATTGGCGAGGTCGGCGTGGCTGTGCTCCTCGATCTCCAGCGGCTGCGGCCAGCCCTTCTCCACCGCATCACGCAGACGATGCAGCGAGCCGACGCCGGGATTGCCGCCCCAGGAGAAGATCAGCTTCTTCGCGCAACCGGCACCGATCAGCAGGTCGTAGACCAGGTCCGGTGTCATGCGCACCAGGGTCAGGTCCTTGCGCCCCTGGCGCACGATTTCATGGGCGGCTGCGGTGGGAATCAGGTGGGTAAAGCCTTCCAGGGCGACGGTGTCGCCATCCTGGAGAAAGCGCTCGACCGCTTCGCGGAGCGAGAGGAGTTCAGCCATGAGTCGGATCTCGTGTTGTTTTCAGTACGCCAATTGCGTTGTGAAAACGTTAACGGTCCATCCCCAGCCAAACAATCCGATAATCGACATACCGTTCGATTATCGAACGCATTAGACACCGTATCTGCGTGATGAACGACGCCGACATCAGCGCGCTGAAGCTAGCCAGAGCACCGTAGTCGCGAATGCTGCGAGCATCCAATCAATGGAACAGCCGTGTGCTCAATTCACGGCTGGCTTCCAGCAGCACGGGCAGGAATCGGGTCTCCAGCTCCTGACGCGAGACGCGCCCGGCGTGGGTGCCGACGTTCAGCGCGGCCAGCACCTGGCCGGCGGAATCCTTGAGTGGAACGGCCAACGAACGCAGGCCCATTTCCAGTTCCTGATCGATGATGACCCAACCCTGCTGGCGAATCTCGGCGATGTTTTCGCGTAGCGCCTCGGGGCTGTGCAAGGTGCGACTGGTCTTTACCTGCAGGTCGGCTCGCCCCAGGTAGTCGTCGAGCGCCGCGTCGTCCAGCGCCGCCAGCAGGATGCGGCCCATCGACGTGCAATAGGCAGGCAGCCGACTGCCCACCGACAGATCCACCGAGATGAGCCGCTGAGGGGTGGCCGAGCGCGCCACATAGAGCACCTCATCACCCTCCAGCGTCGCCATCGAACAGGCCTCGTGAAGCTGCTCGCTGAGGCGGTCGAGAATCGGCTGCGCGGTAACTGCCAGCGGCGTGGACGACAGATAGGCGTGGCCGAGGGTCAGCACCTTGGGCAACAGCGAATAGGTGCGCCCGTCGGTGGTGACGTAGCCAAGTTTCATCAGGGTATGCAGGCAGCGGCGCACCGCGGCGCGGGGGATCTCTGTGCGGTGGCTGATCTGCGCGATGGTCAGGTGGCGCTTCCGCTCCTGGAACGCATGAATCACAGCCAACCCGCGCGCCAGCGAAGTCATGAAGTTAGGATCGCCGGTTAGCGCCTCGATGCGTTTGGCGGGGGACGCGACGATGGGCGGCGCCATCGGTGGCTGGAGAACTCGTGATTCATCGGTCATGCAGGACACCCCGGACGCTGACATCGGGGCGATTATCGGCTCATCGACCGATAATCGCCAGCGTCGCACCCAGAGCATCCGGCATGTCAGAAATACCACCCCGTAGCGCGCATCGACACCGCGGTCGAGAGCGCATTGACTCTAGCGTTGCGTAAGAAGATCGGTGGCGGGAAGCGACGGCGAAGATACCAACCCCACTGCAAGGGAATGCGGCGGGAGATTACGTGGCGGCATGCTACGGCGTAAGGAGGAAGTCAGAGCGAGTCAGGCCACGGCTCATCGTCGGCGGCAACGCCACGCCACTACCACTCGCGGCGACGATCGCGATGCTGCTGGGATCTAGCCGGCTGGTAGCTCCTTTGTTGAACAGGGTGGCGCACCGCGTTCTGCTTGTTATGACGGTCGCCGCCTTGGCTGTAGTGCCGGGAAGGATGGTCATTACGCTTGCCTCGATGCTGCTCGTAGCGTTCTTGTCGAACCACCACCGGTGGAGCATGGCGGGAATAACCGGAACGGTCGTACTGGTAATGGCGACTTGGATAGGCGTCGTACCGATACTCTCGATAATCACTGTGGTAATGAGACCGGTGATAACCGTGGCCGGTGTACTCATGCACGGTACAGCCGCTCAGCAGGAACACCCCGAGAAACAACACGAGAAGACGTGACATAGATGACTCCAGAGACAGGCAAGGCCTCATCGGCCTTGCCTGAGCGTGACCAGCCGGCGCCTGGCGCGTCAGCAGTTACCCTTCTTGGCCTGGCCTGGTGGACAGTGTGGAGGCCCGCCGCCGCCATCACCGATATCAATGCCGATGGTGCTGTTCATGGGCGGTAGCCGCTACGAGCCCACCGATCCACCGGGCCTCAAGGAAGCGCTCGAAGCGCTTCAGGGCATGCCTGCGGGTGGCGCGCTGCTGTTGGCAATCGGGGTCGGCCTGCTGGCCTTCGCTGTGTACAGCTTCGCCGAAGCACGCTGGCGGCGGATCGACTTGTCGGAAGTGACGAATTGAAGCCCGGACAGCCTCGACGGAGAGGCCGGGCAGTGGCAAATATCGATATGGGGCGGAACGGTTAGAACCGGGATACTGGATCCAACCGCAGGTCGAGCCGCCATGCTCGACCTGCGCTGTGCAGATCAGCCGGCGTGGTAGTCCGCGTCGGCTTCTTCGAAGCGCTTGACGATACTCGGGGCGGGTTCGGCGCCCATCTTGCTCACGACATAGATGGCGATGCTGGCGAGGATGAAACCGGGGATGATTTCGTACAGGCCCAGACCGATGAACTCCTTCCACACCACCACAGTGACCGCACCGACCAGCATGCCAACCAAGGCACCGTTACGGGTCATGCGCTTCCACAGCAGCGAGATCAGCACCACCGGCCCGAACGCCGCGCCGAAGCCCGCCCAGGCGTAGGACACCAGGCCCAGCACCTTGCTGTCGGGGTTGGAGGCGATGCCGATGGCGATCAGTGCGATCAACAGCACCATGCCGCGGCCGACCCAGACCAGTTCGGTCTGCGAGGCATTTTTGCGCAGCATCGCCTTGTAGAAGTCCTGGGTCAGCGCGCTGGAGCTGACCAGCAGCTGGGCACTGAGGGTGCTCATCACCGCCGCCAGCACGCCGGAGAGGATGATGCCCGCAACCCAGGGGTTGAACAGGATCTTCACCAGCTCCATGAATACCCGCTCGCCGTTCTGGCTGACCGCACCGGCCTGCTCCGGATGATCAGCGAAGTAGGCGATGCCGAGGAAGCCCACCGCGACCGCGCCGGCCAGGGTCAGGATCATCCAGGTCATGCCGATGCGGCGGGCGTTGGGGATGGTCTTGATCGAGTCGGCGGCCATAAAGCGCACCAGAATGTGTGGTTGGCCGAAATAGCCCAGGCCCCACGCCAGCAGCGAAATGACGGCGACGAAGGACAGCCCGCGGAACATGTCGAAGTTGGCCGGGTTCTGCGCTTCGATAGTGGCCATCGCGGTGCCCATGTCGCCGAGGGCGAGAATGACGAACACCGGGGTGATCAGCAGCGCGAAGATCATCAGCGTGGCCTGTACGGTGTCGGTCCAGCTCACCGCCAGGAAGCCGCCGATGAACACGTAGAGAATGGTCGCCGCTGCACCGACCCACAGCGCGTACTCGTAGGGCATGCCGAAGGTGGACTCGAACAGTCGCGCACCGGCCACCACGCCCGAGGCGCAGTAGATGGTGAAGAACACCAGAATCACCAGCGCGGAGAAGATCCGCAGCATGCGGCTCTCGTCTTCGAAGCGATGCGAGAAATAATCCGGCAAGGTCAGGGCGTTGTGGTTGTGCTCGGTGTGTACCCGCAGCCGGCCGGCGACGAACAGCCAGTTCAGCCAGGCGCCGACGATCAGGCCAATGGCGATCCAGCTTTCCGAGAGACCGGCGACGAAGATCGCACCGGGCAAGCCCATCAGCAGCCAGCCGCTCATGTCCGAGGCGCCGGCCGACAGCGCCGTGACGAAGCTGCCGAGGCTGCGACCGCCGAGGATGTAGTCGGAAAAGTTCTTGGTGGCGCGGTAGGCGATGAAACCGATCAGGATCATCGCCGCGATGTAGACCACGAAAGTGATCAGAGTGGGTGTGCTGACGTTCATGGGACTTGTTTTCCTTGTTGGTCCTGACGTTCCATCGCCAGCGCGGACAACGACCGCCACCCGCAACGGAACAATCGAGGGGCGCAAGGATAGCGCGTCATCCGCGTACTTGCGCGTGACCGCGAGGTTTTGCCTGCCGGAATGGACGGGGCCGGCAGTAGCTGCCAGCCCTCGTCAGTGTTGCAAGGCAACTGTCCGCCTCAGAACGCCAGGCGCACGCCTACCGTCAGATTGCGCCCAGGCAGCAGCACCTCATCCTTGATGAAGGAGGTGTGCTGACGGGCCTTTTCGTCCAGCAGGTTGTTGGCCTTGAGGTAGAGCAGGTAATCGGTCTGGTTCAGCGAGCCGCTATAACCGAGGCTGGCGCCCAGCATGTTGTAGCCATCGGTTTCACTTTCGTAGTCGGCCAGCTCGTCCTGGCGCTGCACGCGATAGAACTCCAGCTGGCCGTTGAGCGCCGGGGTGAAGCTCTGGTCCACCCGCACACCCAGGCGATCGGCGGGGGTAAGCGGCGCCTGCACGGTGTCGGTCCAACTGACGGCCAGGAAGCCACCGATAAACACATAGAGGATGGTCGCCGCGGCGCCGATCCACAGTGCGTATTCGTACGGAACGCCGAAGCTGCTCTCGAACAGCCGTGCGCCGGCGACCACGCCCGAGGCGCAGTAGATGGTGAAGAACACCAGGATCACCAGCGCGGAGAAGATCCGCAGCATGCGGCTCTCGTCCTCGAAGCGGTGCGAGAAGTAATCCGGCAACGTCAGCGCGTTGTGGTTGTGCTCGGTGTGCACGCGCAGGCGCCCGGCGACGAACAGCCAGTTCAGCCAGGCGCCGACGATCAGGCCAATGGCGATCCAGCTTTCCGAGAGACCGGCGACGAAGATCGCACCGGGCAAGCCCATCAGCAGCCAGCCGCTCATGTCCGAGGCGCCGGCCGACAGCGCCGTGACGAAGCTGCCGAGGCTGCGACCGCCGAGGATGTAGTCGGAAAAGTTCTTGGTGGCGCGGTAGGCGATGAAACCGATCAGGATCATCGCCGCGATGTAGACCACGAAAGTGATCAGAGTGGGTGTGCTGACGTTCATGGGACTTGTTTTCCTTGTTGGTCCTGACGTTCCATCGCCAGCGCGGACAACGACCGCCACCCGCAACGGAACAATCGAGGGGCGCAAGGATAGCGCGTCATCCGCGTACTTGCGCGTGACCGCGAGGTTTTGCCTGCCGGAATGGACGGGGCCGGCAGTAGCTGCCAGCCCTCGTCAGTGTTGCAAGGCAACTGTCCGCCTCAGAACGCCAGGCGCACGCCTACCGTCAGATTGCGCCCAGGCAGCAGCACCTCATCCTTGATGAAGGAGGTGTGCTGACGGGCCTTTTCGTCCAGCAGGTTGTTGGCCTTGAGGTAGAGCAGGTAATCGGTCTGGTTCAGCGAGCCGCTATAACCGAGGCTGGCGCCCAGCATGTTGTAGCCATCGGTTTCACTTTCGTAGTCGGCCAGCTCGTCCTGGCGCTGCACGCGATAGAACTCCAGCTGGCCGTTGAGCGCCGGGGTGAAGCTCTGGTCCACCCGCACACCCAGGCGATCGGCGGGGATACGCGGCAGGTCGCCGCCGCCGTCGCGCAGCTTGCCACGCACGTGGTCGCCGAAGAGGGTGAAGGCGGTGGCGTCGGTGACCTGGAAGCGCACCTCCCCTTCCGCCCCGGTGAGCACGGCGTCCTGCTGGCGGTATTCGATCTCGCGGTAGCCGCCACCGATGTCGTTGCCGGTGTCGGCGGCATAGATGAAGTCATCCACCTCGTTGCGGAAAACGCTGAGGCTGAAGGTCGTGCGGCCGGCGAACTTGCGCAGGGTGATTTCGGCGTTGTGCGAGGTTTCTTCTTCAAGATCGACATTGCCCAGCTCAACGGTGCGGGTCGCCGCATGTGGGCCGCTGGCGTAGAGCTCCTCAGCACTGGGCAGGCGCTGCGAGCGCGTCAGCGAGAAGCCCAGCGAGTACTGCGGCGCGAAGGTCCAGACCGCACCGGCGGACATCGAGGTGCCGCTGTGATCGGTATCCGGACGGCCATCGGCATCGATGTCCTGCCATTCGTGGCGAAGGCCGAGTTCGTAGCGCCAGGCGCCGGCGGTGTATTCCTCGAGCAGGAACAGGCCGTGGTTGCGGGTCAGCGTCTGCGGCACGTAGGCCTCTTCGCCGAGGGCTTCGAAGTCGCGACGCAGCGTCTGCGCGCCGACCACACCGCGCCAGCCGAACAGTGGCTGATGGGTCAGCTCCAGGCGTGCGTCGGTGGCATCGTTGTTGAAGCGGGTGCCCACTTCCCCGCCTTCGATTTCCTTGTGCTGATAGTCGCTGTGGCCGATGCGCAGCCGCGCAAGCTCGAATCCCTGCAGCGGATCGCTCAGCTCGCCACGCAGATCCCAGCGCTTCTGGCGCATGTCGACATAAGGTACGCTGCCATGTTCGTCATGATCATGGTCGTCGTCATCGTCGTGATCATCATGGCCGCCGCAATGCCAGTCGCTGCCGTGGGTGTGGCAATCGGCGTGCTCATGGGCCAGCAGCCCGTAGCGGTTGTTCTGCTCACCGTAGGCGGCGCCGATGTAACCGCGCTCGCCAATGAAGCTGGCGCCGAGATTGAAGCTGTCGGTGTCGTTGTAGGAACCTTCCTGCTTGTCCGGCGAACCGGGGATTTCATAAGGGTCGGCCTGGCGCTTAGTGCCTTCGGCGCGCACGGCGAAGTTGCCGCTGCCAGCGGTGATGCCGAACACCCCTGACCCTTCGTTGGCGACGCTGTTGGTGCGCAGCTCCAGCTCGCCTTCGTAGCCCTTCTCCGGCACGCGGGTGGGGATCTTCTTGTCGATCACGTTGACCACGCCGCCGATTGCGCCGCCGCCGTAGAGCAGGGTTGCCGGACCCTTGAGGACCTCGATGCGCTCGGCCAGTAGCGGCTCGCTGGTCACCGCGTGGTCGGGGCTGATGGTCGAGGCATCGAGCAGCTCCACTCCATCGCTCAGCACCTTGACCCGTGCGCCATCCAGCCCGCGAATCACCGGGCGCGCCGCACCGGCGCCAAAGCTGCTGGAGCGTACGCCAGGCAGGCTTTCCAGCGTTTCACCCAGCGTTGCCTCGCGACGCAGCACCAGTTCATCTCCCTCCATCACGGCAGCCGGCGTGGTCATCTCATGGCTCTGCTTGGCCAGGCCGCTGGCGCTGACCACGACGGATTGCAGTTCGACCGGCTCGGCGGCCCAGGCAGCCGGAACCAGGGCCAGGCTGATCGCCCAGGCCAGGGGATGACGCTTCAGTTTCATGTGACTCTCCAGACAGTGGCGGTTGCCTTCCGAGGCAACCGAAGACGGCTGTGCGCCGGCATCCGGTAGCGGAGCCAGCTTCGCGGGGCGAGAATATAACATGTTATATCGTAACATTTAACCCTGTTTTTCCAGTAACAGGTACAACGGATGCACCCTGTTCGTGGTCGACATGGAAACGCCGGGCGAACCGCGCGCGGCTTTTGCACCGCTTCGGGAGATAGATCATGACCGTAGACATCGACACCACCACCGGCACCTGCGCCGTGGTCATCAACGGCAACACGCACCGCAGCGCCCTGATGGACGTCCGCATCACCACCGATCCCCAGGCACGCATGTCGGTGATGAATATCGACGGCACCAGCATCCACGTGCCGGAAGACGAAGCCGAACACCTGATCGCCGCGGGTGCAGTGGACGACCGATCCAATCTGGTAGCGGACGAGTGAAACTGCCGCAGAAACGCAAAACCCCGGCTAGCCGGGGTTTTTTGTAGATGTTGGCAGCAAGAACCGCAGCAGCAACCAACTGTGGGAGCGCGCCCCCGCTTCGCGCCGCGGCGACACTCCGACAGTAGCCTTAGCCGGCGTGGTAATCCGCGTCAGCTTCCTCGAAGCGCTTGATGATGGTCGGGGCGGGTTCGGCGCCCATCTTGCTCACTACATAGATGGCGATGCTGGCGAGGATGAAGCCCGGGATGATTTCGTACAGGCCCAGACCGATGAATTCCTTCCACACCACCACGGTGACCGCACCGACCAGCATGCCGGCCAGCGCACCGTTGCGGGTCATGCGCTTCCACAGCAGCGAGATCAACACCACCGGACCGAATGCCGCGCCGAAACCGGCCCAAGCGTAGGACACCAGACCCAGTACCTTGCTGTCAGGGTTGGAGGCGATGCCGATGGCGATCAGCGCGATCAGCAGCACCATCGCCCGGCCGACCCAGACCAGCTCGGTCTGCGAGGCATTCTTGCGCAGCATGGCCTTGTAGAAGTCCTGGGTCAGGGCGCTGGAGCTGACCAGCAACTGCGCACTGAGGGTGCTCATCACCGCCGCCAGTACGCCGGAGAGAATGATGCCGGCGACCCACGGGTTGAACAGGATCTTCACCAGCTCGAGGAAAACACGCTCACCATTCTGGGTGACCGGCCCGGCCAGTTCGGGATGTCCGGCGAAGTAGGCGATACCGAAGAAGCCCACCGCCACGGCACCGGCCAGCGTCAGGATCATCCAGGCCATGCCGATGCGGCGGGCGTTGGGGATGGTCTTGATCGAGTCGGCCGCCATGAAGCGCACCAGGATATGCGGCTGGCCAAAGTAACCCAGGCCCCAGGCCAGCAACGAGATGATCGCGACAAAAGAGAGTCCGCTGAACATGTCGAAGGCGGCCGGGTTCTGGGTGGCGATGGTGTCCATCGCAGCGCCCATGTCGCCCAGGGCGAGGATGACGAACACCGGGGTGATCAGCAGCGCGAAGATCATCAGCGTCGCCTGCACGGTGTCGGTCCAACTGACGGCCAGGAAGCCACCGATAAACACATAGAGGATGGTCGCCGCGGCGCCGATCCACAGTGCGTATTCGTACGGAACGCCGAAGCTGCTCTCGAACAGCCGTGCGCCGGCGACCACGCCCGAGGCGCAGTAGATGGTGAAGAACACCAGGATCACCAGCGCGGAGAAGATCCGCAGCATGCGGCTCTCGTCCTCGAAGCGGTGCGAGAAGTAATCCGGCAACGTCAGCGCGTTGTGGTTGTGCTCGGTGTGCACGCGCAGGCGCCCGGCGACGAACAGCCAGTTCAGCCAGGCGCCGACGATCAGGCCAATGGCGATCCAGCTTTCCGACAGACCAGCGACGAAGATCGCACCGGGCAGGCCCATCAGCAGCCAGCCGCTCATGTCCGAGGCACCGGCCGACAGCGCCGTGACGAAGCTGCCGAGGCTGCGACCGCCGAGGATGTAGTCGTCGAAGTTCTTGGTGGCGCGGTAAGCGACGAAACCGATCAGGATCATCGCCGCGATGTAGATCAGAAAGGTGATCAGCGTGGGTGTACTGATGCTCATGTGTGTCCCTCGTTAGTTGTTGTTCGGCGCAACGCGAGCGGACCCACGCTGCACCTTGGCAGAGGGCGATAGCGAAAAGGCCATCACCTGTGACAGACCCAACCCGGGCCCGTCAGTGGCGGAAGAGCGTCCGCCAACTGTCCAATTGTTGTTGTGTTCCGGCCGCCTGAGCGGCCGGGAGGTTTAGCGTGATGCGCTAGGTGAATGACCAAGGCCATTCACTCGGTGGTACAGCGTGAATGCGTTCAGTCGTCTCCGAGCGACAGCAGCGAGGCGTTGCCGCCCACCGCTGTGGTGTTGGTGGAGGTGGTCCGCTCGTTGGCGAAGCGCAGCACATAGCTGGGGCCGCCCGCCTTCGGACCTGTGCCGGACAGGCCACAGCCGCCGAACGGCTGCACGCCGACCACGGCACCAATCTGGTTGCGATTGACGTAGAGGTTGCCGACCCGCGCCAGTTGCTCGATGCGTTCGGCGGTTTCCTCGTTGCGGCTGTGCACGCCGAGGGTCAGGCCGTAGCCGGTGCCGTTGATCGCCGCCACGACCTTTTCCAGATCCGCCGCGTCGTAGCGCACCACGTGCAGCACGGGCCCGAACTGCTCTTTCTTGAGCTGGTGAATGCCGTCGATCTCGAAGGCCACCGGCGCCACGAAATGACCGTTCAGACCAGCCGGCAATGTCGCCTCGGCGATCAGGCGCCCTTCGCTCTTGAGCTGCTGGATATGCGCCAACAGGCCTTCACGAGCTTCCTGGTCGATCACCGGGCCGATGTCGTTCTCGCGCAGATGGGGCGGGCCGACGTTCAGCTCGGCCATCGCGCCCTTGAGCAGCTCGATCACCCGGTCAGCGATATCACGCTGCACGTAGAGCACGCGCAACGCAGAGCAACGCTGACCGGCGCTGGTGAAGGCGGAGCCGACGGCGTCCTTGATCACCTGCTCGGGCAGCGCGGTGGAATCGACGATCATCGCGTTTTGCCCGCCGGTTTCGGCGATCAGCGTGGCGATCGGGCCTTCCTTCTCGGCCAGCTGGCGGTTGATGATGCGCGCCGTGTCGGTCGAGCCGGTGAAGCACACGCCGACCACCCGCGGATCGCGACAGAACACGCCGCCCAGGGTAGCGCCATCGCCTGGCAGGAAGGCGATTGCCTCTTTCGGCAGGCCGGCTTCGAACATCAGTTCAAGCGCACGCGCAGCGATGAGGCTGGTCTGCTCGGCCGGCTTGGCCAGCACGGTGTTGCCGGCCACCAGTGCCGCGGTGATCTGGCCGAGGTAGATTGCCAGCGGGAAGTTCCACGGGCTGACGCAGACGAACACGCCGCGGCCTTCATGGAACAGCTCGTTACGCTCTCCGGTCGGGCCTTTCAACTCTTCGCGACCGAGCTTCTGCCGCGCCTGCTGAGCGTAGTAACGGCAGAAATCCACCGCCTCGCGTACTTCGTCGATGCCGTCCTGTAGCGACTTGCCGGCTTCCACGGTGCACAGCGCCATCAGCTCGGCGCGGTGCTGCTCCAGCAGATCGCCCAGGCGTTCCAGCACAGCGGCACGGGCTTCCACCGGCGTGGCATTCCAAGTCGGCCAGTAGGCTGCCAGGCGATCGATGGCCTGGCGCGCCTGGTCGGCGCTGGCGAACTGCGCCTGGCCGACAACCTTGTTCAGGTCATAGGGGCAGCGCACGTCGGACGGCGTTCCGGCGAGCCTTTGCCCGCTGATGATCGGCGCAGCCTGCCACTGGCGCTCGAGGAAAGGTTGGTAGGCGCTGGCCAGGTCGTTCCATTGGTTCTGGATATTCATGTTGATCCCTTGGGAGTTCTTGCGATTGCCGAACAGCGCCGGCGGCAGCGGAATGCGGGGGTTGCCCGGTGCGGCGAATCTGCGCAGCTGGCTCACCGGGTGATCGATCAGCGATTCGACCGGCACGCGCGGGTCGACCAGCTGATGAACGAAGGACGAGTTGGCACCGTTCTCCAGCAGGCGGCGCACCAGATAGGGCAGCAGGTCCTTGTGCGCGCCGACCGGGGCGTAGATGCGTACGTTGCGGGCGTACTTCTCGATCACCGTGTCGTACAGGGCATCGCCCATGCCGTGCAGGCGCTGGAACTCGAACTCGCGCGGCTGTGAGATTTCCTCGGCCATGGCCAGGATGCAGCTGACGGTGTGCGCGTTGTGGCTGGCGAACTGCGGGTAGATCACCCCACGGGTGTGCTCGGACAACAGGTAGCGCGCGCAGGCGAGGTAGGAGGTGTCAGTGCCTTCCTTGCGCGTGTAGACGGGGTAGCCGTCCAGGCCCTGGACCTGGCACTGCTTGATCTCACTGTCCCAGTAGGCGCCCTTTACCAGCCGCAGCGGAATGCGTTCGCCAAGCTCACGACCGAGCAGCGTCAACCAGACCAGCACCGGCAGGCAGCGTTTGGAATAAGCCTGGATGACCAGGCCGAACTCACCCCAGCCGGCGATAGCCGGGTCGCGCAGGAGCTTTTCGTACAGTTCCAGCGACAGCTCGAGGCGGTCGGCCTCCTCGGCATCGATGGTGATCCCGACATTGCGCTGACGCGCCAGCACGGCCAGTTCGCGCACACTGGCGAACAGCTCGGTGAGCACGCGCTCGCGCTGGGCGACTTCGTAACGTGGATGCAGCGCCGACAACTTGATCGACACCGACGGACGCGGGCCCTTGCCGACCTGCGGCTCGGCACCGACGGTCTCCACGGCCTGACGATAGTCAGCCATGTACTTGGCGGCGTCCTCGGCAGTCAGCGCCGCTTCACCGAGCATGTCGAAGGAATAGGTGTAGCCCTTCTCGCGCTCGGGACGGCCGTTCTTCAGCGCTTCGGCGATGGTCCGGCCAAGCACGAACTGCTTGCCCATCAGCTTCATCGCCTGGTTCATCGCGCGGCGGATCACCGGCTCACCGGAGCGCTTGAGCAAACGACCGATGACGTTCTTCGGGCGGCCATCGGCAGTTTCCGGATCGACCACCTTGCCGGTCATCACCAGCCCCCAGGCGGCGAAGTTGACCAGCACGTTGTCGCTCTGGCCGAGGTGGCGTTCCCACTCGGCGGCGTTGAGCTTGTCGCGGATCAGCGCGTCAGCCGTGGCGGCATCCGGCACCCGCAGCAGCGCTTCGGCCAGGCACATCAGCATCAGCCCTTCCTGGGTGTCCAGGCTGTACTGGCGCAGCAGCGCATCGAGGGTATCGACGGCATTGTCACGCCCACGCACCGCCTCGATCAGGCTGCGCGCGCGCTCGCGAATGGCGGCAATGCCCGCCTCGCCGGGATCGGCAAGCTGCAACAGTTCGGTGAGATATTGCGCCTCGTCAACGCTGTAGTTCGCGCTGATGGCGGGAAAGAATTCCGCGGCTTTCTGGTTGGCGAAGGCGCCTTCCAGCACGTGACCGGCCTTGAACATGCGCCGCTCCTCTTGTGATTGTGTCTGCTTATAGGTCTAGTCCACGGCCAGGCTGATGGTGCAGCACAAGACGAAGAGCCAGGTCGGGAGACGGAATGTAGGTCTGCAAGACGAGCCGTTCTTGCGCAAAACTACGGAAGTTTTACGAAAAACTACGAAAGCCGGACGCGGAAACGCGGCCGTAATGAAAGCGCACCAGGATGGCGCAGGAATATACCCCTGGTAGCTGAAGAGCCCGAAAACAGGGCAATCAGGAGAAAGCTCAGGAGTCCGACTTGCGCAATCCGCGAGGGGTCAGACCGAGGTAGCGGCGGGTCGCCGTGGTCAATGCGCTCTGGCTGGAGAAACCGCACTCCTCGGCAATCCGCACCAGTGGCAGCGGCGTTTCGCGCAGCAGGCGGGCGGCACGATCGAGGCGGGTCTTGAGCAGGTACTGGTGCGGCGTGAGGCCGACGCAATCCTTGAACTGGGCGTGGAAGTGGCTGGGGCTGAGGCAGACCACCTGGGCCAACTCGGCGACCGTGATGCGTCGCGCCAGGTTGCCCTGAATATGGCTGTCCAGCCGCTGCAGATCGAGCGGTCCGGCCGGGCGCTGAACTGACTCGCCGAACAGTCGCAGGTGCAGTGCCCGCAACAGCACGCCGCCCAGCGCCCGGGCCAGCAGCGGGTCGCTGCCGTAGCGCGCCAGCTCGGCACCGGCGTAGGCCAGCAGGTTCTGGAAATCGGCGTCCAGCGCCGGGTAGCGTGGCGCTTCGAACAGGCGGGCCAGCAGCTCGGGGTCCTCGGTGCCGACATCCTGCTCGTCGAGATCGATGATCAGCATGCGGTTGTCGCCCATGCCGGCGAAGCCGTGGTCGGCATCGCCCGGCACCAGACAGGCGCGCATCCGGCAGACTTCGCCACCCGAGCCATTGACCTCGAATTCCGCGCGTCCAGAAAGCGACATCACCAGCTGGTGATAGTCGTGGGCGTGCTGGTGAGTCTGGTCATCCAGGCGAAGCAGACGGGCGTTGAGCATGATGGGCACCTGTGCGTGCAAACACTGTACCGAAGCCTGCATGAAGTGCCCACCCCCATGCGACGGGATTGAAATCATCCGGGCCACCACCCATCTAAGGTGCACGTATTCGCAACGGGTGCCGCATGAACGACGACGTCAATCAGGATCATATCGAGCAGGAAATCATCTCCTCCAACGGTCTCGTACTGCCCGATCAACAGCAGCCGGACAAGCTCTACATCATCCCGGTGCACAACCGACCTTTCTTCCCGGCGCAGGTGTTGCCGGTGATCGTCAACGAAGATCCCTGGGCCGAGACCCTGGATCGCGTGGCGAAGACGCCGCACCAGCGCGTGGCACTGTTCTTCGTCGACTCGCCGGTGCTGGACATGGCCACCTTCGACCCGGACAGCCTGCCGGAGCACGGCACCATGGTCCGCGTGCATCACGCCTCGCAGGAGGGCGGCAAGCTGCAGTTCGTCGCCCAGGGCCTGGCGCGGGTGCGCATCCGCGGCTGGCTGCGGCGCAAACCACCGTATCTGGTGGAAGTCGATTACCCGAAAAGCGATGACGACCCGCGCGACGAGGTGAAGGCCTACGGCATGGCACTGATCAACGCGATCAAGGAGCTCCTGCCGCTCAACCCGCTGTACAGCGAAGAACTGAAGAACTACCTGAACCGATTCAGCCCCAACGATCCCTCGCCGCTGTCGGACTTCGCCGCCGCGCTGACCACCGCGCCTGGCGTGGAGCTGCAGGAAGTGCTGGATACCGTGCCAGTGCTCAAGCGCATGGAGAAGGTGTTGCCGCTGCTGCGCAAGGAAGTGGAAGTCGCCAGGCTGCAGAAGGAACTGACCGGCGAGGTCAACCGCAAGATCGGCGAGCGCCAGCGTGAGTTCTTCCTCAAGGAACAGCTGAAGATCATCCAGCGCGAGCTGGGCATCACCAAGGACGACAAGAGCGCCGACGCCGACGAGTTCCGCGCCCGTCTTGAGGGCAAGGTGGTGCCACCCGCCGCGCAGAAGCGAATCGACGAGGAACTGAACAAGCTGTCGATCCTCGAGACCGGCTCACCGGAATATGCCGTCACCCGCAACTACCTGGACTGGGCCACCGCCCTGCCCTGGGGCGTGTTCGGCCAGGACAAGCTCGACCTCAAACGCGCGCGCAAGGTGCTGGACAAGCATCACGCCGGCCTCGACGACATCAAGAACCGCATCCTCGAATTCCTCGCCGTCGGCGCCTTCAAAGGCGAGATCGCCGGCTCCATCGTGCTGCTGGTCGGCCCACCGGGCGTGGGCAAGACCAGCATCGGCAAGTCCATCGCCGAATCCCTCGGCCGGCCGTTCTATCGTTTCAGCGTCGGCGGCATGCGCGACGAAGCGGAGATCAAGGGTCACCGTCGTACCTACATCGGCGCCCTGCCCGGCAAGCTGGTGCAGGCGCTCAAGGATGTCGAGGTGATGAACCCGGTGATCATGCTCGACGAGATCGACAAGCTCAGCAGCAGCTACCAGGGCGATCCGGCCTCCGCGCTGCTGGAGACGCTGGACCCGGAACAGAACGTCGAATTCCTCGACCATTACCTGGACCTGCGCCTGGACCTGTCCAAGGTGCTGTTCGTCTGCACAGCAAACACCCTGGACTCGATTCCCGGTCCGCTGCTCGACCGCATGGAGGTGATCCGCCTGTCCGGCTACATCGCCGAGGAGAAGCTGGCCATCGCCAAGCGTCACCTGTGGCCCAAGCTGCTGAACAAGACCGGCGTACCCAAGCAGCGCCTAGCCATCAGCGACAGCGCCATGAAAGCGGTGATCGAAGGCTATGCCCGCGAAGCAGGTGTGCGTCAGCTGGAGAAGCAGCTGGGCAAGCTGGTGCGCAAGGCAGTGGTGCAGCTGCTGGAAGACCCCCAAGCGGTGCTGAAGATCACGCCGAAGGACCTGGAAAGCTACCTCGGCAAACCGGTATTCCGCAGCGAACAGGTGCTCTCCGGCGTCGGCGTAATCACAGGCCTCGCCTGGACCAGCATGGGCGGCGCCCCCCTGCCGATCGAGGCCACGCGCATCCACACGCTGAACCGCGGCTTCAAGCTCACCGGCAAGCTCGGTGACGTGATGAAGGAATCGGCGGAGATCGCCTACAGCTACATCAGCTCGAACCTGAAAACCTTCAAGGGCGACCCGGAGTTCTTCGACCAGGCCTTCGTGCACCTGCACGTGCCGGAAGGCGCGACGCCCAAGGACGGCCCCAGCGCCGGCATCACCATGGCCAGCGCGCTGCTCTCGCTGGCGCGCAACCAGCCGCCGAAGAAAGGCGTGGCCATGACCGGCGAGCTGACGCTGACCGGTCACGTATTGCCGATCGGCGGAGTGCGCGAGAAGGTGATTGCGGCGCGGCGGCAGAAGATCTTCGAGCTGATCCTGCCGGAAGCCAACCGCGGCGACTTCGAAGAGTTGCCCGACTACCTCAAGGAAGGCCTGACGGTGCATTTCGCCAAACGCTTCGCCGATGTGGCCAAGGTGCTGTTCTGACGCGGGACAAGATGCAGACCAGCGGTAGTCGAGGGGTGGAAGTCGCGCTGCACTTCCACCCCTCGCAGCGGGCGCAGACCGAGTGCGCGCCTGCGACCAGGCTCTTTTGGGCTATCCTTCCCAACTCATTTTCCGACCGGTGCCGATCATGCCTTTCGACATCCCTCGTCTGTTGCTGCCCGCCAGCGTCGCCCTGCTCGCCGCCTGCGCAAGCAACGACAAGGCGCCCTCCAGCGTCGTGCTCAGCGACGACAACCGCTGCCCGCAAACGCTGCAGAGCGGCCAGCAACTCATCGTCAGCCTGCCGAGCAACCCGACCACCGGCTATCGCTGGATTCTGCACGAAGCAGCCGCGGAGCAATTGCGCAGCCTCGGCCCCGAGGTGTTCAGCAATCCGAAGGCCGACATGATCGGCGGGGATGGCCTGTCGACCTGGCGCTTCGAGGCACAGGAGTCCGGCAGCGGCAGGCTGTACCTTACCTATCAACGTCCGTGGGAGGCCGACGCCGAGCCAGCGGGCATGTTCGATTGCCGTATCGAGGTACGCTGAGTCGGGCGGAGCCCGCGGCGAGCGTGGTTTCGGCTACAATGCCGCCCCGTTTTCACACACGCCGCCCGACACCGTGAGTCACGATCCCGACCGCCTGTTCGCCCAGCCCCTGCCCCGCATTCAGGACTTCGTCTTTAACGAGGACGTGGTGCGGGTGTTTCCCGACATGATCAAGCGCTCTGTGCCCGGTTATCCGACCATCGTCGAGAACATCGGCGTGATCGCCGCCCAATTCGCAAAGCCGCATACTCATCTGTACGACCTCGGCTGCTCGCTGGGCGCGGTGACCCAGGCGTTGCGACGTCACGTAACTGCCGACAACTGCCAGGTCGTCGCCGTGGATAACTCCGCGGCAATGGTCAAGCGCTGCCGCGAATACCTCCACGGGCAGGACTCGATGTTTCAGGAACTGCTGCCGGTCGACGTCATCGAGGGCGACATCCTGGCTCTGCAGTTCCAGCCCAGCTCGCTGGTGGCGCTGAACTTCACCCTGCAGTTCATCGCACCGGAACAGCGCCCGGCGCTGCTCGGCCGCATTCACCAGGCGCTGGTGCCCGGTGGTGCGCTGATCCTATCGGAGAAGCTGCGCTTCGAAGATGAAGACGAGCAACAGTTGCTGACCGACCTGCACATCGCCTTCAAGCGCGCCAATGGCTACAGCGAACTGGAAATCGCCCAAAAACGCAGCGCCATCGAGAACGTGATGAAGCCCGACAGCCTGGAGACCCATCGCCAACGGCTGCTGGATGCCGGCTTTTCCAAGGTCGTGCCCTGGTTCCAGTGCCTGAATTTCGCTTCGCTGATCGCCCTGCCATGAACCTCGACCTCACTCCCCTTGCCTGGCGCCTGGCCGGCACCCCGCTGGCCGCCTGGGCCAACGGCGTTCAGCAGCAGCTGGATGCCAAACTCGCGGTCGGTCACGGCGATCTGCCGCGCTGGCGGCGTGCCGTCGATGCACTGCCTGCTCTAGCGCCCGTACAGGTCGAACTGCGTGACAGCTTCCGCCTCGACGCGACCTGTGACGACGCCACGCGCCAGGCCACCCATGATGCGTTGATGGGGCTCTCGCCATGGCGCAAGGGGCCGTTCGACGTGTTCGGTGTGCATGTCGATACAGAGTGGCGCTCGGACTGGAAGTGGGACCGGGTTGCGCCGCACCTGAATCTGGCCGGCAAACGCATCCTCGACGTCGGTTGCGGCAACGGCTACTACATGTGGCGCATGCTCGGTGCCGGCGCCGACAGCGTGGTCGGGGTCGACCCGAACTGGCTGTTCTTCTGCCAATTCCATGCGATGAAGCGCTACCTGCAGGAGCTGCCGGTCTGGCATCTGCCGTTCGCCCTGGAAGAACTGCCGGCCAGGCTCGAAGGCTTCGAGACGGTGTTCTCCATGGGCGTGCTCTACCATCGCCGCTCGCCGGTCGACCATCTGCTCGACCTCAAGGACTGCCTGGTACGCGGCGGCGAACTGGTGCTAGAGACCCTGGTGGTGGAAGGCGACGAAAATACCGCACTGGTGCCGGAAGACCGCTATGCGCAGATGCGCAACGTCTGGTTCTTGCCCTCGGTGAAGGCGCTGGAATGCTGGTTGCGCCGCGCCGGCTTTGTCGACGTGCGCTGCGTGGATGTCAGCGTGACCAGCATTGAGGAACAGCGCAGCACCGACTGGATGCGCTACCAGTCGTTGCCCGACTTCCTCGACCCGCAAGACCACGGCAAAACGGTCGAAGGCCTGCCGGCCCCCATGCGCGCCGTGCTCCTCGCCCGCAAGCCCTGACAGTAGGTTGGCCGCTCAGCGAGCGTGGCGCGCAGGGCATCGACGCTTGCGCCGCTGCGCTACCAACTGGCGCAACGGCGCCTGAGCCATTTTACTGAGCCGGCGCCGATCCAGATCGCGCGACGCCAACTGTCGATCATCCAGCTTCAGCAGTCGCCGATACAGGCGCCGCTGCCGCCAGGCGCGAAACCAGTCATGCAGGCTGCGCTGCAGATCCAGCGGCCACATGGCCGGCATGTAGAAGTCCGGCAACTGCGGCTCGGATTGTTGTCGTACACGCGTATCGCGTCGTTCACCAGGCATGCTCACCTCCGCTTCGCTCGCGGTGGCCACGGGCTGTGGCGCCACCGGTTGCCTACAGGATGAGCGGGCATCAGTCGTTCAAACAAACGACTAATATGAAAGCCTGTGTTCAGAAAAACTGAAGCCTCTCTTATGTCCGAGCCGCTTGAGCAATCCACTATCCCTTCGACGCCCCTGCTGGAAAGCGATGTCCTGCGCACCTTCGTTGCTATTGCCGAAAGCGGCAGTTTCACTCGCGCCGCCGGACAGATCTATCGCAGTACCTCGGCGGTCAGCATGCAGATCAAGCGGCTGGAAGAAACCCTCGGGCGCTCCCTGTTCGTCCGTGAGGCGCGGCAGGTGCGCCTGACACCGGCAGGCGAGACGCTGCTCGGCTATGCCCGACGCCTGCTCAAACTCAACGAAGAAGCCATTGCGCACTTCCTCCAGCCAGCGCTGCAGGGTCGCGTGCGCTTCGGAACGCCGGCGGATGTCGGGACGCGCATTCTGCCCGGCCTGCTGGCGTTGTTCGCCCGCAGCCATCCCGGAGTCGAAGTGGATGTGTCGGTCGCACGCAGCATCGATATGATCGAGCGCATTGACGCAGGCGAACTGGACCTCGCCCTGGTCACCGTCGGCAATCTTGGCCAGGACGATTCGCGAGGCGAGCCGATTCATAGCGAACCGCTGGTCTGGGCCGGTCGCACCGGTGGTGTCGCCGCGCTGCGCACGCCGCTGCCGCTGGCGCTGGCCAGCCCTGATTGCGCCTGGCGGCGACAGGCACTGGATGCACTCGACCGCATCGGCCGCAGCTACCGAGTGGCCTACTCCAGCGAACAGACTTCGGGACAGGAGGCCGCGATGATTGCCGATCTCGCCATCGCGCCCTATCCATCAAGCCTGATTCGCCCGCCCCTGCAGCGTCTCGATGGGCAGTATGGGTTACCACAACTGGGCGAGTATCAGATCAAGCTGCTACGTGGCAGCAATCGCAGCGAAGCCGTTGAGGTGCTGGCCGCACAGGTGATCGCCGCCTTTGTCGAATACCGCACACGACCGGCGAAGCGAACGGAGCGAAACGAGGAGATCAAATGGCACGCTGGTTGATCGTGGCGGGCGCTGCGCTGCTACTGCTCGGCATCGCTTGGCACTACTTCCCATGGCTGCTGAACTGGTTCGGTCGATTGCCCGGCGACATCCGCATCGAGTCCGAACGCAGCCAGGCGTTCATCCCGATCACCTCGATGGTGATCCTCAGCGTGGTGTTGACCGTACTGATCAACCTGCTGCGCCGCTGAGGGCTCTGCAGGTTGAGTACGGCGCCCCCCGCACTAGCGTGGGAGCGGGCTTGCCAGCGGATGACACCCGGCGCTACCTCACCAATCGGAGTCTGCCCGCCGCTGTCATCGCGGCTGAAACACTCCCGATTCTTTCAGCCCCGCGTCGCCGCACTCAGGATCAGATGCTTCATTTCCTTGACAGCCTGCTTGAAGCCGACGAACAGCGCATGGGCAACGATGGCATGGCCGATATTCAGCTCGTTGACGCCTCGGATCGCCGCGATGGCTTCGGCGTTGTGGTAATGCAGGCCATGGCCGGCGTTGACGATCAGGCCGTGACTCAGACCGGCCTCGACACCGTCGCGAATGCGCGCGAGCTCGCAGGCCCGCTCGGCAACGCCGTGGGCATCGGCGTAGCGCCCGGTGTGCAACTCAATAGCCGGTGCGCCGACACGTGCGGCCGCCTCGATCTGCCGCGGGTCGGCATCGATGAACAGCGAGACTTCCGCACCGCAGCCACGTAGACGCTCGACGGCCTCACGAATGCGTGCTTCCTGCCCGAGCACGTCCAGCCCACCCTCGGTAGTCAGCTCCTGACGCGTTTCCGGGACCAGGCACACGTGCTCCGGACACAGCTGCTCGGCGAATGCGAGCATCGCCTCGGTGACCCCCATCTCGAAGTTCATCCTCGTCTGCAGCGCGTCCTTCATCATCAGCAGATCGCGTTCCTGGATATGCCGGCGATCCTCGCGCAGGTGCACGGTGATGCCATCGGCGCCGGCCTCTTCCGCATCCAGCGCAGCCTTGACCGGGTCCGGATAGCGGGTGCCGCGGGCCTGACGCAGTGTGGCGACGTGGTCGACGTTGACGCCGAGCAGAATTCGATTGGCTTCAGTCACGCGGGGCCTCCTTCAGATTCATGAACAATTCGCGGCTGACCAGCGGTCGACCGCCCAGATGGGGAGCCAGGGCCTGGCGCATCAGCCGCTTGGCCGCGGCCAGCGCCCCCGGAACCTGCCAATCGGCCTCGGCCATGGCCAATAGTTCCGCGCCGTTGAACAGCCCCGGCTGAAATCCCGCGACCGGCTCCAGGCCGGCGTCGGGCAGTAGGTGATAGAGCCGCTGCGGGACAATCGGCTGGCCGGCGATGTCCACATCGAGGGCAAAACCATAGCCCAACTCGCTGAGCAGCCGCCATTCAAAGGCACGCAGCAGCGGCTCCAGCGGCCGATGTGCGGCCAGGGCCGGCAGTGTCGCGACGTAATGATCGAATAGCGCGGGGTGCGCGTCTTCGGCAGGCAGCAGGCGAATCAGCAATTCGTTGAGGTACATGCCGCTGAACAGCGCCTGGCCATCGAGCCAGTGCGCAGGGCCGGCGCTTTCGAGACGGGCAACGGTCTTCAGCTCGGACTTGCCGCGCAGCTCGACTTCCAGCGATACGAAGGGGCGGATCAGACTGCCGGCCTTACCACGCGCGGCACGCATGACGGCACGCAGCCGGCCCTGCGGGGTGAACAGGTCGACCAGCGCGCTGCTTTCCTTGTATGGGCGACTGTGCAGAACGAACGCAGGTTGGTGCATGGCAGCCCAGAAGGTGCGCGATGCGCACCATTGATTGTGGGTCGGCGCTTACTGGTAACCCAGCGAATGCAGCGCACGCTCATCGTCGGACCAGCCACCCTTCACCTTGACCCACAGGTGCAGCATGACCTTGGAATCGAACAGCACTTCCATATCCTTGCGCGCTTCCTGGCCGATACGTTTGATGCGCTCGCCCTTGTCGCCGATGATGATCTTCTTCTGCCCGTCACGCTCGACCAGAATCAGCGCATGGATGTGCAACACGCGGCCTTCCTGCTTGAAGTCCTCGATCTCCACGGTGATCTGGTAAGGCACCTCGGCGCCAAGCTGTCGCATGATCTTCTCGCGCACCAGCTCGGCGGCGAGGAAACGACTGCTGCGATCGGTGATCTGGTCCTCCGGGAAGAAGTGCTCACTCTCGGGCAGACGATCGGCGACCAGTTTTTCCAGCGTTTCCAGGTTCTGTCCGTGCTGCGCCGAAATCGGCACGATCTCCGCGTTCGGCAGCTGCTCGGCCAGCCAGCGCAGATGCGGCAACAGCTCGGCCTTGTCCTCGACACGGTCGGTCTTGTTGACCGCAACGATCAACGGTCCGGTAACGTACTGCACACGCTCGAGCACAGCCTGGTCTTCGTCGGTCCAGCGGGTGCGGTCGACGACGAAGATCACCACGTCGACATCCTTCAATGCCGAGGCAGCAGTGCGGTTCATGTAGCGGTTGAGCGCCGTCTCGCCATTCTTGTGCAGCCCCGGCGTGTCCACATAGACGGCCTGAACGCTGCCCTCGGTCTTGATGCCGAGCATGTTATGCCGCGTCGTCTGCGGCTTGCGCGAGGTGATCGCCAGCTTCTGGCCAAGGATGTGGTTGAGCAGCGTCGACTTGCCGACGTTCGGCCGGCCGACGATCGCCACGTAACCGCAACGGCTGACGTCTTCGGATTGCAGCTGTTCGTCAGTCATGTCCGTTCTCCACGCCCAAGGCGATCAATGCGGCTGCCGCGGCAACCTGCTCGGCAATTCGGCGGCTAGCGCCCTGCCCGTGGGTTTTCTCGTTCAGCAAAGCGACCTGACATTCGACGAAGAAGGTGCGGCAATGCGGTTCGCCTTGAATATCCACCACCTCGTAACGCGGCAGCTCACAGGCACGCGATTGCAGAAATTCCTGCAGCCGGGTCTTCGGGTCCTTGTTGGTATCGACCAGCGTCAGGCCTTGCAGCTCGTTGGCCAACCAGGCGACGACCCGCTCGCGAGCAACGTCCATGCCCGCGTCCAGATAAATGGCACCGATCAGCGCTTCGAGGGTGTCGGCCAGGATAGATTCGCGGCGGTAACCGCCGCTCTTGAGCTCACCGGAGCCCAGGCGCAAATATTCGCCGAGCTCGAATCCACGCGCCAGCACCGCCAGCGTCTCGCCCTTGACCAGACGGGCGCGCAGACGCGACAGCTGCCCCTCACGGGCTTGCGGAAAATGATTGAACAGCGCCTCACCGGCAACGAAGTTGAGAATGGCGTCGCCGAGAAACTCCAGACGCTCGTTGTTGCGTCCGGCATAGCTACGATGGGTCAGGGCCAGGAGCATCAGCTCCTGATCCTTGAATTGATAACCGAGCCTGCGCTCGAGACGGGCTAACGAAGTGCTCACGGCATCCTTAGGCGATATTCTTTATCGAAGTTCGCCACCAGATCGAGATTGCGGATCAGCGGCTCGCGTTTTTCGTATTTCAGGTGCGCCCTGAATTCGTTGTTCTGGATCTCGACCTTCAGCGCTTCCTTCAGGTCGATGTTCCGGATGCCGTTTACCTGCATCCCCTTGCTGACATGACTATAGAACTCCCCGACGCTCTGAATCTCAAGCGCTTCGTCGGTTTCCACGGACTGGATGATCTTGTCCATGGACATGTAATCGAAGTAATGCGGGAACATTTTAAATCCCGTGCTGGCCACAAACGCCACGATTGCCAGGACCATGATCCAGCTCAGCATGGACAGCCCTTTTTGCGAACGCGCAAAACTCATGTCGACCTCTATGTCGTTACGATACCCACCGATCGGGGCAGGACAAATATAGCGAGCCCGGTTCGCTCAGCGACGGCCGCAATTCACAGCTTTCAGTGAATCAGGCCCACGCGGGAGAAATTCGGCAGATTGCTGAGCTTCGGATCAGGCCAGCTCATCCAGACGGCGAACGCCTTGCCGACGATGTTACGGTCCGGGACCATGCCAGCCAGCTCCGCGGGAATCGACTCGTCCTGCCAATAGCGGCTGTCATTCGAGTTATCGCGATTATCGCCCATCATGAAGTAGTGCTCAGCCGGCACGGTCCACTGGCGGCTCGGCTCGATGCGATAGCGGCCCATTTCCTTGCGAATCAGGTGCTCCATCTCGCCCAGCTTTTCCCGATACAGCACGGCGCTGCCCAAGCTGCCCGGCTCCTCGCCGACCAGTGTCTCGGCAACCGGCTGATCGTTGATGAACAGCCGACGATCGCTGCTGTAACGCACAGTGTCGCCAGGCAGGCCGACGACCCGTTTGATGTAGTTGATGCTCGGTTGATTCGGATAGCGGAACACCATGACGTCGCCACGCTTCGGGTCGCTGACTTCGATCACCTTGGTATCCACTACCGGCAGACGGATGCCGTAGGCGAACTTGTTCACCAGAATGAAATCGCCAACTTCCAACGTGGGGATCATCGAGCCGGAGGGAATCTGGAACGGCTCGACCAGGAACGAGCGCAGCACCAGCACGATGGCCAGCACCGGGAAGAACGACTTGCCGTACTCGATCAGCACCGGCTCCTTGTTCAATGCCTCAAGGGTCGATGGATCGATTTCCCCGGTGCGCCCTTCGTAGTTGGCGATCGCAGCCCGGCGGCGGGGGGCGAAGAACAACAGGTCGCTCAGCGCCAACAGGCCGCAGACAGCCACGGCGATAACCAGCAACAACGGGAAATTGATCGACATATCAGCTGTCCACCTTCAGCACGGCGAGGAACGCCTCCTGCGGGATTTCGACGTTGCCTACCTGCTTCATGCGCTTCTTACCGGCTTTCTGCTTTTCCAGCAGCTTGCGCTTACGGCTCACATCGCCGCCGTAGCATTTGGCCAGAACGTTCTTGCGCAACGCCTTGACCGTACTGCGGGCAACGATCTGGCCCCCGATGGCCGCCTGAATCGCCACATCGAACATCTGACGCGGGATAAGCTCCTTCATCTTCTCGACTAGGATGCGGCCCTTGTAGTGGGCATTGTCGCGGTGGACGATCAGTGCCAACGCGTCGACCTTATCGCCGTTGATGAGGATATCCAGGCGCGTCAGGTTGGCCGACTGGAAGCATTCGAAGCTGTAGTCCAGCGAGGCGTAACCGCGGCTGCACGATTTCAAGCGATCGAAGAAGTCCAGCACCACCTCGCTCATCGGCAGGTCGTAACGCACCTGCACCTGACTGCCGAGGAACTGCAGGTCGCGCTGCACGCCGCGCTTCTCGATGCATAGCGTGATGACGTTGCCCAGGTGTTCCTGGGGCACGAGGATGTTGGCGCGCACGATCGGCTCGCGCATGTCCTCGACGGAGGACATGTCGGGCAGCTTCGAAGGGCTGTCGACGTAGATGGTGTCGCCGTTCTTCAACAGCAACTCGTAAACAACCGTCGGCGCGGTGGTGATCAGATCCAGGTCGTACTCGCGCTCGAGGCGCTCCTGAATGATCTCCATATGCAGCATGCCGAGGAAGCCGATACGGAAGCCGAAGCCCAACGCGTCGGAGCTTTCCGGTTCGTATTGCAACGCGGCATCGTTAAGGGTCAGCTTCTGCAGCGCTTCGCGAAAATCCTCGAAGTCGTCCGAACTGACCGGGAACAGACCGGCATAGACCTGCGGCTTGACGCGTTTGAAACCGGGCAACATCTCCACGTCCGGCGTGCTCGACAGTGTCAGCGTGTCTCCCACTGGAGCGCCGAGAATGTCCTTGATGCCGGCGATGATGAAGCCCACCTCGCCAGCCTTGAGGTCTGCCGTGGCGGTGTGCTTGGGGTTGAACACGCCGACACTGTCCACCTGGTGGACCTTGCCAGTGGATTTCACCAGCACCTTGTCGCCCTTCTTGATACGACCGTGGCGAACCCGTACCAGCGATACGACGCCCAGATAGTTGTCGAACCATGAGTCGATGATCAACGCCTGCAACGGCGCCTCGACATCGCCAGTCGGCGGCGGGATCACGGCGACCAGGCGCTCGAGCACCTCGTCCACGCCCATGCCGCTCTTGGCGCTGCAGGCCACCGCGTCGGTCGCATCGATGCCGATGATGTGCTCGATCTCTTCCTTGACCTTGTCCGGATCGGCCTGTGGCAGGTCCATCTTGTTCAGCACCGGCATCACTTCCAGGCCCTGTTCGATCGCCGTGTAGCAGTTGGCTACCGATTGCGCCTCGACGCCCTGGCCAGCATCGACTACCAGCAGCGCACCCTCGCACGCGGCCAGCGAGCGACTGACTTCATAGGTGAAGTCGACGTGGCCGGGCGTATCGATGAAATTCAACTGGTAGGTCTTGCCGTCGCGCGCGGTGTAATAAAGCGTGACGCTGTGGGCTTTGATGGTGATGCCGCGCTCGCGCTCGAGATCCATCGAATCCAGCACCTGGGCTTCCATTTCACGCTCGGTCAGACCACCACACATCTGGATAAAACGGTCTGCCAGGGTCGACTTGCCGTGATCGATATGGGCGATGATGGAAAAATTGCGGATATGACTCAGGTCACTCACAGCTCAACACTCGGAATAGTCGCGGGCCGATTGCCCGCCGAAAATAGCCGCGAAGTGTAACTGATCAACCCTTGCAGTGCCACGCACAAGCCATCCGCAGCTGATGAGCAACGCAACGGACGTACTGTTACGTCTTGAAAATGAAAAAGGGCGGTAATAACCGCCCTTCCAGATTCACCAGCCAGCGTCTTATTCAGCGAGCTTGAAAGTAATGAAACTCGCACGCCCCTGGCGCAGAACTCGCATCGAAACAGATCGATTCTTCGGCAACTGCTCAGCCACTCGAGCAAATGTTGCCGCCGAATTGATCGCCTGATTATTCAGATGGGTGATGACATCGCCCGGGCGCAGCCCAATCATCGCAGCCGGCCCGTTGAGAATCTCAGTGATCACCACGCCGCCCGGTAAATCCAGGCTCTTCTTCTGCTCATCGGTCAGCTCAGTGACTTTTACACCCAGGCGGTTATCGCTGCGTTCCTGGCCGCCACCAGAGGCTGCCACGGATTCGCCCTCTTCCGGCATGGCGCCGATCTTGACGTCGAGCATCTTGCGATCACCGTCGCGAACCACTTCCATTCGTGCGGAGCTGCCAGGCTTGAGTGCTCCGACCAAATGAGGCAGATCAGCAGACATGACAATCGGCTTGTCGTTGAGGCTCAGAATCACATCACCGACACGCAGGCCACCGCGCGCTGCCGGACCGCCATCCATAACCTGAGCCACCAGGGCACCCGCTGGACGCTCAAGACCAAAAGACTCAGCCAGGTCCTTGTTGACTTCCTGGATGACCACGCCAAGCCAGCCCCGACTCACCTTGCCTTCGGTTCGCAGCTGATTGGCAACATCCATTGCCACATCGATCGGAATGGCGAAGGACAGCCCCATGAAGCCACCGGAGCGCGTGAATATCTGCGAGTTGATGCCAATCACCTCACCGTCGAGGTTAAACAGCGGACCACCGGAATTACCCGGGTTGATTGCCACGTCGGTCTGAATGAACGGCACGTAGCTCTCATTGGGCAAGCTGCGGCCAGTCGCACTGACAATGCCGGCGGTCACCGTATGATCGAAACCAAACGGCGAGCCAATGGCGAGCACCCACTCCCCTGCTTTCAGCTCATCAGAACGGCCAATCTTGACGGTCGGTAGTCCCTTGCCCTCGACCTTCAGCACCGCCACGTCGGAGCGCGGATCGGCACCGATAAGCTTGGCTTCCAGCTCGCTTCGATCCGGCAGACGAACGATGATTTCGTCGGCATCCGCGACCACGTGATTGTTGGTCAGGACATAACCGTCTTCGGAAATGATGAAACCCGAACCGAGCGACTGCGCTTCACGCTGCTGGCCGCGACCCGGGGCGCCCGGCATCTGTGGGATGCTGTGTTCGAAGAACTCGCGAAAAATCGGCGGCAGCCCTTCGAGTTCCGGCATCTGCGCAGTCGCACCGCGGCTCTGCACCTTCTGCTTGGTGCTGATATTGACTACCGCTGGCGAGGCACTTTCGACCAGCGGCGTGAAATCAGGCAATTCCGCCTGGGCAACGACAGCATGGCCCAGCAATGCCAGGCCCGCCACGAAGGCGAAGCAGCTGTTTCGATTGAACATGACTACAAGTCTCCCCACTGACAAAACAAGGAAGCTCAGGGACTCGCAGGCCCCGCGAGCATGGCGCGCAAAACCACCGGCTGCAGATTCGGGTCAGCTGCGGTACGGCGGCTTCGCATACGCACGAATAGCCACGAAATGAAGAAGCCCCCGAGACCTGCCAGAATAACGATCGGCTCACGCGTCGACAGCTGAGCGGCCAGCGAAGCGGCCGCCATCAGCACGATAAGAGGGAGAAGATAGACAAGGACGGCACCGCGCAGCAACACGTCCTCGCGGATGCCCACAACGACACCGTCACCGACCTGCAGGTGGAGATCGCAGAGCGCCCTGATGAGGCCGCGCTGTTCGCGAACACCGAGGGTATCCATCAAGCCTTGGCCACAGCCACTCTTCGCGGAACAGCCAGAGCAGGTAGTTTTGCGCCGAGTCTCGACCCAAACAGCGCCGACATCCAGCGCGACTACCCGCCCAGGCTCTTCGATCATCGTTGTGCCTGTTCCGAACTGGCTCGCATGGACAGGGCAACCCGCTCAGCCGTACCAAGTGGAATCTCGCCCACCACGGTCACCATGACATCGCCATCCGCAGTACTGATGCGCTTAGAGACCGCGACGGTAGGCCCCATCTGGCTTCGCGCGTCCTCAACCAAGGCGCCGCGCAGCGGCTCCAGAAACACGGAAAACTTCGCCAGGCCATCACCGTAGGACAACCAGGAAACAGTTTCGGAAGAGGCGGGACTAGGTCGTTCGTTGGCATCCAAAAGCGTGAAGCCGGAAGGCAACCAGTCGGAGCGCCAGGGCGATGTTGGATTCGCCTCGCGCCGGTTCACGGTCACTGGATTGCAATCAGCGCCGGGCTTCAGTTGCTCGGCAGATACACTGCCAGCCGTGAACTGGGTGAATTGGAAACGCTCGAGCAGCTGCCCTTTCTCGTTCAGCATCAACGACTTGAGGGGCAATGCGGTATCTTGGTCGAGATGCAGTTCGAAGCCGTAACGGTGCTGGTCCTTCGGCACGACAGCCAGCGCCACGGCAGGGCGGCCAGCAACTCGTGAATCCCCGATCTCACGGAATTCGTACCACTCGGAGAGTGCTTTCGGATCGAGACGCTGCCCGTGCCAGGCTTGCGCTTCACGCACTTGCGCCGCCAGGTCATCGGTAGCGCATTGCATCTGACCATTTACCAGCAGAACTTCAGCCGGAGCTCCGTCAAGCTGAAGCAATCGCTCCTGCACGTGACCTTCTTCGACCTGCTGCCAAACGGCATGACTGGAAAAGCTGCCATTGCGTTCGTAGACGAACGTACCGGTATAACTCTGTTTCTGCTCTGCCGCCGCAAGTCGCTCCATCCAGGACCCGGCATCAGCAGCAAGGGCCGGCATCGATAGCAGGCCGTTGAAAAAAGCCAGAGCCCGCGTGGCTCTGGCAAAATGGCGGCCATCCTCTTCTGCCGAAGCCAGCCCAAGCCGATGCGTGGACTCGACCTCAAACAAAACGAGCTGTTCAGTTATACGACGCTGGAGCAGCGCATCCCGAACGATCACCCGCTGCGTCCCCTGCGAGGCCTGGTCGATACCGTTCTGGCTTCGATGGATCGGGACTTCGACGGGCTGTACTCCACCCTGGGACGGGCCTCGATTGCGCCGGAGCGGCTGCTGCGCGCCTCGTTGCTGCAGGTGATTTACACCATTCGCTCCGAGCGGCAGTTGGTCGAGCAGATTGATTTCAACCTGCTGTTTCGCTGGTTCGTCGGCTTGTCGATGGACGAGCGCATGTGGGATCACTCGACCTTCAGCCAGAACCGTGACCGCTTGTTCAACCAGGATGTAGCGCGGCTGTTCTTCCAGCGCATCAAGTCGCTGGCCGCATGGTCCGAGTACGCCAGCAACGAGCATTTCAGCGTCGATGGCACGCTGATCGACGCCTGGGCCTCGCACAAGTCCTTTATCAAGAAGGATGGCGGCGACCCACCGGAGGATGGCACGCGCAACCCCGATGCCGACTTCAAGGGCGAGAAGCGCAGCAACGCGACCCACCAATCGACCAGCGATCCCGAGGCCCGGCTGGCGCGCAAGAGCAATGGCGATGCCAGTCGTCTGGCGCACATGGCCCACACGATGATGGAGCACCGCAACGGTCTGATCGTGGATGTGGAATGCACCGAGTTCAATGGACGTGCCGAGGTAGAGGCGGCGCTGGAGATGCTGGAGCGCACGGCCAAGCCGGGCAGCACGGTAGGTGCAGACAAGAATTACGACCAGAAGCGTTTCGTGCAGAGGGCGCGCGAGCTGAAAGTGACACCGCATGTGGCGCAGAAGCGCAAGGGCAGCGCCATCGATGGGCGCACCACGCGGCATCCGGGGTATGCCGCCAGCCAGAAGATCCGCAAGCGGATCGAAGAAGGTTTTGGCTGGCTGAAGACGGTTGGCGGCCTGCGCAAGACCAAGCTGATCGGTCGCGCCAAGCTGAGTGCTCAGTTATTGCTGGGTTTCTCGGTCTACAACCTGATCCGACTGGGTAGCCTGTCGGGTTGGTGGCGAGGATCGCATGTATAGGGCGAGTTACGCCCAAAAAACGCCGAAAGGCGTGAACGTGGTGCTGAAACCTGTCAAAAAGGCCTGAAGTCAGGCCTTGTGTGGACTCCGTTAGGCCAAAGCGCTTGAAAAAGCGCCAAACCGGACGGGTTGGGGCAGTTGAAGCCGAGTTTTTCAACGGCCTGATAGCCAGCCCCCCATCACCACATACAGCGATAATACGCGCATGTTTCTCCCTAACGTTCTTCCATGCTGGCCGCGCGAGCGTAAGGCAGCGCGCTCTCCGATCCATTACCAAAGGCAGCTTGCTGGGCATGCTGGCGAACATATGAAGGCAGACGCTCTTCGTGCCAGCGCTCTACCGGAGCGCCATCTGCCGCTGCCTGTGCAGGCGCTTCGGTTCGCTCACTGTAACCAGCCAGAACCGCCGGCCCTTGACTGGTCTGCGGAACCGAAATACTTGGTTGCGGAGCCTGCTGCGCTAGCTGCGGACCAGCAACCTCATTCTGATTGTACAGACGTACACCGGCCAGAACAGCGACTGTAACCGAAGCAGCCACTGCCAGCCGGCCGAGACCTTTCCATCCGTTACGTTGCGCCTTGACCGGCGCGGCCTCATCAGCCAACGCAGCCGATACCGCAGAAGCGATATCCAGGCGCGGCTCGATCAACTCCTTGTGCATGGCGGCACGGGCAAGTTGATAACGCGACCAGGTAGCACGTAGCTCCGGGTTGTCGCCTGCGAGCATGCGACGTAATTCCAACTCGTCCGCTTCGTTATCCATCACCGCGGACAGCGATTCATGCAGGGCTTCACGACTCATGGCGGTTCCTCTCTTGGCTGTCGCCGCTGTCTCAGGATTCATGCAACAAGGGTTGCAATGCTTTATCTATGGCTTCACGTGCCCGAAAGATCCGGGAACGCACTGTGCCCACCGGACACTGCATGACGCTCGCAATGTCTTCATAACTAAGACCATCAAATTCACGCAGTGTTAGAGCCGTACGCAAATCTTCTGGCAAAAGTTGAATGGTTCGATGAACGGTATCTTCAATCTCATCCCTGAGCAGCGAGCGTTCCGGTGACTCGATGTCCTTGAGAGCATGATCGCCCTCATAGAACTCGGCATCCTCGGAACTCACATCACTATCTGGAGGGCGTCTGCCGCGCGCCACCAGATGATTCTTCGCCGTATTGATGGCGATGCGGTACAGCCAGGTGTAGAAAGCGCTGTCACCGCGAAAATTGGCGAGTGCGCGGTAGGCTTTGATAAAAGCCTCTTGAGCAACATCCTGAGCTTCATGAGAGTCATGCACGAACCGCACGATCAACCCAAGGATCTTGTGCTGGTATTTCATTACCAGCAGATCAAACGCCCGCTTGTCACCACGCTGCACTCGTTCAACCAGCTGCTGGTCCTGCTCCTGAGTCAACATGAACGCTCCTCCTCGGTAGCGGAGTAGCGTCGCTCACACCAGCGAACCGACCTGCCAGAATAGACCCGGGCTTTACGCAAAAGTTCTCCCCCCTCCTAGCAAGCTATCCTGCAATACCTGACGGCGATTGCACCACAGCGTTGCGCCATTGCTGACGACGCCGTCCTGGTGTCCATAGCAAACTCGCACCGCCCATTCACGATGGCCAGCTGGTTTGCATTCATAACTGCCTATTGAGCCACCCCGCGAAGGAAAAGTTCCCTTCGTTAGAAGACAAACACACAGTCGCCTATTTTGGCGCTACATCCCGTCTATATACTAGGGCTCGTTTTTCCCGCCGGAATTGGACATGAACCAGGTTCTACGATACGACGTGCTGGTCATCGGCAGCGGTGCCGCCGGCTTGACCTTGGCACTCAACCTGCCGACCGATCTTCGCATCGCCGTTCTCAGCAAGGGCGATCTCTCCAACGGCTCCACCTACTGGGCCCAAGGTGGCGTCGCGGCAGTACTGGATACGACCGACACCGTAGAGTCACATGTCGCCGACACCCTCATCGCCGGAGGAGGCCTGTGCCGCGAAGACGCCGTCCGTTTCACGGTCGAGCACAGCAATGAGGCCATCCAGTGGCTGATCGAGCAAGGGGTGCCCTTCACGCGGGACAATGCCCCGGATCGCGAAGACGGCAGTTTCGAATTTCACCTGACTCGCGAGGGCGGCCATAGCCATCGGCGCATCATTCACGCAGCCGACGCCACTGGCGCAGCCATTTTCAACACGCTGCTTGGCCAGGCCAGAAAGCAGAGCAATATCGAGCTTCTACAGCAGCGCGTTGCAGTCGACCTGATCACCGAACACAAACTCGGGCTGCCGGGCAGACGCTGCCTGGGCGCCTATGTGCTCAATCGCAGCACCGGCGAGGTCGAAACCGTCCAGTCACGATTCGTCGTACTGGCTACCGGCGGCGCGGCCAAGGTTTACCTGTACACCAGCAACCCGGACAGCGCGTGCGGCGACGGCATTGCCATGGCCTGGCGAGCGGGCTGCCGCGTCGGTAATCTGGAATTCAACCAGTTCCACCCTACCTGCCTCTATCACCCGCAAGCGAAGAGCTTTCTGGTGACCGAAGCCCTGCGCGGGGAAGGTGCCTTGCTCAAGCTGCCTAACGGCGAGCGTTTCATGCCGCGTTTCGATGCCAGGGAGGAACTCGCCCCGCGCGATATCGTCGCACGCGCAATCGACCACGAAATGAAGCGACTGGGCATCGACTGCGTCTACCTCGATATCAGCCACAAGCCTGCCGAGTTCATCAAAAGCCACTTCCCCACCGTCTACGAGCGCTGCCTGGAATACGGCATCGACATCACCAGCCAGCCGATTCCGGTGGTACCCGCAGCGCACTACACCTGCGGCGGCGTAGTCGTGGACCAGGCTGGACGCACCGACATCCCGGGCCTCTACGCCATCGGCGAGACCAGTTTCACGGGCCTGCACGGCGCGAACCGCATGGCCAGCAACTCGCTGCTCGAATGCTTCGTCTACGGCCGGGCAGCCGCTCAGGATATCCTGCGCGAACTGCCCCAAGTCACCAACGCAGCAACGTTACCTGCATGGGACGCCAGCCAGGTGACCGACTCCGACGAAGACGTGATCATCGCGCACAACTGGGACGAGCTGCGGCGCTTCATGTGGGACTACGTCGGCATCGTCCGCACCAACAAACGGCTGATGCGCGCGCAGCACCGAGTGCGCCTGCTGCTGAGCGAGATCGACGAGTTCTACAGCAACTACAAGGTCAGTCGTGACTTGCTCGAACTACGCAATCTGGCGCTGGTTGCAGACCTGATGATTCGCTCGGCCATGCTGCGCAAGGAGAGCCGAGGACTGCACTACACCCTCGACTACCCAGAGCTGCTGCCGCAAGCGGTCGACACTATTCTGGCGCCGCCCACCTACGTCGACTGAACTTGAGCCGCACCCGCAGTCGACGATGCTGCTCTCGCGGTAGTGCGTCGCGGGGCACGCAGATGCTGCCAGCTAACCGCCGGCCCGGCACGCGAAAACGCAGCACGACTATCAGTGGCAGCGCCAGGCTGTCAGGCAGCAACTGAACTGCCTGCCATCCTTGCCGCTCGCTCCACAGGTGCCAGCCCGCAGCATCGTGGCGCAGGCCAGACCAGGCATCCCGACTGGACAGTAGAATCCCGCGCGGCAACACCCACAGCGCGTGGGCCAGACAAAACAGAAGCGCTATCAGCTGCAACCATAGCGGCGCCGCCGACAGCACGATGGCGGCCAGGGCGAGCGCCTGCACCCCGAGATAGAGTGTCAACAACCAGCTGGACGGCTGCCAGCGACACTCGAATGATTGATTACTTGGGCTGGACACGATCGAGGATCATGCGAACCATGCGCCGCAGGTCCTCATCCTCGGGCTCGCCGCGCTGCATGAACCAGCCGAACATGTCCTGATCCTCGCAACTCAGCAGCTTGCGATAGCGGTGCTGATCTTCCTCATCGAGACCTGGATAGACCTCCTTGACGAAAGGCACCAGCAACACATCCAGCTCCAACATGCCGCGACGGCTTTGCCAAAACAGACGATTGAGTTCGGATTGCTCAGCCATACATCGGCTCCTTTTGAGAAGGCGCGCATTATAGCGGCTGCACCGAACTCATCAGTCGCTTTTTTCGTCGAGCTGCAAACCCTTCATCACGCAACCGTTTCCGCCGGGCTGCTATGATGCCCACCCGGATTCTGACGACGACCAATCATGACCGACACTGCTTATTTTTGCGTTCTGTCGCATGAAGGCGTCCTTGCCGTACGCGGCCCGGATGCCAGCAAGTTTCTCCAGGGTCAGCTGACCTGCAACCTCAGCTACCTCACCGCCGAGACATCCAGTCTGGGCGCACGCTGCACGCCCAAGGGGCGCATGCAGTCGAGTTTCCGCATCGTGCTGGATGGCGACGGTTACCTGCTGGCAATGGCCAGTGAGCTGCTGCAACTGCAACAAGCCGATCTGAACAAATACGCCGTATTTTCCAAGTCCCGCCTGAACGACGAGAGCGCCGACTGGTGCCGATTCGGTCTTGCCGGCGGAGACGGCTCGCTGGTCAGCCTGGGCCTGGATCTGCCGCTGACCGCCGACAGTGTGGTGCGGAGCCACGGCATGATCGCGATCCGTCTGCAGGATGGCCGCGTCGAGCTCTGGACCCCAGGCGCCGACGCCGAGCAGGTCCGCACGCGCCTGGCCGCGCAGCTTCAGGAAGCGCCGGTCAATCGCTGGCTGCTGGACCAGGTTCGCGCCGGCATCGGTCAGGTATTCGGCAGCACTCGCGAGCTGTTCATCCCGCAGATGATCAATTTGCAGGCGCTGGGCGGCGTGAGTTTCAAAAAGGGCTGCTATACCGGCCAGGAAATCGTCGCGCGCATGCAGTATCTGGGCAAACTCAAGCGCCGCCTGCAGCGCCTGTTGATCGAAGGCAGACAGGACGAGCTGCCAGCTCCGGGCGTTGAGATTTTCTCACCGGTGCATGGCTCCAGCGTCGGTGAGGTCGTGCTAGCCGCCAGTGACACCGACCGAATCGAGCTGCTTGCCGTACTGCAGGAGGATGCCGCCGCTGACGGCCGCCTGTATCTGGGCTCCCCGGACGGATTGCCGATGAGTCTGCTCGAGCTTCCCTACAGCCTGAATGCGGATCTGGAAATTCAGCGCTAGTGCGAACCGGAGCCAAAAAGAAAATACCTGAGAGGCGCACCATGGACCACGGGCAAAGCACCCTGACCTGAAGCGCCCTAGCGACACTGACCGACACATAAAGGAATGACATGAGCACCCTTGCCGAGAAAGTCCAGCGCGATCTGACGCTCGCGATCGAGAACGATGAATTGGTTCTGCCTACCCTGCCAGAGGTGGCATTGCGCGTCCGCGAGGCGGCCGAGGACCCGGACATCAGCATTCCGGCACTGAGCAAGGTGATAGGCGCCGACGCAGCCCTCGCCGCACGCATCATCAAGGTGGTCAACAGCCCGCTGCTGCGTACCAGTCGCGAGATCGACGATCTGCAGATGGCGGTCAGCCGTCTCGGCATCAATTACACCTGCAACCTGGCCACAGGCCTGGCGATGGAGCAGATGTTCCAGGCGACCACCGATGTCGTCGATCGCAAGATGCGCGAGGTCTGGAACAAGAGCACCGAGGTCGCCGCCATCAGTCATGTGCTCTGCCGTCACTACACACGACTGATGCCTGATCAGGCGACCCTGGCCGGACTGGTCCATCAGATCGGCATATTGCCGATCCTGACCTACGCAGAAGAGCACAGCGCCCTGCTATCGGACTCGTTCAGCCTCAATCACGTCATCGACAAGATTCACCCGATGGTGGGTGAGAAAATCCTGCGCACCTGGGATTTCCCGGAGGCAATCGTGTCGGTGGCTGGTCAGTACACCAATTTCCAGCGCAATTCGGCCGCAGTCGATTATGTAGACGTGGTGCAAGTGGCCACCCTGCAGAGCTATATGGGCACCCAGCACCCTTACGCGCAGCTGGACTGGAGCGAGGTTCCCGCCTTCGCCAAGCTGGGGCTCGATCCGAGCGAACTGATGCAGGAGGACGAGGACCTGTCTGCCGCCATGGACGCAGCCATGAGCATGCTTCAGTAAGCACCGGACACCGTTCGCCCGAAAGCGAGGAACCGTCCCTATGGCACCTAGTCACAAAAAGGGACGGCAATCTCGCCGCATCGCGCCTTGTGTCTGCCTCCCGGCCAACACAAGTCAGGTGAAGAAAGGAGAACGCAATGACCAGAGCAACCAAAACAATTTTCTCGGGCGCATTCGCCTTGCTGTTCGGAGTAGCGGCTAACCTGGCGCTTGCCGCCGAAGGCGAAAACTTCGTCGACGAGGCCTCGGCCAAAGGTATTGCAGAAATCGAAACGGCGAAGATGGCCCTGGACAAGGGTACGTCGGAGGATGTGAAGCAATTCGCCCAGATGATGATCGACGACCACACCAAGGCCAATCAGGAGCTTGCGCAACTGGCCCAGGCCAAAGACCTGGAAATGTCCGACGAGGCCACGCTGATGGACAAGGCCAAAGCCATGATCCTGAAGCTGCGTGATGGCGAGAATTTCGACGAAGCCTACGCCAACAATCAGGTCGTCGCTCACGAGCAGACCATCGAGATGTATCAGGACTACGTGGAGGGTGGCGAGAACGCCGACCTGAAGCAGTTCGCTCAAAAAACGCTGCCGAAGCTGGAAGAGCATCTCAAGCAGGCCAAGGACCTTCAGGCCAAGCACGGCGCCAAAGACTGACCAAAACCTAGCCCGATACCGCCTGGGTGTCGGGCTAAACCTCAGCCGGAAGCTGCCAGTCGATCACCTGCATCCCCTGCTGCCTGAGAAACTGGTTGGCGCGACTGAAGTGACCGTTACCGATGAATCCGCGGTGCGCCGAGAGAGGCGAAGGATGCACCGACTTCAGCATCAGATGCCGCGTGGCGTCTATCAGTTTCGATTTGGATTGCGCATGGGCGCCCCAAAGCATGAATACCAGGTGCGGACGCCGCTCGCTGACCACCTCAATGATTCGATCGGTGAATAGCTGCCACCCCGCTTTGGCATGCGAACCGGCGACACCCTGTTCCACGGTGAGCGAAGTATTGAGCAATAGCACGCCCTGTTCTGCCCAGTGCTGCAGATAGCCATGCCGAGGGATATCAAGATTCAAGTCGCGCTTGAGTTCCTTGAAGATGTTCTGCAGCGACGGCGGCGGCGCCACGCCCGGCTGTACCGAAAAGCAAAGCCCATGGGCCTGACCGGCACCGTGGTAGGGGTCCTGCCCAAGGATGACTACCTTGACCTGATCGAGCGGCGTGGAATTGAGTGCGTTGAAGATCATCGGCCCCGGCGGAAATATCACCTTGCCCGCAGCCTTCTCTCGCCGAAGGAAAGCGCCAAGCTCAAGCATGTATGGCTTGTCGTACTCCTCGCGCAGCGCTTCTTTCCAGCCAGCCTCCAGCCTGATGCGATCGTCTTGAGTCATGAGCTGTTTCCGGATGGCGTAGCCGCCGAACCCTAGAAAACGCCATCATGGTTGTCAACCGCAAACCGGCGAAATCACGGCGTCACCGCAAGATCCACCCTCCCTCCTTTAGTCATAATCGCACCTGGCTCACGTACTGACGCCGGCGCCGCCTTCGAGCCGCACATAAAGAGTGACGCACGCACCGGCGGCAGGGTAAAAAAGCTAACTGCCAATAAACCAATAACAAAAGCTATAACAAGGAACATGCTATGAACCGGATCACCCTTCTGGCGCTAGGGCTGGGGTTCTGTCTTACGGCTCAGGCTGCTGACCCCATCACGCTCGGCCTCAATTACCCCCGTACCGGCAGCTACAAGGAAGAAGGCCTTGCACAAATGCGCGGAGCCTTGTTGGCAATCGACGAGATCAACGAGGCGGGCGGTGTTCTGGGGCGCCCGCTACGCCTGATTAGCCGCAATACCGCATCCCGCCCCGAAAAGGCCGTTGCCAACGTCGACAAGATGGCGGATGAAGGCGTCGCCATGCTGTTCGGCGGCGTATCCAGCGCGGTGGCCATTGCCGCGAGCAAGCGCGCCAAGGAGCGGGGGCTGCTCTACTTCGGCACCCTGACCTACTCCAACGACACAACTGGCAAGGATGGCCACCGTTACATGTTCCGCGAGTGCAATAACGCATGGATGAGCGCGCGGGTGCTGGGGCAGTATCTGAACGACAAAATGCCCGGCAAGACCTACTTCTACATCACCTCCGACTATACCTGGGGCCACACCAGCGAGAGCTCGCTGCGCCAGGCGACCGGCACCGTCGACCAGAACAAGCACCAGGGGGTCAAGACGGCCTTCCCCGGCGCGCGCCTGTCCGACTACCGCGCGGCGCTGGAAAAGGCGGCCAACAGCGGTGCTGAGGTCCTGGTACTGGTTCTGTTTGGCGAAGACATGGTGCGAGCCATGCGTATCGCCGACGAACTCGACTTGAACAAGAAGATGCAGATTGCGGTTCCCAACCTGACGCAGTCCATGGTCGAACTCGCCGGCCCGGACATCATGCGCGGCGTGCTCGGCACCGAGCCCTGGACCTGGCGCGTACCCGAACTCGAAGGTTCCGAACGCGGCAAGGCATTCGTGCGCGACTTCGGTGAGCGTTACCAGACGCACCCATCAAGCTCCGCGGCCTCGGCCTACAGCATCGTCTATCAGTGGGCAGATGCCGCCACTCGCGCCAAGAGCATCGGCAGTGAGCAAGTCATCGCGGCCCTGGAAAACCACAGCTACAGCCTGCTCAAGGATCAGCAGCAGTGGCGCGAGTTCGACCACCAGAACGTGCAGACCGTATACGCCATTCAGGTAAAGCCACGCGAAGAAGTGCTCAAGGATCGCTTCAAGCAGGACTATTTCGAGATCGTCCACCGTTTATCCGGCGAGCAGGCTGCGCCGTCGCTGGCCGAGTGGCAGGAAGAGCGTCGCGCGGGCGGGCAGCCGGCTAGGCTACAGTGACAGAACGATGGAGCACCTGGGACAGTACCCGGGCGCTCCATCGGGTCGTCTGACCGACCGGAACGCTGCAACCTCGCTTCATTGAAGGACTCTCAAGAGGAGCGACGTTACCGGTCGCTCGTCAGCGGAGCCCTGAAACGCACGAGGATTTCGACCATGAGCACTGCAGTAGAGCCCTACCAAGCCGGTGTCTTCGACCTGACCCACAAGCTGACCGTGGAAAAGCATGGTCACACCGCCCTCATCACGATCAACCATCCGCCTGCCAACACCTGGGACCGCGAGTCGCTCATCGGGCTCAAGCAGATCATCGACCATCTGAACCACGATGACGAAATCTACGCACTGGTGATCTGCGGTCAGGGCGAGAAGTTCTTCAGCGCGGGTGCGGACCTGAAACTCTTCGCTGATGGCGATCGCAATCGAGCCCGGGAAATGGCCCGCCGCTTTGGCGAAGCCTTTGAGGCGCTGCGCGATTTCCGCGGTGTCTCCATCGCTGCAATCAACGGATTCGCCCTTGGCGGGGGTCTGGAATGCGCACTGGCCTGCGACCTGCGCATCGCCGAGCAGCAGGCGCAAATGGGCTTGCCCGAGGCATCGGTGGGCCTGCTGCCCTGTGCGGGCGGCACCCAGGCACTGGCCTGGCTGGTGGGCGAAGGCTGGGCCAAACGCATGATCCTCTGTGGCGAGCGCATCACGGCAGAAACTGCGCTGCGCATCGGACTGGTGGAGCAGGTGGTCGAGCCCGGCCAGTCGCGTGGTCACGCATTGATGCTCGCATCCCGGGTCGCGCGGCAAAGCCCTGTTGCGGTGCGTGCCATCAAGCCGCTGATCGACGCGGCCCGTAAACGTGTGCCCAATACGCTTGCCGCCGCCGAGCGGGAGGCTTTCGTCGAGCTGTTCGAGGCCGACGACACCCTGGAGGGTGTCAATGCGTTCCTCGAGAAGCGCGACCCTCGCTGGCGCAACCGATGACCGCCGTACCAAACGCAGCCTTACAGGACCTGCCCACCAATCCGGCGCCGAGGATTACATGCACGTCACCTTCGAAGAACGCCCCGCCCTGCATGGCATGCGAATAGCCATTGTCACCCTGGACGCCGCGCAGCAACTCAACGCCCTGAGCCTGCCGATGATCGACGCACTGCTTGACCAGCTTGGCCGCTGGGCCAACGAGCCGGCAGTCGCCTGCGTGCTGTTACGCGGGAACGGTGCCAAGGCGTTCTGCGCCGGTGGCGACGTACGCCGCCTTGCAGAGGCCTGCCGAGGCGAGCCCGGAACGGTGCCGGCCTTGGCCGAGCGTTTCTTTGCCGACGAGTACCGCCTCGTCCACCTGCTGCACCATTACCCGAAGCCGCTGATCTGCTGGGGCCATGGCTACGTGATGGGCGGCGGTATGGGGCTCCTGCAGAGCGCGACGATCCGCATCGTTACACCGGATAGTTGGCTGGCGATGCCGGAAGTCGCCATCGGCCTGCATACGGATGTCGGCGCGAGCTGGTTCCTTCCTCGCCTGGCTGGCAAGCTGGGTCTGTTTCTGGGCCTCACCGGCACGCGGGTGAATGCCCGCGATGCACTGGACATCGGTCTTGCCGACCGCTGCCTGATGGACGAGCAACAGCCCGAACTCATCGAGGGACTGGTCCAGATCAACTGGCAGGACCAGGCGCACAGCCAGCTGCACAGTCTGTTGCGGGCTTTGTCCAGGCACGCCACTGCACAGCTGCCCGCACCCAGGTTGCTGCCACGACGAGAGCGGATCGATGAACTGCTGGACGTGGCTGAGCTCGCGCATGCATGGCAGGCCTTGGCCGCGTTGCAGGATGATTCTGACGAAGTAATCGCGCAGGCCGCTCGCGGCCTGCGCGACGGATGCCCACTGAGCGCCCATCTCGCCTGGCGACAGCAGGAGAAAGGCCGGAAGCTGTCGCTGGGCCAGGCATTGCAGATGGAGTACGCACTAAGCCTGAATTGCTGTCGCCACCCGGAGTTCGCCGAAGGCGTCCGTGCCCGCCTGATCGACAAGGACAATAGGCCAGGCTGGCATTGGCCGGACGCCCACCACGTTCCGCCAGCGGTGGTCGAGGCGCACTTCGAGCCGACCTGGGAAGGGGATCATCCACTGACCGGCCTGGCCTGAATGCCCTCTCATCACCGATAGTAGTGCTGGCGGCCGCCCCTATCGTAATGCGGCCGTAGCCGATGATCGCGCCCATCCCTGATCAACGGCGGACGCTGCTGGCGATGTTCCTGACGCCAGTAGCCACGTCGTTCGAAGCCGCGATGGCGGTCGTAGTATTGTGGCGGAAGCTGACTCTGATAACGCGGCGGCAGGTTGCGCGGGTACTGCGGATAGTGGGAATAAGGGCTTCGCGGGTCGTATTGATGCGGACGGTTGTGCTGACGATAGTCCCGGTCATAGTGTCGCGGCCCCGGGTTGTAGTAGCGCGGACTCTCCGCCTGGAAGCCCCAGACGCCGTCTCGCCGCTCCGCATGGGCCTGCAGGCTCATGCCCAGGCCGAAACAGAGCAGAATAAGCAGTGAAGAACGAATGCTCATGGAAACCACCTCCGATGGCGTCACAGGCTTCGATTCATCAGACCACAACCGTGAGACAGCTGCAGAAACAGCGGACAACCGGCAGCTCTGACACGACGTCATGCGTCGCGCGAGGACCGCGACGGGCCGCCGCACCTTGTATGGCTGCCGCTGCTTCCCGATAATAGCGGCCCTTTAGCCCCACGGCTCTCGCAGAGCGGACGGAACGGGAATAGACCCTAGATGACCGAACTCGCCCTGATCATGGTTAGCGCCATCCTGGTCAACAATTTCGTGCTGGTGCAGTTCCTCGGTCTGTGCCCGTTCATGGGCGTCTCGAAGAAGATCGAGACCGCCATCGGCCTGTCGCTGGCCACCACCTTCGTGCTGACGCTTGCTGCCATGTGCAGCTACCTCGTCCAGCAGTATGTGCTCAAGCCGCTGGACCTCGAGTTTCTACGCACCATCAGTTTCATTCTGGTGATCGCGGTGACCGTTCAGTTCACCGAGATGGTGGTGAACAAGACCAGTCCGCTGCTGTACCGCGTACTCGGCATCTTTCTGCCGCTGATCACCACCAACTGCATCGTGCTCGGCGTGGCGCTGCTCAATGCCAACAAGGCCGAATTCACCTTTCTTACCGCCACCGTCAACGGCTTCGCCGCAGGGCTGGGCTTTTCCCTGGTGCTCGTACTGTTCGCCGCCATGCGCGAGCGCATCGCCATTGCCGACGTGCCGAAGTCGTTCCAGGGCGCGGCGATCGGCATGGTCACCGCCGGCCTGATGTCGCTGGCATTCATGGGCTTCACCGGGCTGATCAAGCTATGAGCGCAGTCGTCATCGCGATCCTCGCCCTGCTCGCCCTGTGCCTGCTCGGCGGCGCCATCCTCGGTTTCGCCGCTGTGCGCTTTCGTGTCGAAGGCGATCCGATCGCCGAGCAGATCAATGCCCTGCTACCCCAGACCCAATGTGGTCAGTGCGGTTATCCGGGCTGCAAACCCTACGCCGAAGCCATTGCCGGCGGCGACAAGATCAACAAGTGCCCACCGGGCGGCGAAGCGACCATCCAGGCCCTGGCCGATCTGCTCGATGTCGAGGCGGAGCCGCTGGATGCCGAGGGTGGCGAAAAGCCGCAGATGGTCGCCTACATCCGTGAAGCCGAGTGCATCGGCTGCACCAAGTGCATCCAGGCCTGCCCGGTTGACGCCATCGTCGGTGCCGCGCGGCAGATGCACACCGTGATCATTTCCGAGTGCACCGGCTGCGACCTGTGTGTCGAACCCTGCCCGGTGGACTGCATCGACATGATCGAAGTCGGCAGCAACCTGCAGAGCTGGAAATGGAACCGGCCGCTGGCGCCCGGCCAGCTGATCGCAACTGATCGGGAGCAGGCCGCATGACCGCACTGAAGATCTGGGACATCCACGGCGGCATTCATCCACCGGAACACAAGGATCTGTCCAACCGCACCCCGATCCAGCCGACCCCGCTGCCCAAGCGCCTGGTCCTGCCACTGACGCAGCACCTCGGAGCGCCGGCCGAGCCCTGCGTCACTCTTGGCGAACGGGTACTCAAAGGTCAGCAGATCGCTGTCGCCAGCGGGTTTGTCAGCGCGCCGCTGCATGCTCCTACCTCGGGAGTGGTCAGCTTCATCGGCCCGCAGCCCTACCCGCACGTATCAGGCATGCTCGCCAACGCGATCGTCATCGACAGCGATGGCGAAGACAAATGGATCGACCTGCATCCGCAGCCGGATTACCGTGAACTCGAGCGCCCTGCCCTGCCCGAGCTGATTCGCCAGGCCGGCATCAGCGGCCTCGGCGGCGCGGGCTTCCCCACCGCCGTGAAGCTCAGCCCCCCGCCGACCCAGACGATCCGCACGCTGATCATCAATGGCACCGAGTGCGAGCCCTACATCACTGCCGATGACCTGCTGATGCGTGAAAAGGCGGCCGAGCTGGTCGCGGGGATCGAGATACTCGCGCACCTGATTCAGCCGCAAGAGGTACTGATCGGCATCGAGGACAACAAGCCCGAAGCGATCGCCGCAGTGCGGGCTGCCATCGGCGAGCGCCCCTTCACGTTGAAGGTCTTCCCGACCAAGTATCCGTCCGGCGGCGAAAAGCAGCTGATCCAGATTCTCACCGGAGAAGAGGTTCCCAGTGGCGGCTTGCCGGCGGATATCGGCATGCTCTGCCAGAACGTCGGAACCTGCGTCGCCATCCACGACGCCGTGCTCCTCGGCAAGCCGTTGATCTCGCGCATCACCACCCTGACCGGCGAGGCGCTGGCGCGGCCGATGAACGTCGAGGTGCTGATCGGCACCCCCGTGGATGAACTGCTGGCCTTCGCCGGTCTCGATCAGCACAGGCTCAACCGTCTGATCATGGGCGGCCCGATGATGGGCTTCAGCCTGCCATCCCTTGAGGTGCCGGTGGTCAAGACCACCAACTGCCTGCTGGCGAGCACGCTGGAAGAGCTGCCGCCACCGCCGCCCGCTCTGCCGTGCATCCGTTGCGGAGAGTGCGCCGAGGCCTGCCCGGTCAGCCTGCTACCGCAGCAGCTGCATTTCTTTGCCCTCGGCCAGGAGCATGAGCAACTCAAGGCCCATAACCTGTTCGACTGCATCGAGTGCGGCGCCTGCGCCTACGTCTGCCCCTCCAACATCCCCCTGGTGCAGTATTACCGCGCTGCCAAGGGTGAGATCCGCGAGCTGGAGCAGAAGCAGCAGAAGGCCGAGCACTCCAAACAGCGCTTCGAGCTTCGCCAGGAACGTCTACGGCGCGCCGAAGAACAGAAGGAAGCCGAACGCAAGGCCCGTGCCGAACGTGCGGCACGCGCCAAGGCGGCGCAAAGCGAGAGCGGCCCGACCGCGACCACAGCCGAGACGGCGGCCCCGGCACAGAAGACCAGCCTTTCCGAAACGCAGAAGAAACTTAAGATCGAGGCCAGCATGGCCCAGGTCGCCCTGAAGAAAGCCGAGAAGCAGCTGGCCACCCATGCCACTGCCGAGCTGGAAGCCCAGGTTGCCGATCTGCGCAACGCCGCCGAGGCCGCGCAGCGTGCGTTGGATGCCGCCATGCAGGCGGACTCCGCTCCGCCCGCCACTGCGCCAGGGCCAGACGATGCCGTTGCGAAAAAAGCCAAGATCGAAGCTGCCATGCTCAAGGCGCAGATTCGCAAGCTGGAGAAGATCGAAGCACCGGATGACGATCAGCAAGCCGAACTCGCCCGCCTGCGCCAGCAACTGCACGAAGCAGAGCAGGCCCTTAGTACCGCGCAGAGTGCAGCACCCGCCCCCGCCGCCAAGTCGGTCGATGACGAAGCACTGAAGAAGGCGAAGATCGAAGCCGCCATGCTCAAGGCGCAGATTCGCAAGCTGGAGAAGATCGAAGCACCGGA
>NZ_AOFQ01000006.1 GCF_000495915.1 Stutzerimonas chloritidismutans AW-1
CCGGGGAGCCGGTACTGGCCAAGTACAAGGACGAGCTGGCGGTACTCGCCGGCTGCGGCAAGCCGCTGCTGCCGGTGCTCAACTTCGTCGCCCAGCCCGGCCATCGCGAGGAGGAATGGCGTCAGGCGCTGGCCCGCCTCGGCCTGCATGCGCTGGTGCGCTTCGACAGCGTGGCGCCGCCCGTGGACGGCGAGCGCCGGCTGTACGAGAGCCTGGCGCTGCTGCTGGAACAGGCGCGGCCCAAGCTGCAGCGGCTGATCGAGGACCATGAAGCCCAGGCCGCGGCGCGCCTGGTCAGCGGCCAGCGGCTGATCGCCGAGCTGCTGGTGGACGTCGCCGCCTGCCGACGCAGCGTGGCCGCACAGCCGGAGCTGGAGCGCGGCGCCATACGTGAATTGCACGACGCCGTGCGTGGCCGCGAACAGCGCTGCGTCGAATCCCTGCTGCGCCTGTATGCCTTCCGCAAGGAGCAGGCGGCAGCCAGCGACCTGCCACTGCTCGACGGCCGCTGGGGCGACGACCTGTTCAATCCGGAAACACTCAAGCAGCTGGGCGTGAAGATCGGCAGTGGTATGGCCGCAGGCGCGGCCGCCGGTGCCGGAGTCGATCTGATGGTCGGTGGCATCACCCTCGGCGCGGCGGCACTGCTCGGCGCCCTTGCCGGCGGCGGCGCGCAGACCGCGCGGCACTATGGCAATCGCCTACTGGGCAAATTAAAGGGCCAGCGTGAACTGAGCGTCGATGACGCCGTGCTGCGCCTGCTCGCCCTGCGACAGCGCCAACTGCTCGCCGTGCTCGCCACCCGAGGGCACGCTGCCACGGAAGCGATCCGCCTGGCCACTCCGCAGGATCAGGGCTGGCGCGAGGGCAAGCTGCCCGAAGCCCTACAACGCTGTCGCGCGCATCCGGAGTGGTCCTCGCTCAACCCCGGCGCCCGCCTGCAGGACGGCGAGCGCCAGGCGGCGCTGGATGAGCTGCAGGCCGAACTGCGACAGAGCTGACCGGTCTGCAGGCCCCGCCGTGCGTACGCGCTAGGCACGGATCGGCGCACCATCGCCAGCCGCGCTCGGCGCGGGCTGGCGGCCGATGCCCAGGGTGCACAGCGTTGCCAGCATGATCAGCGACCCACCCGCCCAACCCATCGGCCCCAACCGCTCACCCAGCCAGAGACCGGCGATTATCGCGCCGAACAGCGGTTCGGAGCCCATCAGCAGCGACACCCGCGTTGCACTGCTGCGCCCCAGCGCGCGGTTCTGCGCGAACATGGCGAACAGCGTGGCGAACAGCACCAGATACAGCATGGCGAACCAGAAGCCCGGCTCCACTGGCAGCGCCGGCAGTCCGCCCGGCAGCGACACGCCGAGCAGGATGCAGCCCGCCGCAACGACTCCGCTCTGCACCGCGGTCAGCGCCAGTGCCGGGATTTCCCGGCCGGCCGTCAATCGCCGGGTCAGGCAGACCAGCACCGCGCGCAGCAACGCGGCGGCCAGCATCAGCGCATCGCCGAGATTGAGCGACAGCTGCGGGCCGCCGGTCAGCAGCCAGACGCCCGCCAGCGACATCGCGCAGGCTAGGAACAGCGTGTTGTGCGGCCGCTGGCGCAGCAGCAGCCATTCCATGAACGGCGTGATCACTACGCACAGGCTGATCAAGAAGGCGGCATTGCTGGCGCTGGTCAGCATCACGCCCCAGGTCTCGCAGAGAAAGATCGCCAGCATCACCAGCCCCAGCGGCAGACCGGGGCGCAGCGCCCGGCGGCCGACCCCGCGCAGTTGCGGCAGCAACAGGACGAAGGTCAGGCCGAAGCGAATCGCCAGGAAACCCAGCACCGGATAGAACAGCAGCGCCTGCTTGGCCACTGCATAGCTGCTGCCCCAGATCAGCGCCACCATCAGCAGCATGCCATCGGCCAGCCACAGCCCCTGTCTCAACGTGCCTTTCATGTTCGAATCCCCGCACCAATCAGGCGCTGATTGTCGGGCCCGCCGCCACGGTCGATAATCCAGCGAAACAGCACAGGACCTGTTCCGCATGGGAACGAATGACAGCACAGCTCTGCTGCCCTACATGGCCGTGTTCGTGCGGGTGGTCGAGGCCGGCAGCTTCTCCGGCGCCGCGCGGCGGCTGGGCAGCACACCGTCGGCGGTAAGCCGCCAGGTGGCCCGGCTGGAGCAGGCTCTGGCACTGCGCCTGCTGGAACGCACGACGCGCCAGCTGCGGCTGAACGAGGCCGGGGCGGAGTTCTACCAGCATTGCCGGGATATGCTCGATGCGGCCGACGCGGCCGTCGCCATCGGCGAACGGCTGATGCGCAGCCCAGGCGGGCTGGTGCGCCTGAGCGTACCCAAGGCCTATGGCAAGTTCGTCGTCGGGCCGTTGATGCCGGCCTTTCTGCAGCGCTACCCCGAGGTCGATGTGCAGCTGCGGATCAGCGACCAGAGCCCGGACCTGATCGAGGACGGCTTCGACCTGCTGGTACTGGTCACCGACAACCCACCCGAAGGCCTGGCCGGCAAGCCACTCGGACCGGTACGCCAGCTGCTCTGCGCCAGCCCCGAATACCTGCAGCGTCACGGCGAGCCGCAACATCCGCAGGACCTGCTGCGCCATAGCTGTCTGTATCTGGGAGAAACGGCGGGAGACAATCGCTGGCACCTGCGCCGCGGGGAGCAGCAGGAGACGGTGACGGTGCGCGGTCGCTACATCAGCAACCACAGCGAGGCGCGGCTGCTGGTGGCGCTGGAACACCTGGGCATCACCTGCCTGCCACACTTCACCGCGGCCCAGGCGCTGGCTGAGGGTCGTTTGCGCGAAGTGCTGCCGCAGTGGCGCTACACCGGTTCATACCAGGGCGCGGCCTGGCTGCTGTGGCGGCAGAATCATCATCTGCCACCGAAGACGCGGGCACTGATCGACTATCTGAGCGAGGCGCTGATCCGCACCTGAGCGGCATCCGTGCGGGCGAACCGATGCAGGTGGATGGGTCGAGCCTCAACGCCAGCGGCGGCTCTGTCCGCAGATTTTGGCGCCGGGCGGACATCGCTGCCCGCCCCGCGACCGCGAATCAGCGCTCCTTCGAGCCTTCCACTTCCTCGGCCATGCGCGCCAGGCCCAGGTGGCGCACGTCGGTGCCGCGCACCAGGTAGATCACCAGTTCGGCGATGTTGCGTGCGTGGTCGCCGATGCGTTCCAGCGAGCGCAGCGCCCAGATCACGCTGAGCACGCGGGAGATCGAGCGCGGGTCTTCCATCATGTAGGTGACCAGTTCGCGCAGCGCGGTCTTGTATTCGCGGTCGACGGTCTTGTCGTACTGCGCCACCGACAGCGCGAGGTCGGCATCGAAGCGGGCAAAGGCGTCGAGCGCTTCCTGCACCATCTTGCGTACCTGGTCGCCGATGTGGCGCACCTCGACATAGCCCTTGGGCGACTCGCCTTCCTCGCACAGCTGGATGGCGCGGCGGGCGATCTTGGTCGCCTCGTCACCGATGCGCTCAAGGTCGATCACCGACTTGGAAATGCTGATGATCAGGCGCAGATCGGAGGCTGCCGGCTGACGGCGGGCGAGGATGCGCACGCACTCCTCGTCGATGTTGCGCTCCATCTGGTTGATCTGGTCATCGACGTCGCGCACCTGCTGAGCGAGGCCCGAATCGGCCTGGATCAGGGCGGTCACCGCGTCATTGACCTGCTTCTCCACCAGCCCGCCCATGGCCAGCAGGTGGCTGCGCACCTCCTCCAGCTCGGCGTTGAACTGCTGGGAAATGTGTTGGGTGTGGCTGTCTTTGCTGATCATGTGCGAACCCTTGCGAAACTGTTGTTCTCTCGCCGGACGGTCCGGCCTTTGGCAAATCGTGCTGCGCTAGGAGGCGGCGCGCAGACAGTACGAACCAGGTACGGCAAGCGCCGCCGACAACGCGCAGCGCGATTTGCCATAGCCGGCTAGCCGTAGCGGCCGGTGATGTAGTCTTCGGTCTGCTTCTTGGCCGGGTTGGTGAACAGCGTATCGGTATCGCCGTACTCGATCAGTTTGCCCATGTACATGAACGCCGTGTAGTCGGAAACCCGCGCGGCCTGCTGCATGTTGTGGGTGACGATGACGATGGTGTACTTGGCCTTCAGTTCGTAGATCAGTTCTTCGACCTTCAGCGAGGAGATCGGGTCGAGGGCCGAACTCGGCTCGTCGAGCAGCAGTACTTCCGGCTGCACGGCGATGGTGCGGGCGATGACCAGACGCTGCTGCTGACCGCCGGAGAGGCCGAGAGCCGATTCGTGCAGACGGTCCTTCACCTCATCCCACAGCGCAGCGCCCTTGAGCGCCCATTCGACAGTCTCGTCGAGCACGCGCTTCTGCTTGATGCCCTGGATGCGCAGGCCGTAGACCACGTTCTCGTAGATGCTCTTGGGGAACGGGTTGGGCTTCTGGAACACCATGCCGACGCGGCGACGCAGGTCGGCCACGTCCTCGCCCTTGCGGTAGATGTTATGGCCGTCGAGGTTGATGGCGCCTTCGATGCGGCAGCCGTCGACCAGGTCGTTCATGCGGTTGAAGCAGCGCAGCAGGGTCGACTTGCCGCAGCCGGACGGGCCGATGAAGGCAGTCACGCGCTGCTTGGGGATGTTCATCGCGACGTTGAACAGCGCCTGCTTCTGCCCGTAATAGAGGCTCAGATCGGGCACTTCGATGGCCACGGCTTCGTTGTTCAGGCTCAGCGCTCGCTTTTCACGACCCAGCGCCGAAATGTCGATGGAATGCGTCTTTGCTTGTGACATGAGATGTCTCCGTATCGCTGGAGGCTAGAAGCGGGCCGCGATCGCGGCACCGGCCTCCAGCGTGTTATCGGCTGTTAGTGGTCGAGCGCTTTGTATTTTTCGCGCAAATGGTTACGAATAACGACCGCAGTCAGGTTCAAGATGGCGATCACCAGCACCAGCAGCAGCGCTGTGGCATAGACCAGCGGCCGCGCGGCCTCGACGTTGGGGCTCTGGAAGCCGACGTCATAGATATGGAAGCCCAGGTGCATGATCTTCTGATCCAGATGCAGATACGGGTAGTTGCCATTGAGCGGCAGGCTCGGCGCCAGCTTGACCACCCCGACCAGCATCAGCGGTGCCACTTCGCCGGCGGCACGCGCAACGGCAAGGATCAGGCCGGTCATCATGGCCGGGCTGGCCATTGGCAGCACCACCTTCCACAGGGTCTCGGACTTGGTCGCCCCGAGTGCCAGCGAGCCTTCACGCAGAATCCGCGGAATGCGCGCCAGGCCTTCCTCAGTGGCGACGATGACCACCGGCAGGGTGAGGATCGCCAGGGTCAGCGAGGCCCACATCAGACCTGGCGTGCCGAACACCGGTGCCGGCGCCGCTTCCGGGTAGAAGATGCGGTCCAGCGACCCGCCCAGGACGTAAACGAAGAAGCCCAGGCCGAACACGCCGTAAACGATCGAGGGCACGCCAGCGAGGTTGTTCACCGCAATGCGGATGATGCGGGTCAGCACGCCCTGCTTGGCGTATTCGCGCAGGTAGACCGCGGCGATCACGCCGAATGGCGTCACGATCACCGCCATGATCAGGGTCATCAGCACGGTACCGAAGATCGCGGGGAAGATGCCGCCCTCAGTGTTGGCCTCACGCGGCTCGTCGCTGACGAACTCCCAGAGCTTGGCAAAGTAGAAACCCATCTTTTCAGGCAACGACATCGCGTTCGGACGGTACGCTCGGACAACCTTGCCCAGGCTGATTTCCTTTTCCTGGCCGTCCATGGTGCGCATGGTGACGCTGTCGCGGTTGAACTCCCCGTACAGCGCGACCAGCTGGCTTTCCAGCTGTTTGTATTCGGCGTCCCACTCAGCACGCTCGGCATCCAGAGCGGCTTGTGCAGCCGCATCGAGCTGCCCATCCAGCTCAAGTTTGCGGGTCTTCAGACGCAGGCGCTCCAGACCGTGGTTAATCCGGCCGATGTCCACCGCCTCCAGCCGAGCGATCCGGGCATGCAGCTCGTCGATGCGGTCGATGCGCTGTTGAAGCTCGCCCCAGGCGGCCGCGCCCTCTGCAACCAGATTGCCCTCTTCCTTCACAGCGAGCAGCTCGCCATAGAAGTTTCCCCATTCGCGGCGCTCCAGCGCCACCAGATCGGCGGGCTTGCGCTGATTGCTCAACCACTCCCCGACGACCCACGAAAAGTCCGCGCCGTAGACTTCACGGTTACCAACCTTGAGAAGCTCGCGAGTCATGAACTCGCCGCCCTCAACGTCGACCGGAAGCCCGCTGGCTGCCAGACGTGCCCGCGGCACTTCTTCTACCTGCACCACCTCACCAGCCATCACGCGCGGCTCTGCACCGGGAATCTGGTAATCAGCCACAACAACGTCGGACGGCCAGAAATGCTCCAGACCACGCACCGCTATCACCGCCAGCAACCCGAGCGTCATGATCACGGCGATGGAAACGGCGCCAGCGTTCATCCAGATCCAGGGGGTGCCGCTCTTGATCCAGGTGTTCAGCGAATCCTTTTTCACGGATCGATACCTTTGTCGAAATCTTTCGTAGCCACATCGGGCTGCGTCTGCGCCCGAAGGCGCGGCTCTTGTTACAGGCTGGCGTACTTGCGGCGCAGGCGCTGGCGGATGACCTCAGCCAGCGTATTCATCACGAAGGTGAACATCAGCAGCACCATCGCGGCGAGGAAGAGCACGCGGTAATGCGTTCCACCTACTTCCGACTCCGGCATCTCCACTGCCACGTTGGCCGCCAAGGTGCGCATGCCTTCGAAGATGTTGGCCTCCATGATCGGCGTGTTGCCGGTGGCCATCAGCACGATCATGGTTTCGCCCACGGCCCGGCCCATGCCGATCATCAGCGCGGAGAAGATGCCAGGGCTGGCGGTCAGCAGCACCACGCGGGTGAGCGTCTGCCAGGGCGTGGCACCGAGCGCCAGGGAGCCCAGGGTGAGACTCTTGGGCACGCTGAACACGGCGTCTTCGGCGATCGAATAGATGGTCGGGATCACCGCAAAGCCCATTGCCAGGCCGATGACCAGGGCGTTGCGCTGATCGAACGGAATACCCAGATCGTTGGACAGCCAATGACGCATGTCGCCATCGAACAGCCAGTTCTCCAAGTGACCGCTGGCGGCAATCGAGCCCCATCCAACCAGCAGGATCACAGGAATCAGCAGCACGGCTTCCCAGCCATCCGGAACGCTAAGCCGCAGACGCTCAGGCAGCCGACTCCAGGCCCAGCTGGCGAGTAGAACGCCTATCGGCGTCAACAGCAGCAGGCTAAAGGTGCCCGGCAAGTGGTTCTCCAGGAAGGGAGCCAGGAACAGGCCGGCGAAGAACCCGAGAATCACCGTCGGCAGCGCTTCCATCAGTTCGATGACCGGCTTGACCTTGCGGCGCAACGTAGGCGCCATGAAGTAGGCGGTGTAGAAAGCCGCGCAGATTGCCAGCGGTGCGGCCAGGAGCATCGCGTAGAAGGCAGCCTTGAGCGTGCCGAAAGCGAGCGGCGAGAGACTCAGCTTGGGTTCGAAATCACCGTTTGCCGAAGTGGACTGCCAGACGTAATCCGGTTCCGGATAGCTCTCGTACCAGACTTTGCCCCACAGCGCGCTCCAGGAAATCTCAGGGTGCGGGTTGTCGATGACAAAGCGCTGCAGCTGGTCACCCGACTCCACCAGCAAGCGGGTGGCACGCGGTGACATCGCGGCAACAGCGGCGCCGTCAGCCACCTGCTCAGTCAATAGGGTGCGATGGGCCGTGCTATGGAAGATGCCCAAAGTGCCATCGCTGTCGAGGGCGAGGAAACCTTTACGTCGCTCCTCCGGAAGGATCTGCCTGACCGGCTGATCGGCCAGCTTGAAGTTACGTACGTTCTTCAGCTCCGCCTGGCCATCGTCCCCGCGCACCATGAACCACTGGCCGATGCCACCGGAAGAGTCGCCGACCATCAGCGATATGCCACCGAGCAGCGAGGCTACCGTGGTGATTTCACCCGTGCCACCGAGCAGCTTGTAGCGGCCATTGAGTTGCTTGCGGCGCAGGTCGAAGACATCGACACTGGCCCGCCCGCTTACGGCGAACATCCACATGTGACGCGGGTCGATGCGCAACGCCTTGATCGGCTCCGATAGCTGGGGGAGCTCCATGCGCTCCTCTTCCAGCGTGACTTCGCCAGTCATCAGATTTTCGCTTGAGGCGATCTTCAACGCGTGCAGCGCCGCGTCGGTTGCCCCGGCGACCATAAGCGTGTCGCCGTTCAGGCTGATGGCGGCGTGCTCGATTGGCCGACCTAGCGGATCCAGGTTCAGCGGTTCTTCGCCAAAGGGGTAGTCCAACTGAGGCGTGATGGTTTTCTTACCGTCCGGATAGCTGACCTTGTAGTTGTGTTCGATAACCAAAACCTGGCCGTTGCTCAGGCCCAGCACCATGCGGCGGTTGCCTGGCGTGTCCTGGCCGACCGAAACAATCCGGCTGTCCGCTGGCAATGGCAGCTCGACGCTGCGTATAGCCTCGCCGGTTTTCACGCTGAAGAAGCGCACAGTGGCATCGCTGCCCAGGCGCATCGCAACCTGATTCTGCTCTTCCATGGCCAGGAGCAGCGGTTCGCCAGCACCGGCCAGCCAGGCAGGTTGCCGCGCGTCGCGTGCGTCCAGCTCGGCGCCCTGAAACATGGGCGTCACGACCTGAGCAAGATAAAAGAAGATCAGGCAGATCGCGCCGAGCACGGCGAGACCACCAATGGAGACATACCAGCGCGCCAAGTTATCTTTCAGCGCACGGATGCGACGTTTGCGCTGCAGAGCCGGGGTGTTGAAGTCCAGCCGTTGCACATCGGAATTCGCGCTCATGGTCTCTATATCGTTCATGCGAAGGTCCTGGCCGCTCGGGCCGCTTAACTGCGCTGCTTGGCGCGAGTCGTTTCCAGGCTTGATGGCCGGTCGGTCGCTAATTTAATGCAGCCGTGTGACAGAAAAATTACAGCCGGGTGACACGACGACGCCCGCCAGCGCATTAGCGTGGCGGGCGTCGGCTCAGCTCGTAGCTTGCGCCACGAGCCAGGCCTGGTCTCAGTTGAGGCCCAGATCCTTCAGCGTCTTCTCGACGACTTTCTTCGGCAGCGGGATGTAGCCATCCTTGACCACAACTTCCTGGCCCTGCTTGGAAAGCACCAGCTTGAGGAACTCGGCATCGATCGGGCTCAGCGGCTTGTTCGGCGCCTTGTTGACGTAGACGTAGAAGAAGCGCGCCAGCGGGAACTTGCCAGCCAAAGCGTTCTCTTCGTTGGCCTCGAAAGCCTCGCCACCCTTGGACAGCGGCACGGCACGGACGCTGGAGGTCTTGTAGCCGATGCCCGAGTAACCGATGGCGTTCAGGGTGCTGGAGATCGACTGCACCACCGAGGCGGAACCCGGCTGCTCGTTGACGTTGGACTTGAAGTCACCCTTGCACAGGGCTTCTTCCTTGAAGTAACCGTAGGTGCCGGATACCGAGTTACGGCCGAACAGCTGAATCGGCTTGCCGGCCCACTCGCCCGTCAGACCAACGTCTCCCCAGGTTTTGATGTCCTTCTCGCCACCGCACAGGCGGGTGCTGGAGAAGATCGCGTCGACCTGCTCGATGTCCAGCGACTTGATCGGGTTGTCCTTGTGCACGAACACCGCCAGGGCGTCGATGGCCACCGGCACTTCGGTCGGCTTGTAGCCATACTTCTCTTCGAAGGCCTGGATCTCGTTGTCCTTCATCGGGCGGCTCATCGGGCCCATGTTGGAGGTGCCTTCGGTCAGAGCGGGCGGTGCGGTGGAAGAACCGGCTGCCTGGATCTGGATATTGACGTTCGGGTAGCTGCGCTTGAAGTCTTCGGCCCACAGGGTCATCAGGTTGGCCAGGGAGTCGGAACCAACGCTGGACAGGTTGCCGGAAACACCGGAGGTCTTCTGGTAGCTCGGCAGGGCCGGGTCTACAGCAGCGACCGCGCTCGCGGCGCCAACGCCAGCGGCTACAAAGGTCAGGGCCGCCATCAAACGATTCAGTTTCATACCTTGCTCCTAGCAGGTGTGTGCTCGAGTGTGTTGGAACGGGGGCCAGTATCTGCAGGCCGTGTGAACACTCTATGAAGCAAGTGTGACAATCTGATTACCAAGCGCACCGTTGACCTGGTTCGGTCGCTGTAGCGCAACACAGCCGCTATACTCGGCGCCGTCGCCCGTGCCAGAGCGGGCATTTCGCGCCAGAACAACAACGCGCCGCGAGTCCGACCGAATGAAAGAATACGAACAGGAAGATCCGATCCCGCAGGGCGACCTGGCCCTGCAGCTCACCGCATTGCCGCGGGAAACCAATGGTTTTGGCGATATCTATGGCGGTTGGCTGGTGTCGCAGATGGATCTGGCCGGCACCGCGATGGCAAGCCGCGTGGCCGCCGGCCGTGTCGCCACGGTCTCCATCGATCGCATGGCGTTCATGGTTCCGGTAGCGGTTGGCGCGCAGCTGTCCTTCTATACCCAGACGCTGGAGGTCGGGCGCAGCTCGATCCGCATGCTGGTGGAAGTCTGGAGCGACGACCCGCTGTCCAGCGAGTGGCGCAAGGTTACCGAGGCGGTCTTCGTATTCGTCGCCATCGACGGCAGCGGTCGCACCCGCTCGGTGCCACCGCGCCGCTAAGCCATCCGCTAGTGAAGCTGTGGCTCGGGTCGCAGTAGCCCGGCCGCGACCGCAAAACGATTCTTGCCACCACTCTTGGCCTGATACAGCGCGGTATCGGCGCAGTGATAGAGCTGCTCGGCCTGCTGGCCGTCCTGCAACGTGGCGATTCCGATACTGACCCCCACCCGCGCCGCCGAATCATGCGGATGCCTGATATCCAGCGCAGCCAGTGCGGTGATCACCTGACGGGCGATGCGCTGCGCGGCGGCGTTGTCGCAGTTGTACAGCAGCAGTGCGAACTCCTCACCGCCAACCCGTGCCGCTTCGTCCAGCGGGCGCCGCGCGAACCCGGCGAGCAACTCGCCGAAGGTGCGGATCAGTGCATCGCCGGCCGGATGGCCGAATGTGTCGTTATAGGCCTTGAAATCATCCAGATCGAGCAGCAGAAGGCTCAGCGGGCGCCGGTCTCGACGGGCCTGGGCGATCCGCTGGGGCAGCGCGCGATCATGACTGCGCCGGTTGGCCAGACCGCTGAGCGCGTCGTGCTCGGCGACCCAGCCCAGCAGTTGGCGGGTCAGAAACTGGTCGCGCTGCGAGTACTCATGAACATAGCGACTGATCGCGCCGATGATCAGTAACAGCAGGTAATAGCTGACGGCGATCCAGTGTTCCGGCATCTGCTCGGCCGACAGGATCAGGCTGGCCATGCACACGTCGGCCAGCACGATCAGCACCGCGCACAGCAGCGCCCACCAGAAGGTCACGCCGAGAAAGAAGAACGACGCGACGATCAGCAGCCCAGCGCCGTAACGGAAATTCAGCTCCGCATCGAGCGTTTCGAAGCGGATGTCGATCAGCGCGGCCAGCATGCCGACCATCACCAGCAGCACGGGAAACATGCGGTTGGCCTGCGCGCGAAACCTGCGGCTGTAGAAGGTCAGCACCAGCACGACGACGCCCGGCAGAATCTGCAAGAGGCGCAACAGCGTCAGCGTTGTCAGCCAGCCGGTATCGGCAAGATCGAACAACCGGTGCTCGCAATACAGATAACCGCTGACCGCAAAGATCAGCAGCAGGGCGGCGAGGCGCTGCGATATTCGCGCATGACGATCCAGATAGCGCCGAAACTCCCTCTCCAGCTCCGGCGCAAAGCGCAGCAGGCGGAACCCGCCATGCAACTGCCGGCCATAAGGCGTATCGCGGAAGTCCTCGGTAGAGGCCTGGGGGGTATGTGGCGCATCGGAAGCTCGCAGGTTCGACGCGCGATGATATCACCAAGCCACTACGCAACAGACAGCCGTCCGACCGACGTAGCACCGCTGCCGCCACGCCAGCTCGAAGATGAAGGTTGCACTGAACGTTGGCAGCATCGAAGATCGCGCTACATGCACTGTTGGATGTATCCGTGACCGCCCTGCTACTCGCCCTCTGGCCCCTTTTCGCTCTTATCGTCGCCGGCTATTTCCTGCACCTGCGCGCCTTTCCCAGTGCGGAATTCTGGCCCGGCGCCGAGCGCATCAACTACTTCATCCTCTTCCCCGCTCTGCTGTTCAGCAGCCTGGCGACCGCACCGCTGGATAACCCAGCACTGCCGCGCCTGGCCGGCGCCGTGATGCTCGCCCTGGGCCTGGCCTGGATCGCGCTGCTGATCGCCAAGCGGTTGCGCGGCTGGTCTGCCGGCCGCTTCGGCGCCATCACCCAGGGCGTGCTGCGTTTCAACACCTACCTCGGCTTGGCCGCGGTGGGCAGCCTGTTCGGCAAGGAAGGTCTGGCGTTGGCTGCGCTGATGCTGGCGCTGATGGTGCCGACGGTGAACGTGATGTCGGTGTGGGCGCTGACCGCCGAGCGCGGCGTCAGCGTGCGCGGTCTGCTGCTGCCCATCGCAAAGAACCCGCTGATTCTCGCCTGTGTCGCCGGCGCGCTGGTCAATCTGTCGGGCCTGGGTCTGCCCGGCGGCACCGACCGCCTGCTGAGTCTGCTCGCCGCCGCCAGCCTGCCGTTGGGCCTGCTCTGCGTCGGCGCGGCGCTCAAACCCCAGGAGCTGGGCGGGGAGATCCCGGCGCTGGGCTGGAACAGCGCGGTGCGCCTGCTGGCCGTTCCGCTGCTCGCCTACGGTGTGGCGATGGTGCTCGGCCTGCCCGATATGGAAACCACCATCCTGGTGCTGTTCTTCGCCCTGCCCACCGCCCCCACTGCCTACGTGCTCACCCGCCAGCTCGGCGGCGACAGCCATCTGATGGCGGGCATCATCACCTTGCAGACCCTGCTCGCGGCGGCCAGCCTGCCGCTGGTGCTGACGCTGCTGAACGGCTGATCAGCGCGCGACCTGCCCGCGTAGCAGACGCAGCAGCATCAGCGCCATGCCGACACCCAGCGCGCCGAGCACCAGCAGCGGGCCGAGATAACCGAGGGCGTCCTGCAGCCAACCGAGCAGCAGGTGCAGCCATTCGGTGTGCAACGAGGCTTCGACTGCAACGTAACCGCCCTGCTCCCAGATCTGGTAGGCGGCGTACAGCGGAATCAGCGTCAGCGGCAGCAGGATCAGGCACAGCCAGTAGCCGCTGCGCCGGTACGCACCCAGCAGCCCCCATGGCAGGTAAGCAGCACGAATCAGCTGGAAGAAGCAGACGATGTAATAGACCACCAGCAGCAGGGCGAAACCGCTGGCCACGGAGGGCGCGAGCCAGAGTTCACGCAGCGCCGCGGTGCTGATGAACAGGCTGAGCGCGCCCCATAGCAGAAGAAAGAAGGTTCTCATCGCAAGTCCCGGTGTCGGCTTTTGGCGAAAGCGCATCGGAACAGAATTCCGAGCGCCATACGCACAACCGCTTCACGAAACAGGCGGCGATGAGCAGCGATCATGCCGGCTTCGAGCAGGCGCGCACGGTTTAGAACAGGCTGAGCTGATCGCTTTTTGGCTCATCTGGCTTGGCCACCGGCACTGCCTCTGTGGCTCTGGTCTGAGCGCAGGGGAGCGCCAATCGCTCGGCCAGTCCTGCGGCGCGCTCGGCGCGGGTATTGACCGCTTCGGCCAGCCGCGCCGGCAGCGCCCAGATCTCCACCTTGCGCTTGGCACGGGTGATACCGGTGTAGAACAGCGAGCGCGTCAGCAGCGGGCTGGGCTGTTCCGGCAACGCCAGCAGCACCTCGGTGAACTCCGAGCCCTGGCTCTTGTGCACGGTCATGGCGAAGGCGCTGTCGTGGCTCGGCAACCGTGCCGGGGCGAAGCCGCGATAGCCCTCGTCACCCTCGAAGAACACCCGCAGGCCCTGCTCGGTTTTCAGACACAGGCCGATATCGCCGTTGAACAGGCCCAGGGCGTAGTCGTTCTGCCGGACCATCACTGCGCGGCCGGGGTACCAGCGTTCGCGGGCGGGCACGCTGAGGCGGCGCTTGAAGCGCGCTTCCAGTGCCTCGTTGATGCCGGTGACGCCAAAGGCGCCTTCGCGCTGGGCAGTCAGCGCGCGGAAACCGTTGAAGGCCTCGAACGCGGCGGATGGATCGGCCTGGCGTGCGGCCTGCAGATAGGGCGAATAGCCCTGCTCCAGTCGCTCGATCAATGCGGCGGACGTTGGCGTGGCATTCCAGGCAAGATCGGCGCGCCCTTCCTGCAGCAGCGCCACCGTGCCCTTGGCGTCGCCGCCATTGATTCGCCGCGCCAGCTCGCCGATACCGCTGTCGCCGGCGAAGCGGTGGCTGTGGGTGAGCAGCACCACCGCATCGCCGAGGCGCGAGCGCGGCGTCTCGACCGGTACGGCCTGCCCGGTAATGCGTTGCAGATCGGTCGCGGCCTGACTATCGAAACCGCGCCCTTCACAGAGTTCGGCGAACACCGCGCCGGCCTCCACGGCGGCCAGCTGGTCCTTGTCGCCGAGCAGGATCAGTCTCGCCTTCGGCGGCAGCGCAGCGACCAGCTTGGCCATCAGCGCCAGATCGACCATCGACGCCTCGTCCACCACCAGCACGTCCAGCGCCAACGGGTTGGCCGCGTCATGCCGTACTTTCGGGCTGTCGCCGCGGCTGCCGAGCAGGCGGTGCAGGGTGCGCGCCTCGTCCGGCAGGGCGTCCTTGACGGCATCGCTGACCGGCAGATCGGCCTTGGCGTTGCGGATCGCTTCGGCCATGCGCGCCGCGGCCTTGCCGGTAGGTGCCGCGAGGCCGATGGCGAGGCGTTCGCCGCCGGGCTGCTCCAGCAATGCCGCCAGCAAACGGACCACCGTGGTGGTCTTGCCGGTGCCGGGGCCGCCGGAGATCACGGCCAAGCGGCGGCGTACCGCCTGAGCCGCGGCGAGGCGCTGCCAATCGGGGCTTTGCTGATTGAAGGCGAACAACCGCGCCAGGCTGTCGCTCAGCTGAGTTTCATCGACATCCGGTGCGTCCGCTGCGCGAGTCAGCAGCTGTTCCGCCAGTTGCTCCTCGTAGGCCTGGTAACGGGCCAGGTAGAGCCGGTCGCCAACGAGCATCAGCGGCGCGTAATCATCAGATGTGCCGATCAGAGGCGAGGCCTCCAGTTGCGCCCGCCATTGCGCCATCGAAGGCAAAGCCAGGTCGACTTCAGGCCAGGGTCGCTTGCCGGCGAAACGCTGGAGCAGCAGGCAGACGTCTCCGGACGCCAGGGCTTCACAGCACAGCGCGGCGGCGAGCAGCACCGGCTCGGACGCATGCGGGTCGAGGCGCTGCAGGCTGGCGACGAAGGCGCGCTCCAGTGGGCCGAAGGGCAGATCGGCAAGGGTCATATGTCGCTCCTGAAATGCATGAAGGCGCCGCTAAGCCCACATTCGCGGTCAAGACCGCTAAACCGCGTCATCAATGCCCCTCCTCGAACAACCGATCCAGCGCATCGAGCAACGCATCGTCCGGCCGGGCGAAATACACTCCGGCCTCCGGCATGCCGCGCAGGAACAGGTAGAAAGCGCCTCCGAGCTGCTCGTCTTGAAAATCCGCCAGCCGCTGGCGCAGGAAGCGGCGCAGCGCTACTAGATAGATCAGGTATTGCAGGTAGTAATGCTCGCCTGCCAGCGCCTGCAGCAGCCGTTCGCCGCCGTAGTAGCTGGCGTCCGGGCCGAGCCAGTTGGATTTGTAGTCGGCGATGTACCAGCGGCCGTTGTGCTCGAAGGTCAGGTCGATAAAGCCTTTGAGAAAGCCCTTGAGGCTGTCGAATTCCAGCCGCGCCGCCGCTTCGCGCAAGGGTTCGGCGAGGCCGTTGGCCGGATCGACGAGCAATGCGCGCAGCCGCGCCACGTCCAGATCCCGCACCGGAAAGGTGAAGCCCAGTTCGGGCAGGCGTCTGGCCGACTGCAACGCGGCGAGGGTCAGGCCGCCGCCATCCATATCGGTGTCGAGCACCTTTTGCAGATGGCTGATGGCGATTTCCTTCCACTCCAGCGGCAGACCGTAGGCCTGCAAAGCGGGTTCGACCAGCGCCTCCAGCTCGCCTTTGCCTCGCGCCCAGTCTTCGAGAATCGCGTGCAGGCAGGTTCCGGCGCGCGCGCCACGGGGAAAGGCAAAAAAGCCGCTGCCCGGCTCCCCGGCATCGGGCATGGCCAGGGCGTCGCGGTCGGGCGCTTCCATGTGCATGCCGGCGGCCAGCCCGGAGAAGCTGCCGATGCGCCAGGCGCTGTGCAGGCTGCGATTGAGCTGCGACAACTGCTGAGGCGGCGCGGCGCGGCCGGGACCCTGTGCATTGGCTTCGCGCGACTCCAGCGGCAGGCAGGCCATTCGGCCGTTGCTGCCCTGCACCAGCCGCTCGATGGCTAGGCGCAGGCTGCCGCCGTTGAAGTCCGCCAGGTAGTTGCCCAGCTCGCTCAGCGGTTGTTCACCTGGGAGTTCACGCCCATGCAGCAGCCAGGCCAGGGCACTGCTGTGCAGGCCCTCATCGGCCAGGCTGCCGTCCTTCTTCGGTTTGCACAGATTCACCGGCCCCCAGTGCAGCCAGAGCCGGTCACGGGCGCGGGTCAGCGCGACATAGGCCAGGCGCAGCTGTTCGGCGAACACCTCCTGGCGGGCGCGTTCGAGGTTGTCCTCCAGCTCACAGCTACCGAGATCCAGCAGTGGCTGGCCAGTCGCATCGTGGCAGCGGGCGCTGTCGCGGTTCTTGCCGAGCAGCTTGCCGTCCCAGAGGAAGGGACAGAACACCAGTGGGTATTCCAGGCCCTTGCTGGTGTGGATGGTGACGATCTGCACCCGCTCAGCATCGCTTTCCAGGCGCAGCAGGGCTTCTTCGCCGGCGCCTTCGCTGCCGCGCTGCAGATTGAACCAGGCGAGCAGCGGCTCAAGACCCGGGCGCAGCAGGCTTTCGGCTTGCAACAGTTCACCCAGATGCAGGAGGTTGGTCAGCCGACGTTCGCCATCGACACGCGCCAGCAGCCGTTCGGCCACCGCCTGCTCGTCGAGCCAGGCACGGAATACGCGCATGAACCCCTGCTGCTGCCAGAGCTGGTGATAGCGTTCGGCGGCTTCGCGCTCTGCGTCCCACTGCTGCTGATCGTCCTGGCAGCGGGCCAGATCGGCGGCGCTGCGGCCCAGTAGGCGCGTGGCCAGTGCATAGCGCAGCAGACCTTCGCGACCGGGCTCCGCATAGGCGGCCAATACCGCGGCGAGTTCTGTAGCCTCTTCGCTGCGCCAGACACTGTCGCGCCCGCGGCGCACGCTGGGCACGCCTCGCGCCGCCAGCTCGTCGGCGATCATCCCCGCCTGTCGATGGTTGGCGACCAGCACGGCAATGTCACCGCCCTTGAGCGGGGTAAACACGCCGTCCTTGTCGAAGCCAGCACGGCCCTCGGCGGCGCCCGCCAGTTGCAGGGCGATACGCCGGGCGGTGTCGCTTGCGGCCAGCTGCGCGGCTTCGCCCTTGCCCAGCGGATCGTCACCCAGCCAGACGAGCGACAGCGGCGCCGCCTCGCCCTCCTCCCCCAGCCGCAAGCTCGCACGCGGCTTGTCGGCCGCGCCTACTGCTGGATAGCGCAGATCAGGTTGGGCGAACGGCTGTGGATGATCGAACAGCTGGTTCAGCGCAGCGATCAGCTCGGGCGTCGAGCGGTAGTTGATCGGCAGGTTGAAGGGCTCGCGATCGGCCTGCTGCTTGGCGGTCATGTAAGTCGCCAAATCTGCGCCGCGGAAGGCATAGATCGCCTGCTTGGGATCGCCGACAAAACACAGCGATGCCTCGCCCGCCTTGGCATACATGCGGTTGAAGATGGCGTACTGGATCGGGTCGGTGTCCTGGAATTCGTCGATCAGCGCCAGCGGATAGGTGGCACGCAGCGAGGCCGCCAGGTCTTCGCCGACCGGGCCTTGCAGCGCCTGGTCCAGACGATTGAGCAGATCGTCGAAGGCCAGCAGCCGCTGCGCCGCTTTGCGCTCCGGCAGCTCGCGATTGAGCCGTTCCAGCAGCGCGACCTGCAAGGCGATCAACCGCTGCTTGCCGGCCGGTAGCGCCTCGGCGACCTGATCGGCCAGTTCATCCAGCGCATGGGCCAGTTCGCAGACGGGCGCGTCATGGCCCTTCTTGCAGGCCTTGCTCAACGCTCTGACACCGAACTTGGCCGCGCCCTCGGGTAGATCGAACATTACTGCCGGGTCAGCAAAATAGGCGTCGAGCTCGCTCCGCCAGGGCTCGAACTTGATGCCTTTGTGAGTACTTTGGCTGAGCCCACCGTGCGCCCGGAGTTCGGCGATCCAGGCGGTGCCCGCCTGCTTCCACAACTCAGCGGCGCGCTGCCAGACGGCCTCGACCGGACGCAGGTCGGCGGCGACCGGCGCGCCCTGCGGTTCCACCCGCAAGTACGGCTTGCCCAGATGACTGCGCAGCCGCTGGCGCAGCCACACCGGCGTGATCCGGCTCTTGGCCAGGAAGCGCGCCCAGGCCGGATCGGCATCGGCCAGCTCGCTGCGCCAGGCATCGGCCAGCAGCGCATCGATGATCTCGCGGTCATCGGCGGTCAGCTCGCTGTCGAAATCGCCCCCGGCCTCGAAGGCGGCGTCCTGCAAGGCACGCTGGCAGAAGCCGTGAATGGTGAAGATCGCCGCCTCGTCGAAGCCGTGCACCGCCAGCAACAAGCGACGGCGCGAGGCTTCGTCGGGATAGCGGGCGTGTAGGCGGTTGAGAAAATCGTCGCTGCTCGGGGTGCCGTCGTAGACCGCCAGCAGGTCGGCCAGCCGCGCCCGGATGCGCTCACGTAGTTCAGCAGTGGCGGCGGTGGTGTAGGTGACCACCAGAATCTGCCCCACCGACAGCTGCCGCTCCAGCAGCAGACGCGCATAGAGCGCGGTAAGTGTCCAGGTCTTGCCGGTGCCGGCGCTGGCCTCGATCAGCGAGCGGCCGTCGAAGGGCGAGTCGAGCAGGTCGAGTTTCATGCTTCCTCCTCGTCTTGCGCCAAGGCATCCAGCGCAGGGCCGATCAATTCCTGAGCCAGCGTTTCGAAACGCTCGTCCAGCGGATCGCGGTCGCGGAAGGCCAAGGCGTTCCAGGGGTCTTCGGCCTCGGCGGCGATGGGGCTGAACTCGGCACCCAGCCAGGCTTCGCGGGCGCGCTTGCGGGCGCAGTCGAGCGGTTCACTGCCGCGGGCCGGCTTGCGATAGCCCTTGGCGAAGGCATGGCTGCTACGCGGCAGCAACGGCAGCGGTTCGCGGATGGCGCAGCGATAGGCCGCCAGCCAGGGTTCGAGCAGCTGCGCGGCATTGGCCAGCGGCCCCAGCTGCCAGTCACCGGCGGGCGATAGCATCAGGCTGTGGCGCTCGATATCGGGCGTGGCGGACAGGTTGAGCAGCAGATGACGCAGCCAGAACGGCGGCAGGTCCCATTCGCCGAGGCGGCCGAGCTTCCAGCCGAACAGCCCGGCCGGGGTCACGCCGTCGAGCCAGCCATGCACGCGCACGCCGGCCAGGGTGATATCCACCGGCAGCGGCTCGGGCACGGCGTCCGGGCGCAGTTCGAACAGGCGCGGCGCGAAGGCACGCACCGGCCCGCGCAGCTTGCCCCACAGCGCCTGGCCCAGCTCGCCCGTCGGCAGCCAGCCGGCCGCACAAGCCATGCGCCGTTCGTCTTCATCGCTCCAGCCGTGTTCCATCGCCTGCAGCGACAGCCGACGCAGGCCGTTCCAGGCTGGCATCTCCAAATCGAACGGCTCATCGCTGGCGAGCGATTCCTGGTCATCGGCCAGACGCAGACCAAGGCGTTGCTCGAGCAGAAAGCGCGCCGGATGGCGGAAGCACTGCAACAGCTGCGACGGCTCGATGGTCAGCCAGGCCTCATCGGGCTCTGCGAGCCGGCTGGCGAACGGCTGTGGCTGAGTCTGCGGTGGCTCGGCCAGACGCCCGGCGGCGCGAAACCAGGGCGAGGAGAAACCGGCGCAAAGCCCGTCGCCGAAATTGCGCGGCGAGAACGGCTGCAGCGGGTGGGCGACGAGAATTTTCTGGCTGGCCGTCTTGGGCGCGGACTCGCCGGTATGCTCGGAAGCCTGCGCGGTAGGCGGCAGCACGGCGGTCATGTCCACTGCCTCCAGCACTTCACTGAGCAGCACCGACGGCGGCAGCACGGCGTTGTCGCGCGGGTCGCGGCCGACATAGGACAGGTACAACGCTTCGCGCGCCGAAAGCAGGGTTTCCAGCAGCAGGTAGCGATCATCCAGCCGCCGGGCACGGTCGCCGCGGCGTGGATGGCGACCGATCAGATCGAAACCCGACGGCGGCGTACGCCGGGGAAAGGCCCCATCGTCCAGCCCAAGCAGGCAGACCACGCGGAACGGCAGGCTGCGCATCGGCACCATGGTGCAGAAGGTCACCGCGCCGGTGAGAAAGCCCGAGGCGCCGCCGCCCTGCTGCAGGGCGGTGCTGAGCTGCTGGTGCACCAGTTCCAGTTCGATGGGCCGAGTCAGGTCTGCAGCCTGGGCCTGATCGCGCAACGCCGCGCATGCCTGGGACAACAAGAGCAACGTGTCGCCGGCTTCGCGCTCGTCGAACAGGGTGTCGATCAGCACTTGCAGGTCATCCGCCCACTCGGCCAACGGACGCGGCCGAGCCAGTTGATCGGCCAAGACTCCGAGCCGTTCGACGAACTCCACCAGCCGCCCGAGCAACTGCCCGCGCGCGCCTTCCAGAGCATCCAGCGGCCAGTGCTCGCCGAGCAGTGGCGCATGGTCGCCAGCCAGTTGCGGCGGCGCGGCAAAGCCCAGCAGCAGGCGGTCCAGCCCCTGGCGCCAGGTGAAGGCTGACTCGTCCGGCAGGCCGAGACGCGCCCGCTGGCTACCGTCGCGGCCCCAACGCACGCCGGCTTCGCGTAGCCAGTCGCGCAGCAGCGGCAGGTCTTCGCTTTCGATCCCGGCGCGCCGGGCAATGGCCGGCTGCTCCAGCCAAGCGAGGACTTCCTCGGCGGTAAAACGGCTCTGCGCCAGCATCAGCAATTCGAGGAAGGCCTCGATCAGCGGCATCTCGGCGCGCAGGCTGCGGTCGGCCAGGCTGTAGGGAATCCGCGGGCTGCCCTCGCGCGGGGCGAACACGGCTTCGATAAAGGGTGCGTAGCGCTCGATATCGGGGGTCAGCACCACCACCTGATCAGGCGTCAGCGCCGGGTTGGCGGCGAAACGCGCCAGCAGCTGGTCATGCAGAATCTCCACCTCGCGCAGCGGCGAATGGGCGATATGCACTTCCAGCGAACGGTCGTCCTCGGCCAGGCTGATGCGCTCCTCGGGCTGCCGGGTGCGCAGGCGCAAGATGTCGTTCTGCAGCGCGTGCAGCAGGCTGTCGTCGCGCAGGTCCTCGTCTTCGGAATAGAGGCCGAAATCCTGGCTGCCTTCGCTGGCTGTCAGGCTGAACAAGGAATCGAAGAAGTCCCGGCCCTGCTTACCAAGGCTGGCCAGCAACGGGTGACCCACGTCCAGGTACCAATCGTCAGCACCGCTCTCGGGCTGGCGCGCCAGCTCGCGGATATCACGAATCTCGCCCCAGGCCTCGCGGCTGGGGTTGAGTGCGCAGACCACCACGTCGATATGCTGCGCCAGGCCGTCGAGCACGCGCAGGTGGTGCGGTGGCAGGCTGCTGATACCGAACACCAGCAGACGCTCCGGCAGCCCCGACAAGGGCTCGTCGCTGTAGAGCCGTTGCAGCAGATCGTCGAGCAGCCGCGCGCGGTGCGGATGGCCGTCCTTGGTCAGCTCACGCCAGAGCAGCGCCTGCCAGGCTTCGTCCGGGCCGAGATTGAAGGTTTCGCCACGCTCCCAGGCCGCCAGCCAGTCGTCGCGATAGAGCAGGTACTGGTCGAAGACGTCGGCGATCTTCGCTGCCAGCGACAGCCGCCGGCGCTCGTCGCCACCGTCGAGGTACTGCGCCAGACGTGGCGCCAGCTCGAGATTGGCTGGCTCGCAAATCCAGCCATAGAGGCGCCAGGTCAGGGTGGTGGGGGAAAACGCCGATTGCTCGGGCAGGCTGCCCAGCACGGTACGGCTGAGGTCCCAGACGAACTTGGCCGGCAGCTGAATCTCCATCTGCATGGCGATGCCCTGCTTGCGCGCCAGCTCCAGCGTCAGCCAGCGGCCCATGCCCTGGCTCGGCACCACCACCAGCGCCGGAGCGAAGGGATCGGCGAGTGGCTGGGCGAGCAGGCGCGTGGCCAGTTCGCCGAGGGTTTCCAGATCGGGAGCGTGGTAGAGGCTGAGCATGGGCGCACCGCGTGAACAGAAGTCGCTAGGTTACAGGCCGCTCCGCAAGGGAGCGAGCCGTGCACTTGAGTCTGTATCCCGGTTGCGACAACTCGTGTCGCAGCGCATCTCCTCCTTTCGCCCTGCCCTTTTGCTTCTCTCGACCAATATCAATTACGCCGCGGCTGCCTAGCATGGGGCAACGGGGCGGCCGCTTAGTCGCCCGCCATCAGGTCAGGAGTCGTTCATGAACCGGAACCGCAAGAAGCTGCTCGCCCTCTCTCTATCTGCCACGCTGGGCGCCGTGCCGCTGCTGCTGCACGCACAGGAGCCAGCCCAGCAGCGGACGCTCGGCTCGGTGGAGCGCAGCCACGCCAGCCAGGCACGCGCCCTGCTCGACAGCGCCGTGTTGACCTTCCAGGCCAAGGGCCCGGAGCAGGCATTGGCCGCCTTCAACGACCGCAACGGCGAATTCGTTCACGGCCAGTACTACATCTTCGTGCTCGGCGAGGACGGCACCATGCAGGCCAGCAGCGGCCCTTCGGCCAGCCTGGTCGGACTGAACGTCGCTGAGCTCAAGGATGCCGCCGGCAAGTCCTTTATGCGTGAAATTCTCGACAAGTCGGCCAAGCAGGACAGCGGCGAAGTCGAGTACAAGTGGCTCAACCCGGCCGACAACAAGGTCGAGAACAAGATCAGCCAGTTCCGCAAGGTCGGCGACCACGTGCTCTGCGTCGGCTATTACATCCCGCGTGCCACCGCCGAGCACGCCAAGGCGCTGCTCGAACGCGCCGTGCAGCAGGTCAAGGACAAGGGCGCCGACGCCGCCTTCCGTAGCTTCAATGATCCGCGTGGCGGCTTTGTCTTCAACGACGAGTACGTCTTCGTCATCGGCCTCGACGATGGGCGCTACCGCGCCAGCGGCAGCTCGCCAAACCTGGTGGGTGTCGATGTGCGCAACGTCAATGATGCCGCCGGCAAGCCACTGTTCAAGGAGATGATCGAACTGGCCCGCAAGCAGGGCTCCGGCAGCGTCGACTATGTCTGGCGCAACCCGGCGACCAACGCGGTCGAGCAGAAGCACACGCTGATCCAGCGGGTCGACGATGTACTGCTGGGCGTGGGCTACTACACCCGCCCCTGAGAGGGCGGCCAGCAAAGCTTTGTGACGTTTCGGTGAACGGGGCCGGCAGGCCAGGGTCAATCGAGTATCCCCGGTGAAGATCTGCGTCCTTGTGACGCAGGCTTTCGTCGTTGCTGCTCGCCGGGGCAGGAGCCCGACCGATGCTGACCCTGTTGCACCTGTTGTCGTCCATCGCCCTGCTGGTCTGGGGTACGCATATCGTGCGTACCGGGATCATGCGGGTGTATGGCTCGCACCTGCGACGGGCGCTCGGCCAGAGCATGCGCAATGCGCCGCTGGCCTTCGGCGCCGGCATCGGTGTTACGGCGCTGGTGCAGAGCAGCAACGCCACCGCGCTGCTGGCCATCTCCTTCGTTGCCCAGGGGCTGATGGCGCTGCCCACGGCGCTGGCAATCATGCTCGGCGCGGATGTCGGCACCGCGCTGATGGCCCGCGTGCTGACTCTCGATCTTTCCTGGCTGTCGCCGCTGCTGACGCTGCTCGGCGTCTGCCTGTTCCTCTCGCGCAAGCAGACCCGCGTCGGCCAGATCGGCCGCGTGCTGATCGGCCTCGGCCTGATCATTCTCGCCCTGCAATTGATCGTGCACGCCGCCGAGCCGATCACCGAGGCGCGCGGCATGCAGGTGCTGTTCTCCTCGCTGGCCGGCGACACCCTGCTCGCGGTGCTGGTCGGCGCGCTGTTCGCCGTGCTGTCGTATTCCAGCCTCGCCGCGGTGCTGCTGACCTCGACGCTGGCCGGTGCCGGCCTGATCAGCCTGCCGGTGGCGCTGGGTCTGGTGATCGGCGCCAACATCGGCAGCGGCCTGCTCGCCTGGTTCAACGCCAGCCTGCAGCCGGCTTCGGCGCGCCGCGTGGCGCTGGGCAACCTGCTGTACAAGCTGGCCGGGCTGATCGTGCTGCCGTTTCTCGGCATGCTGGTGGCCTGGATGGACACCCTGGGTGTCAGCGCACAGACCCAGGTGATCGGTTTTCACCTGATCTACAACAGCCTGCGCTGCGTGATCCTGCTGCCCACCGTGAAGCCGATGGCGCAGTTGTGTGAATACCTGCTGCCGGAGCGTGCGCTGGACAACGGCGTGGCGCAGCCTCGGCATCTCGACCCCGCCGCGCTGGATACGCCGAGCCTGGCGCTGGCCAATGCGGTCCGCGAAACCCTGCGCATCGGCGACATGGTGGAGCTGATGCTGGCGCGGCTGCTGGAGGTGCTGCGCGAAGACCGACCGGAGCCCGGCGACGAGATTCGCCGCCTGGACGATGACGTCGACGCGCTCTACAGCGGCGTTAAGCTCTACCTGGCGCAGATGCCGCGCGAAGACCTCGCCGAGCAGGAGGGCCGGCGCTGGGCAGAGATTATCGAGCTGGCAATCAACCTGGAACAGGCCGGTGACATCATCGAGCATATGGTCAGCAAGGTGCAGAACCTGAAGACGTCCAAGCGCCGCTCCTTCTCCGACAGCGGGCTGGAGGAACTTGGCCAGTTGCACGCCCAGCTGAGTACCAACCTGCGGCTGGGGTTGTCGGTCTTCATCTCCGGCGATTCCCATAGCGCCCGCCAGCTGCTGCAGCAGAAACGCCAGTTCCGCAAGCTCGAGCGCGAACTGGCGCACTCCCACGTGCAGCGCTTGCACCAGCAGGTGGTGGAGAGCATCGAGACCAGCGCCGCGCACCTGGAGCTGATTGCCGACATGAAACGCCTCAATTCACTGTTCTGCAGCGCCGCCTATCCGGCGCTGGAAGGTCCCGGCGGCAGCAAAGCGCGCACAGCAGCCGGCGACGCGCCGCGGGAAGTGATCTCCGGAGAACCTCACCTGCCGGGACGCCCCGCCTGATCCAGATTCAGGTCGTTCAGCTAGCACGGCGTTGCCAGAGGCGGAACAGCGGCTCGGCGAGAAACATCACCAGGAACAGCCTGAGCACCTGCACCGCGGTGACCAGCGCCACCGAAAGCTGCAAGGCTTCGGCAGTCAGGCATAGCTCGGTAATGCCGCCGGGCATCATGCCGAGCATCAGCGACACCTCATCCAACGCGGTCATCCAACCCAGCGCGCCGCCCAGCGCGGCGGCGACCAGCATGGCGAACAGCGTGAACAGCAGGATGCGCACGAGGAACGCCGGCGCACTGCGAAAGAACGGCCGGTCGAAATGACAGGCCAGCGAGCAGCCGATCAGCCACTGGCCGAGCGCGCCGGCCCAGCCGGGCAGGCCGATGTGCAGATCGAATGCTACGCTGGCCACGGCGCAGGCGGTCAGCGGGCCGAGCATCCAGGGGTTGGGCTGGCCGAGACGCTTCCAGAGCAGCGCCAGCAGACCGCCGGCCGGCAGCAGCACGGCTAGCCAGGGCCAGCTCACCGGGGCCGCAGGCGGTGCCGCGACCGTCGGCAGGCCCCAGGTGAACAGCGCCGGCACGATCAGCACCACCAGCAGCAGGCGCAGGCTGTGCGCCGCCGCCACGCGCGCAGGTTCAGCCTGGTGCCGGTTGGCCAGCACCACCATTTCGCTGGCGCCACCCGGCATGCTGGCGAAGAACGCAGTGGCGCGGTCGGTGCCGCTGCGCAGCAGGATGAAGAGGCCGATCAGGCCCAGCAGCAGCGTGCCGACCGCACCGGCGAGGATCACGCCGAGATGCGCCAGCACCTGCTGCATGACCTCACTGGTGAAGTGCAGGCCGATGGCGCTGGCGACGATCCATTGCCCGACCTGACGGCCGCGCGGCACCTCGCTCACCAGCCAGCCGCTGCAGCGCACGGCGATCACCGCCAGTAGCGAGCCGATCATCCACGGCAGCGGCCAGTTGGCCAGAGTTGCCAGCCAGCCGCCGACCGCACCGATCAGCGGGGTCGCCCACCAGGCCGGCAGCCGCCGATGCATGTCAGGCCTGCGCCTCGACCACGTTGGCGCGACGGCGCTTGAGGTACCAGCGCAGCGCCGGCATGCCGAGCATCGCCACGGTCAGCGCCCACAGCGCCAGGGTGATCGGGCTACCCCAGAGGATGCCCAGCTCACCGTTGGAGATCGACAGCGCACGGCGCAGGTTGTCTTCCATCATCTCGCCGAGCACAAAGCCGAGAATCAGCGCCGACAGCGGGAAGTCCAGCTTGCGCAGCAAGTAGCCGAACACGCCGAGGCCGACCATCAGCACCAGGTCGAAGGTGGTGCTGTGCACCGAATACACGCCGACCATGCTGATCACGGTGATCGCCGGCACGAGCACCCAGTTCGGCACGGCGAGCATGCGCGAGAACAGGCCGACCAGCGGGATGTTCATCACCAGCAGGATCACGTTGCCGATGAACAGCGAAGCGATCAGGCCCCAGACCACGTCCGGCTGCTGTTCGAACAGCAGCGGGCCGGGGGTGATGTTGTACAGCGTCAGCGCGCCGATCATCACCGCCGTGGTGCCCGAACCCGGTACGCCGAGGGTCAGCATGGGAATCAGCGAGCCACAGGCGGAAGCGTTGTTGGCCGCTTCCGGCGCCGCCAGGCCGCGCAGGTCGCCATCGCCGAAGCGGCCCTTGTCGCCGGCCATGCGCTTCTCGCTCATGTAGGTCATGGCGCTGGCGATGGTCGCCCCGGCGCCCGGCAGCGTGCCGATGACGAAGCCGGCCACGGCGCTGCGCACCATGGTCCAGAAGGTCAGACAGAACTCCTTGAAGTTGAACAGCAACCGGCCGCTGGCCTTCACCGCCTTCTGCCCGCTGTGGGTTTTCTCCAGCATCAGCAGGATCTCGCTGACGCTGAAGAAGCCGATCACCACGATGACGAACTGGATGCCGTCGGACAGGCTGACGCTGCCGAAGGTGAAGCGGTAGACGCCGGTAGTGGAATCGACACCGACGGTGGCCAGGGCCAGGCCCATCAGCGCGGCCATCAGCGTCTTCACCGGCTTGTCGCCGACCATGCCGCCAAGGCAGGCGATGGCGAAGATCATCAGCACGAAGTACTCCGCCGGGCCGAAGGCCACCGCCCACTTGGCCAGCAGCGGGGCGAACAGCACCACCCCGCAGGTGGCGATGGTGCTGCCGATAAAGGAGCTGACCGCGGACAGCGACAGCGCGATGCCCGCCTTGCCCTGGCGCGCCAGCGGGTAGCCGTCGAGGGTGGTCATCACCGCGGCAGCATCACCCGGCACGTTGAGCAGGATCGCCGAGATGCGGCCACCGTATTCGCAGCCCAGGTACACGGCGGCGAGCAGGATCAGTGCGGTCTCCGGCGGCAGGCCGAGGGCGAAGGCCAGCGGCAGCAGCAGCGCCACGCCGTTGATCGGGCCGAGGCCCGGCAAGAGGCCGACCACGGTGCCGACGAAGGCGCCGAACAGCGCCACCAGCAGGTTGGTCGGTCGCGTGGCGACATCGAAGCCCTGCATCAAGAAATTCAGTGTTTCCATTTCAGCTCTCCAGCAGACGCAGCAGGCCAAGCGGCAGCGGCACGTCCAGCAGGTAATCGAACAGCCCGTAGAGCAGCACGCCAAGCAGCGCACCGCTGATCACGCTGGGCCACAGGCGACCGTTGAACAGCAGACCGAGGGCGAAACCGGCCAGGGCGGTGCTGATGACGAAACCCAGGGTTTCGAACAGCAGCGCGTAGGCCAGCAGGGCCAGCACGCACAGCACGGCGCGCTGCGCCTTGGGCCGATCGAACGCCGGCGTCGGCTCACCGTGCGGCTTGAACAGCAGCCACGCCGCACCACAGGCCATCAGCAACAGCAGCAGCAGCGGGTAGGCGCGCGGCCCGACCGGGTCGTAGGCAAAGGGCGCCTCGAAGCCCCAGGCGAGCAGGGCGAGGCCGGCGCAGGCGAGCAACCACGCCGCGGCGAAGACACGTACGTACATGACGGGATACCTCAGGGATTCGGCGATCCGGCAGCTGCCGGATCGACCGTGCGGCCCGCGAACGCGGGCCGGTTCGCGTTACTTGACCAGGCCGAACTCGCCGGCCAGCGCCTTGTAGTCCTGCACCTGCTTCTTGACGAAGGCCTCCAGCTCATCGCCGGTCATCGACAGCGGGAACAGGTCGCGCTGTTCGCGCAGCTTGGCGAAGTCCTCGTCGGCGAGCAGGGTGTCGAACTGGGTCTTCCACCAGTTGAAGTCCTCGTCAGGCACTTCCGGCCCCATGTAGAAGCCGCGGATCACCGGCCAGCTGATGTCGTAACCCTGTTCCCTGGCAGTAGGAATGTCGGCCAGCTTGCCCGGCAGACGCTCGTCGGAGAGCACGGCGAGGATGCGGATCTTGCCGGCGTCGAGCTGCGGGGTGACTTCGCCGAGGCCGCTGGAAGTGACCTGCACATGGCCGCCGAGCATGGCGGTGAGCGTTTCGCCGCCGCCCTCGAAGGCGACGTAGCGCAGCTTCTTCGGATCGACACCGGCAGCGCGGGCGATCAGCGCGGTCTGCATCCAGTCCTGGCCGCCGATGGTGGCGCCGGCGCCGAATACCACGCTGCCCGGGTCCTTCTTCACCGCGGCAATCAGCTCGTCGAGGTTCTTGTACGGCGCGTCGGCACGTACCGAGATGGCGCCGTAATCAGTGCCGACCGCGGCGAGCCAGCGCACGGCGTTCTCGTCGTAGCGACCGAACTTGCCCTGGGCGAGGTTGAGCAGCGAGCCGCTGGAGAAGGCGGTGATGGTGCCGGCTTCTGCCGCACGCTGGGCAACCACCGCGTTGTAGGCCACCGCGCCGACGCCGCCGGGCATGTAGGTGACGCGCATCGGTGCTTCGAGCAGGCCGCTGTCCTTCAGGCCGCTCTGGGCCAGCTTGCAGGTCAGGTCGAAACCGCCGCCGGGCTTGGCCGGGGCGATGCACTCGGGGCGCTTGGGTTCGGCCAGCAGCTGGCTCGAGAGCAGCAGGCAGGACGACAGCAGGGCGAAACGGCTGAGTCTGGTTTTCATCGGGTAGTCCTCGCGTTCTTGTTCTGTTTACCAGATCGGCAGGCTGTAGCTGACGATCAGACGGTTCTCGTCGGCGTCGCGGGCGAAGTCGGAGCGGTACATCGCGTTGCGCCAGCGCAGCGCGACGTTCTTCAGCGGGCCGCTCTGCACCACGTACTTGAACTCGAAGTCGCGTTCCCACTCGCTGCCGTTGTTGCCGCCGCTGTACTCGGCGTTGTCGCCGGAGATGTAGCGGGTCAGGAAGGTCAGCCCGGGGATGCCCATGGCGGCGAAGTTGTAGTCGTAACGCGCCTGCCAAGAGCGCTCGTCGGCGTTGGCGAAGTCGTTGATCTGCACGAAGTTGACCAGGAACGGATCGCTGCCATCGATATAGGCATAGCCGGTATCGCCGCGCATCTGCTGGTAGCCGAGGCTGACCTTGTGCCCGCCGAGGCTGTAACCCAGCATGCCGTTCCAGGCCTGGTTGTCGATCTTGCCGGCGTTGGCCGCGCCGGTGTCGTCGCTGAACATCACGCGCAGATCGGCGCTCAGCGCGGAGTTGTCGGTCAGCGGCTTGACCGCCAGCAGGCCGAAGAAATGCTGGCGGTACACGTCATCCAGCTCGCCGTAGTAGTAGCGGCCGGTGAGGTTCTTGTTGAAGGCGTATTCGGCCCCGGCGAAGGTCAGGTGATCGGCCTCGGCGGCACTGGCGAAACGGCTGTTCTTGTTGTTCAGCTGCAGGTCCTGGGAGTTGGTCGAAGCGCGGTCGATGACCTTGTCCAGGCGCCCGCCGATCAGCGTCAGCCCTTCGATATCCTTGGAAGTGGCGGTGCCGCCTTCGAACACCTGCGGCAGCGTGCGGCTGTCGCTGGCCTTGACCACCGGCATCTCCGGGATGTGCGAGCCATAGCGCAGCTCGGTCTCGGCGATCTTCGCCTTGGCGGTCAGGCCCAGGCGGCTGAACTCGTCCGGGGTGCCGCCATCGTCCTGCACCGGCAAGAGGTCGGTGCCGGCGCGACCACCGCCGGAGTCCAGCTTGACGCCGAGCATGCCCAGCGCATCCAGGCCGACGCCGACGGTGCCTTCGGTGAAGCCGGACTGCACGTCGAGGATGAAACCCTGGGTCCACTCTTCGCGCTTGGACTGGCCGCTGCCTTCGCGGAAATCGCGGTTCAGGTAGATGTTGTGGGTCTGCAGGGTCGCGCTGCTGTCTTCGATGAATGCGGCCTGGGCCATGGGTGCCAGCGAGGCGGCGGCAACGGCCAAAGCGAGACGGGCAGGAGCGGGTGAACGTCTGACGGCAGTCAGCATCGGGGTATCTCCACTATTGTTTTTGTTGTGACGGCGCATGCGCCGCGCGTGGTGGTTCGAGCCACCTGCGAGCGATCCTAGGCGGTCAAGCTTTCGCCAGCCTTTCAGCGCTGAAAGCCAGCAGCGGCGTGAAAGTTCTGCCGCTACACTGGCGCTCCGTCGCCATCGCAGAGGACAGGCAATGCGAATTCTTCTGGTCGAGGACCACCCCCAGCTGGCCGAAAGCGTGGCGCAGGCAATGCGCGCCGCCGGCTGGACCGTGGACCTGCTGCACGATGGCGTCGCCGCCGACCTGGCGCTGGCCAGCGAGGACTATGCGCTGGCGATCCTCGACGTCGGCCTGCCACGGCTCGACGGCTTTCAGGTGCTGGCGCGCCTGCGCGAGCGCGGCAAGACGCTGCCGGTACTGATGCTCACCGCGCGTGGCGAGGTCAGTGATCGCGTGCACGGGCTCAACCTCGGCGCCGACGACTACCTGGCCAAGCCGTTCGAACTGTCCGAGCTGGAAGCACGGGTCAAGGCGCTGCTGCGGCGCAGCGTCGGCGGCGGCGAACGCCAGCAGCGTTGCGGCGCGCTGGTCTACGATCTGGATGCGCGGCGCTTCAGCCTGGCCGACGAGCCACTGACGCTGACCTCCCGCGAGCAGGGCGTGCTGGAAGCGCTGATCGCCCGCCCCGGTCGGGTGATGAGCAAGGATCAGCTGGCCGCCCAGGTATTCGGCCTGGACGAGGACGCCAGCGCCGACGCCATCGAGATCTACATCCACCGTCTGCGCAAGAAGCTCGAGGGCCAGCCGGTACGCATCGTTACCTTCCGCGGCCTCGGCTACCTGCTCGAGGCGCTCGATGGCTGAGGAAGCGCTCGCCGGCAGCCTGCGCGCGCGGCTGCTGCGGCGGCTGGCGATCCTGCTCGCGCTGCTGCTGCTGTTCAGCGGCTGGAGTGCCTACTGGAACGGCCGTGCCGCTGCCGATACCGCCTACGACCGCACCCTGCTCGCCTCGGCCCGAGCCATCGCCGACGGCCTGGTCACTCACGAGGGCGTGCTGCGCGCCAACGTGCCCTACGTGGCGCTGGACACCTTCGCCTATGACAGCGCCGGACGCATCTACTACGGGGTGCTGGACATCCAGGGGCGCCTGGTCAGCGGCTACGAGAACCTGCCCGCCCCTGCCGCCGACACCCCGCGCACCGACGATTACCCGGCCCTGGCGCGCTTCTACGATGGCGAATTCCAGGGCCAGGGCGTGCGACTGGTGAGCCTGCTGCAGCCGGTCAGCGAGCCGGAGCTCAACGGCATCGCCGAGATCCGCGTGGCCGAGACCCTCGGCGCCCGGGAGCGCATGGCACGCAGCCTGCTCACCGATACCCTGTGGCGGGTCGGGCTGATGGCCGTCGCCGCGCTGCTGCTGGTATGGCTGGCGGTGAGTGCCGCGCTGCGGCCGCTGGGCCGGCTCAGCGAGGCGGTGCAGGAGCGCACACCAGACGATCTGCGGCCGCTGCCGCTGGTCAGCGTGCAACGCGAGCTGCGCCCGCTGGTGGTCGCGCTCAACGGCTTCACCGAACGCCTGCGCGGCCAGTTCGAACGCCAGGCGCGCTTCATCGCCGATGCCTCCCACGAGTTGCGCACGCCGCTGGCGGCGCTCAAGGCGCGGATCGAGCTGGGCCTGCGCGAAGCCGAACCGGCGGTCTGGCGCAGCACCCTGGAAGACGCCGGACAGAGCACCGACAAGGTCATCCACCTGGCCAACCAGCTGCTCTCGCTGGCGCGCATCGAAAGCGGCGCGCAATCCATCGCCGAAGGCGGCGCGCAGCGCCTGGACCTGTCGCAGCTGGCCCGCGAGCTGGGCCTGGCGATGGCCGCGCTGGCGCACAAGCGCGGCGTCGCCCTGGCGCTGGAGGCCGAGGCACCGGTATGGATCGACGGCGAGCCGACGCTGATCAGCGAACTGCTGAGCAACCTGCTGGACAACGCGCTGGCGCATACCGGCGACGGCGGCAACGTGGTGCTGCGGGTGCTTGACGGCGCCGTGCTGGAGGTGGAGGACGACGGCCCGGGTATTCCGGCCGCCGAGCGCGATCGCGTCTTCGCGCGCTTCTACCGCCGCGACACCGGCGGCCATGGTGCCGGCCTCGGGCTGGCCATCGTCGGCGAAATCGTCCGCGCCCATCGCGCCGAGATCAGCCTGGATCAGGGCGCTCTCGGCGGCCTGCTGGTGCGGGTGCGTTTCGTACCGGCCGAGAGCTGAGGGGCGGCCGCGCCTCAGGCAAACACGGTCGCGCCATCCGGTCCGAGGTCGGCGGCCTCGACCACGCAATTGCGGCCGCTGCGCTTGGCCTCATAGAGCGCACGGTCTGCTGCACTGAGCAACTCCAGCGGCGACGCCGCGGCTTGCGGATCGAGCGTAGCCACGCCAAAGCTGATGGTCAGGCTGACGCGCTCACCGTCGCAGTCGAGCTCAAGCCGCTCGACATCCTGCCGCATCCGCTCGGCCAGCAGCACCGCCTGCGGCCCGCCGGTTGCCGGCAGCGTGATGACGAACTCCTCACCACCGTAACGCGCCGCGAGATCACCGGCTCGCTGGCAATGCTGCTGGAGTACCGCCGCGACCCGGCGCAGGCACTCGTCGCCGAACGGATGGCCGTAGCTGTCGTTGACTCGCTTGAAGTGATCGATGTCGCCCAGCAGGACCGTCAACGGCGTGCCGTTGCGGCGTCCGCGACGGACCTCGTCTTCGAGTAGCTGATCGAACTGGCGGCGATTGGCGAGGTGCGTCAACGGATCGGTGGAGCTCAGCCTGAGCAGCTCGGCATTCGCCAGCTCGAGGCCGTGACGGACTTCCTCGAGCGCCTTGGTGCGCGCCACTACGCGCGTTTCCAGCTCTTCATTGGCACGCTGTTGGATCAGCAGCGCCTGTTGCTTGGCCTGCAGGTGCTGCTCGCGTTCGTCGGCCAGGCTGCGCGAGGTCTCCAGCGCCAGCTGCTGGGCGGCGATACGTTGATCGCGCTCCAGGTTGATCCGTTCGGCAAGCGCCATCGATAGCAGCACGAACTCGATGAACATGCCTATCAGCTGGCCATGCAGCGTCAGCCGATTGAGTGGCATGTAGCCCCACAGCGCCAGGAGGTGAATGACGGTGAAACCCAGCAGCGTTATCCAGGCGATGCTGAACAGCCGCGCCGATACGTTGCCGCGGGCCCACAACGTGAGCGTCACCGCCAGGCTGATCAGGCAGTAGGGCAGCGCCACGTATTCCATGAACAGCCAGTGTGCATGCTCCGGAACCAGCAGCACCGCCAACAGCACCGTGATCCAGTAGCAGCCCAGCACCCAGGTGATGTGCCAGACCCAACCGCCGTACTGGCGAACCTGCAGAAAGCGTACGACGAAAAGCAGCGGAGTAAGGAAGCACAGGGTTGCCGACAGCGTGTAGAAGCGCGCCGAGAACGGCGGTGCGCCGGGCCACAACACCAGCTGGCCGAAGCCGCTCATGGTGCCGACGTAGAACATTGCGCTGAGCAGATACAGCACGTACAGCAGATAGCTGAGGTCGCGGGTGAAAATCAGCAGGCTCAGGTTGTACAGCACGATGACGATCATGCCGCCGAAGAACAGGCTGAACAGCGCCGTATCGAGCACCTTGCCCTCGATGAAGCTCGTCTCGTCGACCAGCTCCAGCGGCAGCACCATCAGCTCGCTGGCCTCCAGCTGCAGATAGACCACCGCCTGCTCGCCCGGCTGCAGGTTCAGCGGGAAGACCAGGTTGTGATCGACCACCGGCCGCTGACTGACCGCCAGCGTATCGCCAGCGACCATGGGCTCACCCCATCGGTCCCGGCGCGGGTAGTAGACGCGCAGCGTAACGCGGTCGAGCACGGGCCACTTGAGCAACAGATACCAGCTGCTGGCATTTGCCTGGAGGTTGTGCACCGGGAATCGTAGCCATGCGCCTGCTGGCTGTCGGAGCAGATTGGGTACCTGCAGCGGCTGCCAACCCCGGTCGTCGTTGCGTGCCTGGTCGAAGCCAGACTCCAGCCGGCCAAGCGCGTACTCCGGTTGGCCAACCTGCAGCCCGGGAGCGTGCCGGCTTTCGATCATCAGGCTGTCTTCGGCCACAGCCCGGCCCGGCGCAGCACCAAGCAGAAGCATGAAGCACAGGATCAGCAGTGCATTGAACGGCATCGATTTCTCATGGCCGGTAGCGCCGCCGGAATCGAGCCGGAAACGCTTCGGAAGGGCGTGGTGGTATCGGCGCGGCCCCGCCGGGCGACCGGAGCCTGAAGCGGGTCATTGTATGTAACTTTTTGTATTTAGGCGCGCAGCGGGCGGTCCCTTTTTCAGGGCATGCCAGCGAGCCGCGCGGACCTCGCGCAGGACCGTTTCATACCGCTCAAGCGTTGAGGGCCGGAGTCTGCTCTCCAGCATTTACCTCAGCGGCCAGAGCCACCTGGTCGCGACCAGCGTTCTTGGCCTGATAGAGCGCCGCATCCGCCGCCGCCAGCAGATCGGCCGGCGCGACGAGCGAGGGGGTCAGCGTGGCGACGCCAAGGCTGATGGTCAGCGCCACCGGCTGTTCGCCATGCTGCAGCTGCAGGTGCGCGATCGTGCAGCGGATCGATTCCGCCAGGGCGACGGCCTGTTCGGCGTCGAGCCCCGGCAGCAGGACGACGAACTCCTCACCGCCATAGCGCGCCGCGACGTCGCCGGCGCGCTGGCAGTGGGCGGCGAGCACTGCCGCGACCTGGCGCAGGCACTCGTCACCGAAGGGGTGGCCGTAGCTGTCGTTGACCCGCTTGAAGTGATCGATATCGGCGAGCAACACCGATAGTGGGCTGCCGGCGCGCCGCGCGCGGCGGATTTCCTCGTCCAGCAGACGATCGAAACGCCGGCGGTTGGCCAGCTGGGTCAGCGAATCGGTGGTGCTCAAGCGCATCAGTTCGGCATTGGCGGCTTCCAGGCCGTGGCGGACTTCTTCCAGCGCACGGGTGCGTTCGTACACCCGCGCTTCGAGCACCTCGTTGGCGCGCAGTTGCAGATCCAGCGCCTCCTGCTTGGCCTGCAAGCGCAGTGCGCGCTCCTCGGCCAGCGATTCCGAGGCGTGCAATGCCAGTTGCTGCGCGGCGATGCGCCGGTTGCGTTCGACGTTGATGCGCTCGGCCAGCGCCATGGATAGCAGCACGAACTCAGCGAACATGCCGATCAGTTGGCCATTCAGCGTCCAGGCGTTGAGTGGCAAGGTGCCGTTGAGCGCCAGCAGGTTGACCACGGTGAAGCCGAGCAAGGTGCTCCAGGCGATGCTGAACAGCCGCGCGGACGGATTGCCGCGCATCCACAGGTTGAGCGTCACGGCCATGGTCACGACGCAATGCAGCAGCGCGACGCTGTCCATGAACAGATAGCGCGCCAGGGTCGGTGCCAGTAGCAGCATGAGCACCGCCACGCCCCAGTAGCCGGTGAGGCTAATGGACACCGCCCAGACCCAGCCGCCATAGCGGCGTATGCCGAGAAAGCGCAGGGCGAACAGCATCGGCGTGAAGAAGCACAGCGCCGCGGAAAGGCCGTAGAAGCGTGCCGACAGCTCGGGAATTTCCGGCCAGAGGTAGAGCTGGCCGAAGCCGGTAATGGTCAGCACGTAGAACACCGCGCTGAGCAGGTAAAGCACGTAGAGGAAGTAGCTGCCGTCGCGGGTGAAGATCAGCAGGCTGCAGTTGTACAGCACGATCACCAGGATGCCGCCGAAGAACAGGCTGACCAGCGTGACGTCGCGGAGCTTGCCCTCGATCAGCTGCTTTTCGTCGATCAGCTCCAGCGGCAGGGCGAGGGTTTCCCTGGCCTGCAGCTGCAGATAGACCACCGCTCGCTCGCCCGCCGGCAGCTCGAGTGGGTAGACGAAGTGATGGTCGGCCAGCGGTCGGCTGCTCAGTGCCACGGCATCCCCGGCCAGCATGGATTGCCCCCAGCGGTCGCTGTCCGGGTAATACAGGCGCACCGCGACGCGGTCGAGCACCGGCCATTTCAGCAGCAGGTACCAGCGCTTCGCGGCGTCGCCCGTGTTATGCAGCCGGAGGCGCAGCCAGGCACCGTCGCGCTGTTTGCCAAGGTTGGGTTTGTTCAGCCGCTGCCAGGGCAGATCCGCTGCGGCGATCTGGGTGTAATCCGCGTCCGGCCTGCCCAGCAGGTATTCCACTGCGCCGACCTGCAGCGTCGCCGCCCCCCTCGTCTGCAGCACCGGCGATGGCTCAGCCGCCATCGCGTTGCCGGTCCAGGGCAGCAACGTCAGGCAGGCGACCATCAGCAGTAAGGCGCGCATCATGTGGAAATGCCTCGTCGGCGCGGCAATGGCCAGCGAAGTGCCAGCCAACCGGCGTCATTTAATAAGCGCCGACGAGCGCATGATGCCATTCTGATATCAGTCTGTCCCGTGCAAGCGACAGACTGCAGCGATCACGCCCGCCGCCGCGCCCAGAACTGTTGCACCAGCTCGAGCATGCCATCGGCCAGCTGGGCGACGCCGCAGGCGCTGCGCTGGCTGTGCAGGCCGGTGGCAACGTGATTGTCTGAGCTGCCGCGGATGCTGACGATGCTCTGGGTGATCTCCTCGCTGGCTGAGCTTTGCTGATCCACCGCTGCGGCAATCTGGCTGCTCATGGCGCTGATCTCGTTGACCCGGCTGTTGATGCCGCCGAGCGAATGCTCGGCCTGGTCGGCATGGCTGACGCTGTGCTGAGCCTGCTCGCGGCTACGCTGCATGACGTCCACGGCCTGGCGCGCACCGGCCTGCAGCGAGCCGATCATGCTCTGGATATCGGTGGTCGCGCTGGATGTGCGCGATGCCAGCTGACGCACCTCGTCGGCCACCACAGCGAAACCGCGGCCCTGATCGCCGGCACGCGCCGCTTCGATGGCGGCATTGAGCGCGAGCAGGTTGGTCTGCTCGGCAATGCTGTGAATCACCTCGAGCACGCGGCTGATTTCCTGGCTGTGGCTTTCCAGCTGATGAATGACTTCGGCGGCCTGCTGGATGTCCCCGGCCAGCCGCGTGATGCTGCTGCCGGTGAGGCCGACGATCTCCCGGCCGCTGGCCGCTTCGCTGTCCGCGCGGGCCGCCACCTCGGCCGTGCGCTGCGCGTTGAGGGCGACTTCCTGCACGCTGGCGGTCATCTGCCGAATCGCCGTGGCGATCAGATCGGTTTCCTGCTGCTGGCGCGAGGCGCTTTCGGTACTGCCATGCATGGCACCGAGCAGGTCGCGGGCGTGGCTGCTGAGCTGGCGGCTGCAGTCGGCGATGCGCCCGACCATGGCGCCGGCTTCGGTTTCCAGCATCTTCATGGCGAAGGCGATCTCGCCGATCTCGTCGCGGCGTCCGGTGTAGATAAACTGGCTGACCGGGTTGTGGCCGATGCGTCGCGCCTGGCGCGCCAGCTGCGTCAGCGGTGCGAGCGCCAGCGCCGCCAACCCAGTGGCCACCGCACCGCCTAGCACGACCGCGGCGGCACCGGCGGCCAGCGGCGCACCGAGCAGCAACGCGCCGAGCGCCGCGCCTGCGGCACTGCCGAGGCCAGCCAGCAGCGCCACCCGGCCACGCAACCCGAGCGGCGAAGCGCGCAATGCGCCTGCGGCACGGCCCTCGCGCAGGCGTGCGTAAAGCGCCTCGGCGGCGCGAATCTGTTCGGGCTGCGCGCGGGTCCGCACCGACTGGTATTCGACGACCTTGCCGTCGCGGCCGACGGGTGTGGCGAACGCGCTGACCCAGTAGTGATCTCCGCTCTTGCAGCGGTTCTTGACGATGCCCATCCACGACCTGTTCGCCTGCAGCGTTTGCCAGAGGTCGGCAAAAGCGGCCTCGGGCATGTCGGGGTGCCGCACGAGGTTGTGCGGCTCACCGAGCAGCTCGTCTTCGCTGAAGCCGGAAATCGCCACGAAATCCGGATTGGCGTAAGTGATGGTGCCGTTCAGATCGGTGGTGGACAGGATGTTCGCCGTCTCGCCGACCGTGACTTCGCGGTCGTTGACGGGGAGGTTGGTGCGCATAAACAGATCTTCCTTGGAAATGGGGTCTGAGTACGCGAGGCAGGTTCGGCGCCGCTTCTGTTGGCAGCGCTCGCATGGATGCGGCGGACATCCTTGTACAGGGGGCCGGTTACGGTTTGGCGATCAGCGCTCGCCCTTCTCTCCCGTGTCAGTTTCCAGTTGCTCGAGCAGTTCAATCAGGCGCCGGCGCAGCTGGCCGAGCTCGCGCGATTTGAACGAGCGTCGCGTGCGTTCCAGTACCTGAATGGTTTCTTCCAGCGCAGTGCGCAGCGTCTCTTCGGTCAGCATTGATTCATCTTTCGTGCAAGCACATGCAGGTTGAGTGCCGATCTCTGTCAGGGCGCGCCTTGCAGCGAAACGAGCCCAAAAAAAAGGCGCCAGCCGTGGTGCACCCCCAAGGGAATGTCACGGCTGGCGCCTTAGCTATCAGGTCCGGTTGTCCTGAGCGGTAAAGCAGCTTTCGCAGCATGCGAAACTAGTGGCATTTTGCCTTTACGGGCGCAGCGTAACAAGCCCGGCGCAGATGGCGCGGGCAATGCGCCGCGCCCTCTCCAGCACGCACCATTTCGGCGCATCGGCAAGCCTTCAGCCGCGTCGCCGCGTCCAGAACTGCTGCACCAACATCTCCATGCTGCTCGCCAGCTCGGCGACGCCCGACGCGCTCTGCCGGCTGCGCAGGCCGCTCTCCACATGCTGATCGGAGCCGCCGCGAATGCTGACGATGTTCTGGTTGATGTTCTCGCTGACCGCGCTCTGCTGCTCGACGGCCGCGGCGATCTGTATGCTCATCGCGCTGATCTCGTTGACCCGGCTGTTGATGCCCTGCAGCGAGCGCGCCGCCTGGGCCGCATGTTCGACGCTCTGCATGGCCTGCTCGCGGCTGCGCTGCATGACCTCCACCGCCTGCCGTGCACCGCCCTGCAGCGCGCCGATCATGCTGTTGATCTCCTGGGTCGACTGCTGGGTCCGCGATGCCAGGCTGCGTACTTCATCGGCGACCACGGCAAAGCCACGGCCCTGCTCGCCGGCCCGCGCCGCCTCGATGGCGGCGTTCAGCGCCAGCAGGTTGGTCTGCTCGGCGATGCCGCGAATGACGTCGAGCACCTTGGTGATGTCATTGCTGTGCGCCTCCAGCTCATGAATCACGTCACCGGCTTGCTGGATGTCCTGCGCCAGTCGGCCGATGGCCGCCCCGGTACGGTTGACCACCTCGGTGCCGGTCGCCGCTTCGCTGTCCGCGCGGCTGGCTGCCTCGGCGGTGCGCTGGGCGTTGCTTGCCACTTCCTGCACGCTGACCGCCATCTGGTTGATCGCCGTGGCGACCTGATCGGTTTCGCTTTGCTGGCGTGCAGCGCTCTGCGTGCTGCTGTCCATCGCACCGAGCAGTTCGTGGGCATGCTGGCTGAGTTGACGCGAGGCATCGCCGATACGGCCGACCATGGCGCCGGCCTCGGTTTCCAGCATCTTCATGGCAAAGGCGATCTGGCCGAATTCATCACGCCGGCCGGCATAGACCAGCTGCCCCACCGGGTTGTCACCGACCCTGCGTGCCTGCTCGGCGAGGCGCTGCAGAGGCGTCAGCGCGACATACGCCATTGCACCTGCGCCCAGCACGGCGGCAGCGGCGGTGGCCAGCGCAGCGATCAGACCCGCTCCAGCCAACAGCGCGCCGACCACGCACGGCGCGGCACCCAGCGCCGCCAGAAGCGCGACGCGACTGCGGGCGCTCAGCGGTGCACGGCGCAGCGCGACCGGTGGACGCTTGTCGCGCAACTGCGCGTACAGCTGCTCGGCGGCTGCGATCTGAGCCGGCGCGGGCTTGGTGCGTACCGATTGGTATTCGACGACCCGACCGTTGCGGCTGATCGGCGTGACGAACGCGCTGACCCAGTAGTGATCGCCGTTCTTGCAGCGGTTCTTCACCATACCCATCCATGAGCTGCCGCCCCGTACGCTCGACCACAGGTCGGCGAAGGCCTCGGTGGGCATGTCCGGATGGCGGACGATGTTGTGGTGCTGACCAAGCAGCTCGCTTTCCTCGAAGCCGCTGATCTTGATGAAGTCCGGATTCACATAGGTGATGTCACCGTTGAGATCCGTGGTGGAGAGAATATTGGCGGTGTCGCTGATGGAAACGTCGCGGCCAGTGACCGGCAGGTTCATGCGCATGGTGGTCTCGTGAACAAGGCAAAGCGTGTTGTTCTTCTCCGCCACGGACGTCTCGGTCGATGCACCTTTTCGGTACCTCGTGCACTCCCTGCCAATATCGCCACCCTGCGGTGATCGCTCCTTGCTGCGGACGGCCCAGCGGGTCGTTTGTATCGGTTTTGTAGCGCCGAAGACGGGCACGAAAAAAGCGCCAGCATTGATCCACCCCTCTGGATGGCCCCTGATGGCGCTTCAGTCGGCAGGCCCGTGGTCCTGTCCGATCAGCAAGTCTCCTCGCCTGGAGACTGATATCAGATTGATATCATCGATCTCGACTGGCAATGCGACTGAAGTCCTACTCCGCCGGTCGGCTTTTCCAAGCAACATATCAATAAGCCATCAAAGCTGTACAGATAATACAGTCTGTACAGTATTTGTACATAAAAATATGACACCTCACGCGCAACCCTTCTGCCGTAGTCCGGTCCTAGCAGTGGGACGCGACGCTTGCGCGGATCGACATGGCAGGTCCGCTGGCTGTTACCGACGCGGTCGCCTGCTAGACTCAAGTTCCGCGCAGACTCACAAGGGATGCCGGGAATCCGAAAACAACCAAAAAGGAGTGCATCCATGAAAGGCAAATCCTTGGCATGGATCTTTACCGCTGCTCTGGCGGGAACCGGCCTGAGCGCAGTGGCACAGGCGCAAGAGAAGTTCGTTACCATCGGCACGGGCGGCCAGACCGGCGTTTATTACGTTGCCGGGCAATCGATCTGCCGCTTCGTCAACCGCAACGCGGAAAACATCAAGTGCAACGCGCCGGCGAGCGGCGGCGGCGTGGCCAACGTCAACGGCCTGCGCAGCGGTGAGTTCAACTTCGGCATCATGCAGTCGGACCATCAGTACAAGGCGATGGAAGGCGTGGCGCCGTTCGAGAAAGAAGGCAAGATGGACGACATCCGTGCCGTCTTCTCGCTGCAGAGCGAAGTCTTCACCGTGCTGGCGCGTCGCGACGCCAACATCAAGGGCCTGGATGATCTGAAGGGCAAGCGCGTCAACATCGGCAACCCCGGTTCTGGCCAGCGCGACACCCTCGAAGAAATCATGAAGGAAAAGGGCTGGGACAAGTCGGCCTTCTCCCTCGCCGCCGAACTGAAGCCGGCCGAACAGGCCAGCGCTCTGGGCGACAACAACATCGACGCCATGACCTACTTCGTCGGTCATCCGAATGGCGCCATCCAGGAAGCCACCACCACCGTCGATGCAGTTCTGGTGCCGATCACCGGCCCGGAAATCGACAAGCTGCTGGCTGCCAAGAGCTACTACACCAAGGCTGAGATCCCTGGCGGCCTGTACAAGGGCAACGATCAGCCGACGCAGTCCATCGGTGGCAAGGCCGTGCTGTCCACTACTGCCAAGGTCGATGCCGAAGTGGTCTACCAGCTGGTGAAGTCGGTGTTCGAGAACATCGAGCGCTTCCAGCGTCTGCACCCGGCATTCAAGGATCTCAAGCCGGAAGAGATGATCGAAGTCGGCCTGAGCGCGCCGCTGCATGAAGGCGCCGAGCGTTACTACAAGGAACGCGGCTGGCTGTAAGGCTCAGCGGGGCCGCGTTGCGGATGCGGCCCTGAACGTCGATGCCTTAGCCGAAAACCCGTGCGCCCCATGGCCACGGGTTTTCGCGGTTCCGTTACCTGAAAAAACAGGCCTCAATTCATGCAAGACAAACAACTGTCCACCGAGGAACTGATCGCCCAGGATGTCGGTGCGCGCTTGCCCGAAGGCCCGATGGCCGCGGTCATCGCCGGGCTGGCGCTGCTCTGGTCGCTGTTCCAGCTGTGGATCGCCTCGCCGCTGCCCTTCGTACTCGGGTTCGGCGTGCTGAACGACACCGAGACCCGCTCGATCCACCTGGCATTCGCGCTGCTGCTGGCATTTCTGGCCTACCCGGCCTTCAAGAGATCGCCCAGGGACCGCGTACCGCTGTTCGACATCGCCCTGGGGCTGATCGCTGCCTCCACCGCCGCCTACCTGTTCATCGTTTACGAACAACTGGCGCAGCGCCCCGGCAACCTGACCACCATGGACCTGATCACGGCCTGCCTCGGCATTCCGCTACTGCTGGAAGCCACGCGTCGCGCGCTTGGCCCGCCACTGGCGATCATTGCTCTGGTGTTCCTCGTCTATAGCGTCGCCGGCCCCTGGATGCCCGGCCTGCTGGCCCATCGCGGAGTGAGTTTCACCGCGCTGGCCAACCACCAATGGATCACCACCGAAGGCGTGTTCGGTATCGCCTTGGGCGTTTCCACCAGTTTCGTCTTTCTTTTCGTGCTGTTCGGTGCACTGCTCGAACGTGCTGGTGCTGGCCACTATTTCATCCAGCTGGCCTTCAGCATGCTCGGGCATTTCCGCGGTGGCCCGGCCAAGGCCGCGGTCGTGGCCTCGGGCATGACCGGCCTGATTTCCGGCTCGTCGATCGCCAATGTGGTGACCACCGGTACCTTCACCATCCCGATGATGAAGCGCACCGGCTTCTCGGCCGAGAAGGCCGGTGCGGTGGAAGTCGCCTCATCGGTGAACGGCCAGATCATGCCGCCGGTGATGGGCGCTGCGGCATTCCTGATGGTCGAATACGTCGGCATCCCCTATGTCGAGGTGATCAAACACGCGTTCCTTCCCGCGTTGATCTCCTATATCGCGCTGGTCTACATCGTCCATCTCGAGTCGCTCAAACTCGGCCTCACCGCATTGCCGCGGGCCAACGTCGCCAAGCCGTGGATGCAGCGCCTGATTGGTTTCGCCTTCGGCGCGGCGCTGATTTCCGGCCTGTCCCTGGGCGTCTATTACGGTCTTGGCTGGCTGAAACCGGCACTTGGCGATTCCGCGCTTTGGGCCATCGGCGCGTTACTGGCATTGGTCTATCTGGGCCTGCTGAAGATTGCCGCAAGCAATCCGCCACTGCCCCATGAAGACCCTGATGCCCCGCTCGAGCATCTGCCGGAGACGCGTCCGGTGCTGCTTTCCGGCCTGCACTTCCTGCTGCCGGTGGTGGTGCTGGTCTGGTGCCTGATGATCGAGCGCCTGTCGCCCGGCCTGTCGGCATTCTGGGGCTCGGTGATGCTGGTGATCATCCTGCTCACGCAGCGGCCGCTGCTGTCGATGCTGCGCAAGGACGGCACCCACGAGCACGGCACCTTCATGGATGGCGTCGTCGATCTGCGCGAGGGCCTGATCGCCGGTGCGCGCAACATGATCGGCATCGGTATCGCCACAGCGGCGGCGGGCATCATCGTCGGCGCGGTATCGCAGACCGGCGTCGGCCTGGTGCTGGCCGACCTGGTCGAGCTGCTGTCGATGGGCAACCTGCTGCTGATGCTGTTGCTCACGGCCTTCCTCAGCCTGATCCTCGGCATGGGCCTGCCGACCACCGCCAACTACATCGTGGTGTCCAGCCTGCTGGCGCCGGTGATCGTGGCGCTGGGGCAGCAGAATGGTCTGATCGTGCCGCTGATCGCGGTGCACCTGTTCGTCTTCTACTTCGGCATCATGGCCGACGTCACGCCACCGGTGGGCCTGGCATCGTTCGCTGCCGCGGCGGTGTCCAAGGGCGACCCGATCAAGACCGGTATCACCGCTTTCTACTACAGCCTGCGCACGGCGGCGCTACCGTTCCTATTCATCTTCAACACCGACCTGCTGCTGATCGACGTGGACTTCTGGCACGGCGTGCTGATCTTTGTCGTGGCGACCATCGCCATGCTGATCTTCGCCGCCGGCACCCAGGGTTACTTCCTGGTGCGCAGCCGCTGGTATGAAAGCCTGTTGCTGCTGCTGGTGGCCTTCACCCTGTTCCGCCCGGGATTCTGGATGGACATCATCCACGACCCCTATCGCGACATCGAGCCAGCCGCGCTGGTCGAGACGCTGGAACGGGTGGAAGAAGACAGTCAGCTGCGCCTGCGCGTGCTGGGTGAGGATGACGTGGGCGACCCGCGCGAGTTCGTCGTGCTGCTGGCAATCCCTGACGGCGAAAGCGGTGAGGAAAAGCTCGAGAAGATCGGCCTGATGACTTACAAGGACGATGGCAAGGTGCTGATCGATAGCGTCACCTTCGGCAGCCCGGCCGCCGAAGCAGGCCTGGAGTTCGACCAGCAGATCCTGCGCGTACGCGCGCCGACCGATCGCTGGCCGAAGGAATTCATGTGGATTCCGGGCTTCCTGCTGTTCGGGCTGATCGTCTGGATGCAGCGGCGCCGCCGACAGCGCTGACTGCAGTCGCTGCAAGAGAAACCCCGGCCACAGGACATGTGGTCGGGGTTTCTTTTTTTAAGCGCTATAAACGCCCGTCAGATTCGGAGCCGGGCAGTGCGCGGCTTCGGCTCAGCCGAAGAACCAGTAGCACACGGCAATCGCGGCGATGATGCCGGCCAGATCCGCCACTATCGCGCAGCCCACCGCATGGCGCGCGCGCTGGATGCCTACCGCGCCAAAGTACACCGCCAGCACATAGAAGGTCGTCTCGGTACTGCCCTGTACCGTCGCCGCCACCAGTGCCGGGAAGCTGTCCACGCCCTGACTCTGCATGGTCTCGATCAGCATCGCTCGCGCCGCACTGCCGGAAAACGGTTTGACCAGCGCAGTCGGCAGAGCATCGACGAAGCGCGTGTCCCAGCCCAGCGCCTCCACCATCCAGCGAATGCCTTCCAGACCGAAATCCAGCGCGCCGGATGCACGCAGGGCGCCGATCGCACAGAGCATGGCGATCAGATAGGGCAACAGGCTTTTGGCGACATCGAAGCCTTCCTGCGCGCCCTCGACGAATGCCTCGTACACCGGCACCTTGCGCAGCGCGCCGACGACCAGAAAGGCGATGATCAGACCGAACAGGGTCAGGTTGCCCAGCAACGAAGACAGCGACGCCAGTGCGGTCGCCGACAGCCCGGCCAGCAGCGCCATGAAGCCACCGAGCAGCAGCGCACCGGGGACGAAGTAGGCCAGCACGACTGGGTCCCAAAGGCGCAGCCGCTGCACCAGTGCCACCGCCAGCAGGCCGGCCAGCGAAGACGCACTGGTCGCCAGGAGGATCGGCAGAAAGACCAGCGTCGGGTCTTCCGCGCCCTGCTGTACGCGGTACATGAAGATCGACACCGGCAATAGCGTCAGCGACGAGGTGTTGAGCACCAGAAACAGGATCTGCGCATTGCTGGCCACGGTCGGCAGCGGATTGAGCTCCTGCAGCGCGCGCATCGCCTTGAGGCCGATTGGCGTGGCGGCGTTGTCCAGTCCGAGACCGTTGGCGGCGAAGTTCAGGGTGATCAGTCCCAGCGCCGGATGGCCTGCCGGCACTTCGGGCATCAGGCGACGGAACAATGGCCCGAGCAAACGCGCGAGGAGTTCGATAAGCCCGGCCTTTTCCGCGATGCGCAAAAAGCCCAGCCACAACGTCAAGGTGCCGAACAGCACGATCATCACTTCTACGGCCAGCTTGGCCATGGCGAACAGGCTTTCCACCAGCGCGGCGAACACTGCAGGGTCGCCACCGATCAGCCAGCGCCCGAGGGCGGCAACCGCGGCGATCAGAAAAAAGCCCAGCCAGAGGCCGTTGAGCATGTCGTTCTCCCGTCGAAAGCTGGACGCGATGATAGCGGTGCGCGCGCGCACGGGTCATCCGCAGATCAGTAGACGGCAAGAGGAAAACGATGAGGTAGAGGTACTGCGAGATGAGTGGAGAGACTGCGAAAGACGATGAAGCAGATCGGACATTTGTTGCTGCATGCCGGGAGCGATAGCGCCCCCGGCCGCAGCTTCACAGAACCCGGTCCGATTAGGAGGTACTCCCTGTACCCCTAGGTCGCTCCGCGATGCAGAACAACCCGACCCCCTGGTTCCCCCCGCTGAGGGGTGAAGCGCGCGGAACGGTTAGGCCCGCGCGCTCTGGATCACCTTCGAAAGCCGAACATGACCCGGCGAAATTGGCTTCCTATGCCGCTGAAACTCCTCAATCAGCCGCCCTTGCGGGCGGCCATCGATTGCATCACACGCGTGGACCGCGGCCGCGGCCGAAGATCAGCGACGCTACGAACAGAACCAGGAAGACCACGAACAGGATCTTGGCGATACCCGTTGCAGTGCCTGCGATGCCACCGAAGCCCAGTACCGCAGCGATGATGGCGATGATCAGGAAGGTAATGGCCCAACTCAGCATGGTGTGACTCCTCTTGTTTCAGGAACGGTTCTCAGCGGATCGGTCAGTCCGATCGGCATCGAGTGTGTAAAGCATCCTTGCTGATTCGCTTGCACGTCCCCTTCGTTGCTCAGAATACCCAGCGCTGTTCAGAAGGCGCCTGGCGATAGTCGATGGTCTGCGGCTCTTGGCCGGTCCGCATGAGCTCAATAGGTTGAGCGTCATACATGCCGATTCGTTCCGCTGAATTCTGTTGCGCCTGGCTGAGCGGTTGCGACAGCGGGCGCTCGGCACCCATGATCAGCATGACAACCGCAGCAGAGAGGAACCCCTTGCTGGCCAATGAAAAGCGGGCTTGGCGATTCATCCTCAACTCCTTCTAAGCGTGGCGACGTCGTTTCGTTGAGTGAGACATTGCAGGCGTCGTGCCAGGCTGCACCACTATTTAAAATGCTTATAAATCAATCGCTTAGACATAAAGGCCAGCATTGCATCAACTCAATTTGCATGAGCACCCCAGCAATGCCGGGCGTTTTGCACGAACGCTTAATGCCTGGTTTGCTTGAGGCGGCACATGCGCTCGTGACAGGCACGCAGCTTCGGCAGCTCGATGGCGAGCAGTGCTCTGATATCCGGCTCGGCGTCTCCTACAGCATCCTCGAAGGCGTGCAGAATGTTCGCTTCGGTCTGCTCCAGCTGGTCGACATAGGCGGTGTCGTGGTCGCCGATGCGTGATCGGGCGTCGGCATAGAGCTCGCGCATCCGGCCGGTCAGCGTCCCGCCCTGCGACGGGTGCTCATGGTTGGCTGCAACCTTCACGCTAAGGGCCTGGATGATCTGCGTCTTGGCCTGCGCCAGATCGCGAAACAGGTGCTGCAGCTCGACGTCCTTTACTTCGTCGGCGGCATGCTGGTAGAAACGCTGCCCGTCGCGGGTGATCTCAATGAGCTCATTGAGCTGATTCATGGACTGATTCATGACACCTCCTGCATGGTTGCGACAGATTCGCCACACGCCCGCTCGGCGGGAAGTGACGCCCTGTGTTCAGGGTCGCAAGCCCCATGCCAGGCCGGCGCAAGCGCCAGCGGTAACCAAATCAGCCACTTGGGCGATGCCATTGCAGGCCTCGGAGTGCAGCATGCAGGAAAGCCGTGCTGACACCGTGCAACTTGCAAGACTTTTCATAGACTAAGGTCTCGCCAGCAACGCAACGGCGCCGCCCGGCGCTCGACACACATAATCCGAGCAATTCAGCGACCGATACGCCTTTTGATGGGGAGCATCCATGGACCAAACGACGGACAACGGCGGGCGCATCCTCCTGGTGGATGACGAAGCGGCGATCCTGCGTACCTTTCGTTACTGCCTGGAGGACCGCGGCTACACGGTCATGACTGCAGCCAGTGCGGCGCAGGCCGAGGCCATTCTGCAGCGTCAGGTATTCGACCTGTGCTTCCTCGACCTGAGACTTGGCGAAGACAACGGCCTGGACGTGCTGCAGCAGATGCGCCTACTCGCGCCCTGGATGCGCGTGGTGATCGTCACCGCCCATTCGGCCGTGGACACCGCCGTGGACGCCATGCAGGCCGGCGCCGCGGACTACCTGCTCAAGCCATGCAGCCCGGAACAGCTTCGCCTGTCCGCCGCCAAGCAGCTGGAAGTCCGCCAGATGGCGGCCCGACTGGAAGCGCTGGAAGGCGAGATGAAGCAACGCAGCGACGCCCTCGGCTCGCACAGCCCGGCGATGATGGCCGTGCTGGAAACCGCGCGGCAGGTGGCAGACACCGACGCCAATATTCTCATCCTTGGCGAATCGGGTACCGGCAAGGGCGAACTGGCGCGTGCCATCCACACCTGGAGCCGGCGCTCGAAGAAGGCCTTCGTCACCATCAACTGCCCGTCGCTGTCCGCCGACCTGATGGAAAGCGAGCTGTTCGGACACAACCGCGGCGCCTTCACCGGCGCGACGGAGAGCACGCTGGGCCGGGTCAACCAGGCCGACGGCGGCACGCTGTTCCTCGACGAGATCGGTGACTTCCCGCTGGCGCTGCAACCCAAGCTGCTGCGCTTCATCCAGGACAAGGAGTACGAGCGGGTCGGCGACCCGGTCACCCGCCGCGCCGATGTGCGCATCCTCGCGGCGACCAACCTGAACCTCGAAGAAATGGTGCGCGAGGGCAAGTTCCGCGAGGACCTGCTGTATCGCCTCAATGTCATCACCCTCAACCTGCCGCCCATGCGCGAGCGCCCCGAGGACGTGCTGACCCTGGCCGAACGCTTCCTTGCCTCGTTCGTGAAGAACTATGGCCGCCCTGCGCGCGGTTTCAGCGATGCGGCGGTGGCCGCACTGAAGACCTACCGCTGGCCGGGCAACGTGCGTGAACTGCGCAACGTGGTGGAGCGGGCGAGCATCATCTGCCCGCAGCAGATGATCGAAGTTAGCCACCTCGGGCTGGGCGAACAGGTAGGCAGCAACGCGCCACGCATCGGTGAGCCGCTCAGCCTGGAGGCGCTGGAGAAAGCCCATATCGCCGGCGTGCTGAGCACCAGCGACACCCTCGAGCAGGCCGCGCGCATTCTGGGTATCGACGCCTCGACCCTCTACCGAAAACGCAAGCAGTACGGCCTATGAAACTCCAGATGAAGCTGCGGACCCGCCTGTTTCTCGGCTTCTCCGCGCTGATGACGGTTGCGCTGCTGGGCCTGCTGCTGGCGCTGGTCAGCGTCATGCAGATGGCCAAGAGCCAGGAACAGCTGATCCGCAACAACTTCGCCATCATCGAGATCAACCAGCAGCTGCGGCAGACGCTGGGCAACCACCTGATCGTGATGCTCACCGACAGCGGTCGCAGTGAAGCGCTGGAACCGCTGAGCCAATCGTTTCAGCAGACGCTCGAACGCGGCATCGCCGAAGCCAGCGACGAGACCGACCGGCAGGCATTCCAGGCCGTCGCCAGCGCCTACGCCAGCTTCCTGCAGCAGGTCGATGCCGCCCGCAACCAGAACCTGACGCTGCTGGAAGACAATCCGCTCAGCCAGGCCTTCAATCAGGTGCGCAGCCTGATGACCGACATGCAGCGCACGGCGTACGACAAGATCCGCGATACCGAGCTGCGCAGCCGTGACCGGGCATCGCTGCTCGCCGGGCTGCTGGGCCTGACGGCGATCGCGGTACTGCTGATCGGCTTCATCACCGCGCACAGCTTCGCCCGCCGCTTCGGCGAACCGATCGAACGGCTGTCCGCCGCCGCCGACCAGATCGGCCGCGGCGACTTCAACATTTCCCTGCCGACGCCGCACATCGCGGAGCTGTCCTCGCTGAGCCGCCGCTTCGGCCTGATGGCTCAGGCGCTGCACGAGTTCAAGCAGACCAACGTGGAGGCGCTGGTCAACGGCCAGCAGCGTCTGCAGGCACTGCTCGATAGCATCGACGACGGCCTGCTGATCGTCGACCGCGACGGACGCCTGGAGCACGCCAACCCGGTCGCCCAGCGGCAGCTGGCCTGGGAGAACGAGCACCTCGGCTCGACCCTCGGCGAAGCGCTCGGCTACCCGGACCTGGACAATGCCGCGCGGCAGGTGCTGGACGACAAACCACTGTCCGACCCACCCGAAGACCTGATCATCGAGGCGGACGGCGAACGCCGCCTGCTGGCCTGGCGCATCAGCCCGGTGAGCCACCACGACGGCAGCATCAGCGGTGCGGTCATGGTGCTGCACGATGTCACCGATCAACGAACCTTCGAGCGGGTGCGCAACGAGTTCGTGCTGCGGGCCTCCCATGAGCTGCGCACGCCGGTCACCGGCATGCAGATGGCCTTCAGCCTGCTGCGCGAACGCCTGCGCTACCCGGCCGGCAGCCGCGAGTCGGACCTGTTCGACACCGTACACGAGGAAATGCAGCGACTGGTCAGGCTGATCAATGACCTGCTCAACTTCTCGCGCTATCAGAGTGGCCAGCAGAAGCTGGAGCTGGAGCAGTGCCACATCCCCGAACTGCTCGAGGCCGCGCGTCAACGCTTCGAGGTCAACGCCGCCGAACAGGAGGTTCAGCTCAAGCTGGAGTTGCAGCAGCCGCTGCCGACGCTGATGCTCGACCGCCAGCAGATCGAGCGGGTGATGGACAACCTGCTGAGCAATGCCCTGCGCCACACGCCCAAGGGCGGCGAGGTTCGGCTGCTGGCGCGGCACCACGGCGAGCGGATGATCCTCAGCGTCGAGGACAACGGCGAAGGCATTCCCTACAGCCAGCAGGCGCGCATCTTCGAGCCGTTCGTGCAGATCGGTCGCCGCCGTGGCGGTGCCGGACTGGGCCTTGCCTTATGCAAGGAAATCGCTCAGCTGCATGGTGGGCGTATCGGCGTGCATTCACGGATCGGCCACGGCACCATCTTCTACGTTGCGCTGCCGATCTGACAGCGCCATCGAGGAGGCCACATGCCGAGCCTGAACCCCAGCCCCGAACAGCTCGCCGACTTCGCGGCGTCGATGCCTTCGGGCGTGCCGATCCTGATGCTCAACCTGCTGCGCTATAACGACCAGGCGACCTATCCGCCAGGTAGTCAGCACAGTCCGTGCAGTGGTCGCGAGGCCTACGCGCGCTACAGCCGCGTGGCGCTGGCCAAGGTGCAGGCCAGCGGTGGCGCGGTGGAAGTCAGGACCAAGGCCCATGCCGCGCTGATCGCCCCGCCGGACGAGCAGTGGGACGACATACTGCTGGTCAGCTATCCATCCAAGGAAGCCTTCCTGGCGATGATCGGCGACAGCGACTATCAGGCTGCAGCCGAGCACCGTAGCGCAGCGCTGGCCGACTCGAGACTGATCGGCACGACCCGCTGCTGAGTCAGCGCCCCGCCTGATTGCCGAGCACCTGCAGCATCGCGGCGGTCTCGGCATCGGGTTCGCCGTCGAAGCGAGCCGGGCGGTATTTCATCTGGAACGCAGCGATCACATTGCGCGTCTCGTCGTCCAGATGGCCGTGGCGCGGCACCCGGTAACCCTGCGCCGCCAATGCATCCTGGAACCAGGTGATCGTCGGCAGCCCGGCCGATGCATAGCGCATCCGCTCGGCCGCCACCGCATCGGCATCGGGCCAGGGCAGCAGCCCCTCCTCGGCCAGGCGTTTCCAGGGGAACAGCGGCCCCGGATCGACCTTGCGCTGCGGAGCGATGTCGCTGTGGCCGATGATGGCGCCCGGCTTGAGGTCGTGACGCGCCATGATGTCCTTGAGCAACACCACCAGCGCGTCGATCTGCTCTTCGGAGTACGGATACCAGAGCCGGCGCCCGTCAGCGCTTTCCACGTAGCCGCGGTTGACCAGCTCGATGCCGATCGATGTGGCGTTGAGCCAGGTGCGCCCGTTCCACTCACTCTCGCCGGCATGCCAGGCGCGGCGGTTTTCATCCACCAACCGGTAGATGGTCGCCGGCGATTCGCCGATCAGGTAGTGGCTGCTGACGTCGCGGCCGCTGAGCAGCTGCAGCGAGCGGGGCAGGTCGGTCGAGGTGTAATGCAGGATGATGAACTGGGCGCGGCTATCGTGGCCGGTCGAGCTGTAGCTGGTATCGATGCGCGGACCACTGGCGCAACCGGCCAGCAGCAGGAGCATCAGGACGGCGGGGATGGTTTTCATCGGGACGACCTCTGTGTCGACGGCGAAATGACGCAGATGAGCAGCAGCCCGTTGCGCGGGGCTCCGCTCATGTCGGTGCGGTGAGGGGCGTGATTATACCGGCCGATCGGGTCCGGGCCAGGGCAGCCGGTCAGGCCGCCTCGACGCGATTGCGCCCCGAATCCTTGGCCCGGTAGAGCGCGCTGTCGGCACGCTCGAAAGCGCGCTCGGTGCTGTCACCTTCGCTGAACGCGGTCAGGCCGGCCGAGAGCGTGATGGCAACGCGCTCGCCCTTGAAGTGGAACGGACAGCTGCCGATCGACTCACGCAGCGACTCCATCAGCTGCAGGCCTGCCTCATAGGGCGTGTTGGGCAGCAGCACGACGAACTCCTCGCCACCGAAGCGGGCGATGAAATCGGTCTTGCGCAGACGCTTGTGCAGCTCGGTGCCAATGATCTTCAGCACCCGATCACCAGCCAGGTGACCGTAGCCATCGTTGACCCGCTTGAAGTGGTCGACGTCCAGCACGGCCAGCAGCAGGTCGCCGCCGTAACGTTGCCAGCGGGCGAACTCGAGCTCCAGACGCTCGTTCCATGCCGCCCGGTTGGGCAGGCCGGTCAGCGGATCCTGCAGCGCTTTCTGACGCTGCTCCTCCAGGTGCCCACGCAGGCCGCGTGCTGCCTGTTCGAGGCTGCCGACCCGGCTGACCAGCTGCTGCAGGCGCTCACCGAGCTTCTGTTCCTGCTCGCTGCGCTGTTGCCGGTAGGTGTCCACCGTGGTCAGCAGGCCATCCAGGCGCGCCTCGACCACCTGCTTCAGGCTGGTCAGATCCTTGGCCTGGCGCATGCTGTCCTGCAACCCGCCAACCTGTTCACGCAACTCCGCATCCAGCGCCTGAGCGGCGTCGCGTCCTTCGTTATGCCCCTGGTGCGCGGCGAGGAGATTTTCCTGCATCGCAGTCAGGCGCTCGTTGAGCGTCTGCAGGTAGTTTTCGAAATCTCGCTGACCCTGGTCGCTAAAGGCGATCATCAGCATCGCGAGATCGTCCAGCACCGGCACCAGTTCATACCAGTTCAAGCCGTGCTGGATGCGCGCCCGCAGGGTCTGCAGTTGCGGCTGGGGGTGTTCCGGCAGATGAAGGCTGTCCAGCAGGCTGCCGAGGGTCGCCTCCACGCGGTCCGCGACGACGCTGAACGCGGGCTCCGGCGAATCCGGCAGGGCATACGCAGCAGCGTTCTGCTCCGCCTCGGTTTCCGCGATAGCTTCTTCGTCGGCCGGTACCTCGGCAAGCGGCATGTCCTCGAGCAGCGGGGCAGCCTGAACGGCAGGCTTGGGCAGCCCTAGCGCTTCCACTACTACCGGGCCAGCGTCGACCTCATTGACTGCGGCGGGCGGCGGGGTTTCCTCACCCCGCTCGGCTGCAGGCGGCGCCAGCGGCGTGTCCCGCCCGCCAAACAGGCGCTTCAGAAAACCGCTCTGCTGCGGCGCCGCCAGCCCCTGCAGATCCAGCACCTGGCCCTGCAGGTCACTCAGCTCGCCGAGCAGCACCGGCAGCTCACGCAGCCTGGCGGCACGCTGGTCCAGCTCCTTGGCAAATCGCTTGAGCGGCTTGCGCAGCTCCGCCGGCACCGACATGCCCAGTAGCTGGGAGACCAGCCGATGCAAAGCCTCGGTCAGGCGAACGGCCCGCTCCTGGCGGTGGCGTTCGGATTCCAGCACAGCCTTCTCCAGGCGCGGCACCAGCTGGCTGAGCCCCTCATCCAGATCGCCGTCGCGGAGGATCTCTCGCATTTCGTGCAGGCAGCGCTCGACCGCGGGATCGGCACCCTCCACCGCCAGGCTGCTACGCACCAGGCTGCGCCGCAGCAGATCGACGCGCTGCTCCCAGCGCGCTTCGAGCTGCTCCTGCCGCTCGGCGAGCTGAAGATACTTTTCCTTCCAGCGTTCGACTTCTTCGCTCATTTCGTTTCTTGTACCTGTACCGGCAGGGAATCGGCCTGAAGCGAGTCCGGCAAACGGATCTCCACTGCCACCGGCAGATGGTCGGAGATCGGCAGCGCCAGCACATCGACGCGTTCCAGCGTCAGGCTCGGGCTTAGCAGAATATGGTCCAGACAGCGTTGCGGTCGCCAGCTCGGGAAGGTCGCTTCGATCTGCGGCGCGAGCAGGCCGAGATCGCGCAGCGGCGAATTTTCCAGCAGATCGTTGGCGTGGGTATTCATGTCGCCCATCAACACCTGATGCCGATAGCCGCCAATCAGCTCGCGGATATAGGCCAGCTGGCGCGTCCGCGCCCCGCCTCCCAGGGCCAGGTGCATCATCACCACCACCAGCGCCTCCGGTCCCTCGCCGAAACGCAACAGAATCGCCCCGCGCCCCGAAGGGCCAGGCAGCGGGTGATCTTCCAGGCCTTGTGGTTCGAGCCGGCTGAGGACGCCGTTGCTGTGCTGGGCGAAACGCCCGAGATTGCGATTGAGCTGCTGATACCAGTAGGGAAAGGCGCCCAGATGGGCGAGGTGCTCGACCTGATTGACGTAACCGGAGCGCAGGCTGCCACCGTCGGCTTCCTGCAGGGCGACCAAATCATAGTTACCCAGTACTTCGCCGATGCGCTGCAGGTTGCTGGCGCGACCGGGATGCGGCAGCAAATGCTGCCAGCTGCGCGTCAGGTAGTGGTGGTAGCGCTCGGTGCTGATGCCAACCTGGATGTTGAAGCTAAGCAGTCTTAGCCGCCCATCGGCGGGCAGCCCGCTACTGGCCAGGCACTGCGAATTGACGCGCGCCTTGCCTGGGCCGGCAAGGCGCGGAGCGCTCCAACGGCGCAGCATCGCGGGTTACCGCGCTGCGCGTTCTTTTTCGATGAGGAAGTCCGCCACCTGCAGCGTACGCTCCGGGCCGCCAGACGAGCCGAGGTCGAAGCGGTACTTGCCGTTGACGATCATCACCGGTACGCCGGTGATCTGATAAGCCATGCCGAGCTTCTTCGCCTGCTCAACCCGGCCACGTACACCAAAGGAGTTGTAGGCCTTGAGAAACGCCTGCTTGTCGATGCCCTGACCGGCGAGGAAGTCAGCCATTTCCTCGGGAGTGGCGAGCTTCTTGCGCTCCTGGTGATAGGCGGCAAACACCGCGTCATGCACCTTCGGCTCGACACCCATGGATTCCAGGGCGATGAACAGCTGCCCATGCGCATTCCAGATGCCACCGAACATGGCCGGAATACGCTTGAACTGGACGTCATCCGGCAGCTGTTCGGCCCAGGGCTTGATCACCGGTTCGAACTGATAGCAGTGCGGACAGCCATACCAGAACAGCTCGACCACCTCGATCTTGCTCGGGTCGGCAACGGGGACCGGGCTGCTCAGCTCGACATATTCCTTGCCGGCCTGAAACTCCGCTGCCTGGGCTGCGACACCGAACAGGCTCGCAGCGGCAAAAACGGCAGTGAGTAGGAAATTGCGCATGAAATACTCCTGTTTACGACGGACCGATGGCGCAACAGGCTGCAGCAAAACGTCAGGACTCGCCAGCGTTTTTCATCCGCGCGTGTAAAGCCGTGACGAAGATTGTGTAGCCAGGCGTGAAAACGCAAAAGGGCGCCGGAGCCAACGGCCCCGACGCCCTTCTGTTCAACCTGCCGCTGTTATCAGTGCAGGCCCTGGATGTAGCTGGACAGCGCTTCGATGTCCTTGTTGCTCAGCTTGGCGGCGACGCCACGCATGATCATGGTGTCGCCGTCGTTGGTGCGATTGCCTTCGCGGAAGTCGGTCAGCTGCTTGGCGGTGTACGCCGCGTGCTGCCCACCCAGCTTGGGGAAGCCAGCCAGGTCGTTGCCGACACCGTTGGGTGCGTGGCAACCGGTGCACGCCGGCATGCCCTGATCGAGCTTGCCACCACGGAACAGTTTCTCGCCCTGCTTTGCCAGAGCCGGATCGGCGTAACCAACACTGCCCTTCTGGCTTGAGAAGTAGGCGGCGATGTCTTCCAGATCCTGATCACTCAGCGGGTCCAGCATACCGGTCATTTCCAACACCTTGCGACCTACGCCTTCCGGGGCACCCGGTGTGCTGCCAGCCTTGATGTCCTGCAGTTGCTTGAGCAGGTAACGCTCACCCTGGCCAGCCAGTTTCGGGAAATTCGGCGCCGGGCTGTTGCCATCGACACCGTGGCACGCACCACACACTGCAACTTTGCCCTGACCAGCTTCGGCGTCTCCAGCCGCGTGGGCCATACCGGTGATGCCAAGGGTCAACAGCAGACTCACGAGTACTTTGTTCATCAGCTAATCCAACTACGGCTAAGGGTTTGAAAGGAATTCATCGGGTCGCGCACGGCCATCGAACCGGGGCGACGCTCGTTATAGTGGCACGCTGGGCATCCGCATTGCGGTGGCAACTACCGCCGCACCGGCGTCCGGATCAGGCTGAACACCACACGTGGCCCGATATCAGGCCAAAGCGCACATAAAAACTGCGGCATTATATACTCCCGTTTCTGAAACGGAAACGAACCATTGCCGCACCCGCGTGCACTCACCGGAACGACCATGCTACCGAAAAACCCGATTCTCGGCCTTTGCCAACAGGCCACCTTCATGATCAGCGCCGCCAAGGTCGATCAGTGCCCGGCCGACGAGGGTCTGGAAGTAGCCTTTGCCGGCCGTTCCAACGCAGGCAAGTCGAGCGCGCTGAACACCCTGACCCATGCCAACCTGGCGCGCACTTCGAAGACCCCGGGCCGCACCCAGCTGCTCAACTTCTTCCGCCTCGATGACGAACGCCGACTGGTCGACCTGCCCGGCTACGGCTACGCCAAGGTGCCGATCCCGCTCAAGCAGCACTGGCAGCGCCACCTGGAAGCCTACCTGGGCAGCCGCGAGAGCCTGGCCGGCGTGTTCCTGATGATGGATATCCGCCATCCGCTGACCGAGTTCGACCGCATGATGCTGGACTGGGCGAGCGCCAGCCAGATGCCTTTGCACATCCTGTTGACCAAGTCCGACAAGCTGGCCTTCGGCGCCGCGAAGAACGCGTTGCTGGCCATCCAGCGCGACATTCACAAGGGCTGGGGCGCCGACGTCAGCGTCCAGCTGTTCTCGGCACCGAAGCGGCAGGGGGTCGAGGAAGCGCAGCTGGTGCTGGCGAATTGGTTGGGAATGCTGGACGAGGCAGCCGAAGACGAGCACGAGCCTGAGGCATAGAGTGGGTCAGGCGTTGCCGATTCCTGCAGCCCTGGGCCGGAGCTTCGGTGGATGTAAAAAGCGACATCCACCCTACGAAGTCCGGCACCAATCACTAAAATTACCCGAATTTCACCCCACCAATCACCTCGCAGAAGCCGGAAAGGCGCCGAGAATCGACGTCCACCCGGCCCTCAGCGCAACTCAGTCGCGATAGGCATCCACCGGCACGCAGGCGCAGAACAGGTTGCGATCGCCGTAGACGTTGTCCACCCGATTCACCGCCGGCCAGTACTTGTAGGCACAGGAGTGGGCGCTCGGCGTTACCGCTTCGGCGATGCTGTACGGCCGGTCCCACTCACCGATCACGTCAGCCAGTGTATGCGGCGCGCGCACCAGCGGATTGTTGTCCGCCGGCCACTCACCACCCTGGACCTTGGCGATCTCCGCGCGGATGCTCAGCATCGCCTCGACGAAGCGATCCAGCTCGGCTTTCGACTCGCTCTCGGTGGGCTCGATCATCAATGTGCCGGGCACCGGGAAGGACATGGTCGGCGCGTGGAAGCCGTAGTCCATCAGGCGCTTGGCGACGTCTTCCTCGCTGATTCCGGTCTCGGCCTTGAGCGGGCGCAGGTCGAGGATGCACTCGTGGGCGACGCGGCCGTTGCGCCCGGCGTAGAGCACTGGGAAGGCGCTGCCGAGGCGGTTGGCCAGATAGTTGGCACCTAGGATCGCCACCTCGGTCGCGTCGCGCAGCTGCGGGCCCATCATCGCGATGTACATCCAGCTGATCGGCAGGATGCTCGCGCTGCCCCAGGGCGCCGCGCTCACCGCACCGTTGCCCGGCTGCGGACCTTCCAGCTCGACCACCGGGTGGTTGGCCACGAATGGTGCCAGGTGCGCCTTGACGCCGATCGGGCCCATGCCCGGGCCACCACCGCCATGGGGGATGCAGAAGGTCTTGTGCAGGTTCATGTGCGAGACGTCGGCACCGATGTCCGCCGGCCGCGCCAGGCCGACCTGGGCGTTGAGGTTGGCGCCGTCCATGTAGACCTGGCCGCCTTGGGCGTGGATCGCCGCGCAGATCTCGCGCACGTTTTCTTCGTAGACGCCGTGGGTCGACGGATAGGTGATCATCAGGCAGGACAGCCGGTCGCCGGCCTCGGCGGCCTTGCGCTTGAGGTCCTCCAGATCGACGTTTCCGCCCTTGTCGCACTCGACGATGACCACACGCATGCTGACCATCTGCGCCGAGGCGGGGTTGGTGCCATGGGCCGAGGACGGGATCAGGCAGATGTCGCGCTGCCCTTCGCCACGGCTCTCGTGGTACTTGCGGATCGCGACTAGGCCGGCGTATTCGCCCTGGGCACCGGAGTTCGGCTGCATGCTAATCGCGTCGAAGCCGGTGATCGCACAGAGCCAGGCTTCCAGCTCTTCGATCATTAGCTTGTAACCCTGGGCCTGACCGCGCGGAACGAACGGATGCAGGTTGGCGAATTCGGCCCAGGTGATCGGGATCATCTCGCTGGTGGCGTTGAGCTTCATGGTGCAGGAGCCGAGCGGGATCATCGCCTGGTTCAGTGCCAGGTCCTTGTTCTCCAGCTGCTTGAGGTAACGCAGCATCTCGGTTTCGCTGTGGTGCGTGTTGAATACCGGGTGGCTGAGGTAGTTGCTCTCGCGCAGCAACGCCTCGGGGATTCCGCCCGGCAGCTCGCTGGCATCCAGCGTAGCGATGTCGAGGCCGTGATCGGCACCGAGGAAAATCGCCAGGAGCTGTTCAACGGTGCGCTCGTCGCAGGTCTCGTCGAGGCTGACGCCCAGCCGGCCGCGGCCAAGGATGCGCAGGTTGATCTGCGCCGCTTCGGCGCTTTCGATGACCGCGGTCTGCGCGCCACCGACCTCAAGGGTCAGGGTGTCGAAGAAATGCTGGTTGACCCGCACGATGCCCTTCTGCTCGAGGCCTGCGGCGAGAATGGCGGTCAGCCGGTGGACGCGCTGGGCGATGCGCTTGAGGCCCTGCGGGCCGTGGTAGACGGCGTAGAAGCCGGCGATGTTGGCCAGCAGCACCTGCGCGGTGCAGATGTTGGAGTTGGCCTTCTCGCGGCGGATGTGCTGCTCGCGGGTCTGCAGCGCCATGCGCAGCGCGGTGTTGCCGCGGGCGTCCTTGGACACGCCGATGATGCGCCCTGGCATGCCGCGCTTGAACTCGTCACGGCTGGCGAAATAGGCCGCGTGCGGGCCGCCGTAGCCCATCGGCACGCCGAAGCGCTGGGTCGAGCCGAGCACGACGTCGGCGCCCAGCTCGCCCGGCGGGGTCAGCAGCAGAAGGCTGAGCAGATCGGCGGCGACGCAGGCCAGCGCCTGCTGCGCATGCAGCTGCTCAATGGCAGGACGCAGGTCGCGAATCTCGCCATGGGTATCCGGGTACTGCAACAGCGCGCCGAACACTTCCTGTCCGGCGAGCTCGTCCAGCGTGCCGACCACCAGCTCGAAACCGAACGCCTCGGCGCGGGTCTGCACCACGGAGAGCGTCTGCGGATGGCAGTTCTCCTCGACGAAGAAGCGGTTGCTCTTGCTCTTGGCCATGCGCCGGGCCAGGGTCATGGCCTCCGCCGCTGCGGTCGCCTCATCGAGCAGCGAGGCGTTGGCCAGATCGAGCCCGGTGAGATCGATGATCATCTGCTGATAGTTCAGCAACGCTTCCAGCCGACCCTGGGCGATCTCGGGCTGATAGGGCGTGTAGGCGGTGTACCAACCCGGGTTCTCCAGCACGTTGCGCAGGATCACCGGCGGGGTGATGGTGCAGTGGTAACCCATGCCGATCAGGCTGGTCCAGAGCTGATTCTGCTCTGCATAACCACGCAGCTTGGCCAGCGCGGCCTGCTCGTCCAGCGCCGCCGGCAGGTTCAGCTCGGCCTGCAGGCGGATCGCCGGCGGCACGGTCTGCTCGATAAGCTGTTCGCGGCTGCGCAGGCCCAAGGCGTCGAGCATGGCCTGCTGTTCGCCCTGATCCGGGCCGAGGTGACGGCGCAGGAAGGCATCGGGTTGCTGGAGTTGGGAAAGGCTCGGCATATACGGCATGGTCGCTACTCTCGGAAAAACAAAAGCCCCGACAGAGCGGGGCTTTTGCGGATGATGCTTAGGCGTCGGCGTCGCAGGCAGCCTGGTAACCGGCCGCGTCGAGCAACTTGTCCAGCTCCGACGTATCGCTCGGCTGCAGGCGGAAGAACCAGCTGCCGTAAGGGTCGCTGTTGACCAGCTCGGGCGAATCGGCAAGCGCCTCGTTGACCGCGATCACCTCGCCGGCCACCGGCGCATAGATGTCGGACGCGGCTTTCACCGATTCGACCACACCGGCTTCCTGGCCGGCATTGAGCTGGCGCCCGACCTCGGGCAGCTCGACGTAGACCACATCCCCCAGCGCTTCCTGGGCGTGATCGGAGATACCGACGGTGATGCTGCCGTCCGCTTCGAGACGGGCCCACTCGTGGCTGGCGGCGTAACGCAGATCGCTGGGGATATTGCTCATTGTCGGGTCCTCAAGGCTGTTGACAGCAGTCGCGCAAAACAGTCGGTCGAATTTACACCAGTACCTTGCCGTGGCGCACGAATGTCGGCTGCACGACCCGCACCGGATACCACTTGCCACGAATCTCCACTTCCGCGCGCTCGGCGGTCCCGGCCGGCACGCGGGCCAGGGCGATGGACTTGCCAAGCGTAGGAGAAAAACTGCCGCTGGTGATCTCGCCGTCGCCGACGCCATTCACCCGCACCACCTGATGAGCACGCAGTACGCCGCGCTCCTCCAGCACCAGGCCGACCAGCTTGGGCAGGTCGTCACGCGCCCGCTGCTGCTCCAGGGCGGCACGGCCGACGAAGTCGCGCTCGGTCGGCTCCCAGGCCACGGTCCAGCCCATGTTGGCCGCCAGCGGCGATACGTCTTCAGTCATGTCCTGGCCGTACAGGTTGAGGCCGGCCTCCAGACGCAGGGTGTCGCGCGCACCGAGGCCGATCGGCGGGATGCCGGCGCCGACCAGCTCGCTGAGGAAGTCCGGAGCCTGCTGCGCGGGCAGGATGATTTCCAGGCCATCTTCGCCGGTATAGCCGGTACGCCCGATGAACCAGTCGCCATCGGCCATGCCCTGAAAAGGCTTGAGATCGTGAATCAGCCCGGCCCGGGCCTGGCTCACCAGCTCGGACGTACGCGCGCGGGCATGCGGCCCCTGGATGGCCAGCATGGCAAGCTCGGCGCGCTCCCTGACCTCGACGGCGAAGCCGGCCGCCTGGGCCTGCATCCACGCCAGATCCTTGTCGCGGGTGCTGGCATTGACCACCAGGCGATAACCCCAATCGGTCAGGTAGACGATGAGGTCATCGATCACCCCGCCGCGCTCGTTGAGCATCGCGGTGTAAAGCGCCCGACCGGTGCTTTTCAGGCGTGCCACATCGTTGGCCAGCAAGCGCTGCAGATAGTCGCGGGCCTGCTCGCCGGAGACATCGACCACGGTCATGTGCGAGACGTCGAACACCCCGCAGTCACGACGAACCTGATGATGTTCTTCTACTTGGGAGCCGTAATGCAGTGGCATGTCCCAGCCACCGAAGTCGACCATCTTGGCACCGAGCGCAAGGTGCTGATCGTAGAGGGGAGTACGCTGACCCATGGGTTTCTCCTTCCGGGCAGGTCGCCGAATCGGCATTGGAAAAGTCAGTAGAGCCGGGCCCTGCGGGGGTCGGCGACTTTCGAATGGCGCGCATTGTAGCCCCAAGGTCGCAGCAGGTCACGGCAGATCAGGTGGCAGGAGACTGGAGGTCGAATCGCGGCCCGCAGTAGCGCGGCTGCGTCGCTCAGCACCCTGCCGCCAGAGCTGCGTGACTAGCCAGGGCGCCGCGCCGAACGGCGAATCAGCAGCACCACCGGCAGCAGTCCGACCAGCACCAAGGTCAGTGCCGGGAGCGACGCGCGGGCCCATTCGCCTTCACTGGTCATTTCGAAGATGCGCACGGCCAGGGTGTCCCAGCCGAATGGCCGCATCAGCAAGGTCGCCGGCATTTCCTTGAGCACGTCGACGAATACCAGCAGTGCCGCGCTCAGCGTGCCCGGCAGCAGCAACGGCAGGTAGACCCGGAAGAACAGCGCCGGGCCACCGACACCCAGGCTGCGCGACGCCTGCGGCAGCGAGGGGCGAATCCGCGCCAGGGCGTTTTCCAGCGGGCCGAAGGCAACCGCCATGAAGCGGATCAGATAGGCCAGCAGCAACGCGCCGAGGCTGCCGAGCAGGATCGGCTTCCCGCCAGCGCCCAACCAGCTCGACAGCGGAATGACCAGGTGCCGGTCGAGGTAACTGAACGCCAGCATGATCGAAACCGCCAGTACCGAACCCGGCAAGGCATAGCCGAGATTGGCCAGGCTCACCGCGCTGCGGATCGAGCGCACCGGCGCCTGACGTCGGGCGAACGCCAGCAGCAGCGCCACGCTCACAGTGATCAGTGCGGCGATAGCACCGAGATAGAGCGTGTGCAGGATCATACCGGCGTAACGCTCGTCGAGATCGAAGCGACCGCGCTGCCAGAGCCAGGCCAGCAGCTGCAACAGCGGGATGATGAACGCGCAGAGAAATACCAGGCCGCACCAGGCGCTGGCCGCAAACGCCTTCACACCGGTCAGCCGATACAGCGCCGCGGAGCGCGCTCGCTCATTGGCCGGTCGCGCAGCACCGCGCGCCCGGCGCTCGCCGTAGAGCACCAGCATCACCGCCAGCAACAACAGGCTGGCCAGCTGGGTGGCGCTGGTCAGACTGAAGAAGCCGTACCAGGTCTTGTAGATCGCAGTGGTGAAGGTATCGAAGTTGAACACCGACACCGCACCGAAGTCAGCCAGGGTTTCCATCATTGCCAGGGCCAGACCGGCACCGATCGCCGGTCGCGCCATCGGCAGCGCCACGCGCCAGAAAGCCTGCCAGGGCGACTGGCCGAGCACCCGCGCCGCTTCCATCAGTCCCTTGCCCTGAGCGAGAAAGGCCGAGCGCGCCAGCAGATAGACATAGGGGTAGAACACCAGCACCAGCACCGTGATCACACCGCCCGTGGAGCGCACTCGCGGAAAGCGAATGCCGCTACCGAACCACTCGCGCGCCAGGGTTTGCACCGGACCAGCGAAATCGAGCAGCCCGATGAAGACGAACGCCAACACATAGGCAGGAATCGCGAACGGCAGCATCAGCGCCCAATCCAGCCAGCGGCGTCCGGGAAATTCGCACAATGCCGTCAGCCAGGCGAGGCTGACGCCGAGCACCACCACGCCGATGCCCACGCCGAGAACCAGCGTCAGGGTATTGCCCAGCAGACGCGGCATCTGCGTGTCCCACAGGTGCGACCAGATCTCGGTATCGATACTGCTCCAGCTGAACAGCAGGATGCTCAGTGGCAGCAACACCAGGGCTGCGACAGCAAACGTGATGGGATACCAGCGGCGCTCGACGGGATGGGACACTCAAGCCTCGACAGCAAAAAAGACGACGCCCCGGACCAGGCCGGGGCGCCGAGTATAACCGCAGCGGTGAACGTGGCGGCCGGAGCTGCACGTCACCGCTGCAAGCGCAGAGGGCTGATCAGTTCCAGCCGGCGCGGTCCATCAGCTTGATGGCTTCGGCCTGGCGCTTGCCGGCCACTTCCACCGGAATGGTATCGGCCTTGAACTCGCCCCATGCCGCCACTTCGGCAGACGGCTTCACGCTCGGGTTGGCCGGGTACTCCATGTTGATGTCGGCGAAGATGCTCTGCGCTTCCTCACTGGTCATCCACTCCACCAGCTTGCGCGCGGCGTCCGCGTTCGGTGCGTGCTTGGTCAGGCCGATGCCCGACAGGTTGACGTGCACGCCGCGGTCTTCCTGGTTCGGCCAGAACAGCTTGGCCTTGAGCTGCGGGTTCTGCGCGTGCAGGCGACCGAAGTAGTAGGTGTTGACGATGCCGGCATCGCACTGCCCGGCGTCGACGGCCTGCACCAGCGCCGTGTCGTCGGCGAAGACGTCGGTGGCGAGATTGCCGACCCAGCCCTTGATGATCTCTTCGGTCTTCTCGGCGCCGTGAGTCTCGATCATGGTCGCGGTCAGCGACTGGTTGTACACCTTCTTGCTGGTGCGCAGACACAGGCGGCCGTCCCAACGCTCGTCTGCCAGCGCCTCGTAAGTGCTCAGCTCGCCGTCCTTGACCCGCTCCGGCGAGTAGACGATGGTCCGTGCGCGCAGCGACAGGCCGGTCCAGGCGTCGTTGGAGGAACGATACTGGGCCGGGATGTTGTCCTTGACCACCTGAGAGTTCAGCGGCTGCAGGATGCCCATTTCCTCGGCTTGCCAGAGGTTGCCGCCATCGACGGTGAGCAGAAGGTCCGCCGGGGTGTTCGCGCCTTCGGCCTTGATGCGGGCCATCAGCGGGGCTTCCTTGTCGGTGATGAACTTGATCGCTACACCGGTCTTCTCGGTGTAGGCGTCGAACACCGGCTTGATCAGCTCATCGATACGCGAGGAGTAGACCACTACTTCGTCGGCAGCCTGGACGGCACCCGACAGCGCCGTCAGCGCCAGGGCGGCGAGTAAACCTTTGCTTGCCTGCATGGAACAGCCTCTTGGTGAGTTGGAACAGAGGCTGAATAGTAGTGAATGTTATTTACCTTCTCAATGCGACAAATCGTGCAGGTAATGTTTTGTAAATATCAATCTGACATCAGGGCTTGGCGAGTTCCGGCAGATCGCCGCTCAATCCGAGCGCCTGACGAACGAACAGCGCCTTCGCCTCCGGTAGCGCCTGTACGGCCTTGAGACCGGTATTGCGCAGCCAGCGCAGCGGCAGTGGATCAGCCTGGAACAGCCGTTCGAAGCCTTCCATGGCTGCCATCATCGCCAAGTTGTGCGGCATGCGCCGACGCTCGAAGCGGCTCAGCACCTGCACATCGGCCACCCGCTCACCGCGGGCAATCGCCGCCTTGAGCACTTCCGCCAGCACGGCGGCATCCAGCAGACCAAGATTCACGCCCTGCCCCGCCAACGGATGAATGGTGTGTGCGGCATCGCCGATCAACGCCAGGCCCGGCTGCACATAGCGTTTGGCATGGCGTTGGCGCAGTGGGATGCACAGCCGCGGATCGACCTCGAGCACTTCTCCCAGGCGCTCCTCGAAGGCTCGACCAAGCGCCGTTCGGAATGCCGCGTCATCCAGCGCCATGAGCCGCCTGGCTTCAGCTTCAGTAACCGACCAGACAATCGAGCACCAGTGCCGGTCGCCATCGCGCTCGAGCGGCAGAAACGCCAGGGGGCCGTCATCGGTGAAGCGCTGCCAGGCCGTACGCTGGTGCGGCTCGCTGCAACGCACACTGGTGACGATGGCCTGATGCAGATAATCCCATTCGCGGGTTTCGCAACCAGCCAGGCGGCGAATCGCCGAGTTGGCGCCATCCGCCGCAATCAGCAGGGGCGTACGCAACTCGCGGCCGTCGACCAGCGTCAGCTGCCAACCGTCAGGGGTGCGCGCCAGCTGCTCGACGCGCGCGTCGCCGATCAGCTGCAGTCCGCCGCGGCGCTGCATCGCGTCCAGCAGCGCATCCTGCACCACACGGTTTTCGACGATATGCCCGAGCACTTCGGCATGTACGGTCTCGGCGGAAAAATGAATCTGCCCGGTGCCCGAGCCGTCCCATACGTGCATATCGGTGTAGGGGCTCGCGCGGCGCGCGGCGATGCCCGGCCAGGCACCGACCCGCTGCAGGATGCGCTGGCTGGCTGCGGACAGCGCACTGACCCGCGGTTCGAAGCCGCCCTGCGGGTCGAAGTCGACGACCTCGAGCGGGCTCGCATCGAGCACGACGATCTTCAGCCCGCAACCTTCGAGGGCGAGTGCCAGGGTACTGCCGACCATGCCGGCACCCACGATGATCAGATCCGCTTGCATCACTTCTCTCCTGGCTGCCGCGCCCGCGGCTTGAGTCGTATGTAGAGGGTCTTCTGCACCCGTGCCACCAGCGTGCCCTCGCCGTCGCGCACTTCGACATGCATTCTGGGCAGGTACTTGCTGCCGTCGGCCGTGTGCGCGCGGATCTCATCCAGCAGCCTGTCGCTGATGGCGAATTCGGCGTAGACCGCGCCGCGCCCGGGGCTGACGAATTCTATGTTGGCCGCCTTGTCCCAGACGATGTAGTCGCGCCCGAGATTCTCCATCAGCATCAGCACGAAGAACGGGTCGACCATCGAATACAGCGAGCCGCCGAACTGCGTACCGACATAATTGCGGTTGTACCAGCGCAGCACCATCTTGACCTGAACCAGGCGCATATCCGCGCTGATGTGCCGCACCCGAACACCGGCTCCGATGTATGGCGGGTAGAAATTCATGGCCCAGCGCAGAAACCGCGCCTTGCGCGCCAAACGGGAGCCGCTCATGCCGAGTCCTTTTGGTTGCCGCTTCAGCCAGCGCGAGTGCCCAGGCCCATCGCCTGGCGCGCAAACCAACGCTTGGCGGCGGGCATGAGGTCCAGCCCGAGCAGACCGAGATTGCGTCCGGCCGCGACCAGCCGACCGGAATCACCGAACAGCCGGGTGACCTGATCGGAGAAACCGACCGTCACGCGCTGATCGAAGCGCTGCCTGCGGGCGTACTCCTGCAGCACCGCCAGGTCGCCCAGCGCGGCGTCGCTGCGCAGCAAAGCGACGCTCAGCGCCTCCACATCACGCAGCGACAGGTTGTAGCCCTGCCCGGCGATCGGGTGCAGGCTGTGCGCCGCGTTGCCGAGCACCACCAGACCCGAACGTACCTGCTCTTCGGCCTCGATCAGCGTCAGCGGATACAGATGCCGGGCACCGACCTGCTGCAACGCGCCCAGGCGATAACCGAAGGCTTCCTGCAGTTCACCGAGGAAAACCGCCTCGTGCGCCTGCGCCAGGCGCGCGGCATCGGCCTGGGAGCGCGTCCATACCAGCGCACAACGATCATCCTGCAGCGGCAGCAGCGCCATCGGGCCATCTTCGGTGAAGCGCTCGAACGCCAGACCGCCGTGCGGTTTGCCTGGCGTGATGTTGGCGATGAGCGCGGTCTGGCCGTACGGCCGGCGCGACACCTGGATGCCAAGCTGCTCACGCAGCCCGGAGCGGCCACCATCTGCGAGCACGGTGAGGTCGCACTCCAGCTGCTGACCATCGGTAAAGCTCAACCGGTAACCGGTGGCGCCGGGCTCCAGTCGCTCGACCTCGGCCGGACAGTGACGGATCACCACCTGATCATCCAGCGCCTGCCACAGGCAATGCCCGATCCAGGCGTTCTCGACCACGTAACCCAGCGCCTCGACGCCTTCGCGTGTGCAATCGAGGCGTGCCGCCCCGAAACTGCCACGCTCGGATACATGAATGCGCAGAATCGGCTCGGCGCGCTCGGCGATGTGTTCCCATAGGCCCAGGCGCTGGTAGATCAGCCGAGTGCCGTAGGACAGCGCCGTAGAGCGCGCGTCATAGCTCGGCTGGTACTCGTGGCCGGGCTCGAACGGCTCGATCAGATGGATGCACCAGCCGCGCTCCCGGGCGCCATCCTGCAAGGCCAACGCGAGACTGGCACCGACCAACCCGCCACCGATGATCGCCAGGCTCTGCATGTCAGGCGACCTGCTCGCGAGCGGCGGCCATCAGCGCCTCGATCTCGGCGACGCTCTTCGGCACGCCACCGGTGAGGATTTCGCAGCCGGTCCGGGTCACCACCACATCGTCCTCGATGCGCACGCCGATGCCGCGCCACTTCTTGGCGACGTTCTGATTGTCCACGGAAATATAGATGCCCGGCTCGACGGTCATCGACATGCCCGGCTCGAGCACGCGCCACTCGCCGCCGATCTTGTAGTCGCCGACGTCATGCACGTCCATGCCCAGCCAGTGCCCGGCGCGGTGCATGTAGAAGGGTTTGTAGGCCTCGCTTGCGATCAGTTCGTCGACCTCGCCCTGCAGCAGGCCCAGCTCGACCAGCCCGGCGGTGATTACCCGTACGGTGGCCTCGTGGGCCTCGTTCCAGTGCTTGCCGGGTGCGATGTGCTTGAAAGCCTCTTCGTTGGCCTTGAGCACCAGTTCGTAAATGGCCTTCTGCTCGGGCGAGAAGCGGCCGTTGACCGGAAAGGTGCGGGTAATGTCGCTGGCATAGCAGTCGATTTCGCAACCGGCGTCGATCAGCACCAGGTCGCCATCCTTCAGCGGCGCATCGTTCTCGCGGTAATGCAGGATGCAGGCATTGCGACCCGCGGCGACGATGCTGCCGTAAGCGGGCATCTTCGCCCCGCCCTTGCGGAACTCGTAGTCCAGCTCGGCTTCCAGGTGGTACTCGAACAGGCCCGCGCGGCTGGCCTGCATGGCACGGATATGTGCACGGGCGGAAATCTCCGCGGCATGCTTCATCACCTTCACTTCGTTACTCGACTTGTACAGACGCATGTCGTGCAGCAAGTGATCGAGCGCGACGAACTCGCTGGGCGGCTGCGCGCCCTGGCGCGCCTTGGCGCGAATGGTCTTGATCCACTCCATCAGCCGATGATCGAAGGCTTCGTTGGTGCCGATGGCGTAGTAGACACGGTCGCGGCCTTCGATCAGCCCGGGGAGGATGTCGTCGATGTCGCCGATGGGAAAAGCATCGTCGGCACCGTATTCACTTATCGCGCCGTCCTGCCCGGCACGCAGGCCATCCCACAGCTCGCGTTCGGGGTCGCGTTCGCGGCAGAACAGCACGTATTCGCCATGCTCACGCCCGGGAATCAGCGCGATCACCGCCTCCGGTTCGGGGAAGCCGGACAGATACTGAAAGTCGCTATCCTGGCGGTAGACATGCTCGACATCGCGGTTGCGGATATACATCGGCGCCGCCGGCAGGATGGCGATGCTGTTGGGTTCCATCTGCTCCATCAGCGCCTTGCGCCGACGGGCGTATTCCGATTTCGGGATGCGAGTCATGAGCGGAACGATTTCCTCAATGCAGGGAAGGTTTCGGAGCAGCAGGTACCGGCTTGGCGCACTCGGTGAACAGCAGCAACGGCGCCACGCGCAGGTACTCCATCACTTCCATGTAATCGGTCTCGCCGTCTTCGGACTCTTCCAGCGAGTCCTGAATCTGCGCGATGGCCGAGAGATCCTGCAGTACTTCCATGGCCTCGGCGCTCAGCGCGCGGTCGCCAGCGGCCAGACCGAAGCCGGCGAGAAAGCCCTGGCACCACTGGCCCAGCGCGACAGCGCGCTCGGCCAGCGGCGCATCATCGCTGGGCAGCAGCAGAACGACGGCGATGTCGTCGCCGGCGAGCTCACCCTTGACCATCTCCTGCAGGCCGATCAAGGCCTGACGGATATTGTCCTGCGGCGCTTCGCCAAGCAGGTCCGAGGCATCGGTCAGCCAGGGTTCGACATCGAAGCCGGCACCGGCGCAGCTGCGCCCGAGCAACAGGCCATGCAATTCGGCAGGAGAAACAGTTTGCGGTGCGCCAGCCAGAAGTGTGGCGAAAGCGGCATATGGGGAATTCTGAATGGACATGGCGGCTAGGCGCACGATGGCGCAATGACTAGAATGAAGGCTTCGTATCCTAGCACCGGCGGCCGCGGCAAGACCATCGAAGCCCCCGGGCATCGCCTCCGTCTTCACTCAGTGCCCCAACAGGAATCCCATGGAAGACGCCGATCTGAAAGCGCTGACCACCAAGCTGGAGCAGCTGATTCAGCGCATCGAGCAGCTCAAGGCGCAGAACCACCTGCTACTGGCCAACGAGCGGAACTGGCGTGAAGAGCGCGCGCATCTGATCGAAAAGAACGAAATGGCCCGCTTGAAGGTCGAATCAATGATTTCGCGCCTGAAAGCCCTGGAGCAGGACTCATGACCCAGCCGAACACCGTCACCGTGCACATCATGGACAAGGAATATTGCATTGCCTGTCCGCCAGAGGAACGCAGCAATCTGGAAGGCGCGGCCCGCTATCTGGATCGCAAGATGCGCGAGATCCGCAGCAGCGGCAAAGTCATCGGCGCCGACCGCGTTGCGGTGATGGCCGCGCTGAACATCACCCACGAATTGTTGCACAAGCATGATCGCCTGGATGCCGAAGCCAACAGCGCGCGCGAGCACGTACGCATGCTGCTGGAGCGCGTCGACAGCGCACTGGCCACCGACCCGAACCCTTCCGGCAACTGATCAACGGCAGCCGGTTTGCGTTATACTCCGCCCAACTCCCTGGCATGTTCGCCAGTCGGCGATGACCCTCTCCCGATAAGCAACACCATGGAGGCTACACGTGGTGCCGGTGTGCATGTCCGCCTGACGGAAAGCCTTAAGGTACTCTGTAGTCGCCACCTTGAACTCTCGGGTTCAAGGGCCTACGCTGGCAGCGGCATGCTGGGGAGCCACTTCTGATGATCGTAGCCGAAGGCCTTTCGCGCCCGGCGCTACGCCGCAAGCTGCGCCACGCTCGACGCCAACTGACACCCGCCCAGCAGCGCCTGGCCGCTCGCCGTCTCTATCGGCAGCTGGCTCAGCATCCCCGGTTTCGGCGCGCCCGGCATATCGCCCTGTACCTGCCCAATGATGGCGAAATCGATCCGCGCCTATTGCTGCAAGCGGCTCAGCGCCGCGGCAAGGCAACCTATCTTCCGGTACTCAACCCCTGGCCACGTACGCGCATGGTGTTCCAGCGCATCGAGCCCGGCGAACAGCTGCGCCGCAACCGCTTCGGCATTCTGGAACCCGTGATCCGGACCGCTCGGCAACGCCGCGTCTGGGCGCTGGACCTGCTGCTCATGCCACTGGTGGGCTTCGACGGAAAGGGCGGACGGCTTGGCATGGGTGGCGGCTTCTATGATCGCAGCCTGGCGTATCGCGCCATGCGCAAAAAAAGTCACAAACCGACATTGTTGGGACTGGCTCATGAATGTCAGCGCGTCGATCGACTGCCGCTGGAGAGCTGGGATGTAGCGCTTCAGGCTACGGTGACGGACCAGGGCTGGTACGCCGGATGATGGAACGCCGCGTCCATGCGGCACGAGATCATCGCTGCTGAGCCTGCTGCACCTGAATGACCGGGGCCATGCCGGCCGCGCCATCGTGCTGATCCCACAGACTCTGCGTATAGCCCGTGGTGACTACGCCGAGACCAAAGATAAAGACCAAAATCCACAGAATATCGGGCTTACGTTTCATTTGTGTTCGCCTCCCCCTACCAGGCGAAATGCTTGCGTCGAGTCGATGTGTTTTCGTTCTAGGACTCGATAGGCCACCTTACAGCTGCGGCATTTTCCGTGAAGCGTCGGCACCGCGCAAACAGGTATTGCAGCCGATTGTCGGAGATTTTGCCATCATGGTCTGATCGAACCGTCCGATAGGAGAGCAAGGTTCATGCCTTACTGGCTAATGAAGTCCGAACCCGACGAATTTTCCATCCGGGACCTGAAAAAAATGGGTCACGGACGCTGGGATGGTGTACGCAACTACCAGGCGAGAAACTTCATGCGCCAGATGCAGGAAGGCGATCAGTTCTTCTTCTATCACTCCAGTTGCGCCGAGCCAGGAATCGCCGGCATTGGCAGGATCAGTCGCAGCGCCTATCCCGATCCCACTGTCCTCGACCCTGCCAGCCCCTATCACGATGCCAAGGCTCGCGATGATGCAAATCCGTGGAGCGCGGTCGATGTCGAGTTCGTCGACGCCTTTGCGACACCGTTGAAATTGGCGCGACTGAAAACCGAGCCAGCACTGCACGAACTGGCACTGGTGAAGAAAGGAAGCCGCCTATCGGTGATGCCGGTCAGCGAAGACGAATGGCAGGCGATCCTGGCGATGCGCTGAGCTACTGGATGATCAGATTGTTGAACAGCAGATCATCCACCAGCGGTTTGCCTTCTTCCTGCTCCAGCACCTCGCGCACCTGGCGCAAGGCTTCCTGACGCAACTGTTCCTTGGCTTCGGGGCCGCTCAGCGTCTCGTCGGTCTGCTGGGAAAACAGCATCACCAGCTGATGGCGAATCAGCGGCTCGTGATGCTTGACCCGATCCTCCACCTCCTTGCTGGAGATACGCAGCGCAACATCGGCCTTGTAGTACTTCAGTCGCTCGCCGGAGCCGTAGTTGCCAACCATCGCAGGCGTCAGCGCGTAATAGAGTGTCTGCGTGGCGACGGCGTCTTCGGCCGGCTCCTCAGCCAGCGCGGGCCCAGCCAAAGCGAGGCAGAAAAACATCGAGATGAGGTATTTCACGCGGTACTGCTCCAAGGGATTCCTGCGCCAGCATAACCAGTCGCCGCGGCCCACCCAAGCCTATCGCGCAACCGCCTGCCACTTATACGCCGCCATTACAGTGAACGATGCTGATTGCCTCGCCACGCAGCGCTCCTAGACTGGAAAGTCCTGAGCAGTCGAGCCATCCCATGTCGGACGGCAAGCGTCCGACCAGTCGAACAAGGAAAAGCGATGAAAGCCGTCCTGTGCAAAAGCTTCGGCCCGCCCGAAAGCCTGGTTGTCGAAGATGCCCCCTCCCCTCAGATCAAGCCGAGCGAGATCCTGCTCGACGTGCATGCCGCCGGGGTGAATTTCCCTGACACGCTGATGATCGAGGGCAAGTATCAGTTCAAGCCGCCGTTCCCGTTCTCGCCCGGCGGCGAGGCGGCCGGCGTGATTGCCGCAGTCGGAGAGAAGGTCAGCCACCTCAAGGTCGGCGACCGGGTCATGGCGCTCACCGGCTGGGGCAGCTTTGCCGAACAGGTTGCCGTGGCCGGTACCAACGCACTGCCAATCCCGCCGAGCATGGACTTCGAGACCGCTGCCGCCTTCAGCATGACCTATGGCACCTCGATGCATGCGCTCAAGCAGCGCGCCAATCTGCAACCCGGCGAGACCTTGCTGGTGCTCGGTGCCTCCGGAGGCGTCGGCCTGGCTGCCGTGGAGATCGGCAAGGCCATGGGCGCGCGAGTCATCGCCGCCGCCTCCAGCGCCGAAAAGCTGGAGGTGGCGAAGAATGCCGGCGCCGACGAACTGATCAACTACAGCGAAGTCAGCCTGAAGGAGCGCCTGAAGGAACTCACCGGCGGCCAGGGTGTGGATGTCATCTACGATCCGGTGGGCGGCAAGCTGTTCGAGGAAGCCTTCCGCAGCATCGCCTGGAACGGCCGCATGCTGGTGGTGGGTTTCGCCGCCGGTGGCGACATTCCGGCGTTGCCGGCCAACCTGCCGCTGCTCAAGGGTGCCGCACTGATCGGCGTGTTCTGGGGCTCCTTCGCCCAGCGTCAACCGCAGGACAACGCCGCGAATTTCCGTCAGCTGTTCGCCTGGCATGCAGAAGGCAAGCTCAAGCCGCTGGTATCGCAACGCTTTGCGCTGGAAGAGGCTGGCCAGGCTATCGCCACGCTGGGGCAGCGCAAGGCGGTCGGCAAGCTGGTGGTGCAGGTGCGCTGATGCGCAGAAGGAAATGCAGGAAGCGTCGGACGCTTCCTGCATGACCCGCATGGATCAGTGGGCGGTGCTGGGGGCTTCGCCGGCGCTCTGCATGCGCGCCATTTCCTGGGCGTAGAGTGCGTCGAAGTTCACCGGAGCCAGCATCAGCGCCGGGAACGAACCGCGGGTCACCAGGCTGTCCAGCGCCTCACGGGCGTACGGGAAGAGGATGTTCGGGCAGAACGCGCCAAGGGTGTGGCTCATCGCAGCCGCTTCCAGACCCTTGATCAGGAAGATCCCGGCCTGCTGCACTTCGGCAATGAACGCAACTTCTTCGCCGGTCTTCACGGTGACCGAAAGGGTCAGCACGACTTCATGGAAGTCGCCCTCAAGCGCCTTCTGCTTGGTGTTCAGGTCCAGCGCGACACTCGGATTCCATTCCTGACGGAAAATTTCCGGGCTCTTCGGCGCTTCGAAGGACAGGTCGCGGACGTAGATGCGCTGCAGAGAGAACTGCGCGCCCTGTTCGTTCTGCGACGCTGCGCCGCCGTTGTTAGCTTGTTCGGTCATTTCTGCAACCTTCTATCCAGTTGTGCGTGTCGTTTGAATTGTTCGCAGACCCGCGTTGCCGGCCTCAAGCCTGCAGCAACGGGTCGAGACGTCCAGCGCGCTCCAGAGCGTGCAGCTCATCGCAGCCGCCGACGTGCTTGTCGCCGATCCATATCTGCGGCACCGAGGTGCGTCCGGCCTTGCTGGCCATCTCGGCGCGCAGGGACGGGTTGCCATCCACGGAAATTTCCTCGTAGGCGACACCCTTGCGATCGAGCAGCGCCTTGGCGCGGATACAGAACGGGCACCAGGCGGTGGTATAGATGACGACGTTGGGCATGATTACTTGACCACTGGCAGATTGTCGCCGCGCCAGCTGGAAATCCCTCCCGACAACTTGGCGGCGGTGAAGCCTGCCTTCTGCAGCTCACGGCAGGCCGTTCCGGCGTGCTGCCCCATGGCGTCGACCACGATGATGGTCTTGGCCTTGTGCTTTTCCAGCTCGCCTGTGCGGCTGACCAGCTTCTCGTAGGGAATGTTCAATGCATCGACGATATGACCCGCGTCGAACTCCTTCTTGACGCGCACGTCCAACACCACGCCCTCGCCACTGTTGACCAGTGCCGTCAGTTCGCGATTGCTCAGGCTCTTGCCACCCTTGCGGGTCTCGGTGATGAACAGAAGGATCAACAGCACCACGAACAGGCTGCTGAGTACATAGTGGTTAGAGACAAATTCAATCAGGTTAGCGAGCATCAACGGGTACCCGGACGATAAAATGCGGGCCAGTATACACAGCCCCTCCTACCGGCTGAACCCTGATGATTCGTGACCTCGCCCCGGCCAGCCAGTAGACTGGCTGCCCTTTTCCGCCCCCGTGCAAGGAGCCCGAAAGCATGTCCGTCGCCCCCACCGCCGCGCCCAAACCCCTGGTACTGATCATTCTCGATGGCTTCGGGCACAGCGACAGCCCGGACTTCAACGCCATCCACGCCGCCCGCAAGCCGGTCTATGATCGCCTGCTGGCCAGCCAGCCGCACGGATTGATCTCTGGCAGCGGCATGGATGTCGGTCTGCCGGACGGGCAGATGGGCAACTCAGAGGTCGGCCACATGAACCTGGGTGCCGGGCGCGTGGTGTACCAGGACTTCACCCGGGTGACCAAGGCGATCCGTGATGGCGAGTTCTTCGCGAACCCCACCATCTGTGCCGCCGTCGACAAGGCCGCGGGGGCCGGCAAGGCGGTGCACATCCTCGGCCTGCTCTCCGACGGTGGCGTGCACAGCCATCAGGATCATCTGGTCGCCATGGCCGAGCTGGCGGCCCAGCGCGGCGCCGAAAAGATCTACCTGCATGCCTTCCTCGACGGCCGCGACACCCCGCCGAAGAGCGCACAGCACTCCATCGAACTGCTCCAGGCTACCTTCACGCGCCTGGGCAAGGGGCGTATCGCCAGCCTGATCGGCCGCTACTTCGCCATGGACCGCGACAACCGCTGGGACCGCGTACAGCAGGCCTACGAGCTGATCGTCGACGGCAAGGCGGAGTACCGCTCCGACTACGCCGTGGATGGCCTGATCGCCGCCTACGAGCGTGGCGAAAGCGACGAATTCGTCAAGGCGACCACCATCGGCGAACCGGTGCGCGTCGAGGATGGCGACGCCGTGGTGTTCATGAACTTCCGTGCCGACCGCGCCCGCGAGCTGACCCGCTGCTTCGTCGAACCCGGCTTCAATGAATTCGAACGCGCCCGGGTGCCGCAACTGGCCGAGTTCGTCATGCTCACCCAGTACGCCGCGAGCATTCCCGCGCCGGCAGCCTTCGCCCCGGAAGCGCTGACCAACGTGCTCGGCGAGTACCTGGCCAACAACGGCAAGACCCAGCTGCGCATCGCCGAAACCGAGAAATACGCCCACGTCACTTTCTTCTTCTCCGGCGGCCGCGAAGAGCCCTTCCCCGGCGAAGAGCGCATTCTGATCCCCTCGCCTCAGGTCGCCACCTACGACCTGAAACCCGAGATGAGCGCGCCCGAGGTCACCGATCGTATCGTCGATGCCATCGAAAACCAGCGCTACGACGTTATCGTGGTCAACTACGCCAACGGCGACATGGTCGGTCATACCGGCGTGTTCGATGCCGCGGTCAAGGCGGTGGAATGCCTGGACAGCTGCGTCGGGCGGATCGTCGAGGCGCTGGACAAGGTCGGTGGCGAAGCGCTGCTGACCGCCGACCACGGCAACGTCGAACAGATGGAAGACGTCATGACCGGCCAGGCGCACACCGCGCATACCTGTGAGCCAGTGCCTTTCATCTATATAGGCAAGCGCAACGTCTCGATCCGCGAAGGCGGCGTGCTGGCCGATGTCGCGCCAACCATGCTGACCCTGCTCGGCATGCCGGTACCGCCGGAGATGACCGGTCGCTCGATCGTCGAGCTGAGCTGATCGAGCCGGGCGGGAAGCGGCTGGCGCCAGCCGCCGTTTCCCGCTACAGGCTTCAAGCTTCCAGCTTGCTTTTTAGGCATACTACGTCGGTCATAACGCTCGGTTGACGCCCTCCAATGCCTCGTACCTTTCTCGCCCTCGCCTTCCTCTGCCTGCTCGGCCCCGCCGTGGCGGACGAACGTGCCGCAGCGCGGCAGCAGATCGAAGCCGCTCGCCAGGACATTGCCGAACTGCAGAAACTGCTCAAGCAGATCGAGCAGGAGAAATCCGGCGTTCAGAAGCAGCTGAAGACCACCGAAAGCGAGATGGGTCAGCTGGAAAAGCAGGTCGACACCCTGCAGCAGGAGATCGACCGCAGCGAGGCCGAGCTGGAACGCCTGAACGAGGAGAAAACCACCCTCGAAGGCGCACGCCTGGAGCAGCAGCGCCTGATCGGGCTGCAGGCCCGCGCCGCCTATCAGAATGGGAGGCAGGAATACCTCAAGCTGCTGCTCAACCAGCAGAACCCGGAAAAATTCAGCCGCACCATCACCTATTACGACTACCTGAACAAGGCGCGCCTCGAACAGCTCGACAGCTTCAACGAGACCCTGCGCCAACTGGCCGGAGTCGAGACTGACATCGAAGCGCAGCAGAACCTTCTGGCGGAAAAGAAGGACGGCCTGCTGGAGCGGCGCGAGCAGCTCGCCGAGGTGCGCAAGGAGCGCCAGCAAACGCTGGCCAAGCTCAACAGCGACCTGTCCAGCCGCGAACAGAAGCTGCAGGCCCGCCGTCAGGAGCAGGCCCAGTTCGAACGGGTACTCAAGACCATCGAGGAAACTCTGGCGCGCCAGGCTCGCGAAGCCGAGGAAGCCCGGCAACGCGAACTGCTTGCCGAGCGCCAGCGTCAGGAGCAACAACAATCCCGGCCCGGCGCCAGCACTGCGCCGAGCGGCCCATTGGTTTCCAGTGCCGGCGGCAACTTCGGCGGCCCGTTCGCCAAGGCCAAGGGCAAGCTGCCATGGCCGGTGGATGGACGTCTCGTCGCCCGCTATGGCACTCCGCGCGGCGGCGACGCTCGAACCAAGTGGGACGGCGTACTGATCGGCGCCAGCGTCGGTACTCAGGTCCGCGCCGTCCATGGCGGACGCGTAGTGTTCGCCGACTGGCTGCGCGGCGCTGGACTGCTGGTAATCCTCGACCATGGCAATGGTTATCTGAGCCTGTATGGCCACAACCAGAGCCTGCTGCGCGACGCCGGCGATATCGTCAAGGCCGGCGACGCAATTGCCACGGTAGGCACCAGCGGCGGCCAGGAAACTGCCGCACTGTATTTCGCCATTCGCCAGCAGGGGCGCCCCAGCGATCCTGCCCAATGGTGCCGCGCGCAAGGTTAGCGATCAGCGGCGTTCGGTCCTGCCGAGCCGCCCGCACCACCAAGCGCGCCCTCTCATAATTGGAGTTCGACATGTTGCACCTGCGCCGTTTCGCCCGCCCATCCACGCTCGCCCTGGCCGTATTGCTGGGGATGCAGGGCGGCGCATGGGCCCAGCAGCCCATGGAGGAGGCCGCGGCGCCAAGTGCCAGTGCCAAAGCCCCGCTGCCGCTGGAGGAACTGCGCACCTTTGCCGAGGTACTGGATCGCATCAAGGCTGCCTATGTCGAACCAGTCGATGACAAGACCCTGCTGGAAAATGCCATCAAAGGCATGCTCAGCAATCTCGATCCTCATTCCGCCTATCTCGAGCCCGAAGCGTTCGCCGAGCTGCAGGAAAGCACCAGCGGCGAATTCGGTGGTCTCGGCATCGAAGTCGGCATGGAAGACGGCTTCATCAAGGTCGTTTCGCCGATCGACGATACCCCGGCGTCCAAGGCCGGCATCGAAGCCGGCGACCTGATCGTCAAGATCGACGGCCAGCCGACCAAGGGGCTGTCGATGATGGACGCCATCGGCAAGATGCGCGGCAAGCCGGGCAGCAGCATCAGCCTGACGCTGGTGCGCGAAGGCGGCCAGCCGTTCGACGTGAAGCTGACCCGCGCGGTCATCAAGGTGCGCAGCGTCCGCAGTCAGATCCTGGAGCCGGGCTACGGCTACCTGCGCGTCACTCAGTTCCAAGTCAACTCCGGCGAGGAAGTGGGCAAGGCGCTGGCGAAGCTGAAGAAGGACAACGACGGCAAGAAGCTCAACGGCCTGGTCCTCGACCTGCGCAACAACCCCGGTGGCGTGCTGCAGGCGGCTGTCGAGATTTCCGACCACTTCCTGACCAAGGGCCTGATCGTCTACACCGAGGGTCGCATCGCCAATTCCGAGCTGCGCTTCAACGCCGACCCGGCCGATGCCAGCGAAGGCGTACCGCTGGTGGTGCTGATCAACGGCGGCAGCGCTTCGGCCTCGGAGATCGTCGCTGGCGCGCTGCAGGATCACAAGCGCGGTGTGGTGATGGGCACCGACAGCTTCGGCAAGGGCTCGGTACAGACCGTGCTGCCGCTGAACAACGATCGTGCACTGAAGCTGACTACCGCGCTGTACTACACCCCCAACGGCCGCTCGATCCAGGCCCAGGGCATTGAGCCGGACATCAAGGTCGAGCGTGCCAAGCTGACCCGCGAGCAGGCCGCCGACGGCTTCCGCGAGGCCGATCTTGCTGGCCACCTGGGCAACGGCAACGGCGGTCCTGACCGTCCCACCGCCACCCAGATCGCCAGCGACTCGCCGCGGCCGCAGGACGATGACTACCAGCTCGGTCAGGCCCTGAATCTGCTCAAGGGATTGAACCTCACCCGCGGCCAGTGAAGATGTCAGGCTGGGTAGCAGGGCTGGCGCTGCTGGTGTTGCTCGCCAGCCAGGCGCTGTATGCCAGCGAGCCCGCAGCCACGCCGGACCATGTCCCGCGACCGCGGTTGACCCTGATAATCGACGACCTCGGGCAGAACCCGGCACGCGACCGCCGCGTGCTGCAACTGCCGGGGCCGGTCGCGCTGGCGATCCTTCCCGATACCCGCCATGCAGCCGACCTTGCCGAGCAGGCCCATCGCGCCGGCAAAACGGTCATGCTGCACATGCCGATGGCGCCTGCCCAAGGCCGTTTCGCCTGGCATCCCCAACTACCTCATGACGAACTGGCGCGCCGTCTCGACGCAGCGCTTGCGGCGGTACCGCATGCCAGCGGGCTGAACAACCACATGGGCAGCGCCATGACCGATCAGATACAGGCCATGACCTGGCTGATGGGCGAACTGCAGCGCCGCCACCTGTTCTTTCTCGACAGCCGCACCAGCCCGCGCACCGTGGCCGCCGCCAGCGCCCAACGCACGGCACTGGCCAGCCTGTCTCGGGACATCTTTCTCGATGACGATCCTTCACCGTCCGCGGTAGCCGAACGCTTTCACGCGGCAGTCGCGCTGGCGCGCAAGCAAGGCTCGGTCGTCATCATCGGTCATCCCCACGAGAGCACGCTGGCCGTGCTCGAACGCGAACTGCCGCGACTCTCCGCGCAGGGCATCGAATGGGTCGATGTCGGGCAGATGATCGCCACCCGCAGCAACCGCGCGATGGCCGCCCATGGTCGTGGCGGCGTCTACCGCTGAGCTTCAGAGATAGCGGCGCAGCATCGCATCCACCGTGCCGTCGGCACGCATCGCATCCAGCGCCCGCTGCAGACGCTCAACCACCTCGTCCGGTGTCGCCCGGTTGAGCGCGAGGAACAGCCGCGCTTCATTGAAACGCAGCACCGGTTTCAGGCCGGTCACACCTTCCTGCTTGGCCAGGTAGGGTCCGACCGGATCGGCGGTGGCCCAGACGTCGATCTGACCCTTGAGCAGCTTGCCGATGTTCTCCTGATCACGCAGCGAGTTGATCGGCGCCAGGCCCTTGCCCTCCAGATGCTGGCTGACCGCATCGTTCTTGTAGGCACCGATGCGCAGGTCGCGTGCCTGCTCCAGTCCGGTCAAGCGCAGAGGACTGTCGGCGGGCGCCAGCAGCACCCAGCTGATGCTCGCCAACGGGCCGACCCATTTGAATTGCTGCTCGCGCTCGGCCGTGAAGGTGGTGGAGAACAGCCCCTGATCCGGCTGTTCGAGCACCTGCTTGTAGATGCGATCCCAGGGAAAGCGCAGGGTCAGCTCGTAGCGGATATTCGCGCGGCGGAACATCTCGCGCACGATGTCGGCGTTGATGCCGTGGATGCGCGCGTCGGCGGCGTAGTTCCTGCCGTCCTCGGCCATGTTGAATGGTGGAAAATTCTCGGTCAGCAGCACGACTCGGTAGTCGTCAGGCAGCGCGGCGTGCGCATGAGCGCAGAGCAGCAGCAAGACGACGGCAATGATTCGCTTGAACATGGATCGCTCCCTTTTTCTCGATTCCCTGGCCCACCCCTCCGCGAGCCAGAGCCGGAGGTTGTCCAAAGCAAGATGCGAACCAGCGAAGCGCCACGGCGCCAGCGGCTGAGCGCCCGCTGAATCAGGGAAGCGTGCATGCGCCAGGACGGCGCGAGCAGGGGGATCGGTGCACGCTACTGGCGCACCGCCATCACTCGAGAAAGTCGGCGCAGAACATGCGCCGACCTGGGAAGGCTCAGAGGTAGCGCGCGTTGATCTCGTCGATCACACCTTCGCTACGCATCTGGTCGAGCGCTTTTTGCAGCTTCTGCACCGTCTCGTCGGCGATCTGCTTGTTCAGCGCCAGGTACAGTTCGGCACTGTCGAAACGCAGCACACGCTTGAGGCCCGTCACACCGTCCTGGCGGGCGAGGTAGCGGCCAGCGGGATCACCAGTGGCCCACAGGTCGATCTTGCCGTCGATCAGCTTCTTCACGTTCTCCTGATCGCGCAGGGCGAGCTGCGGCTGCAGCCCCTGTCCGTCCAGGTGCTCGGCAATGGCATCACCCTTGTAGGCGCCGATGTTGTACTGGCGCGCCTGATCCAGGCTGGTCAGGTTGATCGGACTGTCGCCACGAGCCAGCAACACCCAGTCGTCCGGGCCGATGGGACCAACCCACTTGAACAGCTCTTCGCGCTCGGGCAGGCGCGCCGTGACGAAAACCCCGTAGTTCGGCTGCTCCAGCGCCATGCCGTAGATACGCTCCCAGGGGAAGCGCAGCGTCAAGGTGTAGTCGATGCCGGCACGCTTGAACATCTCGCGCACGATGTCCGCGGCGATCCCGGTGATGTGCTCGTCACGCGCGAAGTTCTTGCCATCGTCCGCCATGTTGTAGGGCGGGAAATTCTCGGTCAGCAGATTGATCTTGTCTGGCGCCTGAGCGTGCGCCAGCGTAGCGCCCAGCAGCAAAGCTGCGGCGATGGTAGAGATTGTCTTGCGCATGTGTGTACCCCCTGAGTACTTATCCGCAACAGCCGCGGACGTGTCCATGTTTCGAGAGCGAAGCCTTTCGCTCTGCCGGCAACGCGATCAGCGCATCACGATGCCGCGGGCAGCCAGATAGGCCTTGGCTTCCGGAATGGTGTATTCGCCGAAGTGGAAGATGCTGGCGGCCAGCACCGCATCGGCCTTGCCTTCGAGGATGCCATCGGCCAGGTGCTGCAGATTGCCGACGCCACCGGAGGCGATCACCGGGATGCACAGCGCTTCGCTGATGGCCCGGGTGACGCCCAGGTCGTAGCCGCTCTTCACGCCGTCCTGATCCATGCTGGTCAGCAGGATTTCGCCAGCGCCGAGGTCTTCCATCTTCTTCGCCCAGGCCACCGCATCCAGGCCGGTGGGCTTGCGCCCGCCATGGGTGAAAATTTCCCAGCGACCCGGCTCGCCCGGCGCGGACACCTTCTTCGCATCGATGGCGACGACGATGCATTGCGAGCCGAAGCGGTCCGCGGCCTCGCCGACGAAGTCCGGGTTGAACACCGCGGCGGTGTTGATCGAGACCTTGTCGGCGCCGGCGTTGAGCAGGTTGCGGATGTCCTGCACGCTGCGCACGCCACCGCCGACGGTCAGCGGGATGAACACCTGGCTGGCCATGCGCTCGACGGTGTGCAGGGTGGTGTCGCGGTTGTCGACGCTGGCGGTGATGTCGAGAAAGGTGATCTCGTCGGCGCCCTGCTCGTCGTAGCGGCGGGCGATTTCCACCGGGTCGCCGGCGTCGCGGATGTTCTCGAACTGGACGCCCTTGACCACGCGGCCGTTGTCCACGTCGAGGCAGGGAATGATGCGTTTGGCCAGGGCCATGGCTTTCTCCGAAAGCGGCTTATTCAAGCCGCAGGCTTCAAGCTGCAGGTAGCGTGTAGGGTGGATCGCGCTTCACCGATCCACCGCAGTTCAGCGAATCACTCGTCCTTGTACTTCAGGTCGCAGAGCGCCTGCGCCTCGGCGACATCCAGCGTGCCTTCGTAGATCGCCCGGCCGGTGATGGCGCCGACAATGCCCGGCGTGTTGGTATCGAGCAGCTTCTGGATATCACCGATGTTGTGAATGCCGCCGGAAGCGATCACCGGGATGCGGCTGGCATTGGCCAGGGCAACGGTGGCCTCGACGTTGCAGCCCTGCATCATGCCGTCCTTGGCGATGTCGGTGTAGACGATCGCCGAGACGCCATCGGCCTCGAAACGGCGCGCCAGGTCGACGGCCTGCACGCTGGAGACTTCGGCCCAGCCATCGGTGGCGACGAAGCCGTCCTTCGCATCCAGGCCAACGATGACCTTGCCCGGGAAGGCGCGGCAGGCCTCGGTGACGAACCCCGGCTCTTTGACCGCCTTGGTACCGATGATCACGTAGCTGACGCCGGCGCGCACGTAGTGCTCGATAGTTTCCAGAGTGCGGATGCCGCCACCGATCTGGATCGGCAGGTCCGGGTAGCGCTTGGCGATGGCGGTGACCACCTCGCCGTTGACCGGCTGGCCTTCGAAGGCACCGTTGAGGTCGACCAGGTGCAGGCGACGGCAACCGCCTTCAACCCACCTGGCAGCCATCGCCACCGGGTCATCGGAAAACACCGTGGCATCGTCCATCAGGCCCTGGCGCAGACGCACGCAGGCGCCGTCCTTCAGATCGATAGCGGGGATAATCAGCATGGCTTGAACCTGTTCAAATCAAGTGTCGGTTAAGGGTCAGCTCTTCTCGAGCGCCCACAAGTCGCTTTCGATGCTCTCGAACCGTTCCTTCAGGTGGCTCTGCACGTCGAAGATCGCCTTGTTGTAATACAGCGGCGCGATTTCCCGGGCGAACAGATCGAGCACTTCCTGCGCCTCGAACGAGCCCAGCTCGAGTTCGAACCGCTCTTCCAGAAAGCGCTTGATGACCTGCTGCGCTGCCTGCTCCTGAGCAGGATCCAGCGTCAGGACCGGCGGCTTGAGCTTGGCCCGGCTCATTTACCAGCGACCATCCCAGGCGGCGAAGTTCTGCAGCAGCTGCAGGCCGTGGGTGTGGCTCTTCTCCGGGTGAAACTGCACGGCAAAGCGCGAGCCATCGGCCAGCGCGGCGGCGAAGTCGTTGCCGTAATGGCCGCGACCGACCACCTGGCGCGGATTGCCGGCCTCGATGTAGTAGCTGTGCACGAAATAGAAGCGCCCATTGTCCGGAATCGCGTGCCAGAGCGGGTGGTCGACCACCTGCTTGACCTCGTTCCAGCCCATGTGCGGCACCTTCAGGTGCTCGCCGTCCTCGTGCAGGTCCTTGCCGAAGAAGCGCACCTGGCCGGGGAACAGACCGATGCAATCGACGCCGTCGTTTTCTTCGCTGCGCTCCATCAGCGCCTGCATGCCGACGCAGATGCCGAGAAAGGGGCGATCTTGGCTGACTTCACGAACCAGTTCGTCGAAGCCCAGCCGGCGGATCTCGGCCATGCAGTCGCGAATCGCGCCGACGCCGGGAAACACCACGCGGTCGGCCTCACGGATGACCTGCGCATCGCTGGTGATCAGCACGCGGCCAGCGCCGACGTGTTCCAGCGCCTTGGCCACCGAGTGCAGGTTGCCCATGCCGTAGTCGATGACGGCAACGGTCTGCATTACAGGCACCCTTTGGTGGACGGCATCTGCCCGGCCATGCGCGGATCGAGCTCGACGGCCATGCGCAGCGCGCGGCCGAAGGCCTTGAACACGGTTTCGATCTGGTGGTGGGTGTTGATGCCGCGCAGGTTGTCGATGTGCAGGGTCACCAGGGCGTGATTGACGAAGCCCTGGAAGAATTCCTGGAACAGGTCGACGTCGAACTTGCCGACCACTGCGCGGGTGTAGGGCACGTTCATGGTCAGCCCCGGGCGCCCGGAGAAGTCGATCACCACGCGCGACAGCGCCTCGTCCAGCGGCACGTAGGAATGCCCGTAGCGGGTCATGCCCTTCTTGTCGCCGATGGCCTTGGTGAAGGCCTGGCCGAGGGTGATGCCGACGTCCTCGACGGTGTGGTGGTCATCGATGTGCAGGTCGCCGTTGCACTCGATATCCAGGTCGATCAGCCCGTGACGGGCGATCTGGTCGAGCATGTGCTCCAGGAAGGGCACGCCGATGGCGAAGCGCGCCTTGCCGGTGCCATCCAGATTGATGGTGACCTTGACCTGGGTTTCCAGGGTGTTGCGCTCTACGTAAGCCGTACGTTCGGACATCAACAGCTCCGCTGATCGTGGGCGAAAAGGGGCACATTATAGGCGCAAACGCCGCAGAACGGATACGCGCCGGGCGTGCTGGACTGCATCTTGCAGGAACCTGCGCGTCAACCCGCGGAGGTGCCGCCCATGCACGGACGGAAAATGCCTGCGACCCTGCGCTTCATGCTGGCGTCCCGGCGCAGCGAACTGCTCGGCCTGGAAGACCTGGCGCGCACCTGCGAACTGGTCACCCGTATTAGCCAGCTGGTGCACACTCTGCAGAAAGAGCGCGGCTACTCGAACATCTACCTCAGCGGCAACGCCGCCCATCAGCGCCAGCAGCTGGACGTGCTCAGCCTGGAAGCCGAGGCGCTGGAGCGCGAGGTGCGCCTGGATCTGGATCGCATCGATCTGGACGCCGTAAGCAGCGCCGAGAAGACCCGCCTGTTCACCCGCATCGCCTATGCCCTGCACAGCCTGGACGAGCTGCCGGCGCTGCGCCGGCGCATCCGCGAGCACGCCATCAGCATGCAGGACGCCACGGCGACGCTGGTGCGGCTGATCGGCGGGCTGCTGGCCGTGGTGTTCGAGGCCGCCGACACAGCCTCCGATCCGCACATTACGCGCTGCCTGGTGGCACTGTTCAACTTCATGCAGGGCAAGGAACTGGCCGGCCAGGAGCGCGCGCTCGGCGTGGTCGGCTTCGCCAGCGGCTATTTCCGCGCGGACATGCTGGAGCACCTGGAGCACCTGCTCGAAGGCCAGGAGCGCTGCTTCGCCACCTTCAGCCGCTTCGCCAGCCCGGCAGCGCAGGCGCTATGGCAAGCACTGTGCGCCAGCGAGACAAACATCAACGCCTGCCGCCTGCGTGACATCGCCCGCCGCACCAGCCCCGGCGCGGCGGTCGAACCGCAGCTGTGCGAGCTCTGGTTCGAGCTGCACACGCACCGCATCGACGCGATGAAGCAGGTCGAGACGCGCCTGGAGCAGGATCTGTTGCAACAGTGCCGGTACAGCATCGAGCGTATCCGCAAGGACCTGCAGAGCCATCGCAAGCTGCTCGACGGCATCGCCGACATGCACGCCGCCGCCGAGCAGGCCAAGCTGTTCAGTGTGCAGGCCAGCGATCTGGACGCGCCGCCGCCGGACGGCATGACCGCGATGGTGGCGCGCTCGACCCTGGAACTCTTGCTAACCCAGAGCGTACGCCTGCAGGGCCTCAATGAAGAATTGCGCGAGGCGCGTCAGGCGCTGGACGAGCGCAAACAGGTGGAGCGGGCCAAGCAGCAGCTCATGCGCCAGCAGGGCTTCTCCGAAGGCGAGGCCTATAGCTGGCTGCGACAGGCGGCAATGAATCAGGGCCTGCGTCTGGAGGAGATCGCCCAGCGCCTGCTGTCACTGGCACAGCCGGCGGCCGAGCGCGCCCCGGCGCGCACCCTGGGCCAGCGTTCCAGGCACTGAAAACAGGCACGCCGCACCATCTGCACAGCATGCCTGCCCCGCGGATGTGCATGCGCCGCCAGTCCCGCAGGATCGCCAAGCGCAATTCATCTTGATCAAGCCAATCACGGAACTGGTCGCGCTCTGTTTGCGCCCCTCCGCAAGTGCTTGATTCGATGGAAACCTCCCGGCGATTCGATGCCGCGGCAGCACCCGTTCCGCGCCGCCTGAGCAGTTCTGGCACAGCTTTCGCAAAGCTCAGGCAAGGCCGGATCCTTCGGCTTTCACAACTCCTCATCAGGACAACGGTGTCCACGCTCTCCGGCTCCAGCCGGGCGGTGTGGCGCCGTTTTTTTTCGCCCAAAGGAAAACCCGACCATGACCGAAAAGCCGAACAACGACCAGCCCAGCAGCGTAACGCTGGCCTCGCGCCGCAGCTTTCTCAAGCACTCGATCATTGCCGCCAGCGGCGTCGCCCTGTTCGGCGGCATGTCCCTGGGCATGCGTTCGGCCGCCTGGGCTGCAGGTGGTGATGTGGAGACCAGCAAGGCCAAGCTCGGCTTTATCGCCCTGACCGACGCCGCGCCGCTGTTCGTCGCCGCCGAGAAGGGCTTCTTCGCCAAATACGGGATGACCGAGGTCGAGGTACTCAAGCAGTCCTCCTGGGGCACCACCCGCGACAACCTGGTGCTCGGCTCGGCGAAGAACGGTATCGACGGCGCGCACATCCTCACGCCGATGCCCTACCTGATCAGCGCCGGCATCGTCACGCCGAACAACCAGCCGGTGGCCATGTCGATCCTCGCGCGGCTGAACCTGTCCGGTCAGTGCATTTCGGTCGGCGAGGAATATCGCGACCTGAAGATCGGCCTCGACAGCACCCCGTTCAAGGCCGCACTGGAAGCGAAGAAGGCCAGCGGCAAGAAAGTCAGCGCAGCGATGACCTTCCCCGGCGGCACCCATGACCTGTGGATGCGCTACTGGCTGGCGGCAGGTGGCATCGACCCGAATGCCGACATCAACACCATCGTCGTGCCGCCGGCGCAGATGGTCGCCAACATGAAGGTCGGCAGCATGGACACCTTCTGCGTCTGCGAGCCGTGGAACGCCCAGCTGATCAACCAGAAGATCGGCTACACCGCCAACACCACCGGCGAGCTGTGGCACAACCACCCGGAGAAGGCCTTCGCCCTGCGCAGCGACTACGTGGCCGCCAACCCCAACGCGGCCAAGGCGCTGACCATGGCGATCATGGAAGCCCAGCAGTTCTGCGAGAAACCGGAGAACAAGGAAGAAGTGGCGAAGATCTGCTCGCAGCGCAAGTGGATCGGCGCGCCCTACAAGGACATCGTCGACCGCATGAAGGGCAACTTCGCCTACGGCACCGGCAAGGTGATCGAGAACCATCCCGAGCAGATGCGCTACTGGGACGACCACGCCTCCTACCCGTTCCAGAGCCACGACCTCTGGTTCCTGACCGAGAACAAGCGCTGGGGCTACCTGCCGGCCGACTTCGACAGCCAGACGCTGATCGCCAAGGTCAACCGCGAAGACATCTGGCGCGCCGCCGCCGGCGAGCTGAACCTGCCCGCCGAACTGATCCCGACCTCCACCTCCCGCGGCGTGGAGAAGTTCTTCGACGGCAAGGTATTCGACCCCGAGAACCCGCAAGCCTACCTGGACAGCCTGACCATCAAGGCCATGGCCTGATAACCGCAACCCGCGAGGAAAAGCCCATGAATGCCAACGTCAAACTGCAGCCCGCCACCGCCGAGCCGGTATCGATCGTCCGCCCTTCCCGGCTCGCCGCACTGGCTCGGCGCAGCGGCCGCTATGCGGTGCAGCAGCTGGTGCCACCCCTGGTGATTTTGCTGGTACTCGGCTTGATCTGGGAGATGCTCTGCTCCGGCGCAGACGCCGCGCTGCCGCCGCCCTCGCAGGTGGTCGCGGAAACCTGGGAGCTGATCATTGATCCGTTCTACGACAACGGCGGTAATGACGTGGGCCTGGCCTGGCAACTACTGGCGAGCCTGCAGCGGGTTGCGGTGGGCTATATGCTGGCGGTGGTCGCCGGCGTCGGCCTCGGCGTGCTGATTGGCCAGTCGGACTGGGCCATGCGCGGTCTCGATCCGATCTTCCAGGTGCTACGCACCGTGCCGCCACTGGCCTGGCTGCCGCTGTCGCTGGCGGGTTTCCAGGACAGCCACCCCTCGGCGCTGTTCGTCATCTTCATCACCGCGATCTGGCCGATCATCATCAATACCGCGGTAGGCATCCGCAACATCCCACAGGACTACCGCAACGTCGCCCAAGTGCTGCAGCTCAACGGTTTCGAGTACTTCAAGACCATCATGCTGCCGGCCGCCGCGCCTTACATCTTCACCGGCCTGCGTATCGGCGTCGGCCTGTCGTGGCTGGCGATCATCGCCGCGGAGATGCTCATCGGCGGCGTCGGCATCGGCTTCTTCATCTGGGATGCGTGGAACGCCTCGCGCATCAGCGACATCATCCTCGCGCTCGTCTACATCGGCGTGGTCGGCTTCGTGCTCGATCGCCTGGTGGCCTTCGTCGGCCAGCGCATCACCCGCGGCATTCCGGCCAACTGAGGAGCAACGCCATGAGCTATCTCTCCATCGAACACCTGGACAAGAGTTTCGTGCGCGGCAACCTTGCCTCGCAGGTGCTCAAGGACATCAACCTGAACATCGCCAAGGGCGAGTTCATCTCCATCATCGGCCACTCCGGCTGCGGCAAGTCGACGGTGCTGAACATCGTCGCCGGGCTGCTCGACCCCAGCCTCGGCGGCGTGATCCTCGACGGCAAGGAAGTTCGCGGCCCCGGCCCGGAACGCAGCATGGTGTTCCAGAACCACTCGCTGCTGCCCTGGCTGACCGTCTACGAGAACGTCGAAGTGGCAGTGAACAAGCTGTTCAAGCGCAGCATGAACAAGCGCGAACGGCGCGACTGGATCGAGCACAACCTGGCGCTGGTGAACATGGGCCATGCGCTGAACAAGTATCCGCAGGAAATCTCCGGCGGCATGAAACAGCGCGTCGGCATCGCCCGCGCGCTGGCGATGAAGCCCAAGGTGCTGCTGCTCGACGAGCCGTTCGGCGCCCTCGATGCACTGACCCGCGCGCACCTGCAGGACGAGGTGATGAAGATCCAGAAGGACCTGGGCAACACCATGATGATGATCACTCACGATGTCGACGAAGCCGTGCTGCTTTCCGACCGCATCGTGATGATGACCAACGGCCCCTCGGCGACCATCGGCGAAATCCTCGAGGTGAAACTGCCGCGCCCACGCGACCGCATCGCCCTCGCCGACGACCCCGAGTACAACCACTACCGCCGTGCGGTGCTGAGCTTTCTCCACGAGCGCCATCGCCTGCACTGAGCGCATGCCACCGCCGCCGTCTCGTGCGCTGGCGGCGGTTCGGCGTATCCTTGCCAGCACTTCTGCTCAGCCGTCGCAAGGTCGCCATGCCCGTCTACGTCGAATCCGTCACCCAGCCCAGCCCGCAGGATTTAACCGATCTGGCGAAAATCTACGCCGACGCCCCCGAATGGCTGCTGACGCCCTATGACAGCGCCGAAGCGCTGATTGAGGCGGCGCTGGCCGATGGCAGCCTGATCGCAGGCCGGTTCAATGACCGTCTGCTCGGCGCCGCCCTGCTGCGGCGCGGCGACGAAGCCTGGCGCCTGTCGCACCTTTGCGTACGTAAGGTCACCCGCAAGCGCGGCGTCGGCCGCCGGCTGCTCGAAGAAACCCAACGGCTGGCCAGTGAAGCCGGCAAGCCGTTGCGCCTGGCCGCACCCGCCGGTCATCTGGAAGCCAGCGCCCTGGCTGCGCGAACGCATCTGCCGCTGGATTCGCTCTAAGTCGCCCACGCGATATCCGCTGCGCCCTGCCTGATCCGCCGACGGGGCGCGCTTGCCGCCCGCCGCGGCCAGCTGCGGAACCCGCACCCGCAACGGCACTCCAACGCCGACCGCGTTCCCGACAAGTGCAGGCACGGGGCTATACTCGGCACTTTTCAGATCGTTCATCTACAAGGACTCGTCCATGAAATCGCTCGGCAAAATCCTGGGTCTGGTCTTTCTCGGGCTGTTGCTGATCGTCGTGGCGGCGGGCTTCGCCCTGACCCACCTATTCGATCCCAACGACTACAAGGACGAGATCCGCGACCTGGCACGCAGCAAGGCCGGCCTCGAACTGGACATCAAAGGTGACATCGGCTGGAGCCTGTTCCCCTGGCTCGGTCTGGAGCTGCACGAAACCACCCTGGCCAGTGCGCAGACGCCCGAGCAGCCTTTCGCCGACCTGCGCATGCTCGGCCTGTCGGTGCGGGTGATGCCGCTGCTGAGCCGCGAAGTGCAAATGAGCGACATCACCGTCAACGGCCTCAACCTGACCTTGAGCCGTGACGAACAGGGCCGCGGCAACTGGGAAGGCGTCGGCCAGCCGGCCAAGCAGGCAGAACAACCAGCGCCAACCGCCGAGGCTAGCGAACCACCGGCCGAACCGGATGAAGCTCCCGCTTCGCGCAGCAAGCCATTGACCCTGGACATCGACAGCCTGACCGTCAGCGACGCACGGGTCACCTACCACGACGCCAAGACCGGCCAACAGTACAGCGCCGAAAGCATCGAGCTCACGACCGGCGCGATCCGCGAAGGCAGTCCGATCCCGCTCAAGCTCAACGCCTTCTTCGGCAGCAACAAGCCGGTGATGCGCGCGCGCACCGAACTGCAGGGCGCGCTGCGTTTCGACAACCAGCTCAAGCGCTACCAGTTCGAAGACATGCGCCTGTCCGGCGAGGCTTCCGGCGAGCCGCTGCAAGGGCAGACACTGACCTTCAGCGCCCAGGGCCAGCTGCTGGTCGATCTCGCCGCGCAGATCGCCGAATGGAACAGCCTCAAGTTCACCGCCAACCAGCTGCGCGGGCTGGGCGAGCTGAAGGCACGCGATCTGGACAAGGAACCAAAGATCAGCGGCGCGATGACCGTCGCGCAATTCAACCTGCGTGAATTCCTTCAGGGCACCGGCCAGCAGCTGCCGGCCATGGCTGACGCTGCCGCACTGAGCAAGGCCGAACTGGTCAGTCGTCTGAGCGGTACGCCGAACAGCCTGGCGCTGGAAGAGCTGACTCTGAAGCTCGACGACAGCACCTTCACCGGCCGCCTCGCCGTCAGCGACTTCGCCCGCCAGGCGCTACGCGTCGACCTCAAGGGCGACCGCTTCGATCTGGACCGCTACCTACCGCCGCCGAGCAAGGAGCAGGCGGCCGAGGCAGCGCGCAAGAGCGAGGTCAAGAGCACCCAGGCCAGCGCGATCGGCAGCGGCACCACACCATTGCCCAACGCGCCGACCCAACAGGCCTGGAGCGAGGCCTCAGTGTTGCCGGTGGATCAGCTGCGCAAGCTCGACACCGAGATCAACCTGGCCATCGGCAGCCTGACCGCAATGAAGATCCCGCTGGACGGCTTCAACCTCAAGGCTCGTACCCGCAACGGCCTGCTGACCCTGCAGGAAGTGCGCGGCGGACTGTATGGCGGCCGCCTGGACGGCTCGGCCAGCCTCGACGTGCGCCCGGCATTGCCATTACTGACCGTGCAGAACCGTTTCAATGGCGTGCCGGTCGAGCGCTTGCTGGAAAGCCAAGGTGAGGACGTGGTGGTCAAGGGGCTGCTCAACCTGGATGCCGACCTGCGCACACAGGGCAACAGCGAGAAGGCCTGGATCGACAACCTCAACGGCAAGGTCGGCTTCATCATCGACAACGGCGTGCTGGTCGATGCCAACCTCGAGCAGCAGCTGTGCCGCGCCATCGCCACGCTCAATCGCAAGCCGCTCGCCAGCGACCCACGCAGCAAGGACACGCCGTTCCGCGAACTCAAAGGCAACCTGACGCTGCGCAACGGCGTGGCCAGCAACCCCGACCTCAAGGCCAGCATTCCGGGCCTGACCGTCAACGGTAACGGCGATGTCGATCTGCGCGTGCTGGGCATGGACTACCGCGTCGGCATCGTCATCGAAGGCGACAAGGGCGCCATGCCGGACCCGGCCTGCCAGGTCAACGAGCGCTACGTCGGCATCGAATGGCCGCTGCGCTGCCGCGGCCCGCTGGAGCTGGGCGCCAAGGCCTGCCGCTTCGACAACGACGCCCTGGGCAAAGTCGCGGCGCGACTGGCCGGCGAGAAGCTCAACGAGAAAATCGAAGAGAAGCTCGGCGACAAGGTCAGCCCCGAGCTCAAGGACGCGCTCAAAGGCCTGTTCAACCGATGAGCCCCGAGCAGTTCGGCGCGGCGGTCCTCGACTGGTTCGACCGCCACGGCCGCAAGGATCTGCCCTGGCAGCAGAACATCACGCCGTACCGGGTGTGGGTGTCGGAGATCATGCTGCAGCAGACCCAGGTCAGCACCGTGCTCGGTTACTTCGACCGCTTCATGGAGGCGCTGCCCAGCGTCGAGGCGCTCGCCGCCGCCGAGGAAGATGAGGTGCTGCACCTGTGGACCGGGCTCGGCTACTACAGTCGCGCACGCAATCTGCACAAGACCGCCAAACTCATCGTGGCCGAATACGGCGGCGTGTTTCCGGCGGATGTCGACCAGCTCGCCGAATTACCGGGCATTGGCCGCTCCACGGCCGGCGCCATCGCCAGCATCAGCCTGGGCCTGCGCGCGCCGATCCTCGACGGCAACGTCAAGCGCGTGCTGGCCCGCTACGTTGCGCAGGACGGCTATCCCGGCGAGCCGAAGGTGGCACGCCAGCTGTGGGAGGTGGCTGAGCGTTTCACCCCGCAGCAGCGCGTCAACCATTACACCCAGGCGATGATGGATCTCGGCGCCACGCTGTGCACCCGCAGCCGCCCGAGCTGCCTGCTCTGTCCACTCAAGGACGGCTGCCGCGCCCATCTGCTCGGGCGAGAAACCGACTTCCCGGTGCCCAAGCCACGTAAGGCGCTGCCGCAGAAACGCACACTGATGCCGCTGCTGGCCAATCGCGACGGCGCCATCCTGCTCTATCGGCGCCCGTCGACGGGCCTGTGGGGCGGGCTCTGGAGCCTACCGGAACTGGACGACCTCGCCGCTCTCGACCCATTGGCCGCGCGGCATGCGCTGCAGCTCGAGGAGCGCCGCGAACTGCCCGGCCTGACCCACACCTTCAGCCATTTCCAGCTGGCAATCGAACCCTGGCTGATCAGGGTCAAGTCCGCGCCCGACGCCGTGGCCGAGGCCGACTGGCTCTGGTATAACCTCGCCACCCCGCCGCGCCTCGGCCTTGCCGCGCCAGTAAAGACACTGCTCAAGCGCGCCGCCGCTGAATTGAATGCAGGAGAAAACCCATGACCCGCACCGTGAACTGCCGCAAGTACAACGAAGAACTCCCCGGCCTCGAGCGCCCGCCGTTTCCAGGCCAGAAAGGCGAGGACATCTACAACAACATTTCCAAACAGGCCTGGGACGACTGGCAGAAGCACCAGACCATGCTGATCAACGAACGCCGGCTGAACATGATGAACGCCGAAGACCGCAAGTTCCTTCAGGGCGAGATGGACAAGTTCTTCTCCGGCGAAGATTACGCCAAGGCCGAAGGCTACGTGCCGCCGAGCGAATGACCGTCGACTGCGCTAAGCGCCCGTCCGGATTAAATATTTTTCCGGACCACGCTTGACAGGTAAAAGCCAAATCCGTCTAATAGCGCCCCGTTGCCCAGGTAGCTCAGTCGGTAGAGCAGGGGATTGAAAATCCCCGTGTCGGCGGTTCGATTCCGTCCCTGGGCACCACTAATACCGAAAAACCCCAAGCGAAATTAACCTCCTTGGGGTTTTTTATTGCCTGCGATTTGTGCCAGCGGCGCGCTGCGCTCCAGCCCCGCCTTCCGGAATGGCTTGACGGCATTCACACGGAAGCATCCTCCCAGCATCGCTGGCATCCTGTGATCTTCCGCAAGCCGCTCACCGGCTGAAGCTCGGATACCGAGCGGCAGCCACGCCACGCCACGCGGGACAACCGCAAGCCACGCATGCACGGCCAGGCCTTATCACTTCATCGCTCCGACTTCATTCTGCGCTAGGCTGCTGCTAACTGGGCGGGCCAGAGCCGGATGTTGCCCGGCCGCGTGAACTGCCAAGGAATGCCGCAAAGCGCAAGGAGCCGAACGGTGCACAGGATTCTCTCGATTCTGCTGATATGGCTGTTGTCGAACGCCGCCCCGGCAGGCGCGGCGCAGTGGCGTTTCGTGACCGAAGACTTCCCGCCGTTCACCTATCCGGCTGACGCCCCGGCCAGCGAAACCGCAGGCGTTGGTGCGGCCGGCCCGTTTGTAGAGGTGGTACATGCGATCTGCGCACGCTTGCAGCACCAATGCACGATCACACTGTATCCCTGGCAGCGCGCATTCCGCCTGGCCGAACAGGGACAGGTGGACGGAATATTCACACTGACACCTTCACCGCAGCGCGAGCAGATGTTCCACATCAGCCGGATGCTGGTCACTTCTCGCTACAGTGTTTTCGCCCAGGCCGAGAGCAGCTTCGTCTTCAACCAACCAGGTGATGTGGCGGGCCGGCTGGTTGGCGTCTATGGCCCATCCGGCACCTCTTACGTGCTGTCCGAGCGCCTCAAGTCGGTGCCCGACGTACGCCTGCACCTGACTACCGACAATCGCCGACTGCTGCGCATGCTGCAGTCCGGGCGCTTCGGTGTGGACGGCCTGGCGGTGCTCAATCAGGATGTTGCCTGGCACCTGATCGAGGAAGAGCGACTTGCCGATGTGCGCGAGGCTGGCGAAATGGGCCCGATCAGCTATGGCATCGGTCTTTCGCGCAAGACGGTGAGCGCGGCACAGTTCGAAGCGTTCGAGCAGGCGCTGGACGCGGCAATAGCCGATGGCACAGTGCCGAAGATCCTGCGCCGGCACCAACTCGAAGCCGCCTTCTGAGCGTTACGCGCGCCATGGCAAGGCGACGGTTCGGCGTATTTCTCGCCATGCGTGATCGACCGCCATTTCGCCAACGCTGACGGTTCATCTGAGACCTGGCGCCGATCAGGGCAGCGACCAGCCTGTTACCCTCGCCCGCTCCGAACCGCATGGATGCCCTCATGCTGCGCTACCTGCTTGCCGCCCTGCTCATAACTGCCATGCCTGCCTCCGCCGAATCGTTCGACTGCCGGGTGATCGGCATCGCCGATGGCAACACCTTCAGCTGCCGGACCAACGTGGGTGAACGGTTCAGGGTCCGGCTGGCGGAAATCGACACCCCGGAGCTCAAGCAACCCTACGGCAGCCAGGCCCGGCAAGCGCTCTCCGACCACATCTTCGGCAAGAACGTGACGCTCGTAGTCAAGGGCCGCGATGACCTGGGGCGGACCCTCGCGCGAGTCGGCGTTGGCAACATCGACGTCAATTCGGAGATGGTCAGGTCTGGCGCAGCCTGGGCGTATCGCGGTCACCTTGACGACCGCTCGCTGCTCAATCTGGAGGCGGTCGCCCGGGAGTTCCGGCGCGGCCTGTGGTCATTGCACAAGACCGAACAGCAACCGCCATGGGAATGGCGCGAGCAGATGCGCCAGAGCCGCTAGCCCGGCCCGCAGGCTCAGCCCTGTGGGTAACGGGCGGAACGGCCATAGCCGGCGGAAAACAGCCAAAGCTTAATGAAAGTAATTTACATTTAGTTTACATTCGCGCTCCCTGAACAAATCCAACACCGGGAGCTTTCACGTGTTTCGCAGAACCAGCCTGTGCTTGTCTATCTCTCTTGCATCCCTTTCCCTCTCGTCCCTGCCGGCCAATGCGGCAGATGAAGCGACGGAGCTCGAAGCAGTCACGATCAGTGCGACACGGGCCAGAAGCGAAGCGGGCAAGACGCCACAGAAAATCACGGTGATCAGCCGCGAGCAAATCGAGCAGCAACTGGCGATCACCTCGGACCATGGCGCGATCCTGAGCAACCTGATCCCCTCGTACTCGCCAAGCCGGCAGAAGATGAGCAGCGCCGGCGAGACCTTTCGCGGCCGCTCGGCACTGATCCTCATCGACGGCGTGCCACAGTCCACGCCGCTTCGGGACAGCCAGCGCGACGGTTATGTGATCGACCTGTCGATGGTCGAGCGCATCGAAGTCATCCATGGCGCCAGTGCCGAGCACGGCCTGGGCGCTACCGGCGGCATCATCAACTATGTCACCCGCCGTCCTGAAAGCGGCGAGCTGCGTCAGCACGCGGGCGTCAGCTTCACCGCGCCGGGCGACTACGAGTCCGAGGGACTGGGCTACAAGCTCGATTACCGGGTGGAAGGCACCCAGGGTGACCTCGATTACCTCGCCGCCGCCAGTTGGCAGACCCAGGGCATGTTCTACGATGCCAACGGCGATCTGATCGGCGTCGACGACACCCAGGGCGACGTGATGGATTCGACCGGCACCGATCTGCTGCTCAAGCTCGGTTACTGGCTGGACGACAATCAGAACATCGGTTTGATGGTCAATCGCTACGAAGTCGAAGGCGAACACGAGTACGTCAACGTGCCGGGTGACGCCGACGCGGAGATACCCGCGACCTCGCGCAAGGGCGACCCGCAGGGCAAGGCACCGCAGAACGAAGTACTCGCGACCAGCCTGTCCTACAAGCATGCCGATCTCTACGGCAACGAGCTGGGCCTGCAGCTCTATACCCAGCGATTCCGCGGCCGCTTCGGTGGCGGCACCAATGCCACCTTCCAGGACCCCAGCATCGCGCCGGCGGGAACGCTGTTCGATCAGTCGCAGAACGAGTCGGACAAGATCGGCGGCAAGCTGACGATCAGCCGCGATGGCATGCTCGACAACCGTCTGATGCTCACCGGCGGACTCGATGTGCTGCAGGACACCACCAGCCAGCAGCTGATCCTCACTGATCGGGAATGGGTGCCAGAAACGGTGTTCCGCAACTATGCGCCGTTCCTCCAGGCCGAGATCCGCGCGCTCGACCAGCTGACCTTGCATGCCGGTGTGCGGCATGAGTTCGCCGATCTCGACGTCGACAGCTTCCGCACCATTGCCTCGACCAAGCCGGTGGGTAGCGTCGATGTGGAAGGCGGCAACCCGACGTTCGAGGAAACGCTCTACAACGCGGGCTTGGTCTGGCAGATGAATGACTGGGCGCAACTGTTCGCCAACTACTCGGAAGGATTCGGCATGCCGGATGTCGGTCGCGTGCTGCGGGGCATCGGCACGCCGGGCACCAGCGTCGACAACTTCCTCGACCTGCAACCGGTGGTTACTGAAAACCGCGAGATCGGCCTTCGCCTGAATCATGGCCCGTTCGACGCAGAGATCAGTTACTACGAGTCGGATGCCGAACTCGGATCGCGTCTGGACAGCGTGGGCGGGGTCTATCAGGTTCGCCGCGAGCGCACCGAAATCGATGGCATCGAGTTCACCGGCGGCTGGCAGATCAACAAGGCGCACCGCCTGAAGCTGATGTATGCCCAGGTCAACGGCCAGTCCGACACAGACGACGACGGCAAGGTCGATACCGACCTCGATGGCGCGAACATCTCGCCGGATCGTTACGGCATCAGCTGGCAGGCCAACTGGAACGACAAGCTGCACAGCCTGCTGCAGGCCAACCACTATGCCAGCCGGGGCTTTGACCAGCCGGGCCTGGATTTCGACGGCTACACCCTGGTCGATGCCTCGCTCGGTTATCGCCTGCCGGTCGGCGAAGCCCGCCTGGGGATCGAGAACCTGTTCAACGAGGACTATCTGACCTACTACTCGCAGGCCGCCAACACCGGCGCACCCGCAACCCGCAATGGGCGCGTCTTCAATGGTCGTGGACGGACGTTCACCCTTGGCTATCAGGTCAGCTTCTAAGACATGCACTCAGCGGCCAAACAGGGGCGGCAACAGCACCAAATGGACTGGCGCCACTACGCCAGTCTCGCGCTGCGGGTTCTTGCGGGCATCGGCGGCGGCTTCGCCTGTACCGTAGCGCTGGCTTCGGCCAGCGCCCGGTTGTTGGTGCAGCTAATCGGGCTGGCCGGTCACGAGGCGGTGCTGATCGCCTGCATGCTGGGTTTCGTCATCTACCTCGGCCTGCTGCTCTGGGCGTTCGTCGAACCACGGCTGTGGCGTCTCTGCCTGCTATTGCTGCTAGGCATCGCCAGCGACCTGGCGCTGCAGTTCGGCCCGCTGGCAGCGCGGCCGCTTATCGCTGGTGCAGGTTGACGATGCCCGGGAACGGATTTCGTGCTTCGCTGAGCTGGCTGCACACCTGGACCGGCGTGCTGCTCGGCGGCCTGCTGCTGGCGGTTTTCTGGTCCGGCAGCCTGGTGGTCTTCGATCGCGAGATCGACCGCTGGATGCTGCCTTCGACGCGGCTCGGCTCACCACCTGTCGATCTTTCCCTGGATCGCCTGGTCGTGCCGCATGCCCAGCGGCTGGCCGGCACGGCGGCGCGCTGGAGCATCACTCTGCCCAGCGAGCGCACACCGGTCATCCAGTTGGAGTTCCCGAATGCCGAGGGCGTATCGACGCGCCGCTTCATCGATCCTGCCAGCGGCGAGCTGCTACCGGACCATGGCAGCTGGGCAGCCACCGGGTTCCTCTTTCCGTTCCACTACAGCCTGCATCTGCGCTGGCGCAATGTCGGCTACTGGCTGCTGGGCATCGCCGGCATGGGCATGCTGCTGTTGCTGGTGTCCGGCGTGGTGATCCATCGCAAGATTATTCGCGAGTTCTTCACCTTCAGGCCACACAAGAGCACGCAACGCGCCACGCTGGATCTGCACAACCTGACCGGCGTCGTCGCATTTCCGTTTCATTTTCTGATCAGCCTATCCGGTCTGATCATCTTCTTTGCCATCTACTTTCCGACGGTCATCGAACGAATCTACCCGGGCAATCCGGCTGCCTTCAGCACCGAGGCATTCGGCAACTACACACGGCAGGCATCCACCGAGCCCGCGACGCTGGCCTCACTGGACGCCATGCGCGACCGTGCACGCGGAGCCTGGGGTGATGAGCCCTACATGCTGCGGGTATGGCACCCCGGAGACGCCCAGGCATACGTGGAGGTTCGCCGTAGCTTTGCCCGCGAGGTGACCATGAACGTCGATCGCATGACCTTCGACGGCAGCAGTGGAGCCCTCCTGCTCGATCACCGGACCGGGCCGGTAGCCGCCATCCAGCGATTCTTCAGCGGCCTGCATTTCGTTCAGTTCGAACACTGGACGCTGCGCTGGCTGTATTTTCTGGGCGGGTTGTCCGGCTGGATAATGATCGCCACCGGCCTGCTGTTCTGGACCGGCGCCCGCCGCGCCCGACACCAGCGGCAGGGGCATACCGGCGCGCACCTGCTGGATGCGATCTGTGTTTGCAGCTGCAGCGGTCTGATCCTCGCCACGCTTGGCTTCTTCATCGCCAATCGCGCGTTGCCGGCCGACGTCGGCCGCTTCGAGATAGACCGCGCCGCCCTTGAGGGCTGGGCGTTCTTTCTGGTCTGGGCGTCGACTCTGGCCCATGCGCTGATCCGTGGCGCGGGTGCCTGGCACGGACAATTGCTGGCCATCGGCGTCGCCGCACCGGCAGCGGTGCTGCTGAACTGGCTGACCACCGGCGATCATCTGCTGCACAGCCTCCAGCAAGGGCGCTATGCGGTTGCCGGCATGGACCTGTTGCTCATGTTGCTGGCGCTTCTGGCGCTGGCTGCAGCACGACGCCTGAACCGGCGCATTACCAATGCCTGAAGTCACGCAGTTGGGCGTCTTTATCCTGTGCTATCTGGCGTTCGCCCAGCTCGCGCTGCTGCAGCAATCTCATCGCCAGAAGGTCTGGCGATCAGCTGCACCTGCGCCCGCACGCGAGCGATGGCTACGCCGCAGCGTCGCCACGATTTCCTGCGCTGGCGCGCCCACGGCCCTGATGACGGTGGAGGGGCCAGGCTTTGCTGTACTGCTCTGGTTCTTGCTGATGGCGGCCGCCGCTATAGCGGTCACCCTTACCCTCACCTGGCGACCGGGCTTGCTGCGCTGGCTACCCTGATTCGGGGGTCGCGCCGCGGACGGCGACACGCTAGCCTGCAAGGACGTGGAGCGTATTGCCGCTCTGCCGATCGCCTGGAGCTTGCAGCATGCCCACTCGATGGATTGCGATAGTCGTCGGCCTGGCACTCATGGGCAATTGCCAGGCCGATGAGCTGCGCTTCGTAACCGAGGACTTCCCGCCGTTCAGCTATGCCACGACGGCCACCGGCACCGAGGACCGTGCAGCCGGGCCTTTCGTCGAGATCGTTGCAGCCGTCTGCGCGCGACTTCGGATCGACTGTCCGGTGCAGCTGCTGCCCTGGCGACGCGCACTGGCGCTGGCCGAGGACGGTGAAGCGCAGGGGATCTTCACCGTGATCCGCTCACCGGATCGCGAGCGCGCGTTTCACCTCACTCGCATGCTGGTCACCTCCCGCTATGGGGTCTATGCGCGTTCGGCGAGCCGCTTCGTCTTCCATCGCCCCGAGGACCTGGCCGGACGCAGCGTCGCCGTGTACGGGCCCTCCGGAACCTCCTTCGTGCTCGGCCAGCATCTGGCCGAGGTCGGCGACGTGACGCTGATCCTGGAGGCGGATAACCGGCGGCTGCTGCGCATGCTGGAGGCCGGCAGGTTCGGCGAACAGGGCGTCGCCGTGGTCAATCAGGACGTCGCCTGGCACCTGATCGATCAGGAGGGGCATTCCGACATTCACGAGGCGGGTGAGCTGCAACCTGTTTCCTACGCGATCGGCCTTTCCCGCGCCGCGGTCGGCGAAGCCGAATTCGAACGTTTCAACGACGCGCTCGAAGCGCTGATCGCCGACGGCAGCGTTGCGGCCATTCTACGGCGCCATGGCCTGGAGCCCGCGTTCTAGCACCGGCGCTATCGGTCAATCGACACCCAACCCATCTTTTCGCTGAATCATTCGGCGCTTCGGGCCGTCTACCCCAGAGGCAGCGTTCGGGCTCTCCGGAGGTTTCGCCGCGTACAACCCGCTCATCACCCATTCGCAAAGGGAGGCTGACCGCCCATGGACGCCGCCAAGAAAATGCCCAAGGCCATCATCCTGTTCCCCGTGTTCATTCCAGCCGTGATCGTCACGCTGCTGCTGGTGATCGGGACCATCAGCAATCCGGAGCTGGCCGGTGAGGTGTTCAGCTCGACGCTGGCGTTCATCACGACCAACTTCGGCTGGTTCTACATGCTCTCGGTAGCCTTTTTCCTGGTGTTCATCGTCGGCATCGCGATGACGCCCTGGGGCAGCATCAAGCTGGGCCCGGACCACGCCGAGCCGCAGTACAGCTTCCCGGCCTGGTTCGCCATGCTCTTTTCCGCCGGCTACGGCATTGCCCTGCTGTTCTTCGGCGTGGCCGAACCCGTACTGCACTACGCCTCGCCGCCCGCCGGTGCGGGGGAAACCGTCGACGCGGCCAAGCAGGCCATGCAGATCGCCTTCTTCCACTGGGGCTTTCATATCTGGGCCATCTACGGACTGACCGGTCTGGTGCTGGCGTACTTCTCGTTCCGCCACGGCCTGCCGCTGTCGATGCGCTCGGCGCTGTACCCGATCATCGGCGAACGCATCTACGGGCCGATCGGCCATGTGGTGGATGTCTTCGCGATTCTCGGCACGCTGTTCGGCATCGCCACCACGCTGGGCCTGTCCGTCACCCAGATCAACGCGGGCATCAACTACCTCTGGCCGTCGATACCGATCAGCATCAACGTGCAGATCATCGCCATCGCGATCATCACCGGCCTGGCGATCTGCTCGGTGGTCGCCGGCCTCGACAAGGGCGTGAAAAACCTGTCGCTGTTGAACATGATCCTGGCGATCGGCCTGATGCTCTTCGTGTTTCTGGTCGGGCCTACCATTTTCATCCTCGAAACGTTTCTGCAGAACACCGGCAGCTATCTGAACAACATCATCGAGCGCACCTTCAACCTGCAGGCCTACAGCCGCAGCGACTGGATCGGCAACTGGACGCTGTTCATCTTCGGCTGGACCATCGCCTGGTCGCCCTTCGTCGGCCTGTTTATCGCCAAGATCAGCCGCGGCAGGACCATTCGCCAGTTCGTCTTCGGCGTGATGTTCGTACCGACCATCTTCACCTTCCTCTGGTTTTCGGTATTCGGCGACACCGCGCTGCACATGATCATGGTCGAAGGCTACACCTCGCTGATCTCGGATGTGCAGGCGGACAACGCCATCGCGCTGTTCAAACTGTTCGAACTGCTACCGATGACGTCCATCGCCTCGTTCCTGGCGGTGGTTCTGATCATCACCTTCTTCGTTACCTCGTCGGACTCCGGCTCGCTGGTCATCGACTCGCTGGCCGCCGGCGGCGCGCTGCACACGCCGGTCTGGCAGCGTGTGTTCTGGGCCAGCATCGAGGGCGTAGTTGCGTCCGCCCTGCTCCTCGCCGGCGGCCTCAGCGCGCTGCAGACGATGACCATCGCCAGCGCGCTGCCCTTCGCAATCATCATGATGATCGCCGCGCTGGGCATGTGGCGCGCTCTGGTGATCGAAGGCCACCACGAAACCAGCCTGCAAAGCCACATGCAGGGCAGCCGGCTGGCGAGCAACGCCGGTCCCGGCCTGTGGAAGAAGCGCCTGGCGGGGATGGTCAGCTTTCCCAGCAGGGAACAGGTCGACGACTTCATGAACACCACGGTGCTCAAGGCGATGCGCCGCGTGCAGCGCGAACTCAGTGGTCAGGAATGGGCTGCTGAAGTGCACACCGATGAAGCCCACTCGCGGCTCTACCTGGAGGTCATCAAGGACGACCAGGTGGACTTCATCTACGAGATCCGTGCGGTCGGTTACGCCATGCCGGCGTTCGCGCTGACCGAAGGGCCGGAGGCCGACGAGCAGTACTACCGTGCCGAGGTGTTCCTGCGCCGCGGCGGCCAGCATTACGACGTCTACGGATACGACCAGGCGGACATCATCAGCGACATACTCGATCAGTTCGAAAAGTACCTGCACTTCTTGCACATCTCGCCGGGCAGCTTGCCGTGGAAGATGGCCGAGCACGACGAAATGCTCTCCGACGACCAAAACACGCCCAAGCCGGAAGCGAGCTGAGAACCTGGCCGCTTCGGGCCGCACGGAAGCGGACCGAGCCTGCCGTTTACGCAAGGCACCGGAGTGTGCCTGCGCGTACAGCGCCGATTTCATCTATATAGATAGGGGCGCATCGGCGGACAGCGAAACGTGACCGATTGGTCACACCGCTCAACGCCGCATCGCGCTTGGCGCATGCCGCATCGCATGCTAGGTTTGCGCCTCGCCAGGACGGCGAGCAGTTCGCGCGGAGCGCACCATCAGATATCTAGACCATGGCGGCCTTCGCCGGTCTGTAAGAGGACCCCTCATGGCCGAGGCCATCCCTGCACTGGAAATCCGCAATCTGCACAAGCGCTACGGCGATCTGGAAGTTCTCAAAGGCATTTCGCTGACCGCCCGCGATGGCGATGTGATTTCCATCCTCGGCTCTTCAGGCTCCGGAAAATCCACCTTTCTGCGCTGCATCAACCTGCTGGAAAACCCCCACGAGGGCGAGATTCTGGTGGCCGGCGAGCAGCTCAAGCTCAAGCGCGACAAGCAGGGCGACCTGGTCGCCGCCGACGGCAAGCAGCTCAATCGGATTCGCAGCGAACTGGGTTTCGTGTTCCAGAACTTCAACCTCTGGCCGCACATGACCATCCTCGACAACATCATCGAGGCACCGCGCCGCGTGCTCGGCCAGAGCAAGGCCGAAGCCACCGAGGTGGCAGAGGCGCTGTTGGCCAAGGTCGGCATCGCCGACAAGCGCCACGTCTATCCCAATCAGCTGTCCGGCGGTCAACAGCAGCGCGCGGCCATTGCGCGGACGCTGGCGATGCAGCCAAAAGTGATCCTCTTCGACGAGCCCACCTCGGCGCTCGATCCGGAAATGGTACAAGAAGTGCTTGCAGTGATCCGGTCGCTCGCCGAAGAAGGCCGCACCATGCTGCTCGTCACCCATGAGATGAATTTCGCCAAGCAGGTATCCAGCGAAGTGGTATTCCTCCACCAGGGCCTGGTCGAGGAGCAAGGAACGCCCGAGCAGGTATTTGACAATCCTCAATCGGCGCGCTGTAAACAATTCATGTCCAGCCATCGCTAATGGAGCAACACCGCATGAAGAGCTATAAGAAGATCCTGCTGACCGCTGCTGCATCGTTGATCATCGGCACCCAGGCATTCGCCGCGGAAAAACTACGGATTGGTACCGAAGGCGCCTACCCGCCCTTCAACCTGATCGATGCCAGCGGCAAGGTGGTCGGTTTCGACCTCGACATCGCCCATGCCCTCTGCGCCAAGATGCAGACCGAGTGCGAAGTGGTCACCTCGGACTGGGACGGCATCATCCCGGCGCTGAACGCCGGCAAGTTCGACTTCCTCGCCGCCTCGATGTCGGTGACCGAAGAGCGCAAGAACGCCGTCGATTTCACCGACCACTACTACACCAACAAGCTGCAGTTCGTGGCGCCCAAGTCCACCGACTTCAAGACCGACAAGGACTACCTGGACGGCAAGGTCATCGGCGCCCAGCGCGCGACCATCGCCGGTACCTGGCTGGAAGACAACCTGGACGGCGTGGTCGACATCAAGCTCTACGACACTCAAGAAAACGCCTATCTGGACCTGGCCTCCGGCCGCGTCGACGGCATCCTGGCCGACACCTTCGTGCAGTGGGAATGGCTCAAGAGCGATGCTGGCAAGGGCTTCGAGTTCAAGGGCGAACCGGTATTCGATGATGACAAGATCGCCATCGCCGTGCGCAAGGGCAACGACGAGCTGCGTGAGAAGCTGAACAAGGCGCTGGCCGAGATCATCGCTGACGGCACCTACAAGCAGATCAACGACAAGTACTTCCCGTTCAGCATTTACTGATCCAACCGAGCCGAAGCCCGGTCGCCTGAAACTGGCCGACCGGGCTTCGGTGTTTGAGCTTCTATGATTCCTGACCTTCACGGATTCGGTCCGGCGCTTATCGCCGGCACCTGGATGACCATCCAACTGGCCCTCGCTTCCCTGGCGCTGGGGCTGGGGGGCGGGCTGCTCGGCGTGCTCGGTCTGCTCGGCGCTCTCGCCAAGACCTCGCCCTACAGCGCGCTGCGCTGGCTCGGCGGCACCTACTCAACCATCGTGCGCGGCGTACCCGAACTGCTCTGGGTACTGCTGATCTATTTCGGCACCATCAGCCTGATTCGCGGTATCGGCGAGCTGTTCGGCATCGAGAACCTGGCCCTCAGCCCGTTCGCCGCCGGCACCATCGCCCTTGGTCTGTGCTTCGGCGCCTACGCCACCGAAGTCTTCCGCGGGGCGCTGCTGGCCATTCCCAAGGGACACCGTGAGGCTGGCCTGGCCCTGGGCCTGGGCAAACGGCGGATCTTCACGCGGCTGATCCTGCCGCAGATGTGGCGCCTGGCGCTGCCGGGTCTGGGCAATCTGTTCATGATCCTGATGAAGGACACGGCATTGGTATCCGTCATCGGCCTGGAAGAGATCATGCGCCGCTCGCAGATCGCCGTGACCGCCAGCAAGGAGCCCTTCACCTTCTTCCTGGTCGCGGCCTTCATCTACCTGTGCCTGACCATCGTCGCCATGATCGGCATGCACTTTCTTGAAAAACGTGCCGGCCGCGGCTTCGTGCGGAGCGCAGCATGACCTGGGAAATCTTCATCAAGTGGCTGCCGAGCTTCATCGAAGGCGCCTGGCTGACGCTGCAACTGGTCGGCGTTTCGGTCGTCGCCGGGCTGATCCTCGCCGTGCCCCTGGGCATTGCCCGCTCATCGCGGCACTTGGCAGTGCGCGCGCTGCCCTATGGTTACATCTTCTTCTTCCGCGGCACCCCGCTGCTGGTGCAACTGTTCCTGGTTTACTACGGCATGGCGCAGTTCGAGGTGGTGCGCCAAAGCGCGCTCTGGCCGTTTCTGCGTGACCCGTACTGGTGCGCGATCATCACCATGACGCTGCACACAGCCGCCTATATCGCCGAGATCATCCGTGGTGCGATCCAGAACGTGCCGCCGGGTGAAGTCGAAGCCGCACGGGCGCTCGGCATGTCACGCGCCCAGGCACTGCTGCACATCATCCTGCCGCGCGCCACGCGTATCGGCCTGCCGGCTTACAGCAACGAAGTGATCCTGATGCTCAAGGCCAGCGCCCTGGCCAGCACCATCACTCTGCTGGAACTGACCGGCATGGCGCGCAAGATCGCCGCCCGCACCTACCTGCACGAGGAAATGTTCCTCACCGCCGGCCTGATCTACCTGCTGATCGCCTTCATCCTGATGCAGGGCTTCAAGCTGCTGGAACGCTGGCTACGGGTCGACGCCTGCCAGGGTCGCTGAACCGCGCGACCTGTAGGGTGGATCGCGCGTCGGCGGTCCACCATGGCGATCCACTGAATGGCGCTCCTCCGAACGGAGCCGCGTTGGATGTAAGCAACATCTACCCCACGCCCGGAGGCGGATGAAATCCCGCCTTGCGACCGTTGTCAGACGCAAACCCGAGCCCATCACGAGATTGCCCATGCCTGTCGATATCCAACGCATCGAAATGGACCAGCTCGCCGTCTGGCGAGTCCGCCGCGGCGAGGACGAACTGCTGATCGCCGAACAGGGCGCGCAGATCCTCAGCTATCGCCAGGGCGACGCACCACCGATCATCTGGCTCAGCGAAGAGGCCGCCTTCCAGCAGGGTCAGTCGGTACGCGGCGGCGTGCCGATCTGCTGGCCGTGGTTCGGCGACCTGGCGCGCAATCCGCAAGCCGTGCAGGCGAGCTACCACGGCGAACAACCCGCACCTTTCCATGGTTTGGTACGCGCGCTGCCCTGGCAGTTGCGCGAACAACGCAGCGATGGCGATGCGGCGATTCTCGAGTTCGACTGTCCGCAGGCGCTCGGCGCGTTGCCGGGCTGGCCGCATCCGGTCGAACTGACGTTGCGGATTCGACTCGCCGATGATCTCCAGCTCAGCCTCAGCAGCCGCAACGACGGCGACGAAAGCGTTGCCTTCAGCCAGGCGCTGCACAGCTACTTCGCCGTCAGCGACATCCATCAGGTGCGTGTGGAGGGCCTCTCCGGCTGCCCATACATCGACACACTGCTGGACTGGAAAGAATGCCAGCAACAGGACGACCTGCATTTCAACGGCGAAACCGATCGTGTCTACCAGCAGCTGCCGGCCACCCTGAATCTTGTCGATCCGGCGTGGCAGCGGCGCATCCGACTGACCACCAGCGGGTCGATGTCCGCCGTGTTATGGAATCCGTGGATCGACAAGGCGCAGCGTCTGACGAGCTTCGCCGACGATGCCTGGCAGCGGATGCTGTGCATCGAGACGGCCAATGTGCTGGACGACGCGGTGGTGCTCCAGCCGGGTCAGCGCCACACCCTGGCTGTGTCCATATCGGCAACTTCCAGCGGCCTATAACATTAATCACTCCCAATTCTGTGACCGGGTAGAAGGTTGCACGTAAGTATTCTCTTACAAGCAACCGGCATATTTCCTACGAAGTAAGTTGTTATACAAAGGCAACTTAATCGCCCGTTTTGAAATAGTTCCGTCGCCAGCTGGTTAATATTCCCAGCTGCAACGGAGATCACACTTCTCGCCTTGAACGACACATACCCCACGTCTAGGATGCCCACCCCATAAGGCCCTGTGCAATTTGTTGCGCAGGGACGGTGCGCAAGAAGTTGCGCACCCCTTTCTCGGAAACATTCCGCTTTTGATATTGGCAGCATGTTTCAAAGTTCACGGATCGAACTTGAGCGTCACGGAAGACCCAATGCACGCCAGCGCACTCAGCAAGCATTATCTGGAACTTGCCAGAAAGCCGGTCAATGACAGCAATTTCGCTGGCGACGATATTCGCTACAGCAGCGAGTTCGAATTGCTCGAGACCGAACTGGCCAAGGCTGGCGCACTGCACCAAACCGCCGGCATCGACTGGCAGAAGGTCCGCGAAGGCAGCGAGATGCTGCTCGCCTCGCTCTCCAAGGATCTGCGCGCCGCCGCCTGGCTGACCTGGAGCCTGTTCCAGCGCGAGTCCTTCGCCGGACTTCAGGCAGGTCTCAGCGTCCTGCACTACCTGTGCAGCAATCACTGGGCCGAGCTGCACCCACGCAAGCCACGCACCCGGGCCGCAGCGATCAACTGGTTGCTGCCACGTCTGGAGCAGACCTTTTCCGAAGACGTCCCGGTCGGCGAGCAACTGCCACTGTTTCGCAGCCTCGCCGAGCAGTTACATGCGCTGGAGCAGTGCCTGTCCGGGCATCTGGGCGAAGACGCGCCGTTGCTGCTGCCGCTGTGCCGTCAGCTCGACGGCATGGTCAAGCGCGCCAGCCAGGGGCAGCCGCAGCCAGGTACGGTGGGCGCGGCCATCGCCCAGGTGAAGCAGGTCGCCAGCCAGGTCTTCGCCCCCGGTTCGCCGATCGAGAACGACAAGGAAGCGCTCAAGGCTCTGCGCAACCTGCAGGAACAGGCGCGCCCGCTGACCGCCTGGTGGCTCAAGCAGCGCACCAGCGACCTGCGCCCACTGCGCCTCGCGCGTACCCTGCTCTGGCTGAGCATCGACAGCCTGCCGGAGCACAACAGCGAGCAGGTCACCGCGCTGCGTGGCGTCCCTGCCGACAAACTGGCCAGCTATCGCGAACGCTTCGCTCAGGGGCAGTACGCCGACCTGCTGGTGGATCTGGAAAACAGCACCGCGCGTGCCCCGTTCTGGCTGGATGGCCAGCGCCTGGCCTGGGAATGCCTGCAGGAGCTGGACGCCGAGCAGGCCATGCGCGAGGTGGAGATCCAGCTCGCGCTGTTCCTGCAGCGCCTGCCGCGTCTGGAAGAACTGTGCTTTCACGACGGCACCCCGTTTGCCGATGCCGAAACTCGCGCCTGGATCAGTGGCCAGGTCATGCCCCATGTGCAGCCGTCCACAGCCGCCAGGCAGGACGAGCCGCCCGTAGCCGGCACCCTGCAACCGAGCTGGGAGCTCGCGCTGCAGGAAGTCGTGCCGCTGCTGCGCAAGGAGGGCCTCAAACCCGCCGTGCAGCAGCTCAAACAGGGCCTGGCGCGCGCCCGCGGTGGCCGCGAACGTTTCTTCTGGCAGCTGAGCCTCGCCCGCCTGTGCTACCAGGCGAAGAAATACGAGCTGGCCAAAACTCAGCTCGAAGCACTCGACCAGCAGCTCGAGGCCAGTGGCCTGGGCAGCTGGGAACCCGATCTCGCCCTCGAGGTACTGCGCCTGCTGCACAGCTGTTGCGAGCTGCTGCCGCAGAACCACGCTGTGCGTGAAAGCAAGGATGAGATTTACCGCAGGCTGTGCCACCTCGATCTCGAAGTGGTGCTGGATTAACGCAAAGGAGAACACCATGGCCAAAGAAGGCTCGGTTGCACCCAAGGAACGCATCAACGTCACGTTCAAGCCGGCCACCGGCAACGCTCAGGAAGAGGTTGAGCTGCCCCTCAAGCTGATGGTGCTGGGCGATTTCACCCAGCGCGCCGACGATCGCAAGATCGAAGACCGCAAGCCCATCGCCATCGACAAGAACAGCTTCGACGAGGTCCTGGCCAAGCAGGAGCTGAACCTGACCTTCGGCGTGCCGAACCGTCTGCAGGACGAGCAGACCGATGACGAGCTGGCCGTACAGCTGCGCATCAATTCGATGAAGGACTTCAACCCGGCCAATCTGGTCGAGCAGGTTCCGGAGCTGAAGAAGCTGATGGAGCTGCGCGACGCCCTGGTCGCCCTGAAGGGCCCACTGGGCAACGCCCCTGCCTTCCGCAAGGCCATCGAAAGCGTACTCGCCGACGACGATTCGCGTGACCGCGTACTCGGCGAACTGGGCCTGGCGGCCAAAGAGAAGCTGGACGCCTGATATCACCGACAAGGAAGCACATCTACATGACCACTAGCGCAGCCGCCGTCGAGCACGGCAACCACCTCGCCGAAGGCGGCATCCTCGACCGCATCATCGCCGAAACCCGCCTGACCCCGGACGACGAGGCCTACGACATCGCCAAGCGCGGCGTCTCGGCCTTCATCGAAGAACTGCTCAAGCCGCAGAACGAAAACGAGCCGGTGAAGAAGGCCATGGTCGACCGCATGATCGCGGAGATCGACGCCAAGCTCAGCCAGCAGATGGACGAAATCCTTCACCACCCGCAGTTCCAGGCCCTGGAATCCTCCTGGCGCGGCCTGAAGCTGCTGGTCGATCGCACCAACTTCCGCGAGAACATCAAGCTCGAGCTGCTCAACGCCTCCAAGCAGGACCTGCTCGACGACTTCGAAGACAGCCCGGAGATCGTTCAGTCCGGCCTGTACAAGCACATCTACACCGCCGAATACGGCCAGTTCGGCGGCCAGCCGGTCGGTGCGCTGATCGCCAACTACTTCTTCGACCCCAGCGCGCCCGACGTGAAGACCATGCAGTACGTTGCCAGCGTCGCGAGCATGTCCCACGCGCCATTCATTGCCGCTGCCGGCCCGAAGTTCTTCGGTCTGGAAAGCTTCACCGGCCTGCCGGACCTGAAGGACCTGAAGGATCACTTCGAGGGCCCGCAGTTCACCAAGTGGCAGAGCTTCCGCGAACAGGAAGATGCCCGCTACGTCGGCCTGACCGTCCCGCGCTTCCTGCTGCGCAACCCCTACGATCCGGAAGACAACCCGGTGAAGAGCTTCGTCTACAAGGAAAACGTCGCCGGCAGCCACGAACACTACCTGTGGGGCAACACCGCCTACGCCTTCGCCAGCCGCCTGACCGACAGCTTCGCCAAGTTCCGCTGGTGCCCGAACATCATCGGCCCGCAGAGCGGCGGAGCAGTGGAAGACCTGCCGCTGCACCATTTCGAAAGCATGGGCGAGATCGAGACCAAGATCCCAACCGAAGTGCTGGTTTCCGACCGTCGCGAGTACGAGCTGGCCGAGGAAGGCTTTATCGCCCTGACCATGCGCAAGGGCAGCGACAACGCCGCGTTCTTCTCCGCCAACTCGGCGCAGAAGCCCAAGTTCTTCGGTAATAGCGAGGAAGGCAAGACCGCCGAGCTGAACTACAAGCTCGGCACCCAGCTACCCTACCTGTTCATCGTCAACCGCCTGGCGCACTACCTGAAGGTGCTGCAGCGCGAGCAGATCGGTGCATGGAAGGAGCGCACCGACCTCGAACTGGAACTCAACAAGTGGATCCGCCAGTTCGTCGCCGACCAGGAGAATCCGAGCTCCGAAGTACGCAGCCGTCGTCCGCTGCGCGCCGCCCAGGTCAACGTCAGCGACGTCGAGGGCGAACCGGGCTGGTACCGCGTCAGCCTCAGCGTGCGCCCGCACTTCAAATACATGGGCGCGGATTTCACCCTGTCGCTGGTCGGCAAGCTGGACAAGGAATAAGCACTTGAACGGATACGGCAGCCTCTTCGAACGCCTCGGCGGTGACGCCGCGCGGCGTTCCGGCTGGAGCCGCGAAGTCGCGGCGATGGCCTCGGTGGCTGCCCATCTGGCGAAGATGCTCAGCACCCGAGCGGGCAGCGTGCAGACGCTGCCCGACTACGGGTTGCCCGATCTCAACGATATGCGCCTGTCGCTGCACGACTCGCTGCAGCAGGCGCGTATCGCCATCGAACGTTTCATCGAAGCGTACGAACCCAGGCTGACCCAAGTGCGCGTGCTGTCGCTGCCGCGCACCCACGATCCACTGACCCTCGCCTTCACCATCGAAGGCCTGCTGGAAGTGGATGGCCTCAAGCGCCAGGTCAGCTTTTCCGCCAGCCTGGATGGCAGCGGACAGGTCAAGGTCCAGTAAGGAGACAACGGATGTCCGGCAAACCCGCAGCCCGCCTCGGCGACCCTACCGCCTGCCCGAAGACGGGCCACGGCACCAACCCCATCGCCGCCGGCTCACCAGACGTGCTGTTCGACGGCCTGCCGGCCGCACGCATGGGCGACGCTTCCGCCTGTGGCGGAGCGATGGCCAGCGCGGTGATCCCCAACGTGCTGATCGATGGCAAGCCGGCGGCAGTGGTGGGTAGTGTGGGTAACCACGGCAATGTCGTCACCGCCGGTTCGGGGACGGTGATCATCGGCAGCGGTCACAGCCCGGCGCCCTTCCTTGCGCCCGAAGTGCTTGGCATTGCGACCGCTGCAATTGCTGCGGCAACCAGCGCGGTCAAATCCCTTCTCCCGGCCACACCACTGGCCCGCGCCTGGCAGGAAGAGCCGGGGGACCTCGCACCGTTGGGCCTGGAAGAAGAAGACGAGGAAGAGGAACTGGTCGAGCAGCCGCAGCAACAGGCGCGCCAGGCCATTACTCTGCGTATCGGCGTGTTCTTCGATGGCACCGGCAATAACTTGGCCAATGCTGCAGTGACCGAAAAGTGTCGCCGCGATGACCTGAAACTGCTGGACGAGCGCACCCTCGGCGAAGTTGTCGACTACTGCCGGGCTCATGGCTTCGGCGGCAGCGAAGGCAACGGCTTCTTTACCCAGACACCGGACAATAGCTACGGCAACGCGCCGAGCAACGTGGCGCGGCTGTTCGATCTTTACCAGGACGATGCGACGCGGAGCCTGACCAAGGACGAGCGTAGCGCCAGCATCAAGGTTTATCTGGAGGGTATCGGAACCAGCAGCGGGGAGGATGACTCGGTATACGGACAAGTTACCGGGATGGGCGATACCGGCGTGGTGGCTCGCGTGATGCAGAGTCCGGACACGATCAGCCTACAGCTGGGCCTGTTTACGGAAAGCAATCCCGGAGTGCAGGTCGACGCGCTGGAATTCGATATCTTCGGATTCAGCCGCGGCGCAGCAGCAGCCCGCCATTTCGCCAATGAATTGCTCAAAGCCAACGGTGGGGTGCTGGCTGAGCTCCTGCGGCCAGGCCAGTTCGGTCTGCCAGAAGAATTCGAATGGAGCGGCCAGGCCCGCATCAATTTCATCGGCCTGTTCGATACGGTAGCGGCAGTAGTCGACCCGATGAAGTGGGACAACAGCCCTGCAAACCACCTCAATCCTGGCGTCAATCTGTACCTGCCACCGGGTTGCGCACACAAGGTGGTCCAGCTCACCGCCCGTGATGAGATGCGCTGGAACTTCGCGCTCAATAGCGTGGCTCCGCATCACCAGGAGATAGCCCTACCTGGCGCGCACTCGGATATCGGTGGTGGCTATCTTCCGATTGCCCAAGAAAAGCTCATCCTGAGTCGTCCTGTCAGCTCCACGGTGCCAGCGGGTACACCAACTGAACTTACTCACGCCTGGCGCGAAACCGAGCGCCAGTATGAAAAGTGGAAGGCTTTCGGGCTGCCAGAGGATCAACTAAAAAAAGATGTTCGCCGCATCCGCAAACTCCACCCCCGCGGCGTTAACCATCCGCCAGAGGATTGGATGTTAGGCCTGGTAACCATTGAGCGTCCGATACGCGGTGAACTTGCGCTGGTGTATTTGCGTGTAATGCGGGAATTGGCGGCCGAACATGGGGTTCCCGTCAAATCTATCCCCGACACTCCGGTTTTTGCGCTTCCTTTCGAACTCCAAGACATCGCCAAGAAAATGATGGCTTTTGCCAACGGCAGCCGGTTTGACCTAAACGAAGATGAAGAGCGCTTGCTCCGATCGCGGTATATCCACCTATCTGCACATTGGAAACCCACTCGCGGCCTGCTTATCAGTAAACCCGCGCCCAATGTCCGTTTGGTCTACAACAACCAGCCACAGCAAGGCTACCCCGAATGAAGAAGCTCCTCCTCGCCTGCGCACTCGCATTGCTCAGCGGCTGCGCCACCAGCCAAGCCCAACCTAAGCTGCCTTTTGACGCGTGGTACGCCGGCACTTTCGCGCCGGACCATATGGAAGTATGGGTAGAAAGCGTGGACGTGATCGACCGCCGCGGTCTCGCATACGAAAGAGTTAACGGCGGAGTGCCATCCTATGCCAGCACGACCGCGGGCTGGCCTTCACACCCGGCAGGAGGAGCAGGAAAAGGCCTGCGCGGCATTGACCTGCCAGAAATTATCTTCGTGCGCTGGCAATCGCTAGTCGAGCCGCAGACCTATAACGTGCGCATCAACGTTCCCGAGTGGGTACGGGAGGAGATGCTCAAGCCACAGGCGCCTTACTGCCGTGGCGAGAAGCGTGTCGTCGAAGGAATGTATCGCCGATTCATCACCATCGGCCTCGCTCCCGGCGGCATCGCCAAGGCCTGGTTAGGCGGACCCTGCCTGCAATCCATTGAGATTGGCCGCTTCGAGGCTGCAGTTAGCAAGCTAGGGCCGAGCCTTGGACAGAACGAGGGACGCTACGCCTACCCTCTCTCGGACAAAGCCAAGGCCTATATCGAGCAACACGGGGTGCCCTATGGCTCGTGGTAAATCCTCCTTCCCCAGCGTCCGTCTGGCGCTCGCCGCCCTCGCGCTGACATTGGCCGCCTGCACCAACACTTCCCCGCCGCCGCGAGAACTGGCCGGGCGCTACGAACTGGTCGGTGTGATGGAAATGGGCTCACAGCTGCTGCTCCATGAACAGGGCACGTTCGAGGCAGTGCTCTACTACGGCAGCCTCGACATCCAGGGTCAAGGGCGCTGGACAATGGTGGACGGGCAGATCGAGTTGCGCGAACGCGGTCTGAGAGCGTTTTTTGACGGGATGAGACTCGTGCCAAGCGGCAACTGCCTGCTCGTGGAAATGGATACCTCCACGGGATGCTACCGCCGACGCTAGACGCAATCCGCGCGAGCGCCGGACACGAAACGACAAGGATGAATCGTAAGACATGTCTTTCAACCACTACTACCAGAGCGAACTCACTGCCCTGCGCCAGCTGGGCAAGCGCTTCGCTGAGCGCAGTCCGGCACTGGCGCCATTCCTCGGGCAGGCCGGGCGCGATCCGGATGTCGAGCGGCTGCTCGAAGGGTTCGCCTTTCTCACCGGGCGGCTGCGGCAGAAGCTCGATGACGAGCTGCCGGAGCTGACCCACTCGCTGATGCATCTGTTGTGGCCGAACTACATGCGCCCGCTGCCGGCCTTCAGCATGCTGCAGTTCGATCCGCTGAAGCGACCCGGCCCGGCGCTGACGGTGCCGCGCAGTACGCCGGTGGAATCCAATCCGGTGCAGGGCGTGAGCTGCTGCTTTCGTACCGCCTACGCCACCGAGGTGCTGCCGCTGGCGTTGCAGGCGCTGGAGTATTCGGTCAAGGGCACTGGGGCGCTGCTCAGCCTGCGCTTGCAGATGAGCGCCGATGGCCATCTCGGCGAGATCGGTCTCAACCATCTGCGCCTGCACCTGGCAGGCGAGCCCTATATCAGCCAACTGCTCTACCTGAGCCTGTTGCGGCATCTGGGCGGCATCGAGCTGGTGCCGCTGGACGCGCAGGGTCATCCGCTGACCGGTCCGGATGGCCGACCGCTGACGCCCTTGCAGCTCAACGCCAAGCAGGTCGAACCGGTGGGATTCGCCGAGGATGAGGCGCTGATCCCCTACCCGCTCAATACATTCCGCGGCTATCGCTACCTGCAGGAATATTTCGCCTTCCCGGACAAATTTCTCTTCGTCGACCTCAAGGGTCTGGAGGTCATCCAGCGCATCCCCGAGGATTTGCTCAAGCAGGCCCGCGGCCTGGAGCTGCGCTTCGACATTCACAAGGCCGGCGTGCAGCGCATACGTCCGACGCTGGACAACGTGCGCCTGTACTGCACACCGGTGGTCAACCTGTTCCCGCACGATGCCATCCCGATCCGCCTGGACGGCAAGCAGGACCAGTACCTGCTGTTACCCGCCGAGTACGATTCGCAGCAGTGCGGCGTGTTCTCGGTGGATCGGGTGACCGGCTGGAAACCCGGCGGCATGGGCTACGAAGAATACGTGCCGTTCGAATCCTTCGAACATGACGCCAGCTTCGATGTGCCGGTGGCGCGCCCGCACTACAGCGTGCGCCAGCAACCTTCGCTGCTCGGAGAAGGGCAGGAAACCTGGCTCAGCTTCGGCCTGCGCAACCTCGACCAGCACGAGACGCTGTCCATCGAGCTGACCTGTACCAACCAGAACCTGCCGCGCCAACTGAAACTCGGCGACATCTGCAAGCCCTGCGAAGACACGCCGGAATTCCTCAGCTTCCGCAATATCTCGGCGGTCACCCCGAGCTACGCGCCGCCGCTGCAGCGTGACTATCTGTGGAAGCTGATCAGCAACATGTCTCTGAACTACCTGTCGCTGGCCAACGTCGAGGCGCTCAAGGTAATCCTCGAGACCTACGACCTGCCGCGCTACTACGACAAGCACGCCGAGAGCGTCAGCCGGCGGCGCCTCGGCGGCTTGACTCACATTGCCCACCAGCACGTCGATCGCCTGCATCGCGGGCTGCCGGTGCGCGGCGTACGTACCGAACTGACCATGAACCAGGACGGCTTCATCGGTGAGGGCGACCTGTTCCTCTTCGCCTCGGTGCTCAACGAATTCTTCGCCCTCTACGCCAGCCTCAACTCGTATCACGAGCTGCGCGTGCAGAGCACACAGGGAGAGGTGTACCAATGGACGCCGCGCATGGGTCAGCAACCGCTGCTCTGAAACCGCTCAACCGCGGCATTCGCGAGTACAGCCTGTTCCAGGGCGCGCTGCTGGTGCTCGATCGCCTGCGCCAGCTCAACCCTGGCCTGGACGAAGAGTCGCTCTACGAGCGCCTGGAGTTCCAGGCCAACCCGAGCCTGGGCTTTCCCGGCAGCGATATCGAGCAGGTGCAGTTCTTCCAGGAGCACGACGAGTGGCGCGCGCGCCTGCGCATCAACCTGGTCAGTCTGTTCGGCGCCGGCTCGCCGCTACCGGCCTTCTACGGTGAACAGGCGCTTGGCGACAGCGAGGACGGCAACCCGACCCGCGACTTTCTCGACCTGTTCAACAATCGCCTGCAGCGCCTGCTGTTGCCAATCTGGCAGAAATACCGCTACCGGGCCCGCTTCACCAGCGGCGCCCATGACCCCTTCTCGGAGCAGCTGTTCGCTCTGGTCGGACTCAGCGGCGAGGCCATCCGCAACGCGCCAGAGCTGAACTGGAAGCGCCTGCTGCCCTATCTCGGCCTGCTCAGCCTGCGCGCGCACTCGGCGGCATTGATCGAATCGGTGCTGCGCTACTACTTCAAGCACGCCGAGCTGAACATCGAGCAATGCCTGGAGCGCCAGGTGGAAATCCTGGACGAGCAACGCAACCGCCTCGGGCTGGCCAACAGCCAGCTGGGTGAAAGCCTGGTACTCGGCGAGCGGGTCCGCGACCGCGGCGGCAAGTTCCGCATCCATATCCGCCAGCTGGACTGGAATCGCTTCCACGAATTCCTGCCCATCGGCAGCGGCTACCAGCCGCTCTGTGCGCTGGTGCGCTTCACCCTGCGCGATCCGCTGGACTACGACCTGCGCCTGGAGCTTCGCCCAGACGAGATCCGTGAACTACGCATCGGCGCCGCCAACAACTGCCGCCTCGGCTGGACCAGCTGGCTCGGGCGTGAACGCGCCGACGGCCTGGTCACTCTGGGCAGCAAAACTCATTAAGGAAGATGAAAATGATCAATGTCGACTTGCAACAGCTGGTACTAGCACTAGACGCCGAAACCAAACGCGACTTGGAAGGCGCCGCCGAACGCTGCGTGGTACGTGGCGGCAGCAAGATTCTCGTCGAGGATCTGCTGCTCGGCCTGCTTGAGCGTCCCGATGGATTGCTCAAGCGAGCCTTGCTGGATGCCGAAGTGGATGCCGGCGCACTGGCGCAGGCGCTGCAACCGCGAGGTGAGCACAGCGAGTCGCGCAACCCGGTGTTTTCCACCGAACTGGTGCAATGGCTGCAGGATGCCCTGCTGGTGGCCAGCCTGGAACTCGGCCAGAGCCAGATCGACCAGGCCGCGCTGATCCTCGCGCTGCTGCGCAATCCGCTGCGCTATGCCGGCAGCCACTACCAGCCATTGCTGGCCCGGCTGGATGCCGAGCGCCTGCGCGACTTCGCCCTAAGCCAGCAGCCTCAAGGCAGCACTGGCAAACCTGCTGCCGGTGGCGAGTCGAACCTGGCGCGCTTTACCCACAACTTCACCCAACAGGCCCGTGACGGCAAGCTCGATCCGGTGCTCTGCCGCGACTCGGCGTTCCGCCAGATGATCGACATCCTCGCCCGGCGGCGAAAGAACAATCCGATCGTGGTCGGCGAAGCTGGGGTCGGCAAGACCGCCATCGTCGAAGGCCTGGCGCTGCGCATCGTCAACGGGGAAGTGCCTGCGGCGCTGAAGGGCGTCGAGCTGCTCTGCCTGGACCTCGGCCTGCTGCAAGCCGGTGCCAGCGTGAAGGGCGAATTCGAACGCCGTCTGCAGGGCGTGATCGACGAAGTGAAGGGCTCAGCCAAGCCGATCATCCTGTTTATCGACGAGGCGCACACGCTGATTGGCGCCGGCGGCCAGGCCGGCAGCGGCGATGCGGCCAACCTGCTCAAGCCGGCACTGGCACGCGGCGAGCTGCGCACCATCGCTGCAACGACCTGGAGCGAGTACAAGAAATACTTCGAGAAGGACCCGGCACTGGCCCGGCGCTTCCAGCCGGTGCAGCTGCACGAGCCGAGCGTTCCGGAAGCCGTCACCATCCTGCGCGGGCTGGCGCCGGTCTACGAAAAGAGTCATGGCATCTACCTGCGCGATGATGCGGTCACGGCCGCCGCCGAGCTGTCGGCACGCTACCTGGCCGGCCGGCAGCTGCCGGACAAGGCCGTCGACGTGCTGGATACCGCCTGCGCGCGGGTGCGCATCAGCCTCGCCGCTGCGCCCGAGGCGCTGGAACGCCTGCGTGGTGAGGTCGCCGAAGGCGAGCGCCAGCGTGAAGCCATGCGCCGCGATCTTGCCGCCGGCCTGCCGGTCGACGCGGCTGTCCTCCAGCGGCTGGAGCAACGTCTGTTCACGGTGGGGGACGAAATAGAGCAGCTCGAATCCCGCTGGACCAGGCAGCGCCAGCTCGCCGAGCGCCTGCTCGACCTGCGCAAGCGCACGGCCGAAGCCCGCGGCGCTGCGATCGAGCACGGCGAGGTCCCATCGCTCGAGGAGCTGGAGACCGAACTGCGCGCCGTACAGGCCGAACTTGCCGCAGCCCAGGCCAAGCAACGACTGGTCAGCCATGAGGTCTGCCCGCGCCTGGTGGCCGAGGTGATCAGCCACTGGACCGGCGTGCCGCTGGCGCAGCTGGCCCGTGAACATAACGCACAGGTTGCCAATTTCGCCGCCGATCTGCGCGCCCGAGTGCGCGGGCAGGAGCAGGCCGTCGAAGCGCTGGATCGTGCCATGCGCGCGGCAGCAGCCGGGCTGAACAAACCCGACGCTCCGGTGGGCGTGTTCCTGCTGGTCGGCCCCAGCGGCGTCGGCAAGACCGAAACCGCACTGGCCCTGGCCGACCTGCTGTACGGCGGCGAGCGCTTCCTCACCGTGATCAACATGTCCGAGTTCCAGGAGAAACACAGCGTTTCCCGCCTGATCGGCGCGCCTCCGGGTTATGTCGGCTACGGCGAAGGCGGCATGCTCACCGAAGCGGTACGGCAGAAACCCTACTCGGTGATCCTGCTCGACGAGGTGGAGAAGGCCGACCCGGATGTGATGAACGTCTTCTACCAGATCTTCGACAAGGGCGTGGCGAATGACGGCGAGGGCCGCGAGATCAACTTCCGCAACACCCTGATCCTGATGACCAGCAACCTTGCCAGCGAGCGCATCGCCAATTTCTGCAGCGCCGGCCAGCGGCCGGCGGCCGAGGATCTGGAACTGGCCATCCGCCCGCAGCTGTCGCAGCACTTCAAGCCGGCCCTGCTCGGGCGCATGCGCGTGGTGCCCTATTACCCGATCGCCGGGGAGGTGCTCGACGAGCTGGTTGCGCTCAAGCTGGCACGCTTCGGTGAGCGGCTGCAGCGTCGCCAGCTGCAGTTCAGCCATTGCCCGGCGCTGGTCACGCACCTCTCCGAGCGCTGCGGCGACAGCGACAGCGGTGCGCGCCTGATCGACCATCTGATCGAGCAGCACCTGCAACCATTGGTGGTGGACCGCCTGCTCGATGCCATGGCCAGTGGCGAGCCGCTGCAGCGGGTGCATGCCACGCTGGATGGCGAGGGTGCCCTGGTTTGTGAGTTCGCCTGAGATGTCCGCGATGTTCAATCAGGTGCCACAGCCGCTGCGCTATGCCGAGGCCCTGCTCGGTCGCTTCGCCGGGCTGGCGCGTGCAGCCAACGCCGACAGCCTGCTCGGAGGGCTGGTGGAAACCGCGGCGCAGCTGAGCGATTGCCAGCTCAGCCAGCTCTATCTGCTGGACGCCACCCATACCCGCCTGACGCTCTCGGCCGAGTGGCATAACGGCCTGCTGCAGCCACGCGCAGCCACCAGCCTGCCGAGTGATTACGACGGCGAGCAGCTGCTGCAATACTGCCTGTGCCAGAACCAAACCCTCTGTCTCAGCGAACTGGACAGCAGCCTGCATGCTTCGGGTTTCCTGCCGGATAGCCCGAAACCGTGGCTTAGCCTGCTCTGCCTGCCGCTGCAGGACGAGCAACAGCGCGTCGCCGGCCTGCTGCTCACGGCCAGTACCGAGTCGCGCGAGCTGCAAGGCTTCAGCGGTTCGCTGGCCCAGCTTGGCGCCTTCGGCCTCGCCCAGCTGCATCTGCTCCAACGCCTGCGCGCGCCCGGCAGCACCACGCCACCTGCCGCGCCAGTCAGCCCCTGCGCCAGCGGTTACGGCCTGATCGGCGACAGCCCGCGCATGCGCGCGGTCTACCAGCTGATCGGCAAGGTGCTGCACAGCCCGGTCAACGTGCTGCTCACGGGAGAAACCGGCACCGGCAAGGAACTGGTGGCGCGCGCCATCCATGACTGCGGTTTCCGCCGTAGCAAGCCCTTCATCGTGCAGAACTGCGCTTCGCTGCCAGAGCAGCTCTTGGAAAGTGAGCTGTTCGGCTACCGCAAGGGCGCCTTCACCGGCGCCGACCGCGACCGCAGCGGCCTGCTCGATGCGGCGAACGGCGGCACGCTATTCCTCGACGAGATCGGTGACATGCCGCTGCTGCTGCAAGCCAAGCTGTTGCGCGTCCTGCAGGAAGGCGAAGTGCGCCCGCTGGGCTCCACCGAGACCCACAAGGTCGACGTGCGCGTCGTTGCCGCCACCCACCGTGACCTGCGCAGCCAGGTGGAGAACGGCCTGTTTCGCGAGGATCTTTTCTACCGCCTCTCGCACTTCCCCATCGAGCTGCCGCCTCTGCGCGAGCGCGACGAGGACATCCTGCGCCTGGCACGGCACTTCGCCGACAAGGCCTGCGCCTTCCTGCAGCGCGATCTGTGTCGCTGGTCCGACGCTGCGCTCGAACGTCTGGCAGGCTATGCCTTCCCCGGAAACGTGCGGGAATTGAAAGGTCTGGTGGAGCGCGCCGTGCTGCTTTGCGAGGGCGGTGAGCTGCTGCCGGAACACTTCAATCTGCATGTGGAAGCGAGCCTGGACAGCAGCCTAAACCTGCGCGAACGCATGGAGCGGGTCGAACGCAGCCTGCTCATGGATTGCCTGCGCAAGAACGGCGGTAACCAGAGCCAGGCCGCCCGCGAACTCGGCCTGCCGCGGCGCACGCTGTTGTATCGCATGGAGCGGCTGAATATCAGCCCGGCCGATCTCTAAGGAAGGAAAGACGCCATGTTCAACCCAGCCCACCAGGCCCACTTCACACTGACCCTCGAAGGCATCGAGCACGACTTCAAGGTGCTCGAATTCCAGGGCCGCGAGGCCATCAGCCAGCCCTACCGCTTCGACCTGGAACTGGTCAGCGAGCACCCCGATCTGGATCTGGAAAGCCTGCTGCATCGCCCGGCCTTCCTCGCCTTCGCCCCGGACGGCAGCGGCATCCACGGGCTGGTGCATCAAGCCGCCCAAGGTGAATCCGGCAAGCGCCTGACCCGCTATCGGCTCACGCTCGTGCCGCAGCTGGCCTACCTTGCCCATCGCACCAACCAGCGCATCTTCCAGCACCTGAGCGTGCCGCAGATCGTCGCCCAGGTGCTCGAGGAGCATGGCATCCAGGCCGATGCCTACCGCTTCCAGCTCGGCCCGGTGATTTACCCGCCGCGCGAATATTGCGTGCAGTACGACGAAACCGACCTGCACTTCATCCAGCGCCTGTGCGAGGAAGAGGGCATTCACTATCACTTCCAGCACAGCGCGGCCGGTCATGCCCTGGTCATCGGCGATGACCAGACCGTCTTCCCCAGGCTCGCTGCCACCGCCTATCAGCAGGACAGCGGCCTGGTCGCCGACCAGCCGGTGATCAAGCGCTTCGGCCTGCGCCTGGAAACCCGCACCAGCCGGGTCACGCGCCGCGATTACGATTTCGAGAAGCCACGTCTGACTATGGAAGCCGCGTTCCACAGCGACTTCCAGCCCGACCTTGAAGACTACGATTACCCCGGCCGCTTCACCGAGCGCGCCCGCGGCAAGCACCTGTCGCAACGCGCCCTGGAACGCCACCGCCACGACTACGAACTGGCCGAAGGCGAAAGCGACCAGCCGCGGCTGGTGAGCGGGCACTTCCTCCCGCTTGGCGAACACCCGCGCAGCGACTGGAACCAGCTCTGGCTGCTGACCGAGGTGCTGCATGAAGGTAAGCAGCCACAGGTGTTGGAGGAATCAATTACCAATGTCCCAGCTCACCACGGACTGGCCCCCTCTCCCCTCTGGGGAGAGGGCCGGCGTGGGGGGGCTCTTGCCAGCCTCGACTTCCATCAGGGCTACCGCAACCACTTCACCGCCACCCCCTGGGACATCCCCTTCCGCCCGGCCCTTCGCCATCCGAAACCGAAGGTCCTCGGCAGCCAGACCGCCGTGGTCACCGGCCCGGCCGGCGAAGAAATCCACTGCGACGAGTACGGCCAAGTACGCGTCCAGTTCCACTGGGATCGTGAAGGCCAGGCCGACGACAAGACCAGCTGCTGGCTGCGCGTCTCCTCCAGCTGGGCCGGCGACCGCTACGGCGGCATCGCCATCCCGCGCGTTGGCATGGAAGTGCTGGTGACCTTCCTCGAAGGCGACCCCGATCAACCGCTGGTGACCGGTTGCCTGTATCACAAGGAACACCAGGTCCCCTACGACCTGCCGGCCAACAAGACCCGCACGGTGTTCAAGACCCTGAGCTCCCCCGGCGGTGGCGGCTACAACGAGCTCCGCATCGAAGACCGTAAGGGCGCCGAACAGATCTACATCCACGCCCAGCGCGACTGGGACGAAAACATCGAGCACGACCAGAAGATCCGCGTTGGCCACGAGCGCCACGACACCGTGGAGGCCAACAGCTACAGCGAATTCCGCGCCGAAGAACACCGCACCACCCAAGCCGACCGCAAGACAGAAATCCGCGCCAACGATCACCTCACCGTGGGTAACAGCCAACACCTGAAGATCGGCACTGGGCAATTCATCGAGGCGGGCAATGAAATCCACTACTACGCCGGCAGCAAGGTCGTCATCGACGCCGGCATGGAACTCACCGCCTCCGGCGGAGGCAGCTTCCTCAAACTCGACCCCAGCGGCGTGACGCTGAGCGGGGCGACGATCCGGATGAATTCGGGTGGTGCCGCCGGAAAGGGCTCTGGGCTGAAGATTCTGGCGCCGGTAATGCCATGGCTGGCAACCAGCGCCATTGCCGGCAGCCTCACCTTGCCTGCGCTGATCAACATGTCGCGGCAACTCAAACAGGCCGCGGCCGCCAAACTGCTGTTGGTCAAGCAGTGCGGAATGCAAGCCGATGGCTTATGCCACTTGGAGGTTTGCCCATGCGGCAAGAACGCGAGCACGGCCTGATGCAGGCTGTAGAAGAACCGGACATCGAGCGAGACGACCTCTACCTGCTGCTCGATAGTGCCGCATTACCGGCTCTGCAGATCATCTACCAGCACGACGACGAACCCCACTTGGAGCTGCTGTACCGAGGCACGCGCCATGAGTCCATGCTGGAATGCAGCCCCGTGCTGTACAGCCTCGCGGGGCAGCATCTGATGTGGCAGAACCGGGAGCGCTGGCAAGCGGCAGGGCTGTTGTTGGAAAGCGCGGCGAGCATCGATGATCTGGCGAGCCATTTGCGCAGCCTGCTGAGCGTCAGACTGCCCTCCGGTGAACTGGCGTTCTGCCGATTCTACGACCCGGCCTTGAGCGAACGCTTCTTCGACAGCCTCACGCAAGAGGAGCTGAGCGCTTGGCTCGGCCCTGTCAGCGGCATCTTGCTGACCACCGAGCAGAGCGAATGGCGAGGTTTCACCACAAACCAGATTTCTCCCGGCAGAACTGCTGACGACGAGGGCTGGTTTTCGATCCATCCCGAGCACCTCGTTCATTGGCAACAACAGGAACGACAGCGCTTCATCCAGCGCCTGATCAACCACTTTTCTGCGGATGACTTTCATGAAAAGTCCGCCCCGGACCTGGAAGCGGTCGTCAAGCAGCGCGTGCACGAAGCCGAGGCATTCGGTATCGAGGCCGAACAGCACCTGTTCGCCTACGTTGAGTTGGCGCTGCAGTTTCCCGATGCCATCGACAGCCCCGAGGTTCGAACGGGGCTGACCAACAAGGAAGAACCTGCCGAGCACCGGCTGGCTCGTATCGAAGCCTGCCTGCTTGGACTGCATGGATAAAGCGAATGGAATACACGATACAGAGGGGCGACACCCTGACCCGGATCGCCAGCGATCACAGCACCACCGTCAGCAGCCTGCTACGCCTGAACCCGCAGATTGAAGACCCCAACCAGATCCAGGCTGGCCAGATGTTACGCATGCCTGCAACGAGCAGCCCGGCACGCCCCGGCTGCACCGCGGGACAGATCATGCAGGACAGCCAATGTAGCGGGGCTGCATTCGACGTCGCCTTCTACTGGAACGAAGAGGTGCAGAGCCGCCAAGCGATCTATGAGGCGATCTACGGACGTGAAATGCACTTCCTCCACCGCTCGTTGTTCCAGCGTAACAACGAGCATCTCAACGAGACGGTACTGCCTGGCGAGATCGTGATCATCTCCAACATGCCGCGCACCGACGCCGACCGACAACGCCTGGAAGCCCTCAGGGAACAGGCGCGGCTTGCAAGTGAAGGCATCCAACAGCTGACACCCGCCGAAGCCATGACGGTCAAGCGACACCTGGAAGTTCTGGACTACGTCTCGCTGGAAACCGTTGCATCCCACCAGAGCACCGCGCTGGGTGTACTGAGTGCCGCAGCCGGACGACAGCTAGGAGACGTAAAGAGCACGCTGGAAAAGATCAACGTCGCGTATGTCGACGAGCTGAGCCGCACCGGAAACCCCAACCGATTTTCGCCGGAGTTCTATGCGAAGCGTCAGCAGCTGTTCGGCCAGCTGAATCATTCCCTTGGCCGTCTGACCCTCTCAACTGTCAATATCCGTAATTACGACAGCATCAAGACCACGCTCGGCCTATCTACAAAATCGATCCTGCATAACGCTTCTGCGATTACTGAAAGAGGCGAGGTGCCGCAGCTTGGGCACCGGATCAATACGGTTTCAAATTGGGCGAAGGGTGCTAGCCGCTTAGGCTATTTGGGCATCGCCATCGACGGCGGCGTTCGGTTGAACAGAATCCACGACGCCTGTTCGTTAGAGGATAGCGGCAGCTGCAAGCAAGTCAGCTTTAAACAAATCGGCGGGTTCGTTGGTAGCGCAAGTGTCGGAGGGATAGGCGGCTTTCTAACTGCACAAGCAGCCACAGCCATTGTTGGTGGCATTGCATTAGCTCTCGGCGTAACTGTAGGAGCACCAGTTTTACTCGTAGTGGGGTTAGCTGGTGCCGGTCTTGGCGCCTATTATGGTGGGAGTGAAGGAGGCGAACTCGGCGAAATGCTAGGCGAAGTAATTTACGAAGGGGTGCAATAAATGCCCACTGCAATCTCCCTCAAAGCAATAATGCTATATGCATTATTTTCCATATTGGCACTCGGCACCGTTAACAACCTGTACGTATCTTTTTTTGCGATACATAGGTTAGATCGTTATTTTTCAAAAAAACATGATCCTAACTGGGAATCCAATAGCCCATTTGAGAGCTTTTATCGGCTCCACAAATACAGCTTTCTATATTCATTTGGGATAAATCGCCCAAAAGTTAATAAGGCTATCTCGCTTTGGTTGTATTTTTCCAGCTTTAGCCTTGCCTGCATATGGGTCAGCTTAGGCCTGGCAGCAGCTGGAAAATACTTCAAAATCGGCCCACTCTCATAGCTAGGTCTTTATAAGAAACTTCCCGTAGCCAGCGCTTTAACGGATCTACATATGCATCCAGATCTAGCATACGTCTTTTTCAGTAAGCCAATATCCACGCGGTTGAGAACCAGCCGACGAGACGAGACAACCGTTCGGCAGCCAAACACTGGCGGCCGATGAACGGGCAGGGATTAAGCCTGCTGAAGTGACAAAATGACATCACAGCTGCGGGTGCAGCCCTTCCGATGATCAGAGTCACTTTTCATGTCCGCCTATCGCCGCTACTCCATCATCCTCGAACACACCGGCCAGGTCCTGCTGGAGCATGCCTCGCTTGAGCAGGTCGAGGCGTTCTGGGACGCCAATGATGCCCTTTACTTTGGTCTGCGCATCGAAGACGCGCAGAGCGATCACGCCACTGTGTTCGTCACCGATGAGATTCCCGAGGATGAGGACGTCGTGCCTGCCTGAGGTGGCGATTAAGGTCGGTGCTAGCGAATTCTCCACAGGTGATCGAGCGAGAGTCGGCCGGCGCCACGGCCGATCAGCAGTAGTAGCAGCGCCGCCCAGCTCAGGTGAGTCGACCAGGCGTCGGGGTAGACGAACAGCTGGATCACCAGCGTCATCAGCAGTAGCGCCAGCGCCGACAGCCGCGTGAACAGGCCGAGCACCAGCAGCAGCGGGAACAGATGCTCGGCATAGGTCGCCAGATGCGCCGCGATGGACGGCGGTAGCAACGGCAAGGCGTATTCGCTGCGAAACAGCTCGAACGTGCCCGGGGTGATGTCCAGCACGCCGCTCACCTTGGTGCGCCCGGAGAGCAGGAAGATCGCCGCGATGGCCAAGCGTGCCAGCAGATTCAGCAGCGAATCGCCGAGCAGTTGCTGCAACCGCTGCGCGACCGCGTTCCATTGCTGACGCAGACGCAGCGGCAGGTTGTGCATGGCGTTCATGACGGTTCCTCATGTGGACGGCGTCGTCGGCACCAGCGCGGCGAACGCGCCTGCCGCCAGCAGCCGGCCTAGCAGGTCGTTGAAGTCGAGTTGCGGTTGAGCCGCCAGCGCCTGTTCCGAGGCCTGCTCCAGCGAGCGGCCAGCGGCACAGGCGTCGAGAAATGCACAGCCGCCGCGTTCGAGTGGCTGCCAGCCGATGCGGCCGGCGCTTCGGCTCAGCAGTGCCCCTTCGCCTTGCCAGACCAGCTCTGCCGGCAGCTGGCGTCCTTCACGGGTGCAACTCCAGATGCTGAAAACCGGCAGCTCGGCGAACCACCGCCAACGCAGCGCAGCGCGCGGAACGAGCGTCTGCCGGGCCAGCTGCTGCGGGGTGTGCGTCGCCAGGGCAGCGAGGGCGAGAACGGGTTGCTCCACGGCGCTGAATGCCTCGAGCCAGAGCCGCTCCAACTGCGCGACGCCAGACAGATAGGGCAGCTCGCGCGCCGGTTCGAAATCCTGCAGGAAGGCCGGAAAATCCTCACCGTACTCAAGCAAAGGGCCACGGCGCGGCGGCTTCTCGCGCGCGTACAGCGCCGCGGCGGCAGCAAACCACTCCTCCCCCACCAGTCGTTCGATGGCAGGGAAATTGGCGCGCAGCGCATCGACACAACCCTTCGCCAGCGTATTGCGGTACACCGCGAAACCGGGCTGCGCGACCAGCGCAGCGACCTCGCCCGCCGCACTATCGGGCGCGTCGGTCAGCGCGGCGACGAAGGCGTCCTGAAATGCCGCCAGCGAGCCGCTCATTGCCAGGCCCTCACTTCATCGAGCACCTGCTGGGCACGGGTGCGCTCGGCCAGCAGCGTCTCGAAGGGGGGCAGCTTGTCGTCGCGTTCGATCAACGTCGGGCGCGGGCCGATACGCTCGATCAGTTGCCGATAGAGCGCCCAGACCGCCGCGTCCACCGGTGCATCGTGGGAGTCGATCAGCAGCGAGGATGCGTCATCCTGGCTGTGCCCGGCAAGGTGGACCTCCATGATCGGCGCGGCGGGAAAACACCGCAGGTACGCGTCGGCATCGAAACCCAGGTTGTGCGCGCTGACCTGCACGTTGTTGACGTCCAGCAGCAAGCCGCAGCCGGTGCGCTGGCTGAGCTCGGCGAGAAAATCGATCTCGTCCCATTCATGTTGCTCGAAGCGCAGGTAATGGCTGGGATTCTCGATGGCGATGCGCTGCCCAAGCATCTCCTGGGTGCGCTCGATGTTCTCCGCGATTCGCCGCAGCGCCGCCATCGTCCGCGGAAATGGCAACAGATCAGGATGGTAATTGCCGCGCCAGCTCGACCAGGCCAGGTGTTCGGAGATCAACGCCGGCCGCACACGTTCGGCCAGCGCCTTGAGCCGCTGCAGGTGCGTCTCATCCGGCGCACAGTCGGCAGCCAGCGACAGCGACACACCGTGCAGCGACAGCGGGTGCTGCGCGCCCACTGCCTCCAGCCAGTCGAGCCGTGGGCCGCCGCCGACCATGTAGTTTTCCGGATGGACCTCGAACCACAGCCCGTCCGCCACGCAGGCGCAGGCGTCCGTGTAATGCTCGGGTTTTAGCCCTAGCAGGCCGTTGAAAAACTCGGCTTCAACTGCCCCAACCCGTCCGGTTTGGCGCTTTTTCAAGCGCTTTGGCCTAACGGAGTCCACACAAGGCCTGACTTCAGGCCTTTTTGACAGGTTTCAGCACCACGTTCACGCCTTTCGGCGTTTTTTGGGCGTAACTCGCCCTATACATGCGATCCTCGCCACCAACCCGACAGGCTACCCAGTCGGATCAGGTTGTAGACCGAGAAACCCAGCAATAACTGAGCACTCAGCTTGGCGCGACCGATCAGCTTGGTCTTGCGCAGGCCGCCAACCGTCTTCAGCCAGCCAAAACCTTCTTCGATCCGCTTGCGGATCTTCTGGCTGGCGGCATACCCCGGATGCCGCGTGGTGCGCCCATCGATGGCGCTGCCCTTGCGCTTCTGCGCCACATGCGGTGTCACTTTCAGCTCGCGCGCCCTCTGCACGAAACGCTTCTGGTCGTAATTCTTGTCTGCACCTACCGTGCTGCCCGGCTTGGCCGTGCGCTCCAGCATCTCCAGCGCCGCCTCTACCTCGGCACGTCCATTGAACTCGGTGCATTCCACATCCACGATCAGACCGTTGCGGTGCTCCATCATCGTGTGGGCCATGTGCGCCAGACGACTGGCATCGCCATTGCTCTTGCGCGCCAGCCGGGCCTCGGGATCGCTGGTCGATTGGTGGGTCGCGTTGCTGCGCTTCTCGCCCTTGAAGTCGGCATCGGGGTTGCGCGTGCCATCCTCCGGTGGGTCGCCGCCATCCTTCTTGATAAAGGACTTGTGCGAGGCCCAGGCGTCGATCAGCGTGCCATCGACGCTGAAATGCTCGTTGCTGGCGTACTCGGACCATGCGGCCAGCGACTTGATGCGCTGGAAGAACAGCCGCGCTACATCCTGGTTGAACAAGCGGTCACGGTTCTGGCTGAAGGTCGAGTGATCCCACATGCGCTCGTCCATCGACAAGCCGACGAACCAGCGAAACAGCAGGTTGAAATCAATCTGCTCGACCAACTGCCGCTCGGAGCGAATGGTGTAAATCACCTGCAGCAACGAGGCGCGCAGCAGCCGCTCCGGCGCAATCGAGGCCCGTCCCAGGGTGGAGTACAGCCCGTCGAAGTCCCGATCCATCGAAGCCAGAACGGTATCGACCAGGCCTCGCAGGGGACGCAGCGGGTGATCGTTCGGGATGCGCTGCTCCAGCGTCGTATAACTGAACAGCTCGTTTTGTTTGAGGTCGAGTCCACGCATCGGCTTGGGCTGGCTTCGGCAGAAGAGGATGGCCGCCATTTTGCCAGAGCCACGCGGGCTCTGGCTTTTTTCAACGGCCTGCTAGTCCTGCTCCGAGAATCTGCATGGCCGGCACGCTAGGCTCAGCGCTCGACCGGCGTCAGCGAGCCCATTCCCTTGGGCGTCTCGATCGAGGTGCAGGTACCGACGGGCACCAGTTTCCATGCGTTGCCTTGGTAATCGCGCTTGGAACTGCCGGCGCAACTGGTGCCGGCACCGGCCTTGCAATCGTTCTGTCCGGCCAGCGCGACGCCGTAGCATTTTTCCATGTCGCCTTTGTCGTTCTCGCCTGCCTGAGCGCCAGCGGCGATCGAAGCCAGGGCAATGGCGGCAGCCGCAAGGTTGAGAGCCTTCATGTTGGATTCTCCGCAATCGTTGAGTGGCCATCGGCGAATCTGCAGATGGCTCTTCAGGTAATTCGCTGCGTCAGTCGTGGTGGTTACAGTCAGCAAAAAATTATTTTGAGATTTCCTCGCGACGTCCCTACCGTGACCCTGGTCGACGGGCGGCGGACATTTCGCGATTCCACCTGTAACCAGAGCAGCCGATGGAACGAATTACCTCTCAGGAGACACTCCAGGCCCGCGAGAACGAGCTGCGCGCGCTGCTGCTGCGCGGGCTCGATGGCAATGCGAAGGCCTACCGGGCATTCCTCGACCAGCTCGGCGGCCATCTGCGCGGTTTTCTGCGTCGCCGCCTGCCGCAGCCGGACGAGCTGGAAGATGTGCTGCAGGAGGTTCTGCTGGCCGTACACAATGCGCGGCAGACCTATCGTGCGGAGCAGCCGCTGACGGTCTGGGTGCAGGCGATCTGTCGCTACAAGCTGGCCGACCACTACCGCACCCGTGGCCGTCAGGCCGCGCAGACGGACTGGCTGGACGAGGCCGACGAGCTGCTCGCCGTACAGGACAACGCGCAGGCCGAGGCCCGCCGCGACCTGGGCAAGCTGCTCCAGCAGCTGCCGCCACGCCAGCGACTACCCATCGTTCACGTCAAACTGGAGGGCCGCTCGGTGGAAGAAACTGCGCGTCTGACCGGGCTTTCCAGCTCGGCGATCAAGGTCGGCATCCATCGCGGGCTCAAGGCCCTGGCGGCGAAGATTCGAGGTGGCTCATGAAAACCGATGACCTGATCGCCCTACTCGCCAGCGAGGTTGCACCGGTGGACCGGCACGTCGTCGCCAAGCGCTTCGCCACGGCGCTGCTGTGCGGCCTGGCCGGCGCGCTGTTGCTGATCGTGACGGGTTATGGCATCCGCGCAGACCTGGCGGTGATCGCCACCACGCCGCTGTTCTGGGCCAAGCTGGCACTGCCGGCGACCCTGCTCTTCGGTGCGCTGTTGCTGACCACGCGCATGGCCCGCCCCGGCACGCGGGTGGGTCGTAGCTGGGCGCTGCTGGCGGCACCGGTGGTGATCGTCTGGGTCGCCGCACTGACGATTCTGATTGCCGCCCCGGCCGACACGCGCGTGCCGCTGCTGCTCGGCAACACCTGGCGCGAGTGCCTGGCGAATATCGCGCTGCTGTCGATCCCCGCCTTCATCGCCGCGTTCTGGGCGTTGCGCGGGCTGGCACCGACGCGCCCGCGCCTGGCCGGCGGCGCTGCCGGCCTGCTCGCCGGCAGCATCGCGGCCCTCGCCTACAGCCTGCACTGCCCGGAGATGGCGGTGCCGTTCTGGGCGCTCTGGTACCTGCTCGGCATCTTGCTGCCCGGCGTGCTTGGTACACTCCTCGGGCCGCGCCTGCTGCGCTGGTGAGGCGCCGCAGTGCGCCCTCGTCCGGCATAATCGTCGACCCGCCCGCGGAGCCGAAGCCATGCAGATCGACGAAGAACTGACCCTGAAGAAGCTGGAAGTGTTTCTGGCCTTCATGCGCAGCGGCAATCTGGGCAAGGCCGCGGTGGAGCTGAACACCAGCAACGTCAGCGTGCACCGCGCCATCCACTCCCTAGAAAGCGCGCTGCGCTGCCCGCTGTTCAAGCACGAGGGGCGCAACCTGATCCCGCTGGAAAGCGCCTACGTGCTGGAAGAGCGCGCCCAGCAGCTGGTCAAGGACGTGCTCGAGACGGTGCGCCAGACCCGCGAAGCCGCCGGCTTCTCGGCCGAGCGCTTCAAGCTCGGCGCGCTGTATTCGCTGACGGTGAAGACCGTGCCGCAGCTGATCATGGGTCTGAAACTGCGCCGCAGCGAACTCAACATCGACCTGATCCTCGGCTCCAACGTCGACCTGCTCTACAAGCTGAAGAACATGGAGCTCGACGCCATCCTGGTGTCGCTCAACGAAAGCGTGGCAGACTCGGACTGCGCGCAGGTGCAGCTGTTTTCCGACGACATCTTCCTCGCCGCGCCGGCCGACTCGCCCTTCGCCAATCAGAGCGAGGTGGACCTCAGCGACCTGCGCGACGCCACTTTCATCACCCTGTCGCAGGGCTTCGCCACCCACCAGGACGGCAACCGGGTGTTCCAGCTGGCGGGCTTCGAGCCGAAGGTGGCGATGCAGGTGAACGACATATTCACCCTGCTCAGCATGGTCAATTCCGGGGTCGGTTACGCATTGCTGCCAGGGCGCGTGGGGATGGTCTACGAATCGCGGGTGCGGCTGATCCCACTACAGGCGCGTTATCACCTGCAGCAGCACATCGGCGTGGTGTTCCTCAAGGCCAAGGAGCGCGACCCCAACCTGCTGGCGCTGCTCGCCGAATGCCGGATGTACAGCTTGAAACATCCGAGCTGAAGCGGCGTCCGCATGCGGCCGAGCGGGACGGGAAGATGATTAGATAGGCGCCGCAGCGGTGGAAGAGGCTTCGCCGTCTTCCACTCTACGACCGCTGTGTTGGGCGACGTAGGGTGGATAACGCGAAGCTTATCCACGCAGTCTTTCGCAACGCCGCAGGATTACGATGACGCCCGAGCCCCACATGGCCAATCAACGCAAGGCCGGAACGCACAAGCCTACACCCGACGTGAAGCCAGCCACACCGTGGGTGCAGAGCCGGCGCGCAACGGTGGAAGAGGCTTCGCCGTCTTCCACCCTGCGACCGCCGCATTAGGCGACGGCTGTCTGCCCGGATGCGACCGGAGCCGGCCGGCCCAGGCTTTGCGCCACCACGTCACCGACCATGTCCGCGGTGATCGCGCTCAACGTCCAGCCAAGGTGCCCGTGGCCGGTGTTGTAGAACACGCAGGGCGAACTGCCACGGCCGACCTTGGGCATCATGTTCGGCATCATCGGCCGCAGGCCGGCCCAGGGCACTACGCTGCGGGTGTTGACGCCGGGGAAGCACTGGTTGACCCAGTCCACCAGCGGGCGGATGCGATCGGCACGGATGTCGCGGTTGTAGCCGTTGAACTCGGCGGTGCCGGCGACGCGGAAGCGATCATCACCGAGGCGACTGCTGACCAGCTTGGTTTCGTCATCGAGCAGGCTGACGATGGGAGCCGAGGCGCGGCTGACTTCGTCGGCCAGGTTGACGGTGATCGAGTAGCCCTTGACCGGATAGATGTTCACCCGGTCGCCGAGCTGCGCGGCGAGATCGCGGCTGGCGGTGCCGGCGCAGATCACCAGGCCGTCGAACTCCAGGCGCTCGCCACCGGCAACGCCGCCCAGCGTCACGGTCGCGCGCTTGCCGTCAGTGGCCACCGCCTGCACGTCCTCGCCATACAAACAACGCACCCCGAGCCGCTCGATCGCCGTGGCCAGGCCATGGGTGAACTTGTGGATGTCGCCGGTGGAATCGCACTCGGTGAAGTAGCCACCGTAGTAGGTGCCGGCCAGGGTCGGCTCGATGGCGCGCATTTCCTCCGGCGTCACGCTGCGCCGCGGCAGGCCGCCTTCAGCGAGCAGGCGTGAGACCAGCCCGGCATGCTCGAAACCGGCCTTGTCGCGGTAGATGTGCAGGATGCCCTTCTTTTTCAGGTCGAAGTCGATGCCTTCGGCTTCTGCCCAGGCGAACAGGTGCTCGCGCGCGGCGATGGCCAGGCGTGCGGTTTCGATGGTGTTCTGCCGGTAATTGGGAATCGAGCCGATGAACTCGGCGAACCAGGAGAGCTTGTGCCAGCTGGGCTTGGGATTGACCAACAGCGGCGCGTCGCTCTTGAGCATCCACTTGAGACCCTTGACGATGGTCGACCAGTGGTTCCAGACCTCGGCATTGGAGGCCGACAGCTGGCCGCCGTTGGCGAACGAGGTTTCCATCGCCGCGTAACGGTGCTTTTCCAGCAGGGTGACGGAGAAGCCGCGCTTGGCCAGGGCATAGGCGGTGGTGACGCCAGTGATACCGCCACCGATGACTGCGATTGTTTTCATTGTTGTCGCTCCAGAACGTCAGGGGGTCATAGCCCGTGCGCCCAACGCGCGGCGGGCGCCCCCTCTGTTCTGGACCTGAGAGATTCACGAGCGCGTGACGGCTCGCTTGCTCCTTCGGTGCGCCCGGCGACGAAAACCGGGCGGCTCTTCAGAGTGTCAGCAGTGATAGCGGTCCTTTTGCCTGAGAGTTTCCGGGGCGGTTGCTCCTTCGGCGCTGCCATGCGGCAGTCTCTCCCGCAATCACATCGATTCGCGTCGACCGCCAGCTGTGGCAAATCGTCACGCAATCGCAGAGACACCCTGCCAGAAAAACCTACCGCTGTAACCCCCGACGTTGGGCCGAGGAGACGAGAGGCCGGGCGAAGGGCGCAGCAGATCGCACCCCGCACCGGCTGTGCGGATCGCTTCAGACCTGGAAGCGCGCGGTCAGCTCCTGCAGCTCGCTGCCCAGCCGCGCCAGCTGCACCGTCGAGGCCGCGGTCTGCTGCGCTGCGGCGGCCGACTGCTCGGCCACATCGCGCACGCTGAGCACGCTGCGGTTGATGTCTTCGGCCACCGAGCTCTGCTCCTCCGATGCCGTGGCGATCTGCAGGTTCATCGCCTGGATGGTCGAGATCGTGCGGGTAATGGCCTGCAGCTCGTCGCCGACATCACGCGCCAGCCTGACCGTCTCATCGGCCAGGCCACGGCTGCTGTCCATCAGCGACGAGGCATGCAGCGCGCCCTTCTGCAGATTGCCGATCAGCTCCTCGATCTGCGCCGTCGACTGCTGCGTGCGCAACGCCAGGCCGCGCACCTCGTCGGCCACCACGGCGAAACCGCGACCGGCGTCACCAGCGCGGGCCGCCTCGATGGCGGCATTGAGGGCGAGCAGGTTGGTCTGTTCGGCAATGCCGTTGATCACCGTGAGCACGGTGCTGATGCCCGCCGTTTCCTGGTTCAGCTGCGCCATTGCCTCGGCCGACAGCCCGACCTGGGAGGACAGGCGGTCTATCTGCGTCAGGGCCCGCTGCACCACCACATCACCCTGCGCCGCCTGGCGATCGGCATGCTGCGCGGCGCTGGACGCCTCGTCGGCATTGCGCGCCACCTCCTGCACGGTCGCGGCCATCTCGTGCATGGCGGTAGCGACCTGATCGGTTTCCAGGCGCTGGCTCTGGATGCCCGCGCTAGTCTGTTCGGTCACCGCCGAAAGCTCCTCCGCCGCGCTGGCCAGCTGGCCGGTGATGCCGCTCATGCGGCCGATCAGGTCACGCAGATTGTCACGGGTGCGGTCCAGCGCATCGAGCAGCTGACCGAACTCGTCGCTGCGCTGCTGTCGCGGCTGCTCGGTCATGTCGCCGGCACCGATGCGCGCGGCGATCGCCACGGCCTGTGCCAGCGGTTGCGTCAGCTGACGCACGATGAGCCAGCTGATCAGCGATCCCAGCGCCACCGCCAGCAGTGTGATTGCCAGCAGCAGCGCCTTTTTCTGCCCGGCTTCGGCGCTGCGCTTGTCGGTCTGGGTCTGCACGATTTCGCTGGTGTTGCGGTAGATGCTGTCGAAGATGCTCTGCATTTCTTCGCGCGCCTGCGCCTGGGCGGCGACGATCGGCGGCAGCTGGCCGAACTGGCGGATATAGGTCGCCACCGAGTCACGCAGAGGCTGCAGATCGACGCCGGGGGTACCGGCCAGCTGGGCATCCAGCCTGTCCACCGCCGCCTGCAGCGTGCTGAACTGTTGCTGCAATTGCTGCAGCGACTGCTCGGTCTCGGTCATCAGGTAGCCGCGCACCATGAAGCGCACCATGCGGTTGTGCTTGGAAACTTCACCGGCCTGCAGGCCGATGGCTGCGCTACGCGGATCCTCATGCATGACCGGTGCGTCCGGCGTGCCGGACCAGCGCGCCTCCAGCTCGGCGATCAGTGCATCGGACGTGTTGCCGGCCTCGACCCAACTACTGCGCGTCTTCACCTTGCGCTCCCAGAGCCCGGCCAGTTCGAGAAAGCGCTGGCGGTAGTGCTGGGCCTCACTGGCGATGGCGTCCAGGCGCTGCAGGTCCTGCGGATCGCTGAATTCAGCCTTCTGCTGCTGCACCAGCTCGACGACCCGGGCCACCGACTGCTCGACCGCTTCCACATGACGGGGATCGCCGCGGGTCTCAAAGCTGATCTGGGCGTAACGGATGCGATTGGCCTCGTCGAGCAGCCTGGCTGCGCTCTGCGCCTTGTCGCTGCGAGAGATCAATGCATCCATGCCATAGATACCGATCAGTGCGACGGCGATGGTCAGTGCCAGAACGGCGGCGAAGCCAAGGGCCAGTTTGTGGCTGACCTTGAGAGAGTTCATCTTTCGGCATTCCTTGATGAACGCAAACGCGCCCTGACGGGCGCGCTGCGTATGGCGGGGAACTACAGCGGGGGGCAGCTCAGCCCAACAATCCGCGCATGACGAAGAACAGCAGCGATGGCCCGAGCAGGCAGCCCAGCGCGGTGTAGAAAGCCGCAGTCAGGCAGCCGTAAGGCACCAGGCGGGCATCGGTGGCCGCCAGGCCGCCGGCCACGCCGCTGGAGGTGCCGATCAGGCCGCCGAAGATCACCGCCGAGCGCGGGTTGTTCAGGCCGATCAGCGGGGCGACGAAGGGCGTGGCCACCATCACCAGGATCGCCTTGACCAGGCCGGCGGCGATCGACAGCGCCATGACCTCGGAGCTGGCGCCGATCGCCGCGCCGGTAACCGGGCCGACGATGTAGGTCACCGCACCGGTGCCGATGGTGGTGAGGCTGACCGCATCGGTGTAGCCGAAGGCGATGGCCACCGCGACACCGGCAATGAACGAGGAGAACACGCCGACGAACAGCGCCAGCACGCCCACCATCCCGGCCCGCTTGAGCTCTTCGACGCTGACGCCGAAACCGGTGGCGACGATGGCGAAGTCACGCAGCATGGCGCCGCCGAGCAGGCCGATGCCGGAGAACAGCGCGATATCCACCAGGCCCTTCTGCCCGCCAGTCACCACGCCGCCGATGTAGGAGAGCAAGAGGCCGATGAGGATGGCCACCGCCGAGCCGTGCAGACGGCCCTTGGTGAGCTTGTCCGACAGCCAGTAGGACAGCCACATGGTTGCGCCGATGAGGGCGAAGCCGCTGATCATGCCGTAGCCGGTGACCACTTTCATGAGCGATTCGTACATGGCCATTACCCCCGTGCGCTGCTGGTGGTGGGCTTGGCGGTGGCAACCGGCTCGGCCTCAGACTTTTTTCGGCCGATGCGGTCCAGCACCGGGACCAGGGCGAAGGCCAATACCACCGCGGCGATGCCGGCGAGAATCGCCATCGGGCCGCCGGACAGCGCGCCGTAGACGTTCTGCTGCGCGGCCATGGCGACCACGATCGGGATGTAGACGGCGCTCCAGAACTTCACGCCCTGTTCGGTTTCCGGCTTGAACAGGCCGCGGTTCTTCAGGTAACTGCCGACGAGGATGAGCAGCACCATGGCGATGCCGACGCCACCGACGTTGGCCGGTACGCCGATCAGCTTGCCGAGCAGCTCGCCGACGAAGATGCCGGTGAGGGTACACAAGGCCAGGAAGGCCACACCAAAGATGATCATTGTTCTTGTCCTTTTGGTTGCGCCGGCCTGCAGAGGGCTTGGCGCGTGTTGTCGAGGTCGTTGTTGTTATCCATCGATCAGCCGCGAGTAAGGCTTGCTCGCGCTGAATGTGCACGCGGTCTATCGGCTCTGGCTGCCCTCCCGACGCAGCAAGGCATCCAGCGTATCGAGCCGGGCGCCATCGAAGGCGACCAGCGTACCTTGTTCGAAAACCCGTCGTGCCAGCCCGGTCAGTACCGAGCCCGGCGGCAGTTCGACGTGCAGCCGCACACCGCGCTCGTAGGCGGTGCGCAGGGTGCCGTGCCAGTCGACGACGCGGCACATGTTGAAGGCCAGGTCGTCGCGCAGGCACTCGCAATCGAATATCGGACGTGCGGACGAGCTGCTCAGATAGCGAATTTGCGGAGCGCGCAGGCTGACGCTGGCGAAGGCTTCGGCGAGCTCACGCGCCGGCTGATCGAGCAACGCGCAGTGCGAGGGCACGCTCATCGCCAGGCGCCGCGCACAGGAGGCGCCGAGAGCCTTGGCGCGGGCGGCGACTGCGGCCATGGCGGCGTCGCTGCCGGCGATGACGAGCTGGTTGTCGGCGTTGATATTGGCCAGGTAGGCGGGCTCCGCGACCTCCGTCAGCAGGCCCTCGACCGTGCCCAGCGACAGGCCGAGGATGGCGGTCATGCCGTAGCCGTGTGGGTAGGCCCGCTGCATCAGCTCGCCACGCAGCGCAACCAGTCGCACCGCATCGCGATAGTCCAGCGCCCCGGCGACCACCGCCGCGGCGTAGGCACCGATGGACAGCCCGGCGACATAGTCCGGCCGCTGGCCATCACGCATCAGCAGCCGCGCTCCGGCGACACCGGCGATCAGCAGGCAAAGCTGCACGGCACGGGTCGATTGCAACGCGTCGGCCGAATCAAGCAGCAGCGCATCCTCACCCAGCACCGCACTGGCCTGCGTCAGGCATTCGTGCACTTCGGGCTCCTGCGGCAGGCGCTGGAGCATGCTGGGTTTCTGCGCGCCCTGACCGGGAAAGGCGAACAGGCTGCTCATGCCGCACGCCCCGCTTGCCAGGGATCGCCGACCAGCCGGGGGCCATCCGCGGTCTTGACCAGCACCCGCGCGCCGTCACCGGCCCATTCCCTGAGCGCCACACCGCCCAGCGGGGTCTCCAGCTGCAGGTCGACGCGGTAGGCGCGGCGTTCCAGCAGCTGCAGCAACGGGCGCGCCTCGCTGCGTGGCAGCGGATGCTCGGTTCTGAGCAGCAGATCGAGATCGCTGTCTGGATGCGCCGTCGGCAGTCCGGTGGCGAGCTGAAAGCCCGCCGAGCCGGTGACGCCCCATACATACCCCAGCGCATCGAGCAACGGGCGTAGCTCGGCCAGCACGCGGAACACCGGCAGATCCTCACTGGCCTGACGAGCGAGCAGATCTTCCGGTGCCAACCGATGAGCGATCGCCTCGACCGGCATCAGCGCGGCCAGGCGTTGATCACGCGTCGCCCCGCGCAACCCGACCGCAACCAGGCCGGCGGCCACACGCGCACGCCGCACAACCACCGGCTGGCCGGCGGCGAGCACGGCCACCGCCCAGGCCGGCGCATCGGCCGGCAGCTGTGCTGGAGTCATGCCCCAGAGCAGGTCGTGGGGGCGAGGTGTGTCGTGCATCTACAGCCTCCTCGTGATTGTTGTTGTCGAGTCGCTGATGGGTTCGGCGGATACCGCCGCTCAGGTGTTCGCTACCACTGCGCGCGCAGCAGCTCGCGCACCCGCGACGACGCCTCGCGGTTCGGCGCGCCCAGACGGCCGCGCAGGTCGCTGCTGCCGCCGATGTCCACCACCGCCTTGTTCAGGCAGTCGCGTACACGCGTCAGATCATCCGCCGAGGGCTGCTCGATGCTGTCCACCGAGAGGGTTTCCCAGAGCAGGCCGAGGGTCGCGTAGTTGTCGATGTCGTAGGCCATCGGCGGCACCGATTCGGCCAGGGCTTCCAGTTCCTCGACGCTGCGCAGGGTGATGCGCGCCGCGGCGGCCTTGCCCATGGCATGCACCATCACGCCCGGATCGCGCAGGGCGATGATCCGCTGGGCCTGATAGCCATGAGCGAGAAAGGCGCCGGACATGGCCTTGCCCACCAGCAGCGCGATCACCGGGTGCCCGGCCAGCCGTGCGCGGGCATAGCCGTCCACCGCACCGGCCAGCGCCTGGTGAATGCCCAGCGCCTCCTCGCGGCGGCCATAGGCCTGGCTCGGCACGTCGACCACGGCGACCACCACACGCTTGTCCGCCCTGTCGCGATCGGCCGCAATCACCTCGTCCAGCGCCTGGCCCAGGGCCCAGCCCTCGAGCAGACCGACCTCGCCATTGCGCGCGCGCGGGAAGGGATTCTCGGCGTCCGGCACCACGGCGATATAACGGGCGGCGCGCTCACCGAGCGTGCCGTCGACCACCTTCACCGAGGCCGGATAGCCCGCCAGTGCCTGACCCCCGGCCAGGGCTTGCAACCAGTTCAGTCCACGGCTCATTGGGCATCTCCTTCGTAGAGGGCACGCACGGCGGCGGCATCGAGCTGCGTGCGGGTGTCGACGTCGGCCAGGCGCTGGAGGTACCAGGCGTGGCGGCGGCTGCGCGGCTGCAGCGGCTTGCCGAGGGCGAACAGTTCGTGCAGTTGCGCGCGGATGGCGTCGGTGTCGTCGGCGACATAGGCGTCTACCAGACCCGAGGCATAGCGCTGCTCGCCGCCGGTCAGGCTCCAGATGAACGGGCGGTCGCGCGAGTCGTACTCGTCGAGGCCCGCTTCCTGCTCAATCACCTGCGGGCCATTGAGGCCGACGCGGGCCTCACGGGTGACGACCAGGTAGCTGCACAGCCCGGCGGCGATGGACATGCCACCGAAGCAGCCGACGGAACCGGCGACCACGCCGATCACCGGCTGGTAGTCGCGCAGCTCGACGATGGCCGCCTGGATCTCGGCGATGGCGGCCAGGCCCAGGTTGGCTTCCTGCAGACGTACGCCGCCGGTTTCCAGCAGGAGCACGGCGCGGGTCGGGATGCCGTTGCGGTTGTCTTCGGCAGCCAGTTCCAGCAAGCCTGCGATCTTCGCGCCGCCGACCTCGCCCATGCTGCCGCCCTGGAAGGCGCCTTCGATGGCGGCGATCACCGCTGGCTGGCCGTCAATGGTGCCCTTGGCGACCACCACGCCGTCGTCGGCCTGGGTGACGATGCCCTGCTTCGGCAGCCAGGGCGAGGTGACGCGATCGAACGGATCGAGCAGTTCGCGGAAGCTGCCTTCGTCCAGCAGCGCGCGGGCACGCTGGCGGGCACCGAGTTCGACGAAGCTGCGCGACGCGAGTAAACGGGCCACGGTGTTAGCGGACACATCAGTCATGGCCGACCTCCTCCAGTCCCTGCTCCAGGCGCAGACGCACTACGCCGGGCGTGGCCCCAAAATCATGAATATCGATGTTCAATGCCGGTGGCGTCTGCTCGCGGAACATCCGCTCGAACAGGCTCTTCCAGCGCTGCTCGGCACCATTGACCGAGGTGACTACCTGGATCGCCAGCTTGCCGGCCTGGCCGGGTTCCAGCAGCACTTCCAGATCGCCCGAGCCGACCACGCCGACCAGGGCCTTGCCGCGGGCGGGTTGCCCGGCGGCGAATTCGAAAGACAGGGTTTCCATGTTCAGTTGCTCCCAGTCGGCGCCGACGCATGCGGCGCCAGGCGGTCGAGGAAAAGGGTGGCGGCCAGGAGGTCGGCGGCGCCTCCCGGCGAGGCGTTGAGGGCGAGCATGTCGCGATCGAGCAGGCGCAGCTGGCGACGACCGGCGAGGCTGGCGGCACCACCGGCTTCGAGCACGGCGCGGGCACCGGCCTGCATGCGGGTCAGCCCTTCAAGACCGGCGCGATGCAGCACGCAGGTGTCGGTCAGGCTGCTCATGATCGCCAGCAGTGCATCGAGCCTGGCGTTCTGCTCGCCGGCGCCGGCGCGGCGACTGGCCTGCAGCTGCGGCAAGCCGTGCTCGATGACCGCGGGAAAGCCGTGCTGCGCCTGTTCGCGGGCGCCAAGCACGCCGTAGCGACGGCAGACCCGCGCGCCGTGGCTGTCCGGGTTGTGCGGCGCGGCCGGGTCGTCCAGCCGCGCCAAGGCGGCCGCGCTGGCGGTGATCCCGCCAGCCGAAGCGCCGCTTTCCAGCATGGCCGCCGCGCTGAGCAGCCCCAGCGCCCAGATCGCGCCGCGATGAGTGTTGACCCCTGCGGTAACGCGCAGCATCTCCGCTTCGCCGTCGCGGCCCAGCTGGCCGAGGGTTTCCCGCAGCGCCTGGCTGACCCGACCTTCGCTCCGCGCGGCATCGGCCATGGCGGCGAACGCCGGCCACAGCGACTGCGCCGAGGCGTGCATCAGCCCCAGGTGCAGATCGCTGTGCGCGCCACTGCCGCGTCGGTCGACCAGCCCCGGCTTGGGCGACAGGTCGGCCTCGTTGACCAGCGCCTGCACCGCCAGATCGGCCAAGCGCTCGGCCGCGGACGGCGCCTGTCGTGCAATGAGTGCGCTCATCACCAGCTCCTGAACTTGGCAGGCGGGTTGTAGAGGCCGCCGGACCACTCCACCAGCTCGGCGATGCTCTTGGCGGCGAGCAGTTCGCGGGTGGCGTCGTTGCGGCGGATGCCGAGGTCTTCCGGCAGGGCGATCAACCCTTCGCGGCGCATGCGCTCGGTGTCCTTCGGGTTGTGCCGCAGGCCGATGCTGGTGACGCCGGCCACCGCGGCGATCATCGCCTGGCGTTCCTCCAGCGAGCGGGCCTTGTACAGGTAGGCGATGCCTTCCTCGGTGAGCAGATGGGTGACGTCGTCGCCGTAGATCATGATCGGCGCCAGCGGCATGCCGCTCTTCTTCGCCACCTCCACCGCATCGAGCTGCTCGACGAAGGTGGGTTTGCCGCCTTCCTGGAAGGTCTCGACCATCTGCACCACGAGCTTCTTGCCGCGCTCGAGCATGGTCACCGGGGCCTCGCCGCCGGGCATGGCCATGTCCAGCCAGGCCGGGGTCGGATGGCGGCGGCCGCGTGGGTCGTGGCCCATGTTCGGCGCACCGCCGAAACCGGCCAGACGCCCGCGGGTGACGGTGGAGGAATGGCCATCACCATCGACCTGCAGGGTGGCGCCGATGAACAGGTCCACGGCGTACTGCCCGGCCAGCTGGCACATCATGCGGTTCGAGCGCATCGAGCCGTCGCGGCCGGTGAAGAACACGTCCGGGCGCTGGGCGATGTAGTTCTCCATGCCCAGCTCGGTGCCGAAGCAATGCACGCTCTCGACCCAGCCAGTCTCGATCGCCGGGATCAGCGTCGGGTGCGGGTTGAGCGTCCAGTTGCGGCAGATCTTGCCTTTCAGGCCGAGGGATTCGCCGTAGGTCGGCAGGATCAGCTCGATGGCGGCGGTGTTGAAACCGATGCCGTGGTTGAGCGACTGCACGTTGTGTTTTTCGTAGATGCCGCGGATCGCCATCATCGCCATCAGCACGTGCACCGGCTTGATGTGGCGCGGGTCGCGGGTGAACAGCGGCTCGATGTAGAACGGCTTTTTC